>NZ_KB908085.1 GCF_000382345.1 Massilia niastensis DSM 21313
AGCCGGAGAAGGAACGCCTGCAGTCGCCGGAAGAGCGCGAAGAGCTCGACGGCCTGTACGAATGCATCCTGTGCGCCTGCTGCTCGACCTCGTGCCCGTCGTTCTGGTGGAACCCGGACAAGTTCGTCGGCCCGGCCGGCCTGCTGCAGGCCTACCGCTTCATCGCCGACAGCCGCGACGAAGCCACCAGCGAGCGCCTGGACAACCTGGAAGACCCGTACCGCCTGTTCCGCTGCCACTCGATCATGAACTGCACGGACGTGTGCCCGAAGGGCCTGAACCCGAACAAGGCGATCGGCAAGATCAAGGAATTGCTGGTGCGCCGCGCAATCTGAGACCGAAAGCAGCAAGCGTGTGCCGGTAGTCGTTTCGGTAGGGTGGGCGGATCTTCCGCCCACGCGTCCCGCACGCGTGATTTGAACGCGTGGGCAGAGAATCTGCCCACCCTACGCAGGACATGCCTGGCGCTGGGTTCAACCGGCGCGAGCGTGGCCGACAATGCGCGCAATTTGCCGCGTATACAGTAAAAGTACCGTACTGCCGAATCACGGCAGCCGGAGTATAGTGTTGACCCAACAACGGACTCTAGTGTGAAAACGCATCAATCCGACCCAGCCAACCGTGCGCGCCTGCGCTGGCGCGCACGCCGTGGTCTCCTCGAGAACGATCTGATACTGACGCGTTTCCTCGACGCGCACGAAACGGAGCTGAGCGACGAGGAAGTCGATGCGCTGACCCGTTTGCTGGACCTGGCGGACAATCCGCTGATGGACCTGCTGCTCGGCCGCGCCGAGCCCGAAGGCGAGGTCGACCTGCCGCATGTACGCGCCCTGGTGGCGCGGCTGCGGCAAGCGTGACGAGATAGAAGGACTTTGAAGAAACCGTAGCGAGCGGCCGCCAGTGCAACGCGCAGCAGGTTTATCGAGGGTCCCAGGTTTCGTTTTATTTTGTAGAACCCACTCCCAAGAAGGAAGTGCCATGAACATCTCTGATACCAAAGCCACCCTGTCGTTCTCGGACGGCAGCCCGTCGGTCGACATGCCGATCTACAAGGGCACCATCGGCCCGGACGTCATCGACATCCGCAAGCTGTACGGCCAGACCGGCAAGTTCACCTACGATCCGGGCTTCATGTCGACCGCCGCCTGTAATTCGAGCATCACCTACATCGACGGTGACAAGGGCGAGCTGCTGTACCGCGGCTACCCGATCGAGCAGCTGGCCGTCAACTGCGACTTCCTGGAAACCTGCTACCTGCTGCTGAACGGCGAACTGCCGAACGCCGAGCAGAAGAAGACCTTCACCGACACCGTGACCAAGCACACCATGGTCCACGAGCAGATGCAGTTCTTCTACCGCGGCTTCCGCCGCGACGCGCACCCGATGTCGGTGCTGGTGGGTACCGTCGGCGCGCTGGCCTCGTTCTACCACGATTCGCTCGACATCAACGACGCCAAGCAGCGCGAGATCTCGGCGATCCGCCTGATCGCCAAGCTGCCGACCCTGGTCGCCATGGCCTACAAGTACTCGGTCGGCCAGCCGTTCATGTACCCGCGCAACGACCTGTCGTACAGCGCGAACTTCATGCACATGATGTTCGCCAACCCGTGCGAAGAGTACAAGGTCAACGACGTGCTGGTGCGCGCCCTGGACCGCATCCTGATCCTGCACGCCGACCACGAGCAGAACGCATCGACCTCGACCGTCCGCCTGGCCGGTTCGTCGGGCGCCAACCCGTTCGCCTGTATCGCTGCCGGCATCGCCTGCCTGTGGGGCCCTGCCCACGGCGGCGCCAACGAAGCGGCCCTGACCATGCTGAAGGAAATCGGCAGCGTCGACAACATCCCGTCCTTCATCGAGAAGGTCAAGGACAAGAACTCGGGCGTGAAGCTGATGGGCTTCGGTCACCGCGTGTACAAGAACTTCGACCCGCGCGCCAAGCTGATGCGCGAAACCTGCCACGAAGTGCTGGAAGAGCTGGGCCTGCAGGACGACCCGCTGTTCAAGCTGGCGATGGAACTGGAACGCATCGCGCTGGAAGACGAATACTTCGTGTCGCGCAAGCTGTACCCGAACGTCGACTTCTACTCGGGCATCGTGCAGTCGGCACTGGGCATCCCGGTCTCGCTGTTCACCGGTATCTTCGCGATGGCCCGCACCATCGGCTGGATCGCCCAGTGGAACGAGATGATCGCCGATCCGGAACAGAAGATCGGCCGTCCGCGCCAGCTGTTCATCGGCTCGCCGGTCCGCGACGTCCCAAGCATCGACAAGCGCTGATCGCCTCCCGGCGTCACCAAAAAAGCGGGCTGCGGCCCGCTTTTTTTATGGCTTTCATGACCTCACAGCAAGGTCCATAACTGCCAAGAAAGAGCGACGAATGGCCGAGTCGCCAAGCCGCCACGTTGTGTAAACACAAGCATTGACGTACTGGCTAGATTGTCTATACTGCCATAATTCGACCAAGCACATCAGATGATCGATTCATGCCCACTACCCCTGTCGCGCGCCATTTCCTGCCAGTCCGGCAGTGGCTGCGTTGCGGCCGTAGAGCGTGGCGGCGGGGCATTCTGTCGCGTCGTGCAAGAGTATTTCCGGAATAGCGCCTGGCTTTCTTTGGCTCGGTGAGGGACTGACACAGGCCTGGCCTGGCGCCTCCCCGAGCTACCACCCAACGATCGAAACGCGGCCTTCAATGGCCGGGTTCCCCTATTGTCGCCGCGAACGCCGCGGCTGTTTATGGAGTGAAGAATGAAACCGAATATCGTCGTATCGTGGCTGGACCTGGAGCGCCTGGAGCGCCTGCTCGACAAACTGCCTGCCGCCCAGGCGCGCGCACGCGATGCACTGATGGACGAACTGGGGCGAGCGAGACTGGTCGAGCCCTGGGACATGCCGCCGGACGTGGTCACGATGAATTCGCGTGTGCGCTTCAGCTTCGATGGCGCCGAGAACGAGGAGATGACCATGACCCTGACCTATCCGAAGGACATGCGCGACAGCGCCGAGCAGCTGTCGGTCCTGACCCCGGTCGGCACGGCCCTGCTGGGCCTGCGGGTCGGCGACAGCATCGCCTGGCAGCGCCCCGACGGCGGGCAGTTCAAGGTCACGGTGCGCAGTATCGAATACCAGCCCGAGCGGGCGGGCGTGCTGCACCGTTGAAGCAGCGGGGCGCGCGCTGGATACCGGCGCGCGACCCCGATGAAGGACAAGCCGGTCAAGCCCACCACGCGGACGGAACCCTCTCCGGCCCACCCCAACAGCGCCGCGCACGCGGCGCGCAGGTCCCAGGAAACTCACGCACGGCCCCTTCGAGCACGTCGCCGCTCAGCCGCGCGCGCAGGGGAATGCTTTTGCATAATTTATTACATGTCCATGTGTACAATGCTGGCGCTTATATTCGACTTCACAAAAGGATACCCATGAAGCGCTTCCTGACCGCCTGTTTCCTGTTCCTGAGCCTGGTGGGCGCCGCCCGCGCCGAGACCGATCCCGTCCTGGCGCGCCAGGTGAACGCCTTCGTCGACGCGTGGCACGACGACGCCGCCAATGCGCGCATGGCCTACTTCGACAAGATGGCGAAGGATGGCGTCTATATCGGGACCGATCGCACCGAATTGTGGAAGCGCGACGAGTTCAAGGCATGGGCGAAGAAGTATTTCGATCGCAAGTCGGCATGGAGCTTCAAGGCCACGCGCCGCAACGTGTACGCGTCCGCCGACAAGTCGCTGATCTGGTTCGACGAGCTGCTCGACACGCCCAATATGGGACCCTGCATGGCCAGCGGCGTGATCCGCAAGACGAAGGACGGCTTCGAGATCGTGCACTACCAGCTGTCGATGGCGGTGCCGAACGACGTCAACGACAAGGTGCACAAGCTGATCGCCGACCACGAGGCGGCCGCGGCGAAGAAGTAGGACCTGCCGGGAGGCGGCCCTTGTGCTAAGGTAGCCGCCTCCGGCAAGAACATGACAAGCAAGTGAGCACACCCTATCTCGGCCCTGATGCCGGCCCCGATGCCGGCCCTTACATCGGCCGCTTTGCGCCGTCGCCCACCGGCCCGCTGCACGCGGGCTCGCTGGTGGCGGCGGTGGCCAGCTACCTCGACGCGCGCTTCCATGGCGGCGCCTGGCTGGTGCGCATCGAAGACATCGACGAAGGCCGCAGCGTGCCCGGCGCGGCCGAGGGCATCCTCGCGCTGCTCGATGCGCTGGGCATGCACGCCGACGGCGAAGTCGTCTGGCAGAGCCGGCGCAAGCACCTGTACCAGGCGGCGGCCGAGCAGATCGAGGCCAGTACCTATCCCTGCGGCTGCAACCGGCGCGAGATCGCCGATTCGCGCCTCGGTTTCGCTCCGGACGGCGCGGCCATCTACCCCGGCACCTGCCGCTATGGCCTGGCGCAGGGACGCGGCATGCGCAGCCTGCGCCTGCGCGTGCCCGATGCCGGCAACGACACCGTCAGCTTCACCGACCGCTTCGCCGGGACCGTGACCCAGCATCTGGCGCGCGACTCGGGCGACTTCGTGCTCAAGCGCGCCGACGGCTTCTGGGCCTACCAGCTGGCGGTGGTGGTGGACGATGCGGAGCAGGGCGTGACCGATGTCGTGCGCGGGGCCGACCTGCTCGATTCGACGCCGCGCCAGATCTTCCTGCAGCGCCTGCTGGGCGTGCCCACGCCGCGCTACCTGCATGTGCCGGTGGTGCGCAACGCGGATGGCGAAAAGCTGTCGAAGCAGACCGGCGCGCTGGCGGTGACGGCGGGCGACGAAGCGGCGGCCGTCGCGGCCTTGATGCAAAGCGCGGGTTTCCTCGGACTGGACATGGAACAGGCCGGGTCGCTGGACGCCTTCTGGCGTGCGGCGATTCCGGCCTGGGGTAAGTTGCTCGAACGGCGCGCAGGCGCTGCGCTGGCGTAGCGACGCCGCATTGCTACGTGGTAGGCAGGTTCTCGACACTTTGCTGCAAGTGGCGCCGCAAGCCCATCACTCCCAAGCCCGCCAGCCCGAAGGCCAGCATGGCCCATGCGCCCGGCTCGGGAATCGGCGCCGCCACCATGAAGCCACGGATTTCCCCGCCCGGATACTGGGTCGTGTGGATGTTCAGGTAGGCCGTGTTTTCCGTCAGCGCGTCGAGCAGGGCGGTGCTGGCGTCGGTCGCGGTACCGCCGAAGGCCGCCAGGAAGGCCGGACTGTAGACGGCCGGGTCGGCCAGGTCGAAGGTCTGGGAATAGCTGCCTGACGTCACCCCCAGCGGAAAGCCGAACAGCGGAATGGCGACCCCTGCCGTACCGGTGAGCGGCTCCGTCGTGCAGCAGTGGATATGGGCGTCGATCGTCGGGGTGACCAGGTCCTGGAACGGGATGTTGGCGCTCAGGATCATGCCATCGAGCGTATAGCTGGCAACGCTGAAGCCGGGCGACGGGTTCGGTATCGCTTCAGCCGGTCCGCTGGACACGGAACGGTAGAAATCGATCGCGTAGGCCGCCGGCGCCATCGCCAGTGTGGACGCCGCCAACGCGAGGGCGGACAAGACATTTCTCATGGCATACCTCCTGATTAGGAAAGAAACCACAGCAGCGCCCCCGGCCGGGAGCGCCTCGGAAAAAGTAGCACAGCGGGGGTGGCCCGCCCACACGGTACGGAAGGGCAAAGGATATTCGGCACGCACAGCCGAGTCAGGCCTTGCGCGCCGGGAAGCAGGAGAAAACGCTCCTGTTCTTATTGGGGGTTGCGCATGATGGTGATCTCGCCGTCGGCCTCGAGGAAGGCACATTTCATCTCATTGCGCGGGCAGTCGTGTTCGCGCAACGCTTCTTCGAGGTCGGTTTCACAAAGGCGGCAACTGCGCACGACCTTGTCGAAGAACACGCCGTCGCGGCCGATGAGGACAGCGCTGCCGTCGACCAGTTTCGAAAACTTTTCGCTGCGCGCGGTGGTCAGCGCCACCAGGGAATTGATACCCACCAGGGTCGCTGCCGCGATCAGGCCGCCCACCAGCGACTCGTCGCCCCCGGACAGCGAGTTCGATACCGCTTCCGACAGCAGCATCACGACCAGCAGGTCGAAGGGCGTGAATTGTCCGACGGTGCGCCGCCCGGACAGGCGGACCATGACGAGCAGCAGGCAGTAGACGACCAGGCCCCGCACAATGAATTCCCACCAGGGAAGCTCCATATCGAACATACGACCCTCATACGCTTGGCACCGTTGAGCTCATTGTAATCAGTTTGCCAACGCGGTGATTTCAAGCGTGCGGCTGCTTCAGGCGGGCTTCTTCCGTGCGGCATCGGCCTGTTCGGCAGCCAGCGCGGCCTCGTAGGCGGCCAGCGCCTTTTCATAGCGCGCCAGGGCTTCCTCGTAGAGGTCGAACACGCAAGGAAAGCAGCCGCTGCGGCAGCAATCCTCGAGCCCCGGCTGGACCGGCGGCTGGGGGCGGATGAGCGTGGCCATGACTACTTCTCGCGGTTCAGGAGTTCCTGGATTTCGGCGCGTTCCTTCTTGCTGACGTGGCCGCGCAGCGCGGCCAGCACCAGTTCCTTGCCGGAGCCGGAAAACGCCTTGTGGATCAGCTCCTTGATCAGGCTGGTCTGGAGGCTGTCCTGCGGCTGCGCAGGCGCGTAGACGTGCGCCCGCGCGCTTTCGTCGCGGCTCAGGAGGCCCTTGGCGTGCATCACCTGGAGCAGGCGCAGCACGTTGGCGTAGCCCATGTCGGGCCGCGCCTCGACCGCGGCTTCATGGACCTGGCGCGCGGTCGCCGGGCCGAGCTGCCACAGCAGGCGCAGCATTTCCAGCTCGGACGGGGTCGGCTTCGGTGGGGCGTCGTTTGCACTCATGCTTCTAGATTAAATGATCTAGAAGAGGAAGTCGAGCCGCCCCTGGCCTCAGTCTTCGAGGTGGTAGCTGCGCAGCTGGAACACCATGCCGCCATCCTCGCGTGCGCAGACGCCGGTCATGGTCTCGCCGTGCTTGATCACCCAGGTGAGCGCGCTGCCGTCGGCCTTGCCGGCGCAGGCGGCATGGGCGGCGGCGGGAATGTCGGGCAGCTCCACCGATGGCGGCGCGGGGGGCGCGGGCGGGGCCGGGATCGAGGGCATCGACGGCAGGCCTGGCGCGGCGGGCGGCGCGGGCGGGGCCGGCGGAGCAGGGGGCTGCGGCGGAGGCGGGCATTTGCCGCGGGTCTGCCTGCATTCGACATGCACGCCGGCCTGGCTGGCGCCGGCGCCCGCGGCCAGCAGTGCGGCGAACAGGATCAGCGGAATCGTTTTCTTCATGGTGGTCTCCTTCGGCTGCGGCCCGCACCCTGCGGCGGGCCATGACTGCATGATGCAGGCCAATTGTGGAGAAAACGTGGAGGCTTTAGAGGTCGCAGCGGTAGCCGAGCCCGTAGATCGAGCGGATCGGCTCCAGCCCGGGCGCGGTAGCGTCGATCTTGCGCCGCAGGTTCTTGATGTGGCTGTCGATCGCGCGGTCGGTCGCGTCCAGGCTGTCGGCGCGGGCCGCGTCGAGCAGCTGGGCGCGCGACAGCACCTGGCCGGGACGGCGCGCCAGCGCGGCCAGGATCGCGTACTCGCTCGGCGTCAGGTCGAGCGCCTGGCCGTGCAGCCTGGCGCGGCGCGCGCCTTCGTCGAGCGCCAGCACCGGGGGCGGCGGCGCGCCGCCGGCACGGCGCAGGATCGCCTTGATGCGGGCCATCAGCTCGCGCGGGCTGAAGGGCTTGCACAGGTAGTCGTCGGCGCCGCTCTCGAGTCCGAGCAGCCGGTCGATCTCTTCCACCCGCGCCGTCACCATCACCACCGGGACCGCGGAAAATGCGCGCAGCGCGCGGCACAGCGCCAGGCCGTCGAGGCCGGGCAGCATCAGGTCGAGCACCACCAGCGCCGGCGGCGCCGCCCGGATCGCGGCCAGGGCCGCGGCGCCGTCGTGGAACACCTCCGGCTCGTAGCCCGCCGCGCGCGCGTAGTCGGCCACCAGGGCCGCCAGTTCCGGCTCGTCCTCGACGATCGCGATGCGGGTGCGTGATGCGCTCATACGATTTCCTTTTCGCTCAGCGGCAGGCTGAAGGTGACGCGCAGCCCGCCCAGCGGCGAGTGGGCGAAGGCGAGCCGCCCGCCGTGGGCGTCGGCCAGGCGCCGGCACAGCGCCAGGCCCAGACCCGCGCCGCCGTGCGCGCGGCTGCGCGAGGCATCGACCCGGTAGAAGCGCTCGCTCAGGCGCGCCAGCGCCGCATCGGGCACGCCCGGCGCGCTGTCGTCGAGCACCAGCTGCAGGCTGCCCTCGCGGACCTGGGCGCCAAGGCGGATGCGCCCGCCGGGCATGGTGTAGCGCAGGCTGTTCTCGAACAGGTTGGCCAGCACCTGGCGGATGCGGTCGGGATCGGCCAGCACGACGCTACCCGACGCCGCCTCGGACGGGGGCGGGCCGAGCTCCAGCGCCAGTCCGGCCGCGCCGAGGCGCTGCGCGAACGCCTCGGCCTCGGCCGTGGCCAGCCGCCACAGGTCGATGCGTTCGCGCCGGCATTCGAGCGCGCCGACATCGGTGCGCGCAAGAAGGTAGAGCTCGTCGATCAGCTTGTTCAGCGCCAGCACCTGGCGCAGCATCGCTTCCAGCGTCTCCGGGGTGGCGCCGCGCACGCCGTCCTGGACGGCTTCGAGCTGGGCGCGCAGCACGGCCAGCGGGGTGCGCAGTTCGTGCGAGGTGTCGGCCACCCAGTGGCGGCGCGCCGACTCGGCCTGGGCCAGCCGCTCGGCCAGCACGTTGAAGTGGCGCGCCAGGTCGCCCAGTTCGTCGCTGCGGTCTTCAGGCAGGCGCACGCCGAAGTCGCCGCCCGCCAGCCGGGAGGCGCCGCGCGCCAGCCGGTCGATCGGACGGCGGAAGTGGCGCGCCAGCAGGCTGGCCGCCAGCGCGCTGAGCGCCACCGCGGCGCCGGCGATCAGCCACAGGCTGCTGCGCAGTTCGGCAAGGAAGGCATAGGCCATCGCGTCGCTCGGCTGGTGGCTGCGGGCGACGCCCAGGTAGCCCACGGTGCGGCCTTCGGCCTCGATGGCGCGCCGCGCCAGCGGCCGGGCGCCGGGGGGCTGGCCGGCCAGGTAGCGGCCATCGGCGTCGAGCAGGGCGACGCGCTGGTGCAGGTCCTGCGTGACGCCGGGCGGCGGCGGCGCCATCGCGCCGGCCACTGGCACGGGCGGCGGCGGCAGCGGCGGCAGGGGCGGCGCGGGCGGGGCCGGAGGCAGGGGCGGGGCGGGCGCCGTGGGGGAAGCCGGGGGCGCGGGCGGGGCCGGCGCAGCCACGATGCGCGCCACCGCGGGCGGCGCGGCGGGAGCGGCCGCGGCCGGCAGCGCCTGGCTGGTGCGCAGCGCCTGCAGGCGTGCCAGTTCGCGCGCGATCCAGCCGCGCCGCGCTTCATCGGCCGGCACGAAGTCCCAGCCGCCGTGGGCGAGGTACTGGCGCGACAGGGAGGCGGACAGCTCGTCCAGGCGGTCGAGTTCGATCGCGACCGCGTACTCGCCGAAGCTGTCGAGGACGTTCTGCCGCAGCAGGAGCACGCCCCCGGCGGCCACGAGCAGGAGGGCCAGCAGGACCGAGGCAAACAGGCGGTAGCCGATGGAAATCTTCACGGTTATCAAGTTTCGTTGTTGTGTGCTTAACTTGGTGGATTCTTGCTACAAAATTAATATTTTTATAATTAACATCCTATAAATTGCGCAGAGAGGATAAGAGTTCCCTCGGAGGTTGCCAGACCATCCCGGGTAGGGGAGCGAGGCATGGTCCTACAAAACGACTGCCCGAATGTGGTGTTCAGGGAAGCTTTCGATGACTAGGATGTGCAACTCGCAGCAGCATTTAGCTGATGTTTCAAATGATCAGGAGGCAATCATGGCATCGAACAACCAAGGCGGCAATCAGGGCAACCAAGGCAACCAGGGTAACCGGGACAATCAAGGCAACCAGGGCAACCAGGGCAACCAGGGCAACCAGGGCGGCGGCGCCAGCCAGCAGAGCGGTGGCGGCAGCAACCGCGGTTTCGCATCGATGGATCCGCAGAAGCAGCGTGAAATCGCCAGCGAAGGCGGCCGTGCGGCCCATGCCTCGGGCAACGCCCACGAGTTCACCTCGGAAGAGGCGCGTCGTGCCGGCTCGATGAGCCACAAGAACGACAGCCAGCAAAGCGGCCCTGGCGGCAGCCAGCAAAGCGGCAACCAGGGCGGCCAGGCCGGCCAGGGTGGAGGCGGGGGTACCCGCGGCGGTACGCCGGAGCAGCACGCCAAGGCCGGCGCGCAGAGCCACAAGAACGACAACAAGCGCTAAGCGCGTTTGGTGTCGGAAACCGCCGGCGTGGCCGGCGGTTTCTTATTCTGCGCAGTGCGCCGACGGCGCTCCAGTGCACGTCGCGCTGCTAGCGTCCATCCGCCAACAGTTCGCCCACCTGCAGCTTGCCGAGCAGCTCGACCAGCGCGTCACGCCAGCCATTCAGGGTCAGATCTGTCATTCGGACACCGATCGAGCACCTTTGATTTATCTCAAAATGCTGAGATTATTTCTCTTTTCCTGCCGCGCAATTACGGTCACAGAGACCGGAAAACAGGTCTCAGCAAACTCAAAGTCGTTCTGAGATTTCGCAAGGGTCGTGCGTCCATGTCCGAATGACAGACCTGACCCTGAACTGGACTTTGCATGCCAAGGCCGGCGCTTCAGTACACGTCGCGCCGGTAGCGGCCATCCGCCAGCAGGTCGCCCACCTGCTGCCTGCCGAGCAGCTCGACCAGCGCGTCATGCACGCCGCCGGCCATGCCCTGCAGGCTGCCGCAGACATAGATGGCCGCGCCGTCGGCGACCCAGGCGCGCAGCATCCCGGCCTGTTCGCGCAGCAGGTGCTGCACGTAGCATGGCGCCTCCTGGTCGCGCGAGAACGCGAGGTCCAGCCGCGCCAGCGCGCCATCGCCCAGCCATTGCCCGAGTTCTTCGCGGCACAGGAAATCATGCGCCCGGTTGCGTTCGCCGAACAGCAGCCAGTTGTCGCGCGCGCCGGCGTCGATGCGGGCCTTGATCAGTGCGCGCAATCCCGCCAGGCCGCTGCCGTTGCCGATGGCGATCAGGGGACGGCCGGCGTTCCCGTCCAGGCGGAAGCGCTGGTGGGCGCGGATCCGCAGCCGGATCGTGTCGGCGTCGCCCGCGCCCGCACACAGCCAGCCGGAGGCCGCGCCCGGACTGCCGTCCTCGCGCTGCTGCAGGCGCACCAGCAGTTCCAGCCGGCCCTCGGCAGGGACCGAGGCGATCGAATACTCGCGCGGATGATCGGGGTCGCCTGGCGCGCTGACCTGGGCCAGGTCGCCCGCTTCCCACACGGGCAGCGCGCCGTCGGCGGGCGCCAGCGCCAGCCGGTAGAGCGGGGCGCCCGCGCTGCCGGGATTGAGCCGGGTGCGCGCGGCGATGCGCCAGTCGCCATAGGCCGGCGCTTCCCAGTCCGGCGCATCGCTGGTGCCCGCCAGGCGGCTGAGCTGGTGCTGCCATTCGGCCAGCGCGGCGGGCGCGCCGCGGTCGACGTCGATGCGCCCGAACAGCGGCGTCGCGCCGCGCCCGGCGAGCCAGGCGTCGAGCGCGCGGCCGAAGCCGCAGTAGTTGGCGTAGCTGCTGTCGCCCAGCGCCAGCACCGCGTAGTGCAGGTGCGACAGGTCGTGCGACTCGCCCATGATCTTGCCGGCGAAGCGCGCGGCGGTGTCGGGCGCGTCGCCTTCGCCATAGGTGCTGCAGATGAACAGGATGCGTCCGGCCGCTCCCAGCAGGCCGGGATCGAGATCCGAGATGCAGGCCGCGCGCGCATCCAGGCCCCCGAGCGTGAGGGTCGCGGCGGTGCGCTGGGCCAGGTATTCGGCGCTGCCGGTCTGGCTCGCGTACACCACCAGCCAGTCGGCGGGCGCGGCGATGCCGCCGGCCTTGCCGTTGCTGCGCGCCATCCGGGCGCGCCAGATCGCCAGGCACATCGCGAGATAGCTGCCGCACAGCGCGAGCGCGCCGCCCCAGCGCAGCGGGTCGATGGTCAGCATCATTGGAGCAGGGCGCGCCAGGCGGCGGAAGTGGTTTCGAGCAGGGCGCCGGGACGGCGCAGCAGGAAGCGCGCCGCGATGCCGCGCGCGTCGGCATAGGCCAGGCCCTCCTCCGGGCCCAGCACGGTGAGGGCGGTCGACAGCGCGTCGGCGGCCATGCAGGTCGGCGCCAGCACCGTCACCGAGGCCAGCCCGTTGGCGACCGGATAGCCGCTGCGCGGGTCGAGCGTATGCGTGACGCGGCGCGGCCCGTGCTGGAAATAGCGGCGGTAGTCGCCCGAGGTGGCGATCGCCAGCCCGTGCAGGGCGACGACCGGCGCCGCGGCGGTGTCCCCCACGGCGTCGGGCACGCCTTCGATCTCGACCCACCATGGATCGCCGCCGGGCTTGACCCCGGCGCCGCGCAGCTCGCCGCCGGCTTCGACCAGGTAGTGGCGCAGGCCGTGGCGTTCCAGGCACTGCGCCATGCGGTCGACCGCATAGCCCTTGGCGACCGAGGAAAAATCGAGGATGGCGCCACCCGGCTGGTACAGGCGCCGGCCTTCGGGGTCGAGGCGCGGCTGGTGCGCGCGGCGGCGCGCCAGCACCTCGTCGATGGCGGCGGCGGCCGGCGCATAGAAGCCGGCCTGGTCGTAGCGCCCGGTGGGGCCGAAGCCCCACAGGTTGACCAGGGCGCCGCCGGCCGGGTCGTAGGCGCCATCGGTATCGCGGGCGACCTGCAGCGCGTACTCGGCCACGTCATGGAACTGCGGCGGCAGCGCATGCCAGCTGCCGCCCGGCGCGCGGTTGTAGCGCGCCAGCAGGGAATCGCTGTCCCAGTGGCTCATCTGGGCCACGATCTCGTCCAGCTCGCGCTGCAGCGCCTGGCCGAGGGCGTCGCCCGACTGGCCGGACGGCAGCATCATGCGCGCCGACCAGCTGCTGCCCATCGAGGCGCCGCCGGCCTGGTACAGGGCGCTGCCGGCGGGCGGCTGCGCCAGGTCGATCTGGAGCGGGATCAGGACTGCGCGCATCTTATTGCTGCTGCACTTCGAGCGTGGCCGAGTAGCTGTAGCGGCGCGCGCCGTTTTCGGGCGGCCCCTTGGGCTGCTCGACCGGGTACTTGGCGCTGAGCCAGTACATGTTCGCGGCCGGCAGGGTGAAGCTGGCTTCGCCCTTGGCGTCGGTGGTGAAGCGCAGTTCGCCGATGGTGCCGCGGTACTTGACGCCGCCCGGCACCAGGCTGAACGGGAAGTTGGCGAGCGGCTTGCCGTCCAGCTGGAAGCGGAATCTGGCGGTGTCGCCGGCGTGCAGCTCGTTCGGGTTCGTCACCGGCACCAGTTCCAGGCCGGCGCCGCTCGGCTTGAGCGCGCCGCTGCTGGTCTTGTTGGCCGAGACGAAGGTTTCCAGGCGGGTGTGGGTAATGCTGCGGGTCACGTCCTGGGCGCCGGCCGGGATCTGGCTGGCCACGCTCTCCTCGGTGCCGCGGAAGCGCCTGGTTTCGCCGTTCAGCTTGTAGCTGCCCATCACGTTGTTGTTCACCATCGCGATGCGGTAGGTGCCGTCCTTCGGCAGGCGCAGGTCGAGCGTGCTGCGCAGCTTGCCCAGCTGGGCGGCCGGGGCCGCGGCGGTGGCGCCGTCCGGATCGGTCACGGTGACGTTCTCCATGCGCAGCGGCACGTGGTCGAAGTCGAACAGGCCTTCCGAGATCGCGCCGTCGATGGTCACCCAGGCTTCCTCCTTCTCGACCAGGGTGGCGCTGGGCAGCATCCAGCCGCGGTGGGCGCTGGCGCCCAGGGACACGCCGGCCAGGATCAGGCCGAGGACCGTGTTCTTCATCAAATGAGCTTGCATGCCGGTTTCCTTTGGGTTTTTTGTCATTGGATCTGGATCGCTACCGCGCCGAGTTCTTCCTTGCCGGCCGCATTCGCCGCCAGCTTGCCCTTGGCCGGCCAGGTGAACGGCACTTTCACGACTTCACGGCCGCCCGCTTCGCGCGCCGCCTCGACCACCAGCTTGTAGTCGCCCGCCGGCAGCTTGTCGAGGCCGGTGCGGGCCTGGGAGAACGAGAGCGTGTGGCTGCCCGCGGCGCGGGTCGCGCCGCTGACGCCGTCGAGCGGCAGGTCGAGCTCGCGGCCCGACTTGCGCCACCAGGTGCGCAGGTCCTTGACCCACTTCTCGCCGGCGTCGTCCTTCTTCTTGACGTCGTACAGGACCGCCAGGTTGGAAGCGACGCTCTGGTCGGGACGTTCGATCCAGATGGCCACGTAGGGCTTGTGGTACTCGGCGACGTTCAGCTGCGGCAGCTCGAATTTGACCGACAGGTCGGCGGCCATGGCCCAGCCGGATGCCAGCGGCAGGGTGAGGGCGAGCGAATGAGACAGTTTCATCAGGTACCTTCTTGGAGGTGAATGGACAATTAATGAACGAACAAGAGTGCGAGCACGGCCGGCAGGACGATGCCGAAGCCGATCACGGGCCAGGTGGAAGGCCGGTTGGCCGCGTGGTACTTCAGGATCAGGAAACCGGTGACGCAGAAGACGATGCAGGCGAGCGCGAAGATGTCGATGAACCAGCTCCACACCGCGCCGGTGTTGCGGCCCTTGTGCATGTCGTTGAGCCAGGAAATCGCGCCGCGCGAGGTCAGCTCGTACTCGGCGCTGCCGTCGACGGCGATGCGCAGCCAGGCGTCGCCGCCCGGACGGGGCAGGGCGACGTAGGCGTCTTCCTCGCTCCATTCGGCGCGCTTGCCGCGCACGTCGACCGGGAAGGCGCTGTTCGCCCAGTCGGCGATCTCGCCCGGGAGCGGCAGCTCGGCGTCGGCGTGCTCCTCGGCGTAGGCCTGCAGCTGGGTGCGCAGCAGGGGCGGCAGCTCCGCCTTGATGCGCGTGACCTCGGGCCTGGCCTCGATCTGGGCCGCATGGTTCAGGGTGAAACCGGTGATGCTAAATAGCAACATCGCCATCAGGCAGATGGCGGAGCTGATCCAGTGCCATTGGTGCAGCTGCTTCAGCCAGATGGCGCGGCGCGCGCCGGGCAGGGCGGCGGCGGTCGCGGGGGCGGGCGGGGTGGGTACGGTGGGGTGCATATTCCAAATGATAACGATTATCATTTACGTGGTCAACCGGCAAGTCAACTGTACATTTTGTAATAAATAATTTCTCCCCTCCCGCCCTGCCGCGCTTTGTATGTTGCGTTACAATACCGTGCGCTAATTGGCAGGATAGTGCAAAGAACTACCCCTCTGAATAACGTCCTTCCCCCACAACTTGATGTCTTGTAAGTGCGATCCGCTAACCGGTCAGGCCGTGTCGCGGAAGGTTAGACCAACCCGCCCCAACCCTCGCGAAGCGCGAAAGAAAGGTGAGCAAGAATGATGCAACAATACAACGCCAACTCCTACCTGTTCGGCGGTAATGCGCCGTACGTGGAAGAGTTGTACGAGGCCTACCTGAACAATCCGGGCTCGGTGCCGGACAACTGGCGCGCCTATTTCGACCAGATGCAGAACGTGCCGGCGGTCGATGGCTCCGCCAAGCCGGACGTGGTCCACTCGTCGGTGATCGCTTCGTTCGCGGAGCGCGCCAAGCAGGGCCCGATCCGTACCGTGATCGCCAGCGCGGATTCCGAACTCGGCCGCAAGCGCGTCGCCGTGACCCAGCTGATCGCCGCCTACCGCTACCTCGGTTCGCGCTGGGCCAACCTGGATCCGCTGCAGCGCCAGGAGCGTCCGCCCCTGCCGGAACTCGATCCGTCGTTCTACGGTTTCACCGAAGCCGACCAGGACACCGTCTTCAACATCAGCAACACCTACTTTGGCCAGGAAACCGCGTCGCTGCGCGACATCCTGAACATGCTGCGCGACACCTACTGCCGCTCGATCGGCGCTGAGTTCATGTACATCAGCGACCCGGCGGAGAAGCGCTGGCTGCAGGAACGCCTGGAGTCGATCCGCTCGACCCCGACCTTCTCGGCCGAAAAGAAAAAACACATCCTCGAGCGCCTGACCGCAGCCGAAGGCCTGGAACGCTACCTCCACACCAAGTACGTCGGCGCCAAGCGCTTCTCGCTGGAAGGCGGCGAGTCCTTCATCGCCTCGATGGACGAAGTGATCCAGCGCGCCGGTGAAAAGGGCGTGCAGGAAATCGTGATCGGCATGGCCCACCGCGGCCGCCTGAACGTGCTGGTCAACACCCTGGGCAAGAGCCCGGCCGACCTGTTCGAGGAATTCGAAGGCAAGCACGCCGACGACCTGCCGTCGGGCGACGTGAAATACCACCAGGGCTTCTCGAGCGACATCTCGACCCCGGGCGGCCCGGTCCACCTGTCGCTGGCGTTCAACCCGTCGCACCTGGAAATCGTCAACCCGGTCGTCGAAGGCTCGGTCAAGGCGCGCATGGAACGCCGCGGCGACCGCAAGGGCAAGGAAGTGCTGCCGATCCTGGTGCACGGCGACGCAGCGTTCGCCGGCCAGGGCGTGGTCATGGAAACCCTGAACCTGGCCCAGACCCGCGGCTACGGCACCGGCGGCACCGTCCACATCGTCATCAACAACCAGATCGGCTTCACCACCTCCGACCCGCGCGATGCGCGTTCGACCCTGTACTGCTCGGACGTCGTGAAGATGATCGAGGCGCCGGTGCTGCACGTCAACGCCGACGATCCGGAAGCGGTCGTGCTGGCCACCCAGATCGCGATGGACTACCGCGTCGAGTTCCAGAAGGATGTCGTGGTCGACATCATCTGCTACCGCAAGCTGGGCCACAACGAGCAGGACACCCCGGCCCTGACCCAGCCGCTGATGTACAAGAAGATCGCCAAGCACCCGGGCACCCGCAAGCTGTACGCGGAAAAACTGGCTGCCCAGGGCACCATCCCGGGCGACGGCGGCGACCAGCTGGTGGCCGCCTACCGCGCCGCGATGGACGCCGGCAAGCACACGGTCGATCCGGTGCTGACCGACTTCAAGAACAAGTACGCCGTCGACTGGGCGCCGTTCCTGAACAAGAAGTGGACCGACGCCGCCGACACCGCCGTGCCGCTGACCGAACTGAAGCGTCTGGCGCAGCGCATCACCACCGTGCCGGAAAACTTCAAGGCGCACTCGCTGGTCGAAAAAGTGCTGGCCGACCGCGCCACCATGGGCCGCGGCGAGCTGAACCTGGACTGGGGCATGGGTGAACACCTGGCCTACGCCTCGCTGCTGTCGTCGGGCTACGCCATCCGCCTGTCGGGCCAGGATGCCGGCCGCGGCACCTTCGTGCACCGCCACGCCGTGCTGCACGACCAGAACCGCGAACGCTGGGACCAGGGCATCTACCTGCCGCTGGCCAACGTGTCCGAGAGCCAGGCGAACTTCACCGTGATCGACTCGGTGCTGTCCGAAGAAGCGGTGCTCGGCTTCGAGTACGGCTTCTCGACCGCCGAACCGAACACCCTGACCATCTGGGAAGCCCAGTTCGGCGACTTCGTCAACGGCGCCCAGGTCGTCATCGACCAGTTCATCGCTTCCGGCGAAGTGAAGTGGGGCCGCGCCTCGGGCCTGGTCATGATGCTGCCGCACGGCTATGAAGGCCAGGGTCCGGAGCACTCGTCGGCCCGCATCGAGCGCTTCCTGCAGCTGTGCGCCGACAACAACATGCAAGTGGTGCAGCCGACCACCGCCGCCCAGATCTTCCACCTGCTGCGCCGCCAGATGGTGCGCCAGTTCCGCAAGCCGCTGGTGATCTTCACGCCGAAGTCGCTGCTGCGTAACAAGGATGCCGGTTCGCCGCTGGCCGACCTGGCCAAGGGCGGTTTCCAGACCGTGATCGGCGAGTGCGACGAGAAGATCGAAGCAGGCAAGGTCAAGCGCGTGATCGTCTGCTCGGGCAAGGTCTACTACGACCTGGTGAACACCCGCAAGGCGCGCTCCGCTTCCGATACGGCCATCGTCCGTATCGAGCAGATGTATCCGTTCCCGCACAAGTCGTTCGCCGCCGAACTGAAGAAGTTCCCGAACGCGACCGAAGTGGTGTGGGCGCAGGATGAACCGCAGAACCAGGGTCCGTGGTTCCAGATCCAGCACAACATCTTCGAAAGCATGGAAGATGGCCAGCGCCTGGCGTATGCCGGCCGTGCCGCATCGGCGTCGCCGGCTGTCGGCTACTCCGACAAGCACGTGGCGCAGCAGAAGGAACTGCTCGAAACCGCGTTCTCGAAGCTCAAGGGCTTCATCCTGACGAAGTAATAAAAACAACTCCCCCACGCTCCCGGCGCCTGGCGCCGGCGTGGGGGTTTTACAAAGAATAATTAAACGGAGTTTTACATGGCACAAATCGAAGTCAAGGTCCCCCAACTGTCGGAATCGGTTGCAGAAGCAACCCTGCTGTCCTGGCACAAGAAGGTCGGCGAAGCCGTCACCCGTGACGAGAACATGATCGACATCGAAACCGACAAGGTGGTCCTGGAACTGCCGGCGCCGAGCGCCGGCGTGATCGTGCAACTGATCAAGGCGGACGGCGCGACCGTCACCTCGGGCGAAGTCATCGCGATCATCGATACCGAAGCCTCGGCACAGACCAGCCCGCTGCAAGTGAGCGCACTGCCGGTGCAAGCCGCCGCTGCTCCTGCCGCCGCCGCGCCGGCCGCCGACCAGTCGAAAGCCGGCGTCGCCATGCCGGCCGCCGCCAAGATCCTGGCCGACAACGACATGAGCGCCGCCGGCGTCGCCGGCTCGGGCCGTGACGGCCGCGTGACCAAGGGCGACGCCCTGGCCGCCGTCGCCAGCAAGCCTGCCGCTGCCCCGGCACCTGCCGCCAAGCCGGCCCTGCAGCAAGTCGCTGCGCCGGTCGCGAACCTGGGCGACCGTCCGGAAGAGCGCGTGCCGATGAGCCGCCTGCGCGCCCGTATCGCCGAGCGCCTGCTGCAATCGCAGCAGACCAACGCCATCCTGACCACGTTCAACGAAGTGAACATGGCGCCGGTCATGGAACTGCGCAACAAGTACAAGGACAAGTTCGAGAAGGAACACGGCGTCAAGCTGGGCTTCATGTCCTTCTTCGTCAAGGCCGCTGTCGCCGCCCTGAAGAAGTACCCGATCCTGAACGCGTCGGTGGACGGCAACGACATCATCTACCACGGCTACTTCGACATCGGTATCGCCGTCGGTTCGCCGCGTGGCCTGGTGGTGCCGATCCTGCGCAACGCCGACCAGATGTCGATCGCCGACATCGAGAAGAAGATCGGTGAATTCGGCCAGAAAGCCAAGGACGGCAAGCTGACCCTGGACGACCTGAACGGCGGTACCTTCTCGATCTCGAACGGCGGCGTGTTCGGCTCGATGCTGTCGACCCCGATCATCAACCCGCCGCAGTCGGCGATCCTGGGCGTGCACGCGACCAAGGACCGTGCTGTCGTGGAAAACGGCCAGATCGTGATCCGCCCGATGAACTACCTGGCGATGTCCTACGACCACCGCATCATCGACGGCCGCGAAGCCGTGCTGGGCCTGGTCGCGATGAAGGACGCCCTGGAAGATCCGGCCCGCCTGCTGCTCGACCTGTAATCGGCCCGGGACTCGAGGTCCGCGCGCCGCCTGACCATGTGCGCTGTTTGGAGAACGACATGAATCTGTCCGACGAAATCAAACGGCTGCACGAGCTGCACCAGGCAGGCGCGCTGACCGACGCCGAATTCGAACAGGCCAAGGCGAGGGTGCTGTCGGCCGCGTCCACCGTGAACCTGAAGAAGGGGAACGGCACGCTGTCCGACGAACTCAGCGCACTACGCCGCTCGCGCGCCGACCGCTGGATCGGCGGCGTCTGCGGCGGCCTGGCGCTCGCCTCGGGAGTCGACTCCTGGGTCTGGCGCCTGGTGTTCGCGCTGTTCACCTTCACGTTCGGGTTCGGCGCCGTGGTCTATCTGCTGTTGTGGATTTTTGTTCCGGAAGAATAATCAAGGTCCCGCGCAGCACCACCATCACTTCCGCCAGTAGCGGACGGTGTGCTGCGGCCCGGCCAAAACAAGGAATCATGTAATGAGCGATAAACAATTTGACGTCGTCGTGATCGGCGGCGGCCCTGGCGGCTACATCGCCGCCATCCGTGCTGCCCAGCTGGGCTTCAAGACCGCCTGCATCGACGAGTGGGCCAACGCCAAGGGCGGCCCGGCTCCGGGCGGCACCTGCACCAACGTCGGCTGCATCCCGTCCAAGGCGCTGCTGCAATCGTCGGAACACTTCGAGCACGCCGGCCATGCGTTCGCCGAGCACGGCATCAACCTGTCGGGCCTGGAACTGAACCTGCCGCAGATGCTCAAGCGTAAGGACACCATCGTCAAGCAGAACAACGACGGCATCCTGTTCCTGTTCAAGAAGAACAAGGTCACCTTCTTCCACGGCCGCGGCGCGTTCGCGGGCAAGGCCGAAGGCGGCTACACCATCAATGTCTCGGGTCCGACCACCGACACCCTGACCGCCAAGAACGTTGTCGTCGCCACCGGCTCGAACGCGCGTGAACTGCCGGGCGCGGCCTTCGACGAGAAGCTGATCCTGTCGAACACCGGCGCACTGGCGATCGACGCCGTCCCGGGCAAGCTGGGCGTGATCGGCGCCGGCGTCATCGGCCTCGAAATGGGCAGCGTGTGGCGCCGCGTCGGCGCCGACGTCACCGTGCTGGAAGGCCTGCCGACCTTCCTGGGCGCGGTCGACGAGCAGATCGCCAAGGAAGCGCACAAGCTGTTCACCAAGCAGGGCCTGAAGATCAGCCTGGGCTGCAAGATCGGCGCCATCACCAAGGGCGAGAACAGCGTCACCGTCGAGTACACCGACGGCGCCGGCGCAGCGCAGAACGTCACCTTCGACCGCCTGATCATCTCGATCGGCCGCGTGCCGAACACCACCGGCCTCGGCATCGAGACCGTCGGCCTGCAGGTCGACGAGCGCGGCTTCGTGGTCGTGGACGACGAGTGCCGCACCAGCCTGCCGGGCGTGTGGGCGGTCGGCGACGTGGTGCGCGGCCCGATGCTGGCGCACAAGGCCGAGGAAGAGGGCGTCGCGGTTGCCGAGCGCATCGCCGGCCAGCACGGCCACGTCAACTTCAACACGATTCCATGGGTGATCTACACCTCGCCGGAAATCGCGTGGGTCGGCAAGACCGAACAGCAGCTGAAAGCCGAAGGCGTGGCCTACAAGGCCGGCAGCTTCCCGTTCATGGCGAACGGCCGCGCACGCGCGCTGGGCGACACCTCGGGCATGGTCAAGTTCATCGCCGACGCCACCACCGACGAGATCCTGGGCGTGCACATGGTCGGCCCGATGGTCTCGGAGCTGATCTCGGAAGCGGTCGTCGCGATGGAATTCAAGGCGTCGTCGGAAGACATCGCCCGCATCTGCCATGCGCACCCGTCGCTGTCGGAATCGACCAAGGAAGCAGCGCTGGCGGTCGACAAGCGTTCGCTGAACTTCTAAAGCAAACGGGCCATTGGCCCTGTAGGGTGGGCGGATCTTCCGCCCACGCGTCCAACGAACGTCAACCGGTCGCTGTGTCGGCCGGGCACGCGCCGGTTGAACGCGTGGGCGGGCGACCCGCCCACCCTACGTTTACACCGTACCGACATGAACGTCCAAGAGTTTTACCAGCACGAGCTCACCGTGCGCGGCTTCAAGTCCGACCCGGCGCAGCAGCGCGCGGTCGACCGCCTGCAGCAGGCGTACGACGACTGGGTCGACTACAAGGCCCAGCGGTCGTCCGCTTTCAAGCGCTTCATCAACCGCCCCGATGTCCCGCAGGGCGTGTACATGTGGGGCGGGGTGGGGCGCGGCAAGTCCTTCCTGATGGACAGCTTCTACTCGGTGGTGCCGGTGGTGCGCAAGACCCGCCTGCACTTCCACGAGTTCATGCGCGCCGTGCACCACCAGCTCGACGAGCTGAAAGGCATGGCCGACCCGCTCGACGAAGTCGCCAAGCGCATCGCCAAGAAATACCGCCTGATCTGCTTCGACGAGTTCCACGTCTCGGACATCGCCGACGCGATGATCCTGTATAACCTGCTCAAGGCCTTGTTCGACAATGGCGTGAGCTTCGTGATGACCTCGAACTACGAGCCGTCCACGCTGTACCCGGACGGCCTGCACCGCGACCGCATGCTGCCGACCATCGCGCTGCTGAAGGAAAAGCTCGATGTGCTGAACGTCGACGCCGGCAACGACTACCGCAAGCGCGCGCTGGAGCAGGTGCAGGCCTACTACACGCCGCTCAATGCCGCTTCCGACCATGCGCTGCGCGACGCCTATGCCCGCATCGCCACCGGCGCCGACGAGGACCCGCGCGTGCACATCGAGAACCGCGAGATCCGCGCGCTGCGCAAGGCCGGCGGCATCATCTGGTTCGACTTCCACACCCTGTGCGGCGGGCCGCGCTCGCAGAACGACTACCTGGAGCTGGCGAGCCAGTTCCACACCGTCGTCCTGTCGGGCATCCCGGCGATGTCGGCGGGCCAGTCCTCGGAAGCGCGCCGCTTCACCTGGCTGATCGACGTGTTCTACGACCACAAGGTCAAGCTGATCATGTCGGCGGCGGTCGAACCCGAGGAGCTGTACACCCAGGGCATGCTGGCGAACGAATTCCACCGGACGGTATCGCGTATCATCGAGATGCAGTCGCGCGAGTACATGCTGTCCGAGCGGCGCGGCGCGGCCGATGCCATCGCCTGATCGAAAGGAACACATCATGAACCACCCAGCATTGCGCGGACTCGCGGCGCTTGTCCTGGCGGCGGGCCTGGGCGCCTGTTCGTCGGTCGAGCAGGAGCCGCCCGCCGCGCCTTCCGCGCCGATCACCTCGGTCGCCCAGGCCGACGAGCGCCTGGCCGCGGTGGCTGCGGAACGCGACGCGATCAATGCCCGCTTCGCCGAGCGCGAACCGGTGTGCTACGAAAAATTCTTCGTCAACCGCTGCCTGGAAGAGGCCAGGGAAAAGCAGCGCCTGGCCCTGGCGGCGCAGCGGACGATCGAGATCGAGGCCGAGCGCTACAAGCGCAAGGAGAAGGTGGAAGAGCGCGACCGCGCGATGGCGCAGGCCGAGGCCGAGTACAAGGCCGAGGAGGAACGGATGGCGGCCGATCCGCCGCCGGCGCGCGCGGACTCGGCCTTGCCGCCGCCACGCGCGCGCGGTGCCGACGCGCGCACGGAAAGCGCCTTGCCGCCGCCCCGTCCGCGCACCTCGGACGCGCGCGCGACGCGCCAGAAACAGCGCGCGCGCGCGGATGCGCAGAATGCGCAAGCCGAGGCGGCCGAGCGGGCGGCCAACGTGGCGGCCTACGAAGAGCGCCGCCGCAAGTCGGAAGAGCGCCAGCGCGACGTAGCCCAGCGCATGGCCGAGCGCGAGGCCAAGGCGGCGCGCAAGGCGGCGGAGGAGGCGAAGGCGAAGGCGGCGAATGGCGCGGCGCCGGCCGGGAAATAGGTTTTTTCCTGCAGCGCCGGCGCTACCCGCCGGCGCGATCGCGCCGCCTCACACCACCCGCTGCACCCCCGCATATCCCCCATCCTGCGCCGGCTTGACCAGCTTGATGATGGCCATCGTGCAATTCCCGCCCTTGCCCTGGGAGCGCTCGCCCGCCTTGTTGATCAGCATTTCCGACGCCTGGCGCGGCGTCGTCCTGAGCATGACCGAGGCCAGTTCGGCATCGGTGAAGAAATGCCACAGCCCATCCGAGCACAGCAGGAAACTGTCGCCCGCCGCCAGCCCCGACTGGCTGCCGATGGTGACGAAGGGTTCCTTGCGTTCGTTGCCCAGCACATTCAGCAGCAGCTTCGAGCGCCGGTGGTTGCGCGCGGCATCGAGGGGCAGGCGGTCGCTCGCGACCAGGTGCTCGATATACTCCGTATCGCTGCTGCGCGCCACGCACTTGCCATTCTGGAAATAATACAGGCGCGAATCCCCGACATGGGCCCAGACCGCCTCTCCATGCGGGCTCAGCACCAGGCCGACGAAGCTGGCGTGGCTCTGCGACTGGCTGGCCACCCCATTCATCTTGATGACCAGGTGGGTTTCGCTGATGATGTCGCGCAGCAGCTGGGCGAGGCGTTCGACGCCGGGATGGTCGCCCGGCTTGAATTCGTCGAACACCTGGCGCGCGGTGTGCAGCACCTGCTCGGCCCCGGCCGCGCCGGCGATGCCGTCGGACAGCACCGCCAGCACATAGCCCGGGGCGCGGGCGCCGCCCAGCAGGGCGGCGCGGTCGTTCTGCTGCGGGCGGTTGCCGATGTGTTGCGCGGTTCCCGCTTCGATCTTGTAGGAAGTCATAAACTCGTGTTTTCGTAGCGCCAACGCCAAACTTTGTTGGCGGCAACCTCAGCGTAGATTAAACTATGCACCGAGAAGCCGCAGTGTTGCAAGCCATTACGACTTCCGACACAAAAACCGCCGGCTTGCCGACCGCCGCGCAACTGGCGCCGCCAAGGCGCCGGACCGCCGGATCGCCCATTTTCCCGAAACGCAACAAGCAAAACTGTTTGGAACAGACATCATGATCGACGTCCACGATATCCAGCGCCGTATTATTGAACTCGACGTGGAACATCGCGACCTCGACGCTGTCATATCCATGCTGACGGCCGATGGTCATGCCGACCAGTTACAGTTGCGCCGGCTGAAAAAGCGTAAACTGCAGCTCAAAGACCATATTACGCTGCTGAAGATGCAGCTGGTGCCCGATATCCCGGCCTAAACAATGGCCACACCGACACACCTATTTTGACCGATCATCTCCCAGTTCCCGGCCCAGCCGCAGAACCGGCCGGAGCCGTGCCATTCGATGGCGCCGTGGAGGCCGCTGCACCCGCTGGCAAGTATGACGCCGAGCTCGACCGCCTGTTCGGAGCCGGAGGTCCGCTCGCGCCCGCCGTCGGTACCTTCAAGCCGCGCCAGTCCCAGACCGAGATGGCCAAGGCGATCGCCCAGGCGATTGCCGACCAGCAGGTCCTCATGGCCGAGGCCGGCACCGGCACGGGCAAGACCTTTGCCTACCTCGTCCCGGCCCTGCTGTGGGGCGGCAAGACCGTCATCTCGACCGGCACCAAGAACCTGCAGGACCAGCTGTTCCTGCGCGACATCCCGACCGTGCGCGCCGCCTTGCGCGCCCCGGTCTCGGTGGCCCTGCTCAAGGGCCGCGCCAACTATGTCTGCCATTACAATCTCGAGCGCACCCTGCAGAACGGCCGCCTGACCTCGCGCGACGACGTCGGCCACCTGCGCGAGATCTCGCGTTTCATCAAGATGACGAACTCGGGCGACAAGGCCGAGCTGGCCAAGGTGCCGGAAACGGCCACCATCTGGAACCTGGTCACCTCGACCCGCGAGAACTGCGTGGGCGCCGAGTGCCAGTACTACCAGGACTGCTTCGTGATGAAGGCGCGCCGCGAAGCCCAGCAGGCCGACGTCGTGGTGGTCAACCACCACCTGTTCTTCGCCGACGTGGCGCTGAAGGACACCGGCGTGGCCGAGCTGCTGCCGTCCGCCAACACCATCATCTTCGACGAGGCGCACCAGCTGCCCGACACCGCCACCCTGTTCTTCGGCCAGTCGGTGTCGACCTCGCAGGTGCTGGAACTGTGCCGCGACGTGCTGGCCGAAGGCCTGGCGCATGCGCGCAGCGGTCCGGACTGGGCCAAGGTGGTCACGGTGCTCGAGAAGGCCGCGCGCGACCTGCGCCTGGCCTTCGGCCAGGACAGCATGCGCCTGTCGCTGCCGCAGATCCTGCCGACCTCGCAATTCTTCCCGGCCCTCGACACGCTCAAAAAAGAGCTGTCCGGCATGATCACCGTGCTCGAAGAAAACGCCGCGCGCGCCGAGACGCTGGAACAGTGCCGCGTGCGCGCACTCGAGATCGCCGCGGCCTACGAGGCCTGGAAGCCGGACCCCAAGTCCGCCGCCGGCGAGGCGGCCGTGCTGTGGGTCGAGGCGTTTTCCTCGTCGCTGCAGCTGCACAAGACGCCGCTGTCGATCGCCCCGATCTTCTCCAGCCAGCGCGAGGGTACGCCGCGCAGCTGGATCTTCACCTCGGCGACCCTGGCGGTGAAGAACGACTTCAAGCATTTCTCCGACCAGCTGGGCCTGACCGGCGAGCCGGCCAAGACCTGGCCGAGCCCGTTCGACTACCAGGAGCAGGGCATCCTGTACGTGCCGACCGGGCTGCCGGAGCCGAACTCGATGGGCTATACCGACGCCGTGGTCGACTGCGCGCTGCCGGTGATCGAGGCGGCGGGCGGGCGCACTTTCTTCCTGTGCACGACCATCAGGGCGGTGAATCGCGTGGCCGAGCGCCTGCGCGCCGAGTTCGAGGCGCGCGGCCTTGAATTCCCGCTGTTCGTGCAGGGCGAGCGCGGGCGCACCGAGCTGCTCGATTCCTTCCGCAACGCCGGCAATGCCGTGCTGGTCGGCAGCCAGAGCTTCTGGGAAGGCGTCGACGTGCGCGGCGAGGCGCTGTCGCTGGTCATCATCGACAAGCTGCCGTTCGCGCCGCCGGACGATCCGGTGCTCGCGGCGCGCATCGAGGTGATGGAGAAGCAGGGCATGAACGGCTTCATGCATCACCAGTTGCCGGAAGCGATCATCACCCTCAAGCAGGGCGCGGGACGCCTGATCCGCGACGTCGAGGACCGGGGCGTGCTGATGATCTGCGATCCGCGCCTCATCACCAAGCCTTACGGGCGCCGCATCTGGCAGAGCTTGCCGCCGTTCCGCCGCACCCGGGTGCAGGCGGACGTGCTCGGGTTCTTCCAGCCGGGCGCAGCCGCCGAAACCGGCGGTGCGTAACGTGGGCGGGAGATCCGCCCACGCTACTGCTCAGGGCTGGATCACGATCTTTCCCACGACCTTGCGCGCCGCCATGTCGTTCAGGGCGCGCGCGGTATCGGCCAGCGGATAACGGGCCGATACCAGCGGCCTGAGTGTTCCCTCCGCCATCCAGTCGGTCAGCCGCTGCATCGCCGCCGCATGCGCCTGCGGCTCCTTGCGCGTGAAGTCGCCCCAGAACACGCCCACCACCGAGGCGCCTTTCAGCAGCATCAGGTTCCACGGCAGGCGCGGAATCTCGCCCGCCGCGAACCCGACCACCAGGTGGCGGCCGCGCCAGGCGATCGAGCGCAGGGCCGGCTCGCTGTACGGCCCGCCGACCGGATCGTAGATCAGGTCCGGACCGCGTCCCGCCGTCGCGGCCCTGATGGCCTCGCGCAGATCCTGGCGTTCGTAGTTGATCAGTTCATCCGCGCCGTGCGCCTTGCACACCGCCAGCTTGTCGTCGCTGGACGCGGCCGCGATCACGCGCGCGCCGAGCGCCTTGCCGATCTCGATCGCCGCCAGGCCGACGCCGCCCGCCGCGCCCAGCACCAGCATGGTCTCGCCCGGCTGCAGCGCGCCGCGGTCCGCCACCGCGTGGTACGAGGTGCCGTAGGTCAGGGTGATGGCCGCGGCCGTGTCGAAATCCATGCCGGGCGGCATCGCGAGCAGCGAATCGACTGGCGCCAGCGCCTGTTCGGCGAACGCGCCGGTACGGGTGAAGCCGATCACCGCCTGGCCCGGCGCGAAGGCGGTCACGCCGGGGCCGACCGCGCGCACGGTGCCGGCGAACTCATTGCCGGGCGTGAAGGGCAGGTCGGGGCGCATCTGGTACTTGCCTTGTACCGTCAGCACGTCCGGAAAGTTCACGCCCGCCGCCTTCACGTCCACCACGGCCTCGCCGGGACCCGGGACCAGGTCGGGCAGGGTGTCCAGCACCAGGTCGTCGGGCTCGCCCCAGTCCTTGCAGCGTATCGCTTTCATTGTTGTTCTCCAGATTGATGTAAGGGGCGAGACGCCCCAGGGAAGGATACCTCCCGCCCGCACTGCCGCGTCCGGTACGCTTGTGCGCCCGCAAGGCGGCCGGGGAACGGCGCGCTAGAGTCGGGAAGTGCGAGCACGCCGCTCGGCGCCTGGAACCGGGGGAAGGGATGGCGATCCGATATGGTTGTTTCTTCAGTTATGCGCATGGCCGACACGAGCTGATGAAGCGGTTCAAGTCGGCCCTGGCCGACGCCTTGCGCTGTTACCTCGAACCCTACTTCGACAACGAAGACGAGCTGTTCGTCGATACCGAGCAGCTGGGCGGTGGCGACGACCTCGACCGCAAGATCGCGCGCGCCATGTGCGAGAGCGTCTGCATGATACTCATCTATACGCCGAAGTACGAGGCCCACCCCTATACGCGGCGCGAATACGCGGCCATGCGCCAGATCGAAGCCGAGCGCAGCCGCTGGTATGCCTTGCCCAGCCACCTGATCATCCCCGTGATCATGACACGCCATCCCGATTCGCTGCCGCGCCAGATCACCGAATCCAGCCTGTATGTCGATTTTTCCCATTTCACGATGGCCACGGCCGACCTCAAGTCGAATCCCGACTTCCTTCCCGACATCGACAAGATGGTCAAGCGGATCGCGACCCATTACGAATACCAGAAAAAGACCACCCCGCCCGGCCACGACTGCAACCAATTCGTGCTCCCCGATGTCCCACCCGAATGGCGCGAACTTCCAGAGCTGGCATTCCCAAAATAAAAAGCACACGAGGAGCACCATGGGGCACAACGGCATTGCCCTGCCGCCGCTGGCCACGTCCGGCGCGGTGACGACCTTCTATGCGTACGAGGGAGGCGCGGCGCGCAACGCGATGCTGTCCGCGCTCGCCCTGCGGCTGGCGGGCGGCGCGGCGGCCGCGCCGGTCCTGGTGATCGACTGGGACCTCGATGCGCCCGCACTGCACCGCCATGTCGACCCGCCTCCCGATGCCGCCATCGAACCCGGCCTCGACGCGCCGTCCACCCAGCCCGGGCTGCTCGAATTCTTCGAGGCTTGCCGGGCGCAACTGCGCCGCAGCGGCGGGGAGCGCAGGGAGCGTGGCGAGGCGCTGGCCGAGCAGGTGCTCGACGCGGTGGCGTGGCGCGCCCATCTCGAACGCGCCGACGGGCGCCGTCCGCTCTACCTGATGCGCGCGGGACGCTTCGACGGCGACTACGCCGAGCGCGCCCGCCGGCTCGACTGGGAAGCCCTGTTCGACGCCTGCCCGGCGTTGTTCCGGCGCTTCGCGGCGCGCATGGCGCGCCACTTCTCGCATGTGCTCGTCGCCAGCGGCCCGGGACGCTCGCCGGCGGCCAGCGTCTGCACCACGCTGCTGCCCGACCGCCTGGTCGGCCTGTTCACGCCGGCCCCCGGCAGCATCGAGGGGCTGGAAGGCGCCGTGCGGCGCGCCATCGACTACCGCTGCAGCCACGAGGACGAGCAGCGGCCCTTGCTCGCCTATCCGCTCGCCTGCGCGCCGGACGGCGCACGCAGCGACCCCTGCCTGCGCTGGCGGCGCGGCGACGCCCGCAAGGGCGTGCCCGGCTACCAGCCGCGCCTGGAAAGCCTGCTGCGCGCCTGCTACGGCTGGCCGCGCGTGAATCTCGACAGCTGTTTCGACGAACTCCAGTTGCCGCTCGCCGATGCGCTGTCCACCATGGGGCCGGGCGGCGACCGGCGCGCGCTGGCGCAGCTGGCCGGCCTGCTTGCCGAATGGGTGGCGCCGGGCCATTTTCCCTGGCAGTCGCTCGAAGAGATCCGGCTGCGCGCGGCCATGTCCCGCGCCCGTGCGGCGGAAGGCGGCGCCGTGGTGGCCCCGCTGGCGCTGGCCGACGCGCTGGCCCAGCTCGGCGAATTGTGCCGGCGCGAGCGGCGCGGCGCGGAGGCGCGCGCCTGCCTCGAAGAGAGCCTGGTCGTGCGTGAAGGCGTCCTCGGCGGCGAGCATCCGGCTACCCGCGGCGCGCGCGCCGCGCTGGCTTCGCTCCTGCTCGAAACGGGCGCCCTGCAGGAGGCGCGCCGCCAGCTCGAGCTGCTGGCCCAGGCATGCACCCGGCAGCTCGGGCCCGACCATCCCGACACTCTGGGCGCGCGCTCCCGGCTGGCGCGGGTGCTGGGCTGCCTCGGCGAAGCCGAACGCGCGCTGGCGCTGCACGAACAGGTCATCGCCGCATGCGAACGCGCGCTGGGCGACGAGCATCCCGCCACCCTCGACAGCCTCGAGGACCTCGCCGCCAGCCTGGCGCTGCAGCACGAATACAGCCGTGCGCGGGTGCTGTGCGAGCGGGTGCTCGATACCCGCCGCAGCCGGCAGGGCGCCGAGCACCAGGACAGCTTGCGCTGCGGCCAGCGCCTGGCCCAGCTGATGGGCGAAACGGGCGAGCTGGGCAATGCACGGCGCCTGCTCGAGGCCGTGCTGCGCGCGCGCGAACGCCACGACGGCCCCGATGCCGCCGCCACCCTGGGCGCGCGCGAAGCGCTGGCCGAGATCCTGGCCGCGCAGGGCGACCTGGCGGCGGTGCGCAGCATCCAGGAATCGCTGGCGCGCACCCGCGAGCGCCATCCCGGCGCCGGGCATCCGGACAGGGAGGCCCGGGCTGCCTGCATCCGCCACCCGGCCGCGCCATGAGTTAACCAAACGACATCCCATCCTGCACGCGCAGCCTGGTGCGCGCCGGGATGCCATGGGGCCCGGACTCAGGCAGAATATTGGCCTGATCTACACGTTTTGGCCGGAATGGCATGATCAGGATTGCCAAAATGACCGCGATGCTGTCCGGATCGTGGCGGGAACCGCTTCCAAAATGTGAAATTCTCGCGGCAAAAGATCGATAAGACCGTTGCTTCAGGTAAAATCGCGGGATGCGAATTCTTATCAGTAACGACGACGGCTACCTGGCGCCTGGTATCAACGCGCTGGCGGAGGCCCTTGCCACGATCGCCGAGATCGTGGTGGTCGCTCCCGACAGTAACCGGTCGGGCGCGTCGAACTCGTTGTCGCTGGACCGTCCGCTGTCGGTCCAGAAGGCTGCTAATGGTTTCTATTTTGTCAACGGTACGCCGACCGATTGCGTGCACATCGCACTGACCGGCATGTCGAACAGCCCGCCCGACCTGGTCGTTTCCGGCATCAACAATGGCCAGAACATGGGCGACGACACCTTGTATTCGGGCACTGTCGCCGCGGCCACCGAGGCTTACCTGTTCGGCATCCCGGCGATCGCTTTTTCGCAGGTCCATTCCGGCTGGGCGCATGTGGACGCCGCCGCGCGCGTGGCGCGCGAGATCGTCGAGCGCCGCTTCGACATGCTGCCGTCGCCCTACCTGCTGAACGTGAACATCCCGAACCTGCCGTACGAGGAAATCGGGCCGCTGACCCCCACGCGCCTCGGCCGGCGCCACCAGGCCGAGCCGGTGATCCGTTCGCACGACCCGCGCGGCCGCGAGATCTTCTGGATCGGCGCGCCCGGCGCCTGCCGCGACGCGGGCGAGGGGACCGACTTCCACGCCACTTCGCAGGGCCGCGTGTCGATCACGCCGCTGCAGGTGGACCTGACCCATCGGAGCCAGCTCGAACTGCTGGCGCAGGGAATCGCATGAAAGACCAGCGCAGCAATTTCCCGCTCCCGCTGTCGTCGGTGACCAGTCCCGCCCGCAAGCCGGGCGCGCCCGTCACCGTCGCCACGCCCCAGACCGCGACCCAGAATGCGGCGCGCACCGCCGTCAGCGGCGGCGCCGCCAAGCCGCCCCAGGCCCCCGGCCCGGCGCCGCGTCCGCCCGGCTACGCCCAGACCCGGGCGCCGAGCGCGCCGACGCCGCAGCGTTCCGACCTGATGGCCACCGAAGCGGTGCGCCGCGCCATGGTGGCCAAGGTGGCGCGCCAGGGCGTGGCCGACCCGAAGGTGCTGGGCGCGATGGAGATCGTGCCGCGCCACCTGTTCATCGAACCGGCCCTGTCGGCCCAGGCGTACATCGATGCGTCCCTGCCGATCGGCCACAACCAGACGATTTCCCAGCCCTACATCGTCGCGCGCATGATCGAGGCCATGCGCGCCGGTGGCGAACTGGGACGCGTGCTCGAGATCGGCACCGGCTGCGGCTACCAGGCCGCGGTCCTGTCCTTCGTCGCGAAGGAGGTGTATTCCATCGAGCGAATCAAGCCGCTGCACGAGCTCGCGAAGACCAATTTGCGGCCGCTGCGTATTTCCAACCTCCGTTTGCAGTACGGCGATGGTATGCTGGGGCTGCCCCAGGTTGCGCCTTTCGACGGCATCATCCTCGCAGCCGCCGGGCTCGAGGTGCCGCGGGCCCTGCTCGAGCAGCTGGCCATCGGAGCGCGCCTCGTCGCTCCCGTGGGCGCCCAGGTCCAGCATTTGCACCGCATTACCCGCATTGGCAAATCCGAGTGGGCCAGCGAAACGCTGGAAGCCTGCCACTTCGTGCCGCTGCGCCCGGGCACCATCTGACGGAGCCCGCCAGGGACTCCGCCCGTATGTCGACCAGACCATTAGAATGACAATGAAACAAGCACCTCGTTTAGCCCTACTGACGATCATCCTCGGCCTCGTGGCCGGCTGTACTTCCACCACCCGCCAGGCGCCGGTCACCGAGCGTCCCGCGACCGCGAACCACACCCGTCCGGCCCCGGCGCCGGCGCGCGCCGAGGAACCGAAGCAGGACGAGCGCGGCACCTACACCGTGCGCCGCGGCGACACGCTGCTGCGCATCGCGCTGGACCATGGCCAGAACTACCGCGACCTGGTCGCCTGGAACAACCTGCGCGACCCGGACGACATCAAGGTCGGCCAGGTGCTGCGCGTGACGCAGAACGAGCGCAGCGCCGCCGTCCAGACCCAGCCGGTGCCGACGCCGCCGCCGGCGACCCCGGCCGTGCCGCGCAAGACCGCGCCGCGCGCCGACAAGAAGCCGTACAGCGAAGCGACGGTCGCCGAGACCAGGGAAACCTCGCCGCGCGCCGACGCCGTGGCGCCGCCGGTCGCACCGGCCCCGTCCGTGCCTGTCGGCGGCAGCGTGATCGTCGACGATGAAAAACTGAGCTGGATGTGGCCATCCGACGGCCGCATCATCGCGACTTTCGACGAAGGCAAGAACAAGGGCATCGATATTGCCGGCAAGATGGGCCAGCAGGTTGTCGCTGCCGGCGCGGGCAAGGTAATGTATGCTGGCAGCGGTATCCGAGGATATGGTAACCTCGTCATCGTCAAGCACAGCAACAGCCTGTTGTCCGCCTATGCACATAATCGAAAGATTGTGGTCAAGGAAGGCGATAACGTGGCCAAGGGCCAGGTGATCGCCGAAATGGGCGATTCGGATGCTGACCTGGTCAAGTTGCATTTCGAGATCCGTCAACAGGGCAAGCCCGTCGATCCGGCGAGGTTCCTGCCCGGACGATAGGAAGGGTATGACGCAGCCGCCGCACTCGCTGGACCACGACGCTTCGGACGAGTTTCCGGACGAACCGGAAAGCGAGGGCGTGCTTGCGACCAATGGCGCCGAGCGGGAGGAAATCCTTCCCGGCACGGCCGAGATCGACACGGTCGACGAACTGCGCAAGGTCTTGCAGGCCGAGCTCGCGACCGACACCACCCAGCACTACCTGAACCAGATCGGCGCCCGTCCCCTGCTGACGGCGACGGAAGAGACGCATTTCGCCACCCTGGCCAAGGCGGGCGATTTCGCCTCGCGCCAGAAGATGATCGAGCACAACCTGCGCCTGGTGGTCTCGATCGCCAAGCACTACATCAACCGCGGCGTGGTGCTGCTCGACCTGATCGAGGAAGGCAACATCGGCCTGATGCGGGCCATCGACAAGTTCGAGCCCGAGCGCGGCTTCCGCTTCTCGACCTACGCGACCTGGTGGATCCGCCAGAGCATCGAGCGCGCGATCATGAACCAGGCGCGCACCGTGCGCCTGCCGGTGCACATGGTGCGCGAGCTGAACCAGGTGCTGCGCGCCAAGTACCACCTCGAAGCGCAAAAGCACGACGGCAAGGACGCCGCGGCCGAGGACATCGCCAGCCTGGTCGGACGGCCGGTGGAAGAGGTGCAGGATATCCTGACCCTGTCCGAGCACGCCACCTCGCTCGATGCGCCGCTCGACAACGATCCGCAGTCGAGCCTGATGGACATGCTGCCCGACGACGGCGAGGACAGTCCCGATGCGCGCGCCGAGCAGCACGAGATGACGACCCTGGTGCGCGACTGGCTGGGGCGGCTGCCCGACAAGCAGCGGCTGGTGGTGACGCGGCGCTTCGGGCTCGACAACGACGATCCGGCCACGCTCGAGACCCTGGCCGAGGAGATGGGCGTGACGCGCGAGCGGGTGCGCCAGATCCAGCAGGAGGCGCTGGTCAAGCTCAAGCGGGCGATGGCGGCGCGCGGGGTGGTGCGGGACTCGTTGCTGTGATCGCCTGGTAGCCGGGCAAAACCACCCTCCCGGTAGCGCCCCATCCGATTCCTTGCTATGATGCCCGCCGGGCCGGAATCGGCCATTTTTTGTTTGCGACGGCTCCGCCGTCTTCCCGCGCGGGCCACGAGCGTCTGCGCCGCCGGCCGAATGCTTACCCGGCGTCCATTCCCATCTCTCTGTCACCATGCAAGAAACTTTTATCGACATCAAAGCCCTCGACAACGACGCGCGCGGCGTCGGCCATCTCGAGAATGAGGACGGCACGCCGGGCAAGGTGATTTTCGTCGAAGGCGCACTGCCGGGCGAACGTGTCAGCTTCGAAACGCTGCGCAAGAAGAAGAACTGGGAATCGGGCCGCATGCTCACCCTGCAGCGCGCCTCGTCGATGCGCGTCGAGCCGAAATGCAAGCATTTCGGCTACTGCGGCGGCTGCTCGATGCAGCACCTGGAGCCGACGGCCCAGGTCGCCATGAAGCAGCGCGTCCTCGAGGACAACCTGTGGCACCTCGGCAAGGTCAAGCCGGAGAACATCATGCGCCCGATGTATGGCCCGACCTGGGATTACCGCTACCGCGCGCGCCTGTCGGTGCGCCATGTGGCCAAGAAGGGCGGGGTGCTGGTCGGCTTCCACGAGCGCAGCTCGTCCTATGTGGCCGACATCACGACCTGCGAGATCCTGCCGGACCACGTGGCCGCCATGCTGGTGCCGCTGCGCGAGCTGATCGGCGCGCTGTCGATCTACAACCAGATGCCGCAGATCGAGGTGGCGATCGGCGAGGAAAGCACGGTGCTGGTGCTGCGCATCATGGCCCCCTTGAGCCCGAAGGACGAGGAGCTGGTCAAGGCCTTCGCCGACAAGTGGAACATCCAGTGGTGGCTGCAGCCGAAGGGCCCGGACACCGCCTATCCGTACTACCCGCTCGGCAAGGAGCTGTACTACCTGCTGCCCGAGTTCGGCATCCGCATGCCGTTCAAGCCGACCGACTTCACCCAGGTGAACCACCACATCAACCGCGTGCTGGTGTCGAAGGCGCTGCGCCTGCTGGACGTGCAGAAGGACGAGCGCGTGGCCGACCTGTTCTGTGGCCTCGGCAACTTCACCCTGCCGCTCGCCACCCAGGCGCGCGAAGTCGTGGGCATCGAAGGCAGCACCGCCCTGACCACCCGCGCGCTGGACAATGCGAAGGCCAACGGCCTGGCGGACAAGACCTCGTTCTCGACCCGCAACCTGTTCGAAGTGAGCAAGGACGACCTGGTCGCGCTGGGCAGGTTCGACCGCATGCTGATCGACCCGCCGCGCGACGGCGCGATGGCGCTGTCGCTGGCGCTAGCCGAACTGCGCGAGACCCATGAGGAGCTGATGCCGCAGCGGATCGTCTACGTGTCGTGCAGCCCGTCGACCCTGGCGCGCGACGCCGGGATCCTGGTGCACAAGGCCGGCTATGTGATGAAGAAGGCGGGGGTGGTCAACATGTTCCCGCATACCTCGCACGTCGAGTCGATCGGGGTGTTCGAGCTGGGCGCGAAGCCGTCGCGCAGCGTCGAGTTCGACGAGAAGGCGGTCGCCATCGCCGAGGGCGCGCCGGAGGCCTGACAGCCTGGCGGGGTGGGCCGGTTTGCCGGCCACCCCGCCGGTTCCGGCGGACATAAAAAAGCCGACCCGAAGGTCGGCTTTGTCGTCAGCGGGGAGGGCGCTTAGTCGCGGTCGCCGCCGGCAATGCCCAGCAGTTGCAGCAGGCTGGTGAAGATGTTGTAGACGTCCAGGTAGATCGCCAGGGTCGCGCTGATGTAGTTGGTTTCGCCGCCGTTGATGATGCGCTGCACGTCGAACAGGATGAAGGCCGAGAAGATACCGATCGCCATGACCGAGATCACGATCGACAGTGCCGACATCTGCAGGAAGATATTCGCCACGACCGCCAGCAGCAGGATCACCACGCCGGCCATCAGCCAGCTGCCCATGCCCGAGAAATCGCGCTTGCTGGTGGTGGCGATGCTGGCCATCACGGCGAACACGGCCGCGGTGCCGCCGAAGGCGGTCATGATCAGGCTGCCGCCGTTGGTGTAGCCCAGGGTGTGGCGCAGCAGCGGGGTCAGCATCAGGCCCATGAAGAAGGTGAAGCCGAGCAGGACCGCGACGCCGGCCGCCGAGTGCTTGGTTTTTTCGATGGCGAACATGAACCCGAACGCAATCGCGAGGAAGATGACGAAGCCCATGCCGCCGCTAAGCATCGGCAGTTCCATGGACACGCCGATATAGGCGCCCAGGACGGTGGGGATCATCGACAGCGCGAGCAGCCAGTACGTATTGCGCAACACCTTGTTGCGCGTTACCTGGCCGCCTTTGGTCAGGTCTATAGTGCGTGGTTGTTGCGTATTAGGGAACATATTGCCTCCGGTTGGTAAAAGGATGCGTCACTGACAGCATACCCCGGCTGGCTTAGGCGGGGATGAAGCGGGACGGATTTTCGCCGTCACTCTACCACTTAGCTTGTCACTGACGCAATATCCGATATATGGGGGATGTATGGTAAAATTAAAGGTTGATTGAGTCCCAAAGTTCTCGATTTAAACCTTTCTTTTTATTGGAGTTTTTACATGGCAATCGAACGCACCCTGTCCATCATCAAGCCGGACGCAGTTGCAAAAAACGTGATCGGCCAAATCTATAGCCGCTTCGAAGGCGCTGGCCTGAAGGTGGTTGCTGCTCGCATGACCCAGCTGTCGCGCGCCGAAGCCGAAGGCTTCTACGCCGTGCACGCTGCCCGTCCGTTCTTCAAGGACCTGGTCGATTTCATGATCTCGGGCCCGGTGATGGTGCAAGTGCTGGAAGGCGAAGGCGCGATTGCCAAGAACCGTGACCTGATGGGCGCCACCGACCCGAAGAAGGCCGAAGCCGGTACCATCCGCGCTGACTTCGCCGATTCGATCGACGCCAACGCCGTTCACGGTTCGGACGCTGCCGAAACCGCCGCTGTGGAAATCGCTTACTTCTTCCCAGCACTGAACGTCTACTCGCGTTAATCGGAGCGGGCGTTCAGCCCGACTGATGATTGCGTAACCCGCTCGCCCGCGGTCCAGGACTGGCGCGAGCGGGAATTTGAATTATAGGAATCTAGCCATGACGACTCTCACCAACCTGCTGGACTTCGATCCCGCGCAACTCGTCGCGTATTGCGCCGAATTGGGTGAGAAGCCGTTCCGTGCAAAACAGCTGCAGCGCTGGATCCACCAGTTCGGTGCGTCGGACTTCGACAGCATGACCGACCTGGCCAAGTCGCTGCGCGAAAAGCTCAAGACGCGCGCGGAAGTGCGCGCGCCGGACATCATCAGCGACCACACCTCGTCCGACGGCACCCGCAAGTGGCTGGTCGACGTCGGCGACGGCAACGCGGTCGAGACCGTGTTCATCCCGGAAGAGAACCGCGGCACGCTGTGCATCTCGACCCAGGCCGGCTGCGCCGTCAACTGCCGCTTCTGCTCGACCGGCAAGCAGGGCTTCAACCGCAACCTGACGGTCGCCGAAATCATCGGCCAGCTGTGGATGGCCGAGTTCGAGCTGCGCAAGACCAAGGGCATCGAGCCGGGTCCGAAGGGCGAGCGCCAGATCACCAACGTGGTGATGATGGGCATGGGCGAGCCGCTGCTGAACTTCGAGCCGACCGCCACCGCGCTCAAGCTGATGCTCGACGATAACGCCTACGGCCTGTCGCGCCGCCGCGTGACCCTGTCGACCTCGGGCGTGGTGCCGAACATCGACAAGCTGTCCCAGGAAGTCCCGGTGGCGCTGGCGGTGTCGCTGCACGCGTCGAACGATCCGCTGCGCGACATCCTGGTGCCGCTGAATAAGAAATATCCGCTGCGCGAGCTGCTGGCCGCGTGCAAGCGCTACCTGGAATTCGCCCCGCGCGACTTCATCACCTTCGAATACTGCATGCTCGACGGCTTCAACGACAGCGACGAGCACGCACGCGAACTGATCGCGCTGGTCAACGATCCCGAAGTGGGCGTGAACTGCAAGTTCAACCTGATTCCGTTCAATCCGTTCCCGGAATCGGGCCTGACCCGCTCGAAGAACCCGCGCATCAAGGCCTTCGCCCAGGTGCTGATGGACGCCGGCATCGTGACCACGGTGCGCAAGACCCGCGGCGACGACATCGACGCCGCCTGCGGCCAGCTGGCCGGCGAGGTGCAGGACCGCACCCGTGTCGCCCAGCGCATGGAAAAGATGGCCGAGTACCAGAAGAAGTTCGGCGCCGACTTCGGGCGCATCGTGGAGATTCCTTCCTGATGGTCCGCGCCGCCGGCCGCATTGCCGCCGCGACCTTCGCCGCGTCTGCCCTGTTCCTGCTGGCCGCCTGCGCCGGCCCCGGTGCCGGCAGCGGCGAACTCAAGACCGCCTCCGACCAGACCCCGGCCGAGAAGCGCGCGGGCATCCGCGTGCAGCTCGCGGTCGGCTATTACCAGGACGGCAAGTACGACATCGCCCTCGACGAAGTCAAGCAGGCGATCGCGGCCGATCCCGACTACGCCGAGGCCTATGGCCTGCGCGCGCTGATCTACACAGCCATGGGCCAGCTGCCGCTGGCCGACGAGAATTACCAGCACGCCCTGCGCATTGCGCCGGGCAATCCGGACCTGTCGAACAACTACGGCTCCTTCCTGTGCCAGTCGATGAACAAGCCGGGCCAGGCGATGCGCTATTTCGACACGGCGATCCGGAATCCGGCGTATGCGACGCCGGTGAGCGCCCTCGTGAACGCGGGCGTGTGCAGCATCAAGAACAGGAATTTCGACGCGGCCGAGCGCTACCTGCTCGATGCCTTGCGTTTCAACCCCGACCTGCAGGCCAGCAACCTTGGCCTTGCACGGATCTACTTCGAGCGGCGCGATTATCAACGCGCCGGTTTTTTCATTAACCGCCTGATCGACACAGCGAAACTCGATGCGCTGTCGGCCGACGCGCTGTGGCTTGCCATGCGCGTCCAGCGCAAGCTCGGCGACCGGACCCATGAAGCGACCCTGGCCGCCCAGCTGCGTCGCCGCTTCCCGGGTTCGACCGAGTACGCGGCGTTCGAGCGCGGAGCATTTGATGAGTGAGACAGCAATGAACGAGCATGCAGACCAGCCGGCCGCACCAGGCAACAACTCCGGCATTCCGGGCAAGACCCTGCAGTCCCAGCGCGAAACGCTGGGCTGGACCGTGGAGCAGGTGGCCGACCAGCTGAAACTGGCGCCGCGCCAGGTGGTGGCGCTGGAAGCCGGCGACTATGCGTCGCTGCCCAGCCCGGCCGTGACGCGCGGCTTCGTGCGCGCCTACGCCAAGCTGCTCAAGATCGACGCCGCGCCGCTGGTGGCGATGATCGAGCTGAACATGCCGCCGCAGGCCCAGGCAGGCGCCCCGATGGCGCGCCGCGAGCAGCGCCCGGCCGCCTTCAACGAAACCCGCTTCCCGATCGGCGGCAAGCGCAACCGCGTGCCGCTGGGCTGGATCGCCGCCGCCGTGGTGGTGGCTGCCGCCGCGGCCGCGGCCTGGCAGTTCGGCCTGATCGGCGCCAGCCAGCCGCAGGGCGACGCCAATCCGGCCGACGGCCTGGCGACGCCTGGCGGCACCGTGCTCGAGGCGCCGGCCGCCGGCGCACCGGCCAGCGGCGCGCAGGAACCGGTCCACAATCCCTCGGTGCCGCTGATCTCGGTGCCGGCGCCGGGCGGCACCGCACCGGCGACGGCCCCGGGCGCGGCGCCGGCCGCTCCGGCGACCACTCCCGGCGCGGCGCCGGCCACGCCGCCGGCAACGCCTCCGGGCGCCGCCGTTCCTGGCGCCGCGCCGGCAAGCCCGGCAGGCGTCCCGCCCGCAGCGGTACCTGCCTCGGGAACCGCCGCGACGGTCTCCGCAGTACCGGCCGCGGCCGGCACGAACACCCTGGTCCTGAACGTGCGCGAAGATTCCTGGATCGAAGTGCGTACCGCGAAGGACCGCCGTGCGCTGATCGCGCGCCTGGTCAAGGCCGGCAGCACCGAGAGCTTCGAACTGGCCGAGCCGGTGAACCTGGTGGTCGGCAAGCCCTCGGCCGTATCGGCAAGCCTGCGCGGCTCGGGCGTCGAGCTGCCCTTGGCGCCGGGCAAGACTTACGCGCGTGTCGCACTGAAATAAGCGAACCATGGAACAGATGACTTCCCTGAACGAAGCCTGCCTCGCCGGTCCGATCCCGTCCGGCCCGCTGGCGCGCAGCGCCCGCCGCAAGGTGCTGGTCGCGCATGGCGCGCGCCAGGTCTGGGTGGGCGGCGACGCGCCGGTGGTGGTGCAGTCGATGACCAACACCGACACCGCCGACGTGATCGGCACCGCGATCCAGGTCAAGGAACTGGCGCGCGCCGGTTCCGAGATCGTGCGCATCACGGTCGACACGCCGGCGGCGGCGGCGGCCGTGCCGGCGATCCGCGAACAGCTCGACCGCATGGAGGTCGACGTGCCGCTGGTGGGCGACTTCCACTACAACGGCCACCTGCTGCTGCGCGACTATCCCGAGTGCGCCCAGGCGCTGTCGAAGTACCGCATCAACCCGGGCAACGTGGGGCAGGGCGCCAAGCGCGACACCCAGTTCGCCCAGATGATCGAGATCGCCGCGAAATACGACAAGCCGGTGCGCATCGGCGTCAACTGGGGCAGCCTGGACCAGTCGCTGCTGGCGCGCATCATGGACGAGAACGCCTCGCGCGCCACGCCGTGGAGCGCCCAGGCCGTGATGTACGAAGCCCTGATCACCTCGGCGATCGAGAACGCCGTGCGCGCCGAAGAAGTCGGCCTGGCGCGCGACAAGATCATCCTGTCGTGCAAGGTGTCGGGCGTGCAGGACCTGATCGCGGTCTACCGCGAACTGGCGCGCCGCTGCGACTACCCGCTGCACCTGGGCCTGACCGAGGCCGGCATGGGCAGCAAGGGCATCGTGGCCTCGACCGCCGCGCTGGCGGTGCTGCTGCAGGAAGGCATCGGCGACACCATCCGCATCTCGCTGACCCCGGAACCGGGCGGCGACCGCACCAGGGAAGTGGTGGTCGGCCAGGAAATCCTGCAGACCATGGGCCTGCGCAAGTTCACCCCGATGGTGATCGCCTGCCCGGGCTGCGGCCGCACCACCTCGACCGTGTTCCAGGAACTGGCCGACAACATCCAGACCTTCCTGCGCGAGCAGATGCCGGAGTGGAAGAAGACCTATCCGGGCGTGGAAGCGATGAACGTGGCGGTGATGGGCTGCATCGTGAACGGTCCGGGCGAGTCGAAGCACGCCAACATCGGCATCAGCCTGCCGGGTACCGGCGAGTCGCCGGCCGCGCCGGTGTTCGTCGATGGCCAGAAGTTCGCGACCCTGCGCGGCGAGCGCATCGTCGACGAGTTCAAGACCATCGTGCTGGATTACGTCAAGAAGAACTATAGCCGCGAGGCCGTGGCGCAATAAGCGCCGCAGGCCTGGGCGCGAGCAGATACTGAAGGTATAACAATGTCCAAACCAGAAAAAATCCTTGCCGTCAAAGGCATGAACGACATCCTGCCGGCCGATGCGCCGCTGTGGGAACTGTTCGAGAACACCACCGAAACGATCCTGAAGAGCTACGGCTACCAGAAGATCGTCACCCCGATCGTCGAGGAAACCGGCCTGTTCGCGCGCGCCATCGGCGCCGTCACCGACATCGTCGAGAAGGAAATGTATTCCTTCACCGACTCGATGAACGGCGACGCCCTGACCCTGCGCCCGGAAGGCACGGCCAGCGTGGTGCGCGCGGTGCTCGAGCATAACCTGGTCTACGATGGTCCGAAGCGCCTCTGGTACAAGGGCCCGATGTTCCGCCACGAGCGTCCGCAGCGCGGCCGCTACCGCCAGTTCTTCCAGTTCGGCGCGGAAGCGGTCGGCTTCTCCGGCCCGGACATCGACGCCGAGCTGATCATGCTGTGCCGCCGCCTGTGGGACGACCTGGGCATCGCCAACGTGCGCCTGGAACTGAACTCGATCGGCAACGCCGACGAGCGCCTGCGCCACCGCGTCGACCTGATCGCCTACTTCGAGAAGAATGCCGACATCCTCGATGCGGAAGCCAAGCGCCGCCTGCACAGCAACCCGCTGCGCATCCTCGACACCAAGAACCCGGCGATGCAGGAAATGGTCAACGGCGCCCCGCGCCTGCTCGACTACCTGGGCGAGGAATCGATGGCCCACCTCGACGGCCTGAAGAAGATCCTCGACCGCAACGCGGTGCAGTACACGATCAACCCGCGCCTGGTGCGCGGCCTGGACTACTACAACCGCACCGTGTTCGAGTGGGTCACCGACGAGCTCGGCTCGCAGGGCACCATCTGCGCCGGCGGCCGCTACGATCCGCTGATCGAGACCTTCGGCGGCAAGCCGACCCCGGCGGTCGGTTTCGCGATGGGCATGGAGCGCATCATCGAGCTGATGAAGGCGGCCGGCGAGCCGGCCGAGCCGAACCAGTGCGACGTCTACATGGTCCACCAGGGCGAGGAAGCGCAGATGCAGGCCTTCATCCTGGCCGAGCGGATTCGGGATGCCGGCCTGGATGTTGTGTTACATTGCGCAACGCCGAGCGGTGCTGGCAGCTTCAAGAGCCAGATGAAGAAGGCCGACGGCAGCGGCGCGGCATTTGCCGTGATCATCGGCGAGGACGAAGTGGCGAACAAGGCCGCGGCGGTCAAGTCGATGCGCGGCGAAGCCGGCGAGCAGCAGCAGTCCAGCGTGCCGTTCGAGGACGTGGTCGACTACCTGGTCGACCAGATCGTGGGCGGCCACGACCATGACCACGAGCACGTGCATTACCATCCGTAACAAGCAGGAAGCAATTCGCAGGCAGCACCGGAACCGATCCACTGTTAAACCAATAAAAGCGCAGGCACGAACAGACACATGGCATACGATCTCGAAGAACAGGAACAGATAGCATCCTTCAAGGCCTTCTGGTCCAAGTACGGCAATATCATCACCTGGGTGCTGATCCTGGCGCTCGGTTCCTACGCCGCCTGGAATTTCTGGGGCTCGCACAAGCGTACCCAGGCCGTCGAAGCCTCGGCCCTGTACGACGAACTGCAGGCCTCGCTGCTGGCGAACGACAACGCCAAGGTGCAGCGCATCGCCGGCGACCTCCAGAAGAAGTACGAGGGCACCGCCTACTCCCAGATGAGCGCGCTGGCCGCGGCCAAGACCGCATTCGAAGCGAACGACCTGAAGACCGCCAAGGCCCAGCTGCAATGGGCGGCCGACAACGGCAACGACGAGTACAAGTCGATCGCCCGCCTGCGCCTGGCCGGCGTCCTGCTGGACGAGAAAGCCTACGACGCGGCCCTGAAGCTGCTGGGCGGCGAATTCCTGCCGCAGTTCAGCGCCGAAGTGAACGATCGCAAGGGCGACGTGCTGGTCGCGCAGAACAAGCTGGCCGAAGCGCGCCAGGCCTATGTCGCGGCCCTGGCCGCCATGGACAAGAACAATCCGGGCCGCCAGCTGGTCCAGATCAAGCTCGAAGCCATCGGCGGCAGCGTCCCGGCTGAGCCGAAAGCAGCCGCGTAACAGCCCTGAATCAGTCGGCCCGCGCGCGCCTTCGGGTGTGCGCGGGCTTTGCGCCCTCTATAGTCCAGAGTCCAGAAACAAGGTAAAAAGAATATGCGTATTAGCAGGAAGCTCGTTGGTGTTGGTGTACTGGCCCTGATGACGGGCTGCTCGACCATCAGTTCGCTCAATCCCTTCTCCGGCAAGCCAAAGGGCGACCAGCCGGCCAAGCTGGTCGAGCTGAAGGCGTCGATGGCGGTGCGTACCGCGTGGAAGCTGGATATCGGCAAGGCGCGCGGCTACCAGTTCTCGCCTGCGCTGACCGGCAACACCGTGGTGGTGGCCGGCGCCGACGGCGACATCGCGCGCGTCGAGGCCGCCAACGGCCGCCAGTTGTGGAAGATCAAGGCCGGCACCGACCTGACCGCCGGTGTCGGCACCGACGGCAACCTGATCGTCGTCGGCGGCGCCGACGGCATGCTGCTGGCCTTCGACATGGACGGCAAGGCGCTGTGGAAGACCCAGCTGTCGAGCGAGCTCCTGTCGGCGCCGGTGGTGGGGCAGGGCATCGTCGTGGCGCGCAGCCTCGACAACCGCATCGTCGGCTTCGACGCCAAGACTGGCGAAAAGAAATGGACCGTGCAAAAGGTCGCGCCGCCGCTGACCCTGCGCATCGCGCCGGGCATGGTGATCGCCGGCACCGACGTGATCGTCGCCCAGCCGGGCGGCAAGCTGTCGTCCCTGATCCTGGCCACCGGCGCCCCGCGCTGGGACGTCGAGGTCGGCGTGGCGCGCGGCACCACCGAACTGGAACGCGTGACCGACATCGGCGGCGCGCCGACGGTGTTCGAGAACGACGTCTGCGCCGTGTCCTACCAGGGCCGCGTGGGCTGCTTCGACCTGAGCACCGGTTCGGCGCGCTGGACCCGCGAGCTGTCCTCCGAAGTCGGCGTCGCGGTCGACCAGCGCTTCGTCTTCGCCCCGGACGAGAAGGGCGCGCTGAACGCATTCGCCCGTGATACGGGCGCCAGCAGCTGGAAGAACGACAAGCTGTCCTTCCGCCGCCTCTCGACCCCGGTTTCCTACGGACGGGCAGTGGCGGTCGGCGACTACGAAGGCATCGTGCACTTCCTGTCGCGCGAGGACGGCACATTCCTGGCTCGCGCCGCTACCGACGGGAGCCCGATCGTGGGCTCGCCGGTGGTGGCCGGCTCGAACCTGATTTTTCAAACACAAAATGGAACTGTGGCCGCCATCGCGGTCGAATAGAATAAGTACATGAAGCCGGTAATCGCACTCGTGGGTCGTCCCAATGTCGGGAAGTCGACCCTGTTCAATCGCCTGACACGTTCGCGCGACGCGCTCGTGGCCGACCTCCCTGGCCTGACCCGCGACCGCCACTACGGCGAAGGCCGGGTCGGCGACCGCCCATTCCTGGTCATCGACACGGGCGGTTTCGAACCGGTCGCCAAGGAAGGCATCATGCACGAGATGGCGCTGCAGACGCGCCAGGCCGTGGCTGAAGCCGACGTCGTCGTGTTCATCGTCGACGGCCGCCAGGGCCTGACGCCGCACGACAAGACCATCACCGATTACCTGCGCAAGTCGGGCCGTCAGGTCATGCTCGTGGTTAACAAATCGGAGGGCATGAAGTACACCGCCGTGACCGCCGACTTCTACGAGCTCGGCATGGGCGACCCGTACGTCATTTCCGCCGCCCACGGCGACGGCGTGCACGACCTGGTGCGCGAAGCGCTCGACATCGCCTTCGCCCAGCGCCCGGGCGACGAGGAAGAGCTCGCGCCGGCCGACCACGGCATCAAGATCGCCATCGTCGGCCGCCCGAACGTCGGCAAGTCGACCCTGATCAACACCCTGGTCGGCGAGCAGCGCGTGATCGCGTTCGACATGCCGGGCACCACCCGCGACTCGATCGAGGTGCCATTCGAGCGCGACGGCAAGAACTACACCCTGATCGACACCGCCGGCATCCGCCGCCGCGGCAAGATCTTCGAGGCGATCGAGAAGTTCTCGGTGGTCAAGACCATGCAGTCGATCTCGGACGCCAACGTCGTCATTCTTTTGCTCGATGCGCAGCAGGATATTTCCGAGCAGGATGCACACATTGCCGGCTTCATCCTGGAAGCGGGCCGGGCGCTCGTGGTCGTCGTCAACAAGTGGGACGGCCTGCAGTCGGACCAGCGCGACCAGGTCAAGACCGACCTCGACCGCAAGCTCGACTTCCTCGGCTTCGCCAAGACCCATTTCATTTCGGCGCTGAAGGGCACCGGCGTGACCCAGATGATGAAGTCGGTCGAAGCTGCCTACGCGGCCGCGACCGCCAACCTGTCGACGCCGCGCCTGACGCGCGCGCTGCAGGAAGCGGTCGAGAAGCAGGAGCCGAAGCGCAAGGGCAGCACCCGTCCGAAGATGCGCTATGCGCACCAGGGCGGCCAGAACCCGCCGATCATCGTCATCCACGGCAACGCGCTGGAAGGGATCACCGAACCTTACAAGCGTTACTTGGAGAAACATTTCCGCGAGACCTTCAACTTGGTGGGGACGCCCTTGCGCATTGAGCTGCGTAGCGGCAAGAATCCTTTTGCCAAGGAGCAGAAATAGGACGTAGCGGCACGACAAAAAACGGCAAAACAGGTTACAGTAGCTCAGGGCTTTTCATTCGCGACAGCAGAATGTGGCCTTGACTCTTGAAAACTGGCAAAACGCCTCAACTTTTAAACTACAACAACATTACGGAGCTGTTATGAGCAACAAAGGGCAACTGTTACAAGACCCATTCCTCAACGCCTTGCGCAAGGAACATGTCCCGGTTTCGATTTATCTCGTCAACGGAATCAAACTCCAGGGCCATATCGAATCCTTCGATCAATACGTCGTTTTGCTTCGTAATACCGTTACCCAGATGGTCTACAAGCATGCCATTTCCACCGTCGTGCCGGCTCGCGCCGTCAACCTTAACCTCGACTCCGAAGCCGAGTAAGGCCGATGGCTGACGCCCCCGGCAACACCACCATGCGCGCAGCGCTGGTCGGCATCGATTTTGGTGCTGGCGACTTCAACGCCAGCCTGGAAGAGCTGTCGCTGCTTGCGCGCTCCGCCGGCGCCGAACCGATCACCACGATCAGGGCGAAGCGCGCCAGTCCGGATCCCGCCCATTTCGTCGGCAGCGGCAAGGCCGACGAAATCGCCATGGCCTGCAAGGCCGACGGCCTCGATATCGTCATCTTCAACCATGCGCTGTCGCCGGCGCAGCAGCGCAACCTCGAGCGCCGTCTCGAGAAGCGCGTGATCGACCGCACCAGCCTGATCCTCGACATCTTCGCCCAGCGCGCCAAGAGCCACGAGGGCAAGCTGCAGGTCGAACTGGCCCAGCTGCAGCACCTGGCCACGCGCCTGATCCGCGGCTGGACCCACCTTGAACGCCAGAAGGGCGGTATCGGCCTGCGCGGTCCCGGCGAAACCCAGCTCGAGACCGACCGCCGCCTGATCGGCGAGCGCGTCAAGATGCTGCGCACGCGCCTGACCAAGCTGCGCAAGCAGCACGAAACCCAGCGCCGCGCGCGCGGACGCAACCAGACGTTCTCGGTGTCGCTGGTCGGCTATACCAATGCCGGCAAGTCGACCCTGTTCAACACCCTGACCAAGGCCGGCGTCTATGTCGCGAACCAGCTGTTCGCCACCCTGGACACCACCAGCCGCCGCCTCTACCTGGGCGAGGAGGTCGGCAGCATCGTGATTTCCGACACCGTCGGTTTCGTGCGCGAGCTGCCCCACCAGCTGGTCGCGGCCTTCCGCGCCACCCTCGAGGAAACCATCCACGCCGACCTGCTGCTGCACGTGGTCGACAGTTCCTCGCCGACCCGCATGGAGCAGGTCGAGCAGGTCAACGAGGTGCTGCGCGAGATCGGCGCCGATCATGTCCCCCAGATCCTGGTCTGGAACAAGATCGATGCCGCCGGGCTGGAACCGGGAATCGAGCGTGATGAATATGATAAGATCAGCCGAGTGTTTATCAGCGCCCACAGCGGCGCCGGCCTGGATCTGCTGCGCGACGCCATCGTCGAGGCGGCATTGTCCGGGCCTACGCCGGCTGCGCCAGGTCTGACGAATACGAATGTGCAGGACGAAGCCTTGGGCTTCGCCGAGGACGACCCGTCGGTGGGCGGTTCCCTGGGCGGTCCTGCCGATAATATGTCAACTTCCACCCATGTCGGGCCACACTAGCCTATGCTTGTTTCCTTACTAAAACGTTTCGGCATCAAATTGTCGCTGAACGATCCCCGCTGGGGCCGCAACCCAGACGACGACCGCAAGGCCCAGGAGGGCCGCCGCCCGGGCGAGGGGCCGCCCGACCTCGATCAGCTCTGGCGTGACTTCAACGCCCGCCTGAACCGCATGTTCGGCAACCGCGGCAATGGCGGCGACAGCGGCGGCTCGCCCGGCCGCGGCGACATGCGCGGCGCCAGTGTGACCGCTACCGTGGTCGCCGTGATCGTCGGCCTGATCTGGCTGGCGAGCGGCGCCTTCATCGTGCAGGAAGGCCAGACCGGCGTCGTCACGACGTTCGGCAAGCTGAGCCACACGACCACTCCGGGTTTCAACTGGCGCTGGCCGTATCCGTTCCAGTCGCACGAGACCGTCAACGTCTCGCAGATCCGCACCGCCGAGATCGGCTACCGCGCCAACGTGCGCAACAAGCAGCCGCAGGAAGCGCTGATGCTGACCGATGACGAGAACATCATCGACATCCAGTTCGCGGTGCAGTACACGCTGAAGGATCCGGTCGCATGGCTGTTCAACAACCGCGACCAGGACGAGACCGTGCGCCAGGTGGCCGAGACCGCGATCCGCGAAGTGGTCGGCAGGAGCAAGATGGACTTCGTGCTGTACGAGGGCCGCGAGAAGGTCGCGGTCGACGTCCACACCATGATGCAGGGCATCGTCGACCGCTATGCGCTCGGCGCCCTGATCACCAACGTGACGATGCAGGGCGTGCAGCCGCCGGAGCAGGTGCAGAGCGCCTTCGACGACGCCGTGCGCGCCGGCCAGGACCGCGCCCGCGCCCGCAACGAGGGCGAGGCCTACGCCAACCAGGTGATCCCGCAGGCGCGCGGCCAGGCCTTCCGCCTGCAGCAGGACGCCGAAGCCTACCGCTCGATGGTGGTGGAGAACGCGACCGGTAACGCCTCGCGCTTCAACCAGGTGGTGGCCGCCTACGCCAAGGCGCCGGCCGTCACCCGCGACCGTATCTACATCGACACGATGCAGCAGATCTTCACCAGCACCAGCAAGGTCATGGTCGATACGCGCGCCAACAACAGCATGATCTACCTGCCGCTCGACAAGCTGATGGCCCAGGTCGCCGCCGGCGACGCCGCCGTCGGCAGCAAGTCCGGTCCGGTGCAGGTGCCGCAATCGACGCCGCCGGCCGATGTAACCCAAGCCCTGGATTCGGTGCGCCAGCGCGACGAGCGCAGCCGCGATTCCTCACGTGACCGGGAGAGCCGTTAATGAACCGCCTCGTAACTCTTTTCGTGGCGGGCTTCATCGCCCTGATGCTGCTGTCGTCCACGGTCTTCGTGGTCGACCAGCGCCGCTTCGCCATCGTGTTCGCACTGGGCCAGGTGCGCGACGTGATCACCGAGCCGGGCCTGCACTTCAAGCTGCCGCCGCCGTTCCAGAACGTGATCTACCTGGACAAGCGCATCCTGACCCTCGACACGCCGGACGCCGACCGCTTCATCACGGCCGAGAAGAAGAACATCCTGGTGGATGCCTTCGTCAAGTGGCGCATCGTCGATCCGCGCCTGTACTTCATCAGCTTCAGCGGCGACGAAGGCCGCGCGCGCGACCGCATGTCGCAGATCGTCAAGGCGGCCCTGAACGACGAGATCACCAAGCGCACCGTGCGCGAAGTGATTTCCGGCGAGCGTGGCCGCGTGATGGAATCGGTGCGCGACAAGGTCGTGGCCGAAGCCAAGGAGATCGGCGTCGGCATCGTCGACGTGCGCCTGAAGCGCGTGGACTACATCGAGCAGATCAACAACTCGGTGTACGAACGCATGCGCGCCGAGCGCGTCCGCGTGGCCAACGAACTGCGTTCGACCGGCGCCGCCGAGTCCGAGCAGATCCGCGCCGACGCCGACCGCCAGCGCACCGTGATCATCGCCGAAGCCTTCCGCGAGGCCGAGAAGATCAAGGGTGACGGCGATGCGAAGGCATCGGTGATCTATGCCGACGCGTTCGGCAAGAACCCGGAGTTCGCCAAGTTCTACCGCTCGCTCGAGGCGTATCGCGCCAGCTTCAAGTCGCATGGCGACGTGATGGTGATCGATTCGAACTCGGAGTTCATGAAGTACTTCAAGGCGCCGGGCAGCAAGTAGCAGGCAGGGGGGACGGCAAGCCGTCCACGCTGCCAGTTCATGCAGACAAGGGCTCCCGCGCAGGCGGGGGCCCTTGTTTCGTGCCGCAGGCTTGCCGCACGCCTCAGGCCCCACAAGACGCTTTTCCCGGCAATAAGCACGCGTAAACACCCGCGCAAACAGTGGCAAATTGCCAACCTGCCGCCCCGTTCCGCCTGCATCCCCGCCTGCGACTCCCCATTTTGAGGTAAAATTGCCGATTCGGCGTTAGCGCCGCGCGTCGGCACGTCTGTTGCCGCCATTAACAAAAAATCCCACTACGCTGTCGCCTATGCCGAATTGGCTATTGCCTGAGAATATTGCCGACGTCTTGCCGTCCGAAGCACGCAAGATCGAGGAACTGCGCCGCCTGATGCTCGATAACTTCCGGCTGTACGGCTACGAGCTGGTCATGCCGCCGCTGCTGGAATACGTCGAGTCGCTGCTGGCCGGCGCCGGCCAGGATACCGAGCTGAAGACCTTCAAGGTGGTCGACCAGCTCTCCGGTCGCCTGCTCGGCCTGCGCGCCGACATGACCACCCAGGTCGCCCGCATCGACGCCCACCTGCTGAACCGCGATACCGTCACCCGCCTGTGCTACGCCGGCAGCGTGCTGCATACCCGTCCGTCGGGCCTGCACGCCACCCGCGAGCCGCTCCAGATCGGCGCCGAGATCTACGGCCACGCCGGCCTCGAAGCCGACGCCGAGATCCAGGAACTGGCGCTGGGCTCGCTGGCCCTGGCTGGCTTCACCGAGGTGCGTCTCGACCTGTCCCACGTGGGCGTGCTGCGCGCGCTGCTGGCCGAAGATGACGCCGCCCGCCGCGACGAGACCCAGCTGTACAGCCTGCTGCGCCTGAAGGATGCCGCCGGGCTGAACGAGATCTCGCAGAACTACGCCCCGCAGACCCGCAAGGCGCTGCTGGCGCTGCCCCAGCTGTACGGCGACATCGACGTGCTGGCGAAGGCGCGCGAAGCGCTGCCGCAGCTGCCGGGCATCACCCGCGCGCTGGCGGAACTGGCCGCGCTGGCCGGCTCGGCCCTGGGCCGCGCCGACGTCGCGATCGACCTGGCCGACCTGCGCGGCTACCAGTACGAGAGCGGCGCCATGTTCGCGCTCTACGTGCCGGGCCTGCCGAACGCGGTGGCGCGCGGCGGCCGCTACGACCATGTGGGCGAAGCCTTCGGGCGCGCGCGTCCGGCGACCGGCTTCTCGCTCGACCTGCGCGAACTGGCGCGGCTGCTGCCGACCGCCGAGCGCAAACACTCCATCCGCGCACCCTGGGGCAATGCCCCCGAGCTGCGCGAAAAAATCGCTGACCTGCGCAAGGCAGGCGAAGTCGTGATCCAGAGCATGCCGGGTCACGACAATGTTCAGGACGAGTTCGAGTGCGACCGAGTGCTCGTCCTCGAAAACGGAAATTGGATTCTCAAAAACTTAGGTTAAGTGATGTCAAATACTAACGTGGCAAAGAACGTCGTTGTCATCGGCACCCAATGGGGCGATGAAGGCAAAGGTAAGATCGTCGATTGGCTCACCGACCACGCCGCCGGCGTGGTGCGTTTCCAGGGCGGCCATAACGCCGGCCATACCCTGGTGATCAAGGGCCAGAAGACCGCGCTGCAGCTGATCCCTTCGGGTATCATGCGCGAAGGCGTGGCCTGCTACATCGGCAACGGCGTCGTCGTCTCGGTCCCTGACGTCATGCGCGAAATCGACAAGCTCCAGGCTGCCGGCATCGAAGTCGTGTCGCGCCTGAAGATCTCGGAAGCCTGCCCGGCGATCCTGCCTTACCACGTCGCCATCGACGTCGCCCGCGAAGCCAAGCGCGGCGTCAACAAGATCGGCACCACCGGCAAGGGCATCGGCCCGGCCTACGAAGACAAGGTGGCGCGCCGCGCGATCCGTATCGCCGACATGCTCAACGAGACCCGCTTCGCCGAAAAGCTGAAGGAAAACCTCGAGTACCACAACTTCGTGCTGACCAACTACCTGGGCGGCACCGCGATCGACTTCCAGAAGACCTTCGACGACGCGATGGCCCTGGTGCCGCGCCTGCGCCCGATGGTCGGCGACGTCTCGTCGGCCCTGTACGCCGCGCACAAGGCCGGTGGCAAGCTGCTGTTCGAAGGCGCCCAGGGTTCGCTGCTGGACGTCGACCACGGAACCTATCCGTTCGTCACCTCGTCGAACTGCGTGGCCGGCAATGCCGCCGCCGGCGCCGGCGTGGGCCCGAACATGCTGCACTACATCCTCGGCATCACCAAGGCCTACACGACCCGCGTGGGTTCGGGTCCGTTCCCGGCCGAGCTGCCGACCGACGCCGGCGTGGGCGAGCACCTGTCGCGCGTGGGCCACGAGTTCGGCACCGTGACCGGCCGTGCGCGCCGCTGCGGCTGGTTCGACGCCGCGCTGCTGCGCCGCTCGGTCCAGATCAACGGCGTGTCGGGCATGTGCCTGACCAAGCTCGACGTGCTGGACGGCCTCGAGTCGCTCAAGCTGTGCACCGGCTACAAGATCGACGGCCGTACGGTCGACATCTTCCCGGTCGGCGCCGAGGAAGCCGCCCTGTGCGAGCCGGTGTACGAGGAAATGCCGGGCTGGACCGACAGCACCGTCGGCGCCAAGTCGATGGACGACCTGCCTGCGAACGCGCGCGCCTACATCAAGCGCATCGAAGAGCTGGTCGGTGTCCCGGTCGACATGGTGTCGACCGGCCCGGACCGCGAAGAAACGATCGTGCTGCGCCACCCGTTCGCGGCATAAAGTAAAACTATTCAAGACAGAAGAAACCGGAGTACCTGAATCATGACCACCCCTGCATCGACCGACAATGACCTCTGGGTTTCGTGGGATGAATACCACCGCCTGATCGAGCGCCTGGCGCTCAAGGTGTACGAATCGGGCTGGAAGTTCGATATGGTGCTGTGCCTGGCGCGCGGCGGCGTGCGTCCCGGCGACGTCTTCTCGCGCATCTTCGACGTGCCGCTGGCGATCCTGTCGACCAGCTCCTACCGCGAGGAAGCCGGCACCAAGCAGGGCGACCTGGACATCGCCAAGTACATGACGATGACCAAGGGTCCGCTGTCGGGCCGCGTGCTGCTGGTCGACGACCTGGCCGACTCGGGCGTTACCCTGCAGAAGGTGATCACCCACCTGACCGAGAACTTCAGCGGCGTCACCGAAGTCAAGTCGGCCGTCATCTGGGTCAAGGGTACCTCGTCCTTCCGTCCGGATTACCACCTGGACGACCTGCCGCACAACCCGTGGATCCACCAGCCGTTCGAGGACTACGACGGCCTGCGTCCGCACCAGCTGGCGGCATGGATGAAGAAGTTCGAGAAGTAATCGACTTTCGCTGAAGGCTGAAAGATCGAAGGCAGGGAAGGGCGCGAGCCTTTCCCTGCCTTTTTCGTTCGGACCCCCGACATGCCGGGCCCGGATGGCCATTCTGTTAATATTGCGACACTTTCCATGTCGGGCGTCAACAAAAAGAATCCATGACCCAAAGTTTTTTCCAGACCTTCATCCTGCTGTTGCTCGTCACTGACCCCTTCGGCAACGTCCCCCTGTTCGTCGCGGCGCTGAAGGACACGCCGCTGCAGCGCCGTCCGCGCATCGTGGTGCGCGAATGCGCGATCGCCTTCCTGCTGCTGCTGGTGTTCATGTTCTTCGGCCAGCACTTCCTGGCCGCGCTGCACCTGAGCCCGATCGCGCTGCGCATCGGCGGCGCCGTGATCCTGCTCATCATTGCAATCCGCATGATCTTCCCCCATCCGGACGGCGTCCTCGGCCGCAACGAGCACGGCGAACCCTTCATCGTCCCGCTGGCGATTCCGGCGCTGGCCGGGCCCTCGGCGCTGGCCACCGTGCTGCTGTTCAGCGCCGACAGCTTCACCGAGACCATGGTCCACGTGGCCGCGCTGGCGGCGGTGGGCGTGGTGTGGCTGGCCGTGTTCCTGAGCGCCGAGCGCCTGCAGCAGAAGCTGGGTCCGCAGGTGATGACCGCTTTCGAGCGCCTGATGGGCCTGATCCTGACCGCGATGTCGGTCGAAATGCTGCTCGGCGGTATCCGTGAGTTCGTCAAGACGCTGTAATCCAGTCGTGCGGGCGGGAAAGGCCAAATCTGGCACACTTTCCCCGACGCGGGTCGCGCGTCATCCACCTGGACCATGACAAGAATGAAGCAGGAACACGCCATACCTTCCGAGTGGCTGCCCTTCCTCAGCGGGGGCGGGACGATGGGCGCCATGATGCGCTCGCACGACTGGTCGGCCTCGCCGCTCGGGCATCCGCGCACCTGGCCGCAGGCGCTGCGCACCGTGGTCGGGCTGATGCTCAATTCAAAGTTTCCCATGTTCGTGGCCTGGGGCCCGGAGCTGGGATTCCTGTACAACGATTCCTACGTATCGGTGCTGGGCGGCAAGCACCCGGCCTCGCTGGGCATGCGCTTCCACGACATCTGGGCCGAGATCTGGGACGACGTGCACCCGCTGATCGTGCGCGCGCTGAAGGGCGAGGCAAGCTACATGGACCGCCTGCCGCTGCTGATGAACCGGCACGGCTATGACGAGCAGACCTGGTTCCGCTTTTCGTACTCGCCGGTGCGCGACGAGGGCGGCACGGTCGCCGGCATGTTCTGCGCCTGCGTCGAAATGACGGGCGAGGTGCTGGCCGAACGCTACCGCGAGGAGGAAAACCAGCGCCTGGTGACCCTGTTCGAGCAGGCGCCGGGCATCATCGCCGTGCTGCGCGGGCCGAACCACGTGTTCGAGCTGACCAACCGCTCCTACCTGCAGCTGATCGGCCACCGCCAGCTGGTCGGCAAGCCGGCGCGCGAAGCGCTGCCCGAAGTGGCGGGGCAGGGCTTCTTCGAGCTGCTCGACCAGGTGTACCGGACCGGCGAGCCCTTCGTCGGCCATGCCGAGCCGCTGCGGGTGCAGCGCGATCCCGACGCGCCACTGGAAGAGCGCTTCATCGACTTCGTCTACCAGCCGATCCGCGGCCCCAAGGGGGAAGTGGAGGGCATCTTCGTCGAGGGTAGCGATGTCACGGTGCGCAAGCGGGTCGAGGACGAGCTGCGCGCCGCGAACCACCACAAGGACCAGTTCCTCGCCATGCTCGCCCACGAGCTGCGCAATCCGCTGGCGCCGATCACCACCGCGGCGCAGCTGCTCCAGCGCGGCACCCTCGATCCGGCCGCGGTCAAGCGCGCCAGCGACATCATCGCGCGCCAGGCCGAGCACATGACCTCCCTCGTGAACGACCTGATGGACGTGTCGCGCGTGACCCGCGGCCTGGTCACGATCGAGAACGAGAAACTGGACGTGCATGAACTGGCGGCCGAGGCGATCGAGCAGGTGCGCCCCCTGCTCGACGCGCGCCGCCACGCCTTGAGCGCCGAGATTTCCTCGGAGCCGCTGCATGTCGAAGGGGACCGCACGCGCCTGATCCAGGTGCTGTCGAACATCCTGAACAACGCCGCCAAGTACACGGCGCCGGGCGGCAGGATCGCGCTGCGCGCCTTGCCCGACGGCGGCGAGGTCCTGATCGCGGTACGCGACAACGGCCAGGGGATCGATCCCCAGGTCCTGCCCTACATCTTCGACCTGTTCACGCAGGCCGAGCGCACGCCCGACCGTTCGCAGGGCGGCCTCGGCATCGGCCTGGCGCTGGTCAAGAGCCTGGCGGCGCTGCACGGCGGCCGGGTCGAGGCGCATAGCGAGGGGCTGGGCAAGGGCAGCGAGTTCGTCGTGCGCCTGCCGCGCCTGGCGGAGCAGCCCGGGCCCGGGATCTCCCCCGCGGCCGACCTGCCGGCGGCCGGACGGGCCGCCCGCGTGCTGATCGTCGACGACAACGCCGACGCCGCGCAGATGCTGGCGACCCTGCTGGAGATGCATGGGCATGCCGTCAGCGTCGAATACGACGGCAAGGGAGGGCTGGTGCGTGCGCGCGGCGAACGGCCCGAAGTGGCGCTGCTCGACATCGGACTGCCGGACATCGACGGCCACGAACTGGCGCGCAAGCTGCGCGCGATGCCGGAGATGCGGGGCGCGATCCTGGTGGCGCTGACCGGCTACGGCCAGGTCGAGGACCAGCAGCGCGCCCACGATGCGGGCTTCGACCATCACATGGTCAAGCCCGCCGACCTGTCCAGGCTGCTGGCCCTGCTGGCCGGGGTGCGCGCGCACCAGGCCTGAACCGGCCGGGCTGCGGGTCCGGAATCCGTGCGCGGGCCTGGCGCGGAGCCGGGTGCGCGCCGGCTCCGGCATGGCCCCAGGATTTACTTGCCCAGCATCGACACCACGTTGTCCGCACCCGGCGCCCCGAACGCCTGCTGCTTGAGGACATGCAGCTGGTCCCGCACCTGCGCCGCCTTCTCGAACTCGAGGTTCTTGGCGTGGTCCACCATGAGTTTCTCGAGGCGCTTGATCTCCTTGCCGATCTGCTTCTCGCTCATCGCCTCGACCTTCGCGGTCTCCTTCGCTTCCTCGAGCATCTCGCGCGCCGCGTTCGGGCTGTAGACGCCGTCGATCATTTCCTTGATCTTCTTCTGCACGCCCTTCGGCACGATGCCGTTCGCCTCGTTGAACGCGATCTGCTTGGCGCGGCGGCGTTCGGTCTCGTCGATCGCGCGCCGCATCGAGTCGGTCACGTGGTCGGCGTACAGGATCGCCACGCCGTTCAGGTTACGCGCCGCGCGCCCGATGGTCTGGATCAGCGAGCGCTCGGAACGCAGGAAGCCTTCCTTGTCCGCGTCCAGCACCGCCACCAGCGACACCTCCGGCAGGTCCAGGCCCTCGCGCAGCAGGTTGATCCCGACCAGCACGTCGAAGGTGCCCAGGCGCAGGTCGCGCAGGATCTCGACCCGTTCCACGGTCTCGATGTCGCTGTGCAGGTAGCGCACCTTGATGCCGTGGTCGCCCAGGTATTCGGTGAGCTGCTCGGCCATGCGCTTGGTCAGCGTGGTCACCAGCACGCGCTCGTCCTTGGCGATGCGGTCGTTGACCTCGCTCATCAGGTCGTCGACCTGCGACAGGGCGGGGCGCACGATGATGCGCGGGTCGACCAGGCCGGTCGGACGCACCACCTGCTCGACCACGTTGTCGGCATGCTCCTTCTCGTACTCGGCCGGCGTCGCCGACACGAAGATCGTCTGCCGCATCTTGCTCTCGAATTCCGAGAACTTGAGCGGCCGGTTGTCCAGCGCCGACGGCAGGCGGAAGCCGTAGTCGACCAGGTTCACCTTGCGCGAACGGTCGCCGTTGTACATCGCGTTGAGCTGGCCGATCATCACGTGCGACTCGTCCATGAACATCAGCGCGTCCTTCGGCAGATAGTCGATCAGGGTCGGCGGCGGTTCTCCCGGCATCGAGCCGGACAGGTGGCGCGAGTAGTTCTCGATGCCCTTGGTGAAGCCGATCTCGGCCAGCATCTCGAGGTCGAAGCGGGTGCGCTGCTCGAGGCGCTGTTCCTCGATCAGCTTGTTTTCCTTGCGGAAGTAGTCGAGGCGGTCGCGCAGTTCGGCCTTGATCGACTCGACCGCCTTCAGCACGGTGCCGCGCCCGGTCACGTAGTGCGAGCCCGGGTAGACGGTGAAGCGCGGGATCTTCTGGCGCACGCGGCCGGTCAGCGGGTCGAACAGCTGCAGCGATTCGATCTCGTCGTCGAAGGTCTCGACCCGGATCGCCAGCTCGGCGTGCTCCGCCGGGAAGATGTCGATGGTGTCGCCGCGCACGCGGAACGACCCGCGCGAGAAGTCCATCTCGTTGCGCGTGTACTGCATCTGGATCAGGCGCGCGATGATGTCGCGCTGCGCCACCTTGTCCTTGTGGCGCAGGGTCAACACCATCTTGTGGTATTCGTCCGGATTACCGATACCGTAGATGGCCGACACCGTGGCGACGATGACCACGTCGCGGCGCTCCATCAGCGACTTGGTGCACGACAGGCGCATCTGTTCGATGTGCTCGTTGATCGACGAGTCCTTTTCGATGAACAGGTCGCGCTGCGGCACATAGGCTTCCGGCTGGTAATAGTCGTAGTAGCTGACGAAGTACTCGACCGCATTCTGCGGGAAGAACTCGCGGAACTCCGAATACAGCTGGGCCGCGAGCGTCTTGTTCGGTGCGAACACGATGGCCGGGCGGCCCGCGCGCGCGATCACGTTGGCCATCGTGTAGGTCTTGCCCGAACCCGTCACGCCGAGCAGGGTCTGGTACATCAGGCCATCGTCGATGCCCTCGATCAAGCCCGCGATCGCGGTCGGCTGGTCGCCGGCCGGCGCGAAGGGCTGGTGCAGCTTGAAGGGGGAGTCCGGGAAGGTGATGACGGTTGGTTCGGGAGAATTTGCGATGGATAGATCAGCCATACTTTCAGACCTTTGCTAGAATGAGGATCCGCTTGCGGCCTTGCAGCATAAGGGCCGCTGTCTATACAACCGCTGCGAACCCAGCCGACAAACTTAGTTTATCACGATGACTTCCACTGCCTCTGCCAGCCTTTTCGGCGCCATTGAAATGGCTCCGCGCGACCCGATTCTCGGTATCACCGAAGCCTTCAACGCCGACACCAACCCCAACAAGATCAACCTCGGTGTTGGCGTTTACTATGACGACAATGGCAAGGTGCCACTGCTCGCCTGCGTGCAGAAAGCGGAAGCGAAACTGATGGAACAGCTGACGCCGCGCACCTACCTTCCGATCGACGGACTGGCGGCGTACGACAAAGCCGTGCAAGAGTTGGTATTTGGGGCCGACAGCGCCGTAATTCAAGAGAAGCGTGCGGTGACCGTGCAAGCCCTGGGCGGCACCGGCGCACTCAAGATCGGCGCCGACTTCCTCAAGCGTTTCTCGCCGGAAGGTACCGAGATCTACATCAGCGATCCGAGCTGGGAAAACCACCGTGCGCTGTTCGAAAGCGCCGGCTTCAAGGTCAACAACTACACCTATTACGACCCGGCAACCCGCGGCGTGAACTTCGAGGGCATGCTGGCCGCACTGAAGGCCATGCCGCGCGGCGCGATCGTCGTGCTGCACGCCTGCTGCCACAACCCGACCGGCGCCGACCTGAGCCAGGACCAGTGGGGCCAGGTGATCGCCGCCGTGCTCGAAGGCGGCCTGGTGCCCTTCCTCGACATGGCCTACCAGGGCTTTGCCGCAGGCATCGCCGAAGATGGCGCCGTGGTGCGCCGCTTCGCCGAGACCGGCACGCCGCTGCTGGTGTCGAACTCGTTCTCGAAGTCGTTCTCGCTGTACGGCGAGCGCGTCGGCGCGCTGTCGATCGTCGCCACCAGCGCCGACGAGGCTGCCCGCGTGCTGTCGCAGCTCAAGCGCGTGGTGCGCACCAACTACTCCAGCCCGCCGACCCACGCAGGCAAGGTGGTCGCCACCGTGCTGGCGAATCCGGAACTGCGCCAGCTGTGGGAAGAAGAACTGGCCGGCATGCGCGTGCGCATCCGCGAAATGCGCGGCGCCATGGTCGAGAAGCTCAAGGAAAAGGCCCCGGGCCAGGACTTCGAATTCGTGCGCAAGCAGGTCGGCATGTTCTCGTACTCGGGCCTGACCAAGGAGCAGGTCGGCAAGCTGCGCGACGAATCGATCTACGCAGTGGACACCGGCCGCATCTGCGTCGCCGCGCTGAACTCGAAGAATATCGATCGCGTCGTTGACGCAATCGCCAAAGTTCTCTAAAATCTTGGCTCTCTGGAACTGATGTAGTTCTTTCCAGAGAGTAGCAAGTGTGTTCTGGTGAAACAGGGTAGTTTGACAGACGTGTTTCATCAGCCATATAATGCTTACCTATTCCCTGATAGCTCAGTCGGTAGAGCGACGGACTGTTAATCCGCAGGTCCCTGGTTCGAGTCCAGGTCGGGGAGCCAGATTTTCGAAAGGCCGCATCCAAGGATGCGGCCTTTTTTGTTTCCAGGGTCTCCCATTGCACAAGAGGATAAGCGTGTGAAGCATCTGCCTCCCAGCCACGGCACTGTCATCGACGGCCAGACCTTCCGCTTCTCGAAGTCGGGGCAGGGCAGTCCCGCCATTGTCCTGCTGAGCGGGGCGGGCGGTCCGCTCGAATCCTGGCACAAGCTGTATCCCGGGATCGAGAAGCTGGGCACCGTGTTCAGCTACGACCGCCCCGGCGTCGGCGGCAGCGGCAAGCCGCGCGAGCCGCAGTATGGCGAGGTCGTGGTGGCGCAGCTGCGCCAGCTGCTGCAGGCGGCGCAGGTGCGGCCGCCCTTCGTCCTGGTCGGCCATTCCTTCGGCGGCCTGCACGCCAACCTGTTCGCGCGCGAGTTCGCGGACGAGGTGAGCGGGGTGCTGTTCCTCGAGGCCACGGCGCCGGAGGATGTGGCGGCGATGAAGCGTTACCAGTCGGGACTGCAGCGGGCGGTGGTGGGGCTGCTCGACCGCATGTCGCCGCGCCATCCCAACGACGAGATCCGCAACGAAGCCGAGACGGTGAAGGATATCCTGGAGGCGCCGGCGTTTCCGCAGGTGCCAGTGACGGTCATCTCGGGCGCCAGGCGCCTGCCGCGCTGGCTGATGCCGGACGCCGCGGTGCGCGAGCGCGAGCGCAACCAGCTGGGCCTGGCGGCGCTGTCGCCGCTGGGGGAGCGGATCCTTGCCGAACGCAGCACGCATTTCCCGCAGATGTCGGAACCGGAGCTGGTGCTGGAGGCGCTCGCCCGCCTGGTGGCGCGGACGAAGTCGGTCTTGCGCGGGTAAACAGTTCTTATTGTTATCCCGGCGTTTGCGAAATCGGGAAGAGCGGGTATAATGCGGCCTCCTTTCCCTGATAGCTCAGTCGGTAGAGCGACGGACTGTTAATCCGCAGGTCCCTGGTTCGAGTCCAGGTCGGGGAGCCAGAATACGAAGGGCCGCATGCAAGTGCGGCCCTTTTTGTTGTTGCCGACCCTATTGTTTTGCCTGCGACAGCACGCAGCGTGCGTTCACGTATTGTTCGTGCCACACCAATCCCTTCTGCTCCTGCGGCGCATTCTTCATCAGGAACTCGCGCGCCGCCTCGCACGCCTCCAGGTTCCTGAACTCGTGGGTCGTGATTTGCGCAGGTGATCCGGACGCTGCTGCGATTGCAATCAGAATATAGCTAAACATGTTCGTTCTCCACGTGTTCGTATCATCAGCAACAGTGTTGGCGGGAGGGGATGCATCTTGTGGCGACCACCGCGAAACGGCCGTTGTCCGGCATGTTAGCGGGTTTGGGAGGGCGCGCAAATGTGGGTGTCGAGTGCGTGCCGGCCTGTTCGCACAAAGGCAACGCAGGTGCACCGGCAGGCCGCGAAGGCAGGGATGCATCGCCGCCGATGGCGGCAATGCCATTGAATGAGGGAAGGGAGTGCGGGCGCCGGCTACTTCGGCATGGCCGCTACCGGCTGCGTGGATCGGTTTGTTTGCCGCTCCTGCAGGGCCGCCAGCTTCTGCTCCGCCGTCACCGTCCTGCGCTTCCACCACAGCACCAGTCCGCTCCACAGCACCCAGATGCTCAGCAGGTCCAGCCCCACCCACAGGATCTTGAGCGCCATCCCGCCGTAATCCCCGAAATGCAGGGGCTGCGACAGCATCAGGGTCGACACATACCACGGCATCTCCCCGCTGGTCACCACCTGGCCGGTGCGGGCATCGATCATCACGATCGACAGCAGCTTCGAGGTCAGCGGCGTATTGCCCTGCATGAAGGCCATGAAATGCTGGGGCGTGGCGAAGTCGTTGCCCGGATAGGCCATGAAGCTCAGCGACTTGCCCGGCTGGGCGCGCTGTGCGGCCGCCACCGCGGCTTCGGCCGACACCGCCCCCTGCACCGGCGGCTGCCGGCGGAAGGGCTCCGCCAGCGCCTTCAGTTCGCTCGCCTGCCATGCCGCGAAGATCGGCTGGTTCAGCGCATTGATGGTCCCGGTCACGCCCACCACCAGCAGCCACACCAGGGTCACCATGTCCAGCAGGTTGTGCTGGTCGAGCCACTTCACCCGCGCGGCGCGGTCGCGCCGGATGCTGCCGAAGCGCAGCTTCTTCATGAACGGCCCGTACACATGGATGCCCGAGACGATCGAGGCCGCCAGCAGCAGTCCCATGAAGCCGAGGAACAGCGTCCCGCCCAGTCCCGCATACATGTCCACATGCAGGCGCAGCATCACGTCCATGAAGCCTTTGCCGAGCGGGAATTCGCTGAGGAATTCGCCGGTGCGCGTGTCGTAGGTGTAGAAGGCCGTCAGCCCCGGCGAATCGACCCGGTCGGCCATGCGCACGTAGATCAGCTCCGGCTCGTCGGCCTCGGCCACCAGGAATTGCGGCACGTCCTGCGGCCGGCGCGCCTGGGCGTCGGCGACGATGGCGTCGATGCTGGCGCGGCCGGCGTGACCGCTTTGGCCGACCTCCAGCTGCGGCGGGTCGGCGCTGTAGCCGAGTGCGTGGTTGATCTCGTGCGAAAAGATCAGCGGCAGACCCGTGATGCAGAGCATCAGCAGGAACAGCGTGCAGACCAGGCTGGTCCATTTGTGCACGGCATACCAGGCGCGAAAGCTCATTCCTGTTTCCTGGGGCTTAGAACGACGCATGCAGGGTCAGCTCGACGCTGCGCTCGGCGCCCATCCAGCAGTTCTGGGCGCTGTGGCAGGCGCCGACGTAGCGCTTGTCGCCGAGGTTGCTGGCGGTGAGCCCCACGCGCCAGGTCTTGTTCAGGCGGAACATGGCCGCCGCGTCGAACACGGTGTAGGAAGGCACGGTGCCGCTGTTGGCCGCGTCCATCTGGCTTTCGCCGACGTAGCGCACGCCGGCGCTGAGGTCGAGCGCTGCGAGCGGCTGGTAGTTCAGCCACAGCGAAGCCTGCCTGTCCGCGACCCAGACCGGGGTCTTGCCGACCAGCGAAGGATCGGATGCATTCTCCGTCACTTCCATGTCGAGATGGGTCAGGCCCAGGGTGAAGTCGAGGCGGTCGGTGACGGCCTGGTTCCACGATACTTCCACGCCCCTGGAGCGCACTTCGCCGTTCTGGGTGTACTGCATGAAGTCCGGCGTGTTGACCACCACGTTCTGCTTCCTGATGTCGAATACCGCCGCCGTCAGCTGGGTGCCGCCGTCCTGCGAGCGGTACTTCAGGCCGCCCTCGACCTGCCTGGCGGTGGTCGGCTTGAAGGCCTGGCCGGTCAGCGAATCGACGCCCGAGGTCGGCTCGAACGAGGTCGAGTAGTTCAGGTAGGGCGCGAAGCCGTTGCCGAGCTGGTAGATCGCGGCGGCGCGGCCGCTGGTGCGGCGCTGCGCGATCGAAGTGGTGCTCGACGACGGGAAGCCGTCGTAGCTGGAATCGTTCACGTCCTCGCTGCGGTAGCGGTCGCGGCGCACGCCGCCCAGCAGGGTCAGCGCGCCGATCTTTACTTCGTCCTGCAGGTAGAAGCCGAGCTGCGACTGGCGGATCGCGTGGCGCTCGGTGTAGAAGCCGAAGGGCAGGGCGGCGACGTCGAACAGGCGGTGGTTCGGATTGCCCAGGTCGATCGACGGCGTACCGGTGCCGAGCGTGTCGCCATAGCGCACGCCGGTGCGCAGCTTCTGGTAGTCGACGCCGGCCAGCATGTGGTGGGTGAAGGCGCCGGTGCGGAAGCGGAAGGCCAGCTGGTTGTCGACCACGAAGCCGTGCATGTCCTCGTCGGTGAAATAGGCCGAGCGGGTCAGGGTGCGCCCGTCGTCCAGCAGGCCGGTGTTGTAGGTGTTGCGCTGCAGGCCGCTGGCCTCCGTGTAGCGGAAGTTCTGCAGGAAGCTCACCGTGTCGTTGAACGCGTGCTCGAACTTCCAGCCCGCCAGCGTCGCCTCGCGCTCCATGCCCGACCAGCCGGCGTCGCCGGCGAAGGTGTCGGAGTCCAGGCGGCCATACGGCGCGTCGCGCAGCGTGCCCAGCGCCGGCAGCGGCGTGGACGGGATCAGGGCCGGATCGTCCTGGTAGTACAGGTTGACGTTCAGGCGGGTCGACGGGCTGATGCGCCAGGTGACCGAGGGCGCGACCAGGCGGCGCTCTTCCTTCGTCGTCACCTGCTGGCCGTCGCGCTCGCGCGCCAGCGCGACCAGGCGGTAGTCGACGTCCGGCGCCAGCGCACCGGTGCTGTCCAGCGCCAGTTCGCGCAGGGCATTGGTGCCGATGCGCGCGCGCACCAGGTGCTCGGGTTTCGAGCGCGGCTGCTTGGCGGTCTGGTTGACCATGCCGCCCGGCGGCGCCGAACCGTACAGCACCGAGACCGGGCCTTTCAGGATCTCGACGCTTTCGGTGGCGAAGGCGTCCACCTGCGGCACCAGGTTCCACAAGCCGTCGTACTGCAGCGGCAGGCCGTCGTAGTAGTTGCGGTAGCTCTCGAAGCCGCGGATCGTGTACTGGTCGAAGATCGTCACGGTGGGGCGGCTCTCCGGGGTCACGCCCGGCACGTAGCGCAGCGCCTCGTTGACGCTGTCGGCCTGGCGCGCGCCGAGCAGCTCGTTGTCGTAGATCTCGTAGCTCATCGGCGCTTCGATCGGCTTGAGGTCCGACTTGGTGCCGGTGGTGCGGTAGCCGGTGGCGGTGACGAATACCTGGGCCGTGTCGCCTGCGGTCTGGCCGGCTGCGTAGGCCGGGGCGAGGGTGGAGAGGATGAGCAGACCCAGCAGGCTGCGCTTCGGAATCACGGGAGTAGGCATGGCGTTCTTCTTGTAATGCGAATGGAAATGAGAATGATTATCAATTACTATGAAAATCATGTCAATTCGCAAAAAAACAACGGCGCAGCACGCCAAGCCTTGCTGCGCCGTCAATCCCCGCAATGCCGGGCTGCGGAAGGGGCGGTCAGCGTTTGCCTGAGACCGGCTTGACCCGGGCGGCGGCTTCGCGCGCGCGTTCGCGGGCGGTCTCGATGTCGCCGGCGCTGGCCAGCGCCACGCCCATGCGGCGGCGCGCGAAGGACTCGGGCTTGCCGAACAGGCGCAGGTCGACGCCCGGCACGCGCAGCGCCTCGGCCACGCCCTCGAAGGCGATGCCGGCTTCGTCCAGCTGGCCGTAGATCACGGCGGAGGCGCCGGGTGCGCGCAGGCTGGTGTCGACCGGCAGGCCGAGCACGGCTTTCGCGTGCAGCTCGAATTCGCTCTGCAGCTGGCTCGCCATGGTCACCATGCCGGTGTCGTGCGGGCGCGGGCTGACTTCCGAGAACCACACCATGTCGCCCTTGACGAACAGTTCGACGCCGAACACGCCCAGGCCGCCGAGGTTGGCCGTGACCCTGGCCGCGATGTCGCGCGCGCGTTCGAGCGCCAGCGGATGCATCGGGTGCGGCTGCCACGATTCGACGTAGTCGCCATGCACCTGCCGGTGGCCGATCGGTTCGCAGAAGCCGGTCTCGACCTGTCCGTCGGCGCCGAGCGAGCGCACGGTCAGCAGCGTGATCTCGTAGTCGAAGTCGATGAAGCCTTCGGCGATCACGCGGCCCGCGTCGACCCGGCCGCCGCTGGCGGCGTAGTCCCAGGCCGACTTGACGTCGCGCGCCGCGTCGACCTTGGACTGGCCCTTGCCGGACGAGGACATGACCGGCTTGACCACGCAGGGGAAGCCGACCTCGAGGCAGGCCTGTTCCAGCTCGGCCAGGCTGCTGGCGAAGCGGTAGGGCGAGGTCGGCAGGCCCAGCTCCTCGGCGGCCAGGCGGCGGATGCCTTCGCGGTTCATGGTCAGCTGGGCGGCGCGCGCGGTCGGGATGCAGGTGATGGCGCCCGCGGCTTCCAGTTCGGCCAGCGTGGCGGTGGCGATGGCCTCGATTTCCGGCACCACCAGGTCGGGGCGTTCCTGCGCGATCAGGGCGGCGAGGGCGGCGCCGTCGGTCATGTCGATCACATGGGCGCGGTGCGCCACCTGGTGGCCCGGCGCGTTCGGGTAGCGGTCGACCGCGATGACTTCCACGCCCAGGCGCTGGAGGGCGATGATCACCTCCTTGCCGAGTTCGCCGGAGCCGAGCAGCATCACTTTGGTGGCCGAAGGGGAGAGCGGGGTGCCGAGAGTGCGGGAAGTGGTCATGGTCTGTCTGTGGAGCGTTGGTGGACTGGCATGCGGCCAGGGTGGTGGGACTATAGCAAAGGGGCCGGCCCCGTGCAGGCGGCGCACCGTTTGCATCCGGCACTAGGCAAACCGGGATTGCCCCGCTATAATGCGGCCTCTTTTCCCTGATAGCTCAGTCGGTAGAGCGACGGACTGTTAATCCGCAGGTCCCTGGTTCGAGTCCAGGTCGGGGAGCCAGAATCATCGAAGGGCTGCGTGCAAACGCAGCCCTTTGTCATTTCCGGCGCGCCAACGAAAGGCACGCCCTGCGGCGTGCCCTGGTCCGTGCGCGCCGCGCCTCAGTCGGCCAGGCAGTGATCCGCCCGCCACCCATACAGCCACTCGAGCGCGTCGTAGAAGCGCTCGGGCGAGGGTCCTTTCCACAGGTCGTTGCGGACCAGCCGCTCGACGCCGCTGGCATGGCACAGGCGGCCGAATTCGCGCGTCATCAGCACCACCCGGGCGGTCCGCGCCACCCGCGAGCGTTCCAGCGCTATGAACGCTCCCTGGGCGAGGTAGTGCAGCAAGGGGCGGGCGACGTCGCCGGGCAGGGTGCTGCGGCCGTAGCTCCAGCGGCCGATCGGCTCGCGGTCGGCGGTGGCCCAGCGCTTCCAGCTGGTCGGCAGATGGAGCAGCTGGTGCGGCAGCGGGTGCATCCGGGTGAAGCAGGACAGCACTTCTTCCTGGCCACGGCTGTGGAAGGTCACGACCAAGTTGTACTGTTGCGCTGGCGCTCGACGCCGGGGGCACGGTCGGCGCCGGCAAGACCCAGGGCGGCGTCATGCCCGGCCTCAGGCACGTCTTCTGATCCAGCGGGCATACCCGATGCGCATCATCCCAAGGGGCTACCAGCATGTCGTGTTCGGCGTGATCCAGTCGGGGCTGACCTGCGCGGTCAGCGCCTTCGTCGCCAGCGCTTCCCGCATCGGCCAAGGCGGCTTCGTCCGCCACTGGTTCTCCTTGTGGCTGCTCTCATGGGCGACCATGCTGCCGGTCGTGCTGGTCGCCGCCCCGTCCATCCGCCGGATCATCGAGCGCTGCACGCGGCACTGGGGCGCCGGGAGCCGGCAGGCCGGCCAGGCAGGCCTGCAGGAACTCGACGCAGACCCGGATCTTGGCCGATCCCGCCAGCCGCTGGGGATAGACCGCCCACACGTTGGCTTCCTGGGTGTAGTCGGGAAGTATCCTCACCAGCTTGCCTTCGTCCATCGATGGCTGCACGTCCCACAGCGAACGCAGCACGATGCCCAGGCCGTCCGTCGCCCAGCGCAAGGCGATTTCGCCGTGGTTGGTCGACAGCGAGCCCGAGACCTTGACCGTCTCGTCGCCGTTCCTGCCGTGCAGCCGCCATACGCCGAAGGGGTGGTCCCTTTCCTTGATCGCCAGGCAGTTGTGGCTCGCGAGCTCCTGCAGGCTTTTCGGCGTGCCGTGGCGCGCCAGGTAGGCGGGCGCGGCGCACAGGATGCGGTGGTTCGACATCAGGCGCCGGGCGATGAGCGTGGGGGCGATCTCGTCGCCCACCCGGATATCGAGGTCGAAGCCCTCCGCGACGATATCGACCAGCCGGTCGAAGACCTCGAAGCGGATCTGCAGCCCCGGGTAGGTCCCGACCAGCTGCGCCATCGCGGGCGCCGCCACGTTCCTGCCGAAACCGAAGCTGCTGCTGATCCTGACCCGTCCGCGCGGCTCGCGGCGGCGCTCGGAGACCTCGTCGAACAGGTTGTCGATGCCTTCCAGGATCGCCTGCGCATGGGCATAGATGCGTTCGCCGTCCTCGGTGATGACGACGCGGCGGGTCGAGCGCTGGAACAGGCGCACCCCGAGTGACTCCTCGAGGATGCCGATGCGCTTGCTGACATAGGCGGGCGACATGCCCAACTCTTCCGCCGCGGCGGCAAAGCTCGACCGGCGCGCGGCGGCGACGAAGACCCGCAGGTCGGCATTCTCGAGATTATTCACGATTCGTGTCTTCTGAAATCACATTGAAGGGGATTATAAACAGAAGCAGTGCAATGTATCCTTGCTCTCAATTAAACCGGTCTCGAAAGGAAATGCCATGAAAGTGTTCAAGATTGCGGCCATCGCCGGCGATGGTATCGGCAAGGAAGTCCTCCCCGAAGGCATCAAGGTGCTGGAAGCAGCCGCGAAGCGCTTCGGCCTGCAGCTCGAATTCACCCACTTCGAGTGGGCCAGCTGCGACTACTACCTGAAGACCGGCGACATGATGCCGCCCGACTGGAAGGAACAGCTGTCCGGCATGGACGCCATCTATTTCGGCGCGGTCGGCTGGCCCGAGACGGTGCCCGACCACATCTCGCTGTGGGGTTCGCTGATCAAGTTCCGCCGCGAGTTCGACCAGTACATCAACCTGCGCCCGGTGCGCCTGTTCGAAGGCGTGCCTTGCCCGCTGGCCAACCGCAAGCCGGGCGACATCGATTTCTTCGTGGTGCGCGAAAACACCGAGGGCGAGTACACCAACCTGGGCGGCATCATGTACCCCGGCACCGAGCGCGAAGTGGTGATCCAGGAGTCGGTGTTCAGCCGCCACGGCGCCGACCGCGTGCTGCGCTATGCCTACGAGCTGGCCAATTCCCGGCCGCGCCGCCACCTGACCGTGGCCACCAAGTCGAACGGCGTCGCGATCAGCATGCCCTGGTGGGACGGCCGCGCCGACGCCGTCGGCAAGGATTATCCGGAAATCACGGTCGACAAGCAGCACATCGACATCCTCACCGCGCGCTTCGTGCTGCAGCCGAACCGCTTCGACGTGGTGGTGGCCTCCAACCTGTTCGGCGACATCCTGTCCGACCTCGGCCCGGCCTGCACCGGCACCATCGGCCTGGCGCCGTCGGGCAACCTGAACCCGGAACGGAAATTCCCCTCGCTGTTCGAACCGGTGCACGGCTCGGCGCCCGACATCGCCGGCAAGGGCATCGCCAACCCGGTGGCGATGATCTGGTCGGGCGCGATGATGCTGGCCTTCCTCGGCGACGGCCCCGACGCGGGACCGGAGCTGCGCAACGCGCACGACGCCATCGTGGGCGCGATCGAGCAGGTGCTGCGCGAAGGTCCGCGTACCGGCGACCTGGGCGGCAAGGCCACCACGATCGAAGTCGGCGACGCGATCGCCGCGCTCCTGGCGCAGGGCTGACGAAAAGACCGGGCGCCTACACCGCCAGCGCTGCCGCCCTGGGTGCGCCGGCGGTCATCGCGGGCAGGCGCATGAACCAGGGCTGGGCCTGTTCGAGCTGGGCCGCCAGCTGCAGCAGCCGGTCTTCGCGGCCGAAGGGCGCCACGAACTGCACGCCCAGCGGCAGCCCGTCGGCGGTCCAGTACAGCGGCACCGACATCGACGGCGTGCCGGTCATGTTCGACAGTTGGGTGAACGGCACGTAGCGCAGGTTGTCGCGCGCGATCCGGTCGACCGTGCTGTCGAGCAGGCCGAGGCGGGCCAGGAGTCCCAGCAGGCCGCTGCCTTGCAGGAAACCCAGCACCGCCCGCTGCCCGGCCGGCACGTCGCCGGCGCCGTGGCGCACCGGCGGATGGGCCAGGGTCGGCGTCAGCAGCAGGTCGTAGCGCTGGTGAAAACGCCCGAGCGCCCGGGCGAAGGTATTCCACTGCGCCAGCTGGGCGGTCAGCGCCGGCGCATCCATGGCCCGTCCGAGCGTCACCAGCAGGCGCGTCATCAGCTCGATCTCATCGCCTTCCGCGCCGCGCGCCCTGTTTTGCGCGACCAGCGCCGGCACCTGGCCGAAATAGACGTGCAGGTAGCTCTTCGCCAGCGCCGCGCCGTCGATCCCGGGCGCGGCTTCCTCGACCTCGTGGCCCAGCCTGGCCAGCAGCGCCGCCGCATGGCGCACCGCGTTCACCGCTTCCGGATGCACTTCGGCGCCGATCGGCGAGACGGCGCTGAAGCCGATGCGCAGCCGGCCCGGCTCGCGCCGCACCAGTTCCGCATACGGTGCGCAAGGCGGGGCGATCACGAACGGGTCGCCCGGCTCGGGACCCTGCAGCACGTCGAGCGCGCGCGCCGTGTCGCGCACGCTGCGCGACAGCACGCCCTCGCTGTTGGCGCCGAACCAGATCTCGCCCGCCTGCGGCCCGGACGAGACCCGGCCGCGCGACGGGCGCAGCCCGAACAGGCCGCAGCAGGCCGCGGGGATGCGGATCGAGCCGCCGCCGTCGTTCCCGGCCGCCATCGGCACGATGCCGGCCGCCACCGCCGCGGCCGCGCCGCCGCTCGAGCCGCCCGGCGTGTGGGCGAGGTTCCAGGGATTGCTGGTGCGGCCGAACAGCCCGGGATCGGTCACGGCCTTGAGGCCGAACTCGGGCAGGTTGGTCTTGCCGAACACGACCAGCCCGGCGTCGAGGTAGCGCCGCACCACGGCCGCATGCTCATGCGGTATGTAGCCGCGCATCGAACGGCTGCCGCTGCAGGTCGGCAGGCCGGCATAGTCCTGCAGGATGTCCTTCAGCAGGAAGGGCACGCCCGCGAACGGGCCATGCAGCGGCTCGCGCAGCCGGGCGCGGGCCTGGGTCTCCATCAGCCGGCAGACCGCGTTGACCCTGCCATGGACGTCGGCGTTGCGCGCCAGCGCCAGTTCCAGCAGTTCGCCGGGGGTGACCGCGCCCTCGGCGACGAGGGCGGCGAGGGACGTGGCGTCGTGGCGCAGGTAATCGGCAAATTGCATGGGGCGGCTCCAGGTGAACTTGCCCAAGATGACATATTCCGGCGCCGGGCCTGTCAAGCGAAACCTGTAGAGGGGGAACTCAGCGCCGCCTGCGTTCCAGCAGTTCGTAGATGCCCATGCCCGCCACCATGGCCCCGAAGAACAGCAGCGGTTTCATTCCGCCCAGCGCCACCGAGACCAGGGCCGGCCCCGGGCAATAGCCGGCCAGGCCCCAGCCCACGCCGAACACCACGCTGCCGAGCACCAGGCGGCGGTCGATGGCCGAGGAGGCCGGCAATTGCGGCGCTGCGCCCAGCAGGGTGCGGCGGCGCCGCACGACGAAGGCGTAGGCCGGCGTGGCCACCAGCAGGGCGCCGCCCATCACGAACAGGAGCGACGGATCCCAGGCCCCCGCCAGGTCGAGGAAGGCCAGCACCTTGGCCGGATTGGCCAGGCCGGACAGCAGCAGGCCGGCGCCGAACACCAGTCCGGCCAGCAGGGCGGTGAGCAGGCTCATGGCGCGGCCAGCCCGGCGACGTGGCGCAGCAGGAACACGCTGGCGAAGCCGGTCGCCATGAAGGCGGCGGTGGCGGCCAGCGAGCGCGGCGAGCGGCGCGCCAGGCCGCAGATCCCGTGGCCGCTGGTGCAGCCGGAGGCGTAGCGGGTGCCGACGCCGACCAGCAGGCCCGCCAGCAGCAGGGCCGGCACGCTCGCCGCCACCTCGGCCGCCGGCAGCGGCGCCAGCAGCGCCCAGCCGAGCGGCGCGGCCAGCATGCCGGCGATGAAGGCCAGGCGCCAGCCGGTGTCGCCGCGCACCGGGCGCAGCAGGCCGCCGAGGATGCCGCTGATGCCCGCGATGCGCCCGTTCAGCAGCAGGAAGGCGGCGCTCGCCAGGCCGATCAGCAGCCCTCCGGCCAGGGAAGTCCAGGGAGTGAAATGGTTCCAGTCGATGCTCATGGCCCCTCCACGTGGCGGCAGTGCACGAAGCATAGTTGTAGCACCGCCGGCGCTCGAGAGCCAGTCCTAGCGCCGCTGTTTCTTGCTGTTCGAGGTGAAGGTGCGGGTATGGAAGCCCGGCGGCTTGTTCGCCACCCAGGCGATGAAGGCCTGGATGTCCTCGTGCGCGCGCAAGGCTTCCCAGGTATGGTATGAATGATGCAACTCGCGCTCCGACAATGTCGAGTGGATCTTGCGGTGGCAAATCTTGTGGATCGGGAACTGTTCCTTGCCTTTGTAGGTTTTCGGAATCAGGTGATGGCGGTCGATGTTCACCGTTCCCAGAACGCGCCCGCACAGCGGACAGGTTTCCTCCTCGGACACGATTGCTCCTGCGAATGACGGCATGTATCCCATATGGCGCCGTAGACGGACCTTGCAAGAGCATGTCGTCAATACATAGCACGGAAACATTATTCCCGACACATTTTACAAATGCATGGTGTAGAATTAATGCTTACCTTTTTGCAATACCCTTGGTGGGACCAGCCCTGAAAGCGACGCCGTTGCAATGATCGAAGACGACTCCACCGCTTGTTCCGTGCTGTTGATCGACGATGAGTCCTTTGCCCAGGACATCATCGCCCATGGCTTGCAAGGCTGTACCGGCCACACGCTGTGCTATGAATCGAGCGCCCCCCGTGCGGTCGAGGTGGCGCGCGCGGTGAAGGCGACCGTGGTGCTGGTCGACCTGCGCATGCCCGACCTCGACGGCTTCGAGGTCACCGCGCTGCTGCGCGCCCATCCCGAGACCGCGGACGTGCCGGTCATCCTGCTGTCTTCCGAAGACGATCCCGACATCAAGGCCAAGGCCTTCGCCGTGGGCGCCAACGACTACCTGGTCAAGTGGCCCGACCCGCGCGAACTGGTGGCGCGGGTGCGCTACCACAGCGGCGCCTGCGTCGCGCGGCGCCAGCGCGACGCGGCCTTCGCCTCGCTGCGCCTGAGCCAGGAACAGCTGGCCGCGAGCCAGTCGGCGCTGCACCAGGCGCAGAAGATGGAAGCGATCGGCCAGCTGACCGGCGGCGTGGCGCACGACTTCAACAACGTCCTCCAGATCATCGGCGGCAACCTCCAGCTGCTCAAGCTGGTCGGCGGCCTGCACGACGCCGCGCGCATCCGCGTCGAGATGGCGCTGGCGGGCGTCGAGCGCGGCGCCAAGCTGGCCTCGCACCTGCTCGCGTTCGCGCGCCGCCAGCCGCTGCAGTCGGTGGTCATCGACCTCGGCCACCTGCTGCGCGAGATGGACGACATGATGCGGCGCGTGCTCGGACCGAGCGCGCGCATCGTCACCGAGATCGAGCCGGGCCTGGGCCGCACCATGGTCGATCCGAACCAGCTCAACAACGTGCTGCTGAACCTGGCCATCAACGCGCGCGACGCCATGGCCGGCGGCGGCACCCTCACGATCAGCGCGCGGAACGCCGGCGCCGGCAGCGCGCTGCCGCCCGAGGTCTCGCAAGGCGACTATGTGCTGATCGAGGTGGCCGACACCGGCAAGGGCATGCCGCCCGAGGTCGTGCTGCGCGCCTTCGAGCCCTTCTTCACCACCAAGCCGACCGGGCAGGGCACCGGCCTGGGCCTGTCGATGGCCTATGGCTTCGTCAAGCAGTCCGGCGGCGAGATCCTGCTGAGCAGCGAGGTCGGGCGCGGCACCAGCGTCCGCATCTACCTGCCGCGCTGCGAGGCCGCGCCGAGCGTCGCCGAGCCGCTGCAGCCCATGCCGCTCAGCGGCGGCCTGGAGACCATCCTGGTGGTCGAGGACGAGGACGAGGTGCGCTCGTCGACCTGCGGCATCCTGTCGGCGCTCGGCTACGAGGTGCTGGAAGCGGCCGATGCGTCGGGGGCGGCCGAGATCATCGAGGGCGGCCGCCATGTCGACCTGGTGTTCACCGACGTGATCATGCCGGGACCGGTCAGCAGCCTGCAGCTGGGCGAGATCGTGCGCGAGCGCCTGCCCGAGTGCCAGATCCTGTACACCTCGGGCTATGCGGAAGGCGTGCTGGCGCACGAGGGCAAGCTGGACGCCTCGGTCCACCTGCTGCAGAAACCCTACCACCCGGATGCGCTCAGCGCGCGCATCCGCCACCTGCTGCGGCGCACCCGCCGGGCGCCGGGGCGGGCGGCTTCCCAGGCTCAGCTGGGCTTGACGTAGCGGCGCGAGCCTGGCGGCGGTTCGTTCAGCACCGCCCAGAAGATGCCGAGGTCGGAGATCGCGCGCACGAATTCGGTGAAATCCACGGGCTTGACCACATAGGCGTTCACCCCGAGTTCGTAGCTGCGGATCAGGTCCTGTTCTTCCTTCGACGAGGTCAGCATGACGACCGGGACCGGCTTCAGGCTCTCGGTCTGGCGGATTTCCTTGAGCACCTCCAGGCCGTCGACCTTGGGCAGCTTCAGGTCGAGCAGGATCACGGCCGGGTTGCCGACCGCGCGCCTGGCATACTCGCCGCGGCGGTGCAGGTAGTCGAGCGCCTCGGCGCCGTCGCGCACCACGACAACCTCGTTCGCGAGCTGGCTTTTCGCCAGCGCGATGAGGGTCAGCTCGAGGTCGTTCGGGTTGTCTTCCACCAGCAGGATGGGCTTGAGCATGATGCGGCCTTAAGGGGTTGGGAGTTGTTTCGGGATACTGAAGGAGAAGGTCGCGCCTTCGCCCTGGACGGAGTCGGCCCAGGCGCGGCCGTTGTGGCGCTCGACGATGCGGCGCACGTTGGCCAGGCCGATGCCGGTGCCCTGGAAGTCTTCCATCCGGTGCAGGCGCTGGAACACGCCGAACAGCTTGTGCACGTAGTCCATGTTGAAGCCGGCGCCGTTGTCGGCCACGTGGAACACGGTGTCGGTGCCGGTGTCCTCGAAGGTGATGCGGATCACGGCCGGGTCGCGCTGGCTGGTGAACTTGACCGCGTTCGACAGCAGGTTGTACACCGCCAGGTGCAGGAAGCTGGGATCGGCATGGACCGTGGGCAGGGCGTCGATGTGCCAGTCCACGTTGCGGTCGCGCATGTCGATGGCCAGCTTGTCGATGCAGGCCGAGACCAGTTCGGCCATGTCGACCGTGGTCGGGCGCAGGGCCGCGCGGCCCATCTGCGAGAACGACAGCAGGTCGTCGACCAGCTTGCCGGCCAGGCGCGCCGATTCCTTGATGTTCTTCAGGAAGCGCTGGCGGCGGCCGGCGTCCTCGGCGCCGTCCGACTCGAGCAGGAGGTCGGAAAAGCCGACGATATGGCGCAGCGGCGCGCGCAGGTCGTGCGAGACCGAGTACGAGAAGGCTTCCAGTTCCTTGTTGGCGCGTCCCAGCTCCTCGGCCAGTTCGGCCATCTGCTCGGCGCGCTCGAGGGCGATGCCCAGCAGGGCGCTGCGGAACTCGGTCGTCAGCTCGATCTCGGCGCTGTGCCAGGGCAGGCTGTGGCCGTGGATGGTCTCGCGCCAGGCGGCGAAGCTCTGGCGCGGCGACAGCTGCGTCGGCGCGTCCGGCGACGCCTGCTTTTCGTACGGGTTGCCGGCCCACTCGACGGTCCGCACCAGCTCCGGGCGGAACCACAGCAGGTAGTGCTTGTGGATGCGCGAGATCGGCAGCGCCAGCAGGCCGCTGGCGTTGCGGACCAGGTCGCGCGCCGGCGGATACAAGGACGCCAGGTGGCTGGTGTGGAATACCTCGGTGTGGCCCTGCACCGCGAGCCAGGTGGAGAGGTCGCGGATCGCCTGCTCGTCGGGCGTGTCGCCGTAGCCGAGGATGCGGTCGTCGGCGACGATCGCGACCCCGCCCGCGCGCGCGAAGCGCAGCAGCTCGGGGAACACGCCGCTCATGTTTTCCAGGAAGTCGCTGCCCTTGGTCAGGTGGCCGAGCAATTCGACCATCACGCGCCGCACCTCGAGGCGGAACTGCAGTTCGCGCGCGTCCTCGCGCGACTCGATGCACAGCGCCAGGATCTGGCCCAGCTGCTCGCAGGCGGTGCGCTTCTCGACCGGCACCGGGCAGGGCGTGGCGTTATGGCAGGAGACCAGGCCCCACAGCTTGCCCTTGACGACCAGCGACACCGACATCGAGGCCAGGGTGCCCATGTTGCGCATGTATTGCAGGTGCACCGGCGAGACGCTGCGCAGGGCGGCGAACGACAGGTCGTTGGCGGCGCCGGTCGCGGGATTGCGCGGCGGCACCAGCGCGGAAGGGTGGTAGTTCGCGTCCTGGATCAGGCGGATCGGCGACAGCGTGTACAGTTCGCGCGCCTGGGCCGGGATGTCGCTGGCCGGGAACGACTGGCCGAGGTAGGAGTGGTAGCCTTCGGCCTTCGATTCGGCCACCACGCGGCCGTGGCCGTCCGGGTCGAACTGGTAGATCATCACGCGGCCGAAGCCGGTGACCGCGCGCACGTGGCGCGCCGCCACGTCGGTCAGGGCCGGGATCGAGGCATGCTCATTGACCTTGGCCAGGAAGTCGCTGATCAAGGGGTACAGGTGGCGGAAGTCGGCCGGCTGCGGACGGTCGACCCGCTCGAACTCGGCGATGACCAGCTTGTCCCAGGCGTGGCCGAGGACGTCGAAATGGCGGCCGTTTTCCAGGGTCACGGTGCCCAGGTAGAGCGGGCGCGATCCCAGCGCGCCGCCGCCCAGTTCCGGCGCCAGGCGCGCATGCGCGGCCGCGCCCAGGACGCTCGCCAGCGGCCGGCCCAGCACCTGGGCCACGGCGCAGCCGGTCCAGTCTTCCAGGTTGGCGCTGGCCTGCAGCACCTCGAGCGCGGGCGACAGGGTCAGCATGAAGCCATGCGGCTGGATGCTGCCGGGCGTGCGGATCGGCTCGCGATCGCAGGAGGAGAGGTCGAGGTCGGCGGGTTGGGCCTGGGTCATGTGCTCTTGGTGAGACGCGAAATAACAGGCAAGTATTGTAACGGAAACGCCACCCGGCAATTCACACCCTGCCATTTTCACAACAGCCGAGGCGCCGGCCTGGCTCAACAGGGCGGGGTCTTATTGCTGGGCAGATGTATGATAGGATGATTTTTTGGCCCCCCAGTATTTCAGGAAGCGCAAGGCCCATGGACTCTTCTTTACCAGCAAGGCAGGAACTGACCGGCGAACTGCGGTTTCAGTATCTGATCGCTGGCATCAGCGATTACGCGATCTACATGCTCGACCCGCAGGGCTACGTCAACAGCTGGAATGCGGGCGCCCAGCGCTTCAAGGGCTATGTCGAACAGGAGATCCTGCACCAGCACTTCTCGCGCTTCTACACTCCCGAAGACCAGGCCAGCGGCCTGCCGGCGCGCGCGCTGGCCGAGGCCCTCGAGCAGGGCAAGTTCGAGGCCGAAGGCTGGCGGGTGCGCAAGGACGGCACCCGCTTCTGGGCCCACGTCGTCATCGATCCGATCTACGACGAGCACCGCACGCTGCTGGGCTACGCCAAGATCACGCGCGACGTCACCCAGCGCAAGCTGGCCGAGGATGCGCTGCGCGACAGCGAGCAGCGCTTCCGCCTGCTGGTGCAGGGCGTGACCGACTACGCGATCTACATGCTGTCGCCGGAAGGCGTGGTGTCGAACTGGAACGTGGGCGCCGAACGCATCAAGGGCTACACCTACGACGAGATCGTCGGCCAGCATTTCTCGCGCTTCTACACCGACGAGGACCGCCTGGCCGGCGTGCCGGCGCGCGCGCTCGGCACCGCGGGCGTCGTCGGCCGCTACGAGGCCGAAGGCTGGCGCATGCGCAAGGACGGCACCCGCTTCTGGGCCCACGTCATCATCGACGCGATCCGCGGCGATGACGGCGAGCTGCTCGGCTTTGCCAAGATCACGCGCGACCTGACCGAGAAGAAGGCGGCGGCCGACGAACTGGCGAAGACGCAGGCGGCGCTGTTCCAGGCGCAGAAGATGGAATCGATCGGCCAGCTGACCGGCGGCATCGCGCACGACTTCAACAACCTGCTGTCGGTGCTGGCCAGCGGCCTGGAAGTGCTGAACATGAGCCGCCCGGGCGGGACCGACGCCAAGACGATCGACAGCATGCGGCGCGCGATCGACCGCGGCGCCACCCTGACCCAGCAGCTGCTGGCGTTCGCGCGCCAGCAGCCGCTGCAGCCCGAGACCCGCAACGTCAACCGCCTGATCAGCGGTTTCGAGTCGGTGCTGCGGCGCGCGGTCAACACGGCGATCCGGTTCGAGCTCAGGCTCGATCCGCAGGTGCGCAACACGGTGATCGACGCGGCGCGCTTCGAGTCGGCGCTGCTGAACCTGGTGGTCAACGCGCGCGACGCCATGCCCGACGGCGGCCGCATCGAAGTCTCGACCGCCAACGTAAAACTGGCCGCCGGCGACGCCGGCACCGCGCCGCCGGGCGAGTACGTGTGCATGACCGTGACCGACAGCGGCACCGGCATGCCGCCGGACGTCGCGGCGCGCGCCTTCGAGCCGTTCTTCACCACCAAGGAAGTCGGCAAGGGCACCGGGCTGGGGCTGTCGCAGGTGTATGGCTTCATCAAGCAGTCGGGCGGCGAAGTCACGATCCGCAGCGGGGAAGGCGAGGGCACCGCGATCTCGATCTACCTGCCGGCGGTCGCCGCGCACGACCACGACTTCCATCCGGTCCAGACCGAGGCGGTGCTGATCGTCGAGGACGAACCCGACCTGCTGGACGTCGCCTCGGCGCTGTTCATGAGCATGGGCTACGACGTCATGACCGCCGCCAGCGCCCAGGAGGCGATGAAGGTGCTGGCCAGCCGCGACGTCGACATCCTGTTCACCGACGTGGTCATGCCGAACGGGATCAACGGCATCGAACTGGCCGCCTACACGCGCGAGAACTACCCGCACATCAAGGTGATGCTGGCTTCCGGCTATCCGCAGCCGGCCCTCAAGCTGGACCGCAACCGGCTCGGCGAATTCGCCTTCGTCAGCAAGCCCTACCGCCTGTCGGACCTGGCGCGCAGCCTGCGCAGCGTGCACTGACGGCGCCGCACGTCGGTACGCCGTTGCGTTGAACAGTTACAACCCGAAGATGATGTCGCTGATCCGCTCGTACAGCGGATCGGCCGACGGCCCCCGGTTCGGCCAGTTCAGGATGTCGAAGTGGTCGTAGCCCGGATAATTCCCGAGGAAATTCCAGGTCCCGCGCAGCGAGCTGCCGTCGTAGTCGCGCGCCGGGTGGCCCGCGGGCGCGCGCATGCTCACCGTGTTGACCACGCCGTCGTTCGGAAACCAGTCGCTGTCGATCCGCACCCGTCCCGGCGCATGCTGGGTGTAGCCGCCGATCCCGTTCTGCAGCAGGGACGGCACGATCCATTCGCCGGCGAAGGACTTGAAGTAGGGGATCATGTCCGCGCGCGGATACTGGTGGGACGTGGTCTGGATCGGCGCGATCACGCGGTCGGTGCCGTTGCAGCACCAGCTGCCGGCCTCGGTCGCCAGCGTGCCCACCGAATAATAATAGACATGCGGGGAGGTGCGCGCCCAGCGGTTGAATTCGCGCGCGCCATCGGGCGCCAGCTCCCAGCGGGCGGCGCGGTTGCCGAATAGCTCGCGCAGCGGCAGGCGCAGGCTGGGCAGGACCGCAAGCACGGCGTCGCTCAGGGTGGTGCCGTTGTGCGGGGCCGAGATGGTCGTCACGCTGCGCACCCAGCCGGCCTTCCCGCCGCCGTACAGCTCAGCGCCGCCTTCGTCCTCGGGCGAGCCGTGTTCCAGCAATTCCACCAGGGCGCGGATCGTGGTGCCGCCCTGGCTGTGGCCGATCAGGTGGATCGGGTGGCGCGCGTCCCATGCGGGATAGAGCGCCAGCGGATAGCCGTGCGGGTTGTTCGCCGGGTCGGCGGCCCAGCACTTGCCGGGCGGCTTCTGCAGCTGGCCGGGGATGCCCTGGCGCCGCACGTGGGCCGCGCCATAGTCGACGCAGCCGCCCTTGATCTGGGCGTACAGGTCGGCGGCGCGGTCCCAGTTCGAGTTGATCGGGCCGACGCCCGCCGCGTACACCGTGCGCGGCCCGCGGTAGACGCGCATGTGGGCGGCGATGTCGCCGTAGCCGCCCCAGTAGCTGAAGCCGCTGCGCTCGAACTCGTCCGGACCGAAGCCGAGGAAGCCGTGCACCAGGATCACAGGATCGTTATTGGCGGCGCCGACAGGCAGGCCCAGCGCGGCAAGCGCGAGCAGGGCGGCGGCGCACGTGTGAGAAACGCGCAACATCTTCCTTCTCCAATCAATGGCATCAGGCACATTGTCGGAGTTGCCGGGACAGGCCGGTTTGCGCTGGGTCGGACGGCGATGCGACAGCGGTTTTCACGCACGGAAACAGTGCGCGCCAGGCTTGACACGGGCTGCGCCCCGGCCGCCGCTGGCGGCCGGGGAGGGATCATCAGCGGGTGCTACCCACCGAGGTGGTCGGCGCGGAGCTGGCCGGCGCCGCCGGCGCCGGCGTGGCCGAGGCGGTTGCGCGGATCTTCTCGGCCTGGTCGATGCGTTCGCCGTTCCAGACCACATAGTCGTCGACCGAGTACAGGGTGCACGGCTCGGTGCTCTTGGCCGTGCAGGTGGCCAGCGCGCGGCCGCCCGGGTCTTCGCCTTCCTCGGCCCAGGTCCAGGCGCCGCTCGGCGACACCGCGAAGGCGCGCGGGGTCATCTTGGTCAGGTAGTCGCCATAGGCGCGCTTGCCGTTCTCCGACAGGAAGGGTACGGCGTCGACGTCGTCCACCTTCGCATACCCGGTCTTGGCGGGGCTGGGCGGGGCCGGCACCTCGAACAGCACCCTGGTCGGCATCCCGATCTCGTTCAGGAATTTCTCGGTGTCGGCCAGCCACACCTTTTCGCCGTCGCGGCTGGCCAGCATGCCGTGCGCGTCGCGCTTGAAGGGGGCGAATTCGACCAGGCGCGCGCGCCCGCCGGCCTGCTCGAAGGCGGCGTGCATGCGCTGCGCCAGCTCGGGGCCGAACAGCGAATCGTTCTGGCCATACATCCACAGGCTCGGCAGCTTGTTCCTGGTGCCGTATTCGGCGAAGGCCGACACCAGCTGCGAGCGCCATGCGCAGCGGTCGCTGTCGTCGCGCAGGCCGCCGGCGAAGTTGATCAGGCCGCGCACGCCGGGCAGGTCCTGGGTGCCGAGCGCGATCGTGGCCAGGCCGCCGTAGGACTGGCCGGCGACCACGATGTGCTCCTTGTCGATCCAGCTCTGCTGGTGCGCATAGGCCAGCGTGGCGCGGATGTCCTCGGCCTGGCTGTAGCCGTTGGCGGTCATGTCGCAGCCGTGGTCGCGGTAGCGGCCGGTCGAATTGGCGAAGCCCTGGCGCATCGGCACCATCACCGCGTAGCCGCGCTTCACGAAGGCGGTGGCCATGTGATAGAAGCGGTCGCGCTGCTGCAGGCTGGGGCGGCCCGAGTCCTTGCCGTGGTTGATGATGATGAGCGGGAAGGGGCCGGAACCGTTCGGCTGGAAGACGGTCGTCTCCAGCATCGCCTGTCCTTGGGAGCCCGCCGGCACCTGGACGATGCGCTCGTTCATCCTGTAGTCAAGTTGCAATTCCTGCTGGATCGCGACCCCTGGCAACATGCCCAGGGAAACGATGACGGCGGCGAACAGGGAACGGACAGATGGGCGTGCTTTCAACATGGAGGGGACTCTGGATTGCGTGCCGATGAAAATAATTTCCGTAAGGAATAACTTGATTCTAGGCAGGCAGAATAGGTAGAGCAATATCCGTTTGGCCAGTTACAACGCAAAATTTTTGCATGTGATCAAAGAGGCTATTCAATTGCTCCACGGACATGCGCAGCTGGGCCGGTTCCGAGTTCGCCGCGCTCGCGCCCGACAATGCCCCCGGCAACTTCGTCAAGATCGCCCAGCGCATCCCGGCACGTCTCAGCATCGATGCCGAGCATCGACGAGTTGACGCAGGAAGCCGCGCTGGACGCCGCCGCGCTGGCGGTGGCGGCGAACACCGCCTCGGGCTACCTGAACCTGCTCGGGCTGCACGCCCAGCTGGCCTTGGCGAAAGCAACCCTGGCCTCGCGCGAGCGTTCGTTCGCGCTGGCGCGCCACCAGTTCGAGGTCGGCTATGGCTCCCAGCTCGAGATGGCGCAGGCCGAGGCCGAGCTGCGCGCCACGGCCGGCGCCATTCCGCAGCTGGAGCGGGCGATCGCCCAGCAGGAACAGGCGCTCAATCTGCTGGCGGGCGCCAGCCCCGGCCCGGTGGCGCGCGGTACGGGCCTGGCGGCGCTGCACATGCCCGACACGGCCCCCGGCCTGCCATCCGAACTGCTGCGCCGCCGGCCCGGCATCGCCCAGGCCGGGCGCGCCGTGGCGGCCAGCGACGCCAGCCTGGCGCGCCTGCTGCGTTCACCTGTGGAATTGTGGAGCATCGGCGGCAGCGCGCTGGCGCCGATGCTCGACGGGGGCTGCCTGCGGGCCCAGGCCGGGATCGCCGCCACGGTACGCGACCGCGCCGTGTTCACCTACGAGAATGTGGTGCGCGGCGCGTTCTCGGAAACCGAGAATGCGCTGGCCGGGATCGACACCCTGACCCGCCAGCTGGTCGAAGCCGACGGTGGCCGCCGGCGAGGTGCTGCGGGTGGCGCATAACCGCTATGCGAACGGCTACGCCTCGTATCTCGAAGAGCTGGACGCCCAGCGCACTGCCTTCGACGCCGACCTCGGCGTGCTGCAGTTGCGCGCCAGCCTGCTGGCGGCGCACGTCGACCTGTACCGCGCGCTCGGCGGCGGCTGGACTCCCGCACCCTGACGCGCTCAGAGCACGCTGACGGCCTGCTCGAAGTTCAGGCGCGGATTGCGCGGGTGGAGCGATTCCGGGTCTCCGTAGCCGAGGTTGACCAGGAAGTTGACGCGATAGCGCCCGTCAGGGAAGAACTCCTTGTGGACAGCGGCCGCATCGAAGCCGGACATCGGGCCGGCGTCGAGGCCGAGCGCACGCGCCGCCAGGATCAGGTAGCCGCCCTGCAGCGAACCGTTGCGCTGAGCGGTCGCGTCGAGCAGGGCGGGATTGGCGTCGAACAGCGCCTTGGCGTCATAGGCCGGGAACTGTTCCGGCAGATGCTCGTGGAAGCTCGAGTCGTGCGCGACGATGACCACGGCCGGCGCAGCCAGCGTCTTGTCGCGGTTGCCTGACGACAGGGCGGGGGCGAGCCGCTGTTTCGCTTCAGGCGAGCGCAGGATGACGTAGCGCGCCGGCTGCGCGTTGAAGGCGGTCGGTCCCCACTTCAGCAGGTCGTACAGGGCGGTGATGGTCGCATCGTCGACGTCGCGCGGCAGGAAGCGGCTGTAGGTGCGGGCGTTGCGGAACAGTTGGTCGAGTGCGGTGTCGTTCAGTGGTGCAGGCAAGGTGGTGGCTCCTCCGGCAGGTTCTTCGATTATAGCGCCGGGTTCGCACCGGGTGAACGAAGCATCCCGAGGAAGCATATTCGGAACCCGTCCTGGCGGGCTGCCCTGCGGTCCATGCTGTGCGGCGCGCAGCAGGCTGTCGCTTTGCAGCCAGCGGCGGCGTCCCTTGTGCTGCTTTGGCAGCAGTCCGGTCCTCCAGGCGCTTGGCACGCATCCTGCTCGGCTAAAGCCAGCCTGCCGCAGATCGCCATGGCGCCACCATCACAAGAGGATCCTGCATGACTACTGAATTCATCTGGCAACTGCCGACCAGCGGCGACGGCCGCTACGGAAACGCCGAGTCGACCCGCCGCGGCGAACGCACCACGCCCGGCCATGTTCCCTTCACCGAAGGCGTGAGCGATCCGCGCGGCGACCGCTTCAACTACTTCGACTACCTGCACCAGGTGGCGCGCGCCGCCGACCTCACCGGTTTCGACGGCGTGCTGGTGCAGCACGACCTCGAAGGCGACGAGTCGTGGATCGCCGCCGCCTACCTGGCGCGCGGCACCCGCCGCGTCAGGCTGATCGCAGGCTTCGATGCGTCCTGGGGTTCCGCGGTGTACGCGGCCAAGAACGCGGTCAGCTTCCAGCGCGCCAGCGGCGGGCGCTTCGCCTGGCAGATCGGCCAGGGACCGGACGCCGCGACCCGCCGCCGCCATGCCGACAACGTCGACGACGGGGATGTGCTGGCGCGCATCGACGAGCTCGTGACCGTCGCGCGCGGCGTGCAGACGGGTGCGCCGTTCGACTTCAAGGGCCGCTTCTTCGAAGTGCAGGGCGGCGGCTTCCGCGGCCCGCTGGCGGGCAATCCGCTGCCGCCGGTGTACCTGGGCGGTGACTCCGAGGCGGCCTTCGCCCTGTCGGCGCGCCAGGCCGACGTCCACGTGCTCGACGCCGCGCCGCTCGAGCAGTTGCGCCCGGCCATCGCGCGCCTGCAGGCGCTGGCGGCGGAGCAGGGACGCCCGCTTTCGATCGGCCTGCGCATCGACGTGCTGGCGCGCGAGAGCGCGGAAGAAGCCGTGCGCGACGCCGAGACCTACTGGGCGCAGACGGGACGCGGCGCCGAGGATCCGGCCGGCTTCGCCGACAGCCAGTTCTGGGAGGACTTCGCCACCCGCCGTACCGGCGCCCGCGGCGCGCTGGTGGGCAGCTACGGGCAGGTCGAGCAGCGCCTGGCCGAGTATGCCGAAGCCGGCATCTCCAGCTTCGTGCTCGGCGCCACGCCGCACCTGGAAGAAGCCTACCGCTTCGGCGAGCACGTGCTGCCGCGCCTGCGCGCCCGGCTGAACCAGGACCGCCAGGCGGCCTGACCGATCCCCGCATCCATCCAACGGACAACCACCATGACCATCGATATCTTCTGGCGCATTCCCACCCATGGCGAACCGAGTTCGCACCGCAGCCGCGCGCCGCATCGCGGCGACTGGTTCCCCGGCAACGACAACCTGCGCGAGGCCAGCCTTGCCGGCGGCAGGGGCGGTTTCAGCTACATCGACTATATCGCCGAGATCGCCCATGCGGCCGAGATCTCCGGCTTCCAGGGCGGCCTGATCCCGTCCTTCCCGATGACCGACGAACCGTGGGTGATCTCCTCGCTGCTGGCGCGCGAGACCAGCAGCTTCCGCTTCATGATCCCGTTCCAGCCGGGCTTCCTGAACCCGGTGGTGGCGGCGCGCATGACCGCCAGCCTGCAACGCGCCACCGGCGGCAGGGCCTTGTACAACGTGATCACCGGCGGCGGCGGGCCGGCGCAGCTGTGGTGGGGCGATCCGGCCGGCCACGACGACCGCTACACCCGCACCACCGAGTTCCTCGATGTCGTGCGCGGCGTCTGGCGCGGCGGACCGTTCTCCTACCAGGGCAAGTTCTACCAGGTCGAGGACGCGGGCCTGGCGCATCCGCTGTCGGAGCAGGACTTCCCGGAGATCTACTTCTCAGGTTCTTCCGACGCGGCGCTGGCGTCGGCGTCGAAACATGCCGACTACTACCTCACCTGGCTCGAGCCGTTCGAGCAGCTGCGCGAGAAATTCGCGCGGGTCAAGGAGAGGACCGAGCGCCTGGGCCGCAAGATCAAGTGCGCGGTGCGGGTCGACATCGTGGCGCGTCCGACCGAGGAAGAGGCGTGGGCGGAAGTCGCCAAGGGCTTCGCGAACGTGGACAAGGCCACGCTCGACCAGTTCCTGGGCGTGGACGGCAGCGACTCGGTGGGCGCGGCGCGCCAGCGCGGCAACCGCCCGACGACACTCAGCAGCTACAAGGACCTGATCGTCGAGCCGAACATCTGGTCCGGCTTCAACCTGCTGCGCGGCGGCCAGACCCAGGGCATCGTCGGCAGCTACCAGCAGGTCGCCGAGCGGCTGGACCAGCTGGTGCAACTCGGCGCCGACGCCTTCATCCTGGCCAGCACGCCGCACCTGGAGGAAGCCTACCGGGTGGGCGAGGAAGTGCTGCCGCTGGTACGCGGGCATGGCGGCCAACAACTGCTGCGCGCCGTCGGCTAAGCACCGCTGCCGACGCAGCCTGCGACCCGGCCGGAGCAATCCGGCCGGGTTTTTTTGTTGGCCATTCAGGGTCAGGTCTGTCATTCGGACACCGATGGAACACCTTTGCTCTATCTTCAAATGCTGGTTTGTTTATCCCAAACTCGTCAATGCTCGGCTCACATTGATCACCGAAACCCGCGCATCACGGACAAGGTCGGAAAGAGGAAAAGAGTCTCAGCATACTTAAAGCCGTTTTGAGATTTCGCAAGGATTGTGCGTCCATGTCCGAATGACAGACCTGACCCTGAATGCCGCATTTCGTCCTGCTCATCTGTGAAGAATTTTTTTTGTGCGGTCACCGTGTCGACGCTGTCCCTTGTGCGCTGTTCCTCGCGCGGCAGCCGGCTTGCGCTGCACTGCACCAATTCCAACAACCGCTCCTGAATTGCTAGCAAATCAGCACAAAAAGCCCCGGTCCGGGCTGCTTTTCCCCGGCACGGAGCTTGCGAAGAAAGAAAGCATCCAATCACCGTTTCCAATAAGGATGCATATGCGCAGTTCGAACTCCTCCGCCCAGGCCGGGCAAGCCGCCGTCTTCCCTCAAACCCTGCTGGTGCGTGCCTTGCGCGCCGCCTTCGCCGTGGCGCTCGGCTCCGGCGCCATGGCCGGCATGGCGCATGCCGGTCCGGCCGACGCCCCGGCCGCGGAAGCCGCGCCTGCGGATGCCGGGGCGGGGACCGCGGATAGCGGCGCATTCGAAGCGGCGCCCGAACCCGCGGGAGCGGGCGCCGGTGTCGTGCTGCAGACCGTCACCGTGACCGCGCAAAAGCGCGAAGGACGCGCCCAGGACGTGCCGAGCGCGATCAGCGTGCTGGGCGGGGCGGAGCTGCTGGCCGAAGGCGTGGGCCGCTCGGCCAGCGAGATCCTCAACTATGTGCCGAACGCCTCGGCCGGCACCCAGCAGCACAGCCGCCCGCGCTGGTGGATCCGCGGGGTCGGCGCCGGCCAGCAGCAGCTCGATTTCCCGAACCCGGTGGGCTTCTACCGCGACGACGTCTATATCAGCAACTCGAGCGCCACCGGCTTCCCGCTGTTCGACCTCGAGCGCGTCGAAGTGCTGCGCGGCCCGCAGGGTACGCTGTGGGGCAAGAACACCACCGGCGGCGCCATCAACGTGGTGTCGCGCAAGCCGACCGACTACACGGACGGCTATTTCAAGGCCGACTACAGCAGCAATGAAACCGTCCTGCTGCAAGGCGCGCTGGGCGGCAGCATCGCCGGCGACGTCCTGGCCGGGCGCCTGTCCTTCCACTCGGAAGAGCAGCGCGAAGGCAACTTCAACAACCTGTTCAAGGGCAGCAAGGACGGAGAGCTCAATGACAATGCGGTGCGCGGCCAGCTGCGCGCGAAGATCAATCGCGACTTCACCGCCAACCTGTCGCTGCACTACCGCGACTACCAGGTCGACGGCGCGACCACCACGACGGGCAGCTACGCGGCCAACGGCTTGTACCGGAACGGCTACTTCCCCAGCGCGAATCCGAAGGATGTCAGCACCAACGCACCCTCGGTCCAGAACATCGAGCAGCGCGGCGCCAACCTGACCCTGGACCACGGCTTCGGCGACTACGCGCTGACCTCGGTGACCGGCTACGAGGACTTCGAGTCCGACAACCTGGGCGATTCGGACAACACGCCGCTCGAGATCAGCCGCGGCCGCACCCAGGCGCGCAGCCGCCAGTTCTCGCAGGAGCTGCGCCTGGCCTCGCCCAAGGCGGACCGGGTCGACTGGGTCGGCGGCCTGCATTACTTCCGGGAGACCATCGACTCGGATGCGGCGGTGGCGCGCCTGCCCGAGGCGCAGGCCGCCGGCCTGGCCGGCAGCACCCAGCCGGTCGGCTACAACAACACGGTCTACAAGCACAAGACGCGCAGCTTCGCCGTGTTCGGCAGCGCCACCGTCGACTTCACCGACCGGCTGCTGGCCACGTTTGGTGTGCGCTGGACCACCGAGACCAAGGACCTCGACCTGCGCCGGGTGCAGGCCGCTTCCGGTTCGGTGGCCTTCGGCAGCGCCGACGACTGGTGGAACAGCGTCATCGGCGGCAACTACGCGGCGCCCGCCGTCGCGCGCAACAACTTCAGCTCGAACCCGTCGACCACCTGGCGCGCCTGGACCTACGACTTCACCCCGCAGTACAAGATCGACGACAACAAGCGCGTCTACCTCAAGTACGCGCACGGCATCAAGTCCGGGGGCTACAACACCAGCGCCACCGATGTGCGCGCCCTGAACACTGTGGAGCCGGAGGAACTCGACTCGCTCGAGCTGGGCCTGAAGTCGGAATGGCTGGGCAGGCGCCTGAACCTGAACGCCAACCTGTTCTACTACGATTACCGCAACGTGCAGGTCAACATCACCGGCATCTTCAACGGCGATCCGACCCAGACCGTGAACTACCTGCAGAACGTGGAGCGCGCGCACGTGGCCGGCGCCGAACTCGAACTCGAGGCGCGCCCGACCGACGCACTGCACCTGCAGGCCAGCGTCGGCCTGCTGCGCACCCAGTTCGACCGCTTCCAGATCCAGAACAATGGCGGCACCCGCAACGGCAACGAGTTCGTCCGCTCGCCCCACGTCACCGCGCTGCTGGCCGCCGACTACCGGATCCCGCTGGCCGGCGGAGGCAAGATCGTGATCGGCGCCGACGCCCACTACACCGGCAAGCAGTTCTACTATGTCGACCCGCAGACGCCGTCGCGCTACCTGCTGAACCAGCCCGGCTACACGCTGACCAATGCGCGCATCATCTACACGGCGCCGGGCGGCCACCACGTGTTCACGGTGTATGCCGACAACATCGCCGACAAGGTCTACAAGAACCACACGCTGACGGCCTTCGTGCCGGGGACCACCAACGGCGACGTGATCTATTGGGCCCCTGGCCGCAGGGCGGGCGCCTCGTACACCTATCACTTCTAGGCGCGCCTGTTGAGGGCGCAGCAGCAGCGCCAGGCGACGCTGCTGGCCAGCCAACACTTGCCCCCATGGCCTGCTGGCAGCCGCGCATGCACCCGGCGCGGCAGGCGGGCCAAGGCTGGCACACCGTTTGCAAGACAGTAGCCATCAGTCCACCAACCATCGGAGCACCATTCATGAGCGACACCGCAGAAGCAGTCAAACCCGACACCGCCACCCGCCTGAACGAGAAGGTCCTGGCCTTCGTCGAACAGACCCGCAAGGATGCCCAGCTGGCCTTCAGCGCCCTGCGCGAGACCGGCAGCCTGACCGCCTTCGGCACCGTCGGCTTCGTCGAGCGCGTGCCGGGCGAAGACCTGGTCGTGATCGTCAACGACCCGGGCCCGTTCCGCAAAGGCGAGCCGCTGGTGGCCACCGTGGCCGGCCTGGACGGCACCGTCCACGCCGGCAATGGCGGCGCCGGCGCCGGGCGCTACCTGAAACTGTTCCGCACCCATCCGGACGTGACCACCATCTCGCACGTGCACTCGCCGGCGCTGGGCGCCTGGGCGCAGACCCATCGCACGCTGCCGATCCGCTACGTGCCGGTGCAGCGCTTCCAGCTGATCCGCGAAATCCCGATCTACATCGACCGCCGCCAGCCGGAGGTCGACTTCATCCTCGACGAGATCGCGAAGAACACGCATGCGACCGCGATCCTGGAAGCCAACGGCGGTTCGACCGTGTGGGGCAAGCAGGGACTGCTGAAAACCGCTGAGTTCATCCTGCTGCTGGAAGAGGGCGCGAAGATCCAGATCCAGGCCGAGGCCATCGGCGGCTCGCGCGACTTCGGTCCCGGCGTCCTGCTGCAGCAGTGGAAGATGAGCAAGCTGATCGAGCAGGCGCGCTCGCTGTCGCTGCTGCCTGCGACCGACCTGTAAGCGCGCCAGTCGCGCCATCCAGCAACGAGGATTTCAATGATGCCTGATTCAAGATTTGATGTGCAGCGCCGCAGGGCCGGCCTGCTGGGGGTGGCGCTGGTTGCGCTGCTGGCGCCGTTCCCGGTCCGGGCCGCGGAACCCTTGCCGGATGCGCTGAGGATCGCCGCCGTCTCGCGCACCGGACCGTCGGGCAAGACCTTGTTCTCGGGTTCCTCGGCGCTGGTGGCGGAGCAGGGCTGGCTGGCCGCCGAACTGGGCAAGCTCGGCGTCAAGCTGCAATGGGTGCCGGTGACCACCAACTCGGTGGCGGTCCAGGTCAACGAGGCCTTCGCCAACAAGTCGATCGACTTCGCCCACTACGGCGACCTGCCGTCCATCATCGCCAACGCGTCCGGCCTGCGCACCCAGCTGGTCGTCCCCGGCGGCAGCATGAACAACACCTACCTGGTGGTGCCGGCGCATTCGACGGCCCGTTCGATCAAGGACCTGAAGGGCAAGAAGATCGCCCTGCATCGCGGCCGGCCCTGGGAATTCCCGTTCTCGCGCCTGCTCGCGGCGAATGGCATGAGCCAGAAGGACGTGCGGATCCTGAACCTCAACCCGCAGGCCGGCGCCTCGGCGCTCGCCAGCGGCAGCGCCGACGCCTTCTTCACGCTGAGCGACGCCTTCCTGCTCGAGGACAAGAAGGTCGGCAAGATCATCTGGTCCAGCAAGCAGGCGCCGCAGGACTGGAAGATGCGCGCCGAACTGTGGGGCGACAGCGCCTTCCTGAAGAAGTATCCGCAGCTGGCCCAGCTGGTCGCGACCGCCTACGTGAAGGCGCACCAGAAGGTCGCCGGCGGCAATGGACGCGAGGACTACATCCAGCATGAAGTGGCGGCCGGCCACGCGCGCAGCCTGATTGAACGCGAGATGGAGGGCGACACCACCAAGTGGAACGAACGCTGGGCGCCGCTGTTCACTCCCGAGCTGCGGGCCCACTACGCCGCCGGCGCGGCCTACGCGCAGCAGGCCCGCCTGATCGGCAAGCCACTCGATACCAGCGGCCTGTATGCGCCCCAGTTCGTGGAGCAGGCGCTGGTGCAGCTCAAGCTGCAGAACTACTGGGCCGGGCGATGAATCCGGGCGCCATCTCGCCAGGCGCGCGCGGCTTGCCGCCAGCCGTGCGCGCCAGGAAGGCGGTGCAGCCGGAGCGCACCGAACCGCCCAGCGCCGCTCCCGTGCGCGCCGCCCGGCCGCGCGCACGGCGCGGCCTGCTCGAGCGCTGGCTGTCCTGGCGCTGGTCGGCCTGGACCTCGCCCCTGCTGGTGCTGGCGGCCTGGGTCATCGCCACGGCGCTGGAATGGGCGCCCGAACAGATCCTGGTGCCGCCGCTGCAGGTGCTGGCGAGCGCCTGGGAGCTGGCCGACAGCGGGGAACTGGGCGAGCACGTCTCGATCAGCCTGGTGCGCCTGCTGTCCGGCTTCCTGATCGGCAGCGCGGCCGGCATCGTCTTCGGCCTGCTGGTCGGCCTGTCGCCGCGCCTGGACGCGTACACGGCGCCGAGCTTCCAGGTGCTGCGCCAGATCCCGTCGGTGGCGCTGATCCCCTTGTTCATCCTGGTGTTCGGCATCGGCGAAACCTTCAAGCTGGTCATCGTCGCCAAGGCCAGTTTCTTCATCGTGGCGCTGGCCGTGCACGATGCGGTCACGGGCCTGCCGGCCCGCTATGCCGAAGTGGCGGCCGTGCTGCGCTTCTCGCGCCTGCAGGTGATCCGCAAGGTGGTGCTGCCGGCCATCGTGCCGGCCACCCTGACCGGGGTGCGGATCGCGCTCGGGCGCTCGTGGATGGTGCTGGTGGGGGCGGAGCTGCTGGCCGCCGAGAACGGCCTGGGGCAGATGATGGAAATGGCGCGCCAGATGTTCCGGCTGGATGTCGTCATGGTCGGGGTGGTGCTGACCGGCCTGATCGGCGTCACGCTCGACCGTGGATTCCGCCTCCTCGAGGCTTACCTGATGCGCTGGCAGCGCCGTTGATGCAGGAGCGACGATGAAACCGATATTGACCGCGGTGGCCGGCCCGCTGCGCGGATTGCTGTTGCCGGCGCTCCTGCTGCTGGCCTGGCAGTGGGCATCCGGCAGGGGCGCCAGCGCCGCCTACGTGTTCGTGCCGTTGGAGCAGCTGTGGGACGGCCTGCGCGAGCTGCTCGCCAGCGGCACGCTGGCGCTGCACGTCGGCGCCAGCCTGGAACGGGCCCTGACCGGGCTCGCATGCGGCGCCTTGCTGGGCATCGCGACCGGGACCCTGATGGCGCAGTCGCGCATCGCCGAGCGCCTGGTCGGGCCGCTGTTCCACAGCATCCGCCAGGTGCCGCTGCTCGGCCTGGTGCCCCTGATCGCCCTGTGGGCCGGCAGCGGCGAGTTCGCCAAGCTCCTGATCATCGGGATCGCCGCCTTCTATCCGACCGTCCTGAATACCTTCGAGGGCATGCGCCAGGTCGATGTGCGCTACCGCGAAGTCGGGGCCATGCTCACCCTGACGCGCGGCCAGATGTTCCGCCACGTGCTGCTGCCGGCCGCGCTGCCGGCGATGATCACCGGCGTCACCCACGCCCAGGTGTTCGCCTGGCTGGCCTGCCTCGGCGGCGAGCTGCTGTTCGCCGCGGCGCCGGGCATCGGCTCGCTGCTGCAGACCAGCGAGCAGGCGGGCCGGATGGACGCGGTGCTGCTGTCGGTGCTGGTCATCGCCCTGCTGGCGCAGGCATTGAACCTGCTGTTCACGCGCGCCGCGCGGCTGCTGGTGCGCGGAAGGACCAGCCAGTGAGCGGCGCCGGTCCAATCGCGGCGCCGCTGCATGGCGCGGACGAGTTGCGCCGCTTCCTGGTCGGCTTCATCGGCCTGACCCTGCTGTCCGGGATGACGATCGGGATGAACAAGGTGCTGGCCACGATGTTCGGCCTGCACCTCGGCGTCAGCAACTTCCAGCTGGCCCTGATCAGCAGCGCGGAAAGCTGCGCCATGGCGCTCGGTACGCTCCCGGCCGGGAGGATCCTCGCGCGCGGCAACCCGAAATACCTGTATGCCGGCGTCAGCCTGAGCTTGTCGGCCCTGTTCTGCATCCTGCCCTGGCTCCCCGGCTGGCAGTGGGTCGCCTTGCTGATGTTCCTGGTCGGCCTGTGCATCGCATTGCGCGTGGTCGCGATGAGCACCGTGTTCCTGGTGCGCCTGCCCGAGCTCGGGCAGGGCAAGGCCGGCTGGTACAAGGGCACCTTGACCTTCGGGATGCAGTTCGCCGGTCCGCTCACGGGCAACTACCTGATCGCGCACCTGGGACTGACGGCAGGCTTCTTTGTCTCGGCGCTGATGTTCGCGATCCTCGCCGTGCTGGGCTGGCAGGTGCTGCCCTCGCATGCCGGCCACCGCGCCGGCGCGGCGCGCGATGCTTCGGGCTGGCGCGAGCTGCTGCGCCTGCCGGCGGTGCGCAACACCTACCTGTTCGAGGTGCTGGCCAGCTTTACCGCATCGAGCGTCGGCGTGTTCTCGATCCTGCTCGCGATCCAGGTGCTGCACTGGCCGCACGAACACGCGGTCTGGCTGATGGCGGTGCAGGGGCTGAGCTTCGTGGCGGTGCTGTTCGGTCTCGGCAACGCCGTGCTGGGTAGCCGTCACCGGGAACGCTATTACGGCGGCGCCCACCTGGCGATCATGGCCGCGCTGCTGCTGCTCGGGCTGTTGCCGTCGACCGCCAGCTACCTGTGCGCATCAAGCCTGCTGGGCCTGGGACTGGGGATCAACACGCTCGTCAACACCAACCGGATCGCCCATGCGCCGGTCGACAAGGCGCGCGTCTCGGCCCACCTGACCCTGTTCGGGATGGCGGCGGGGACGCTGGGCGCGCTGGCGGCCGGCCGCCTGGGGGACCTGATCGGACTGCGGCAGGTGTTCCTGCTGTGGCTCCTGCCATGGCTCGCCGCCTGGCTGTTCTATCACTTCCGCGCGGCGCCGGCCGCCGCGGTACAAGGAGAAAGCATATGAGTGGAATACACGCCCCGCTGGCGGGGGAAAGCCGCCAGGTCGCCCGTTCACCGCGGCGCGCCGGCGGCCTGCGCATCGAGCATGTCAGCAAATCGTTTCCGCTGAAAGGCGAAGCGCTGCTGGTGCTCGACGATATTTCGCTGACGGTCGAACCGGGCGAGTTCGTCGCCATCGTCGGCGGCTCGGGCTGCGGCAAGTCGACCCTGCTGCGCCTGCTGGCCGGGCTCGACACCGATTACCAGGGCACGCTGCTGCACGACGGCGCGCCGATCCACGGCCCCGACCTGCAGCGCGGCCTGGTCTTCCAGGACCACCGCCTGTTCCCGTGGCTGACGGTGGAGCAGAACATCGCGATGGCGTTCACGAATACCACTGTGCCCGCCGCCGAGCGCCGCTCGCGGGTGGCCGCCGAGATCGCGCGCGTCGGCCTGGACGGCTTCGCCGGGGCTTATCCGCACCAGCTCTCGGGCGGCATGTCGCAGCGCGCGGCGATCGCGCGCGCCCTGGTCGGGCGGCCCGATGTGCTGCTGCTCGACGAGCCGCTCGGCGCGCTCGATGCGCTGACGCGCCTGCACATGCAGCAGGAGCTGCGCCGCCTGTGGCTGGACGAGGGCATCACGATGCTGATGGTGACGCACGATATCGAGGAAGCGGTCTACCTGGCCGACCGGGTCGTCGTGCTCGAAGCGCGCCCGGGGCGGGTCAGGCGCATCCAGGACGTCGCGCTGGCGCATCCGCGCCAGCGCCGCGAGAGCAGCTTCGTCGCGCTGCGCGACGGCCTGCTGGCCGATTTCGGCGAACTGGCGGAGACGCCCGCCCAGCCGGCGCCGTTCGGGGCGGCGACAGCCAGGTAGGCCGGGTTGCCGCCCGCCGGGGCGGGCGCTGCTACAATCGGCGGCCATGAACCAGCCTGCCACCAAACGCCCCGTCTGCGCCACCTGCCTGCGCGCCCGTTCCGCCTGCATCTGCGCCTGGATCGCGCCCGTGCAGGCGCAGGCGGCGCTGCTCATCCTCCAGCATCCGCTCGAGGTGGGCAACGCCAAGAACAGCGCGCGCCTGCTGCACCTGAGCGTCACGGGCAGCGAACTGGCGGTGGGCGAAAGCTTCGAGCCCGGGGCGCTGGAGGCGCTGCTGCATGCGGGCGGGCGCACGCCGGTGCTGCTGTATCCGGACACCCCTGGCGATGCGAACCTGCCGGCGCCGCCGCCCATGCCGCCGCTGCCGGCGCAGGCGCTGCGGCTGGTGCTGCTGGACGCGACCTGGCGCAAGAGCCGCAAGATGCTGTACCTGAACCCTGCGCTGCAGCGCCTGCCGCGGCTGGCGCTGATGGATGCCGCGCCGTCGAACTACCGCATCCGCAAGGCCCATGCGGCGCACCAGCTGTCGACCCTGGAAGCGGCGGCGCAGGCGCTGGGCCAGCTGGAAGGGGAGGACGGCCGCTACCAGGCCCTGCTGGACGCCTTCGATGGCTTTGTGGCGCAGCAAGCCGCCTACACGCCGCACTTGAATTCAGCCTGAGCGCCGCGTAATATACTGTATAAATGTACAGTATGGAGCCAGCCGTGGCCAAACCCGACCAAGCGACCCGCCGAGAGCCTGTGGAGGAGCAAGCAATGCCCGGCCCGCGTCCGCCTGTTGCACGCAAGGGGCGCGGCGCGGTGTCGAACCTGCAGGGGCGCTACGAGGTCAACGGCCGCGAGCGCTTCGACGACGGCTGGGAGCATGACGAGGACGAGGCGCCGGCCCTGCGCACCGTCGTGACCGACGAGGTCGCCAAGAGCATCCTGACCCGCAACACTTCGCCCGACATTCCCTTCAACGTGTCGCTGAATCCCTATCGCGGGTGCGAGCACGGCTGCATCTATTGTTTTGCGCGGCCGACGCACAGCTACCTCGGCCTGTCGCCGGGGCTGGATTTCGAGACCCGCTTGTTCGCCAAGGTGAACGCGGCCGACCTGCTGCGGCGCGAGCTGGCGCGCCCCGGCTACGTGCCCGAGCACATCGCCATCGGCGTCAACACCGACGCCTACCAGCCCTGCGAGCGCGAACGGCGCCTGACGCGCCAGGTGCTGGAAGTGCTGCACGAATGCGGGCACCCGGCGGGCCTGATCACCAAGTCCTCGCTGATCGAGCGCGACATCGACCTGCTGGCGCCGATGGCGGCCCGGCGCCAGGCCTGTGCGGCGATCACCATCACCACGCTCGACCCGCAGATCGCGCGCACCCTGGAGCCGCGCGCCGCCGCGCCGGCGCGGCGCCTGCGCACCATCCGCACCCTGACCGAAGCGGGCATCCCGGTGAGCGTGAGCGTGGCGCCCATCATTCCTTTCGTCACCGAACCCGAGATCGAGCGGATCCTCGAGGCCTCGTTCGAGGCGGGCGCGGTCGGCGCGCACTATGTCGTGCTGCGCCTGCCGCACGAGATCAATCCGCTGTTCCACGAATGGCTGGAAGCCCACTTCCCGGAGCGCGCCCAGCGCGTGATGAACCGGGTGCGCGACCTGCGCGGCGGGAAGGACTACGACAGCGACTTCGGCAAGCGCATGAGCGGGGAGGGCGTGTGGGCCGACCTGATCCGCCAGCGCTTCGACAAGACCATCAAGCGGCTCGGCATGAGCGAGCTGAGCGGGCGCTTCGGGCGGCTCGACGGCTCCAAGTTCCGACGGCCGCTGGTGGTGCCGGCGAGCCTGGGCAAGCGGTCTGGCAACGCGGCGGGGCAGCTCGACCTGTTCTAAGCTGGCTGCCCAGATCGAAGGCACGAGCCGCCATTATTCTGCGGAAGTATGCGTGACACCGCTCTGTTCGAAGAACCAGTCCTGGAATCGGTTCAATGCGCTGTCGTCCGCCTTGTCCTCGCGATAGGCAAAGTAATGGCGTGTCTCTTCAAGCACCAACTCCTCTTCGACCGGTTTGGTCAGTTGGCCCTTGTCGATGAGGGGGCGGACCAGGTGGTCAAAGCCCAAGGCAACGCCCTGGTTGCTCAGCACCATGTGGATCAGCACGTTGTAGTCATTGGCGTTGAAGTAGTGTGCGCCATTTCTCAGTCGATCCTCGATGTCCAGGTGATGGATCGCCAGCCATATGCCCCAATCCACGTGCTCGGCAACCTGGGATCGGCCGTAAGGACTCAGGTTCAGTAGCACACCACTTCTCAGTCCCTCGAGGCTGCGAATCTCGGGATGTTCGCTGAGATAGCCCGGCGTGCATACCGGGTAGATCCGGTCGTGGAACAGGGGCCTGCTCACATAGCCATCGCGCACCCGCGCCATCTTGGTGATGAACACGTCCGGTTGGATTCCCGGCTCCAGCGAGAGGAAGTTCTGCGTGGTGACGAGATCGAGGTCGATGTCGGGGTTGGCGCTGAAAAAGCTGGGGAGCCGGGGCGCCATCCACAGTGCCGAGAACGCAGGGGAGCAGCAGAGCACCACCGTGCGCCTGGCGTTGGCGCCGTAGTCTTTCCGGATGCGTGACGCGGCTTGCGCAATGTTGAGAAAAGACAGCTGGGCCGCTTCGAAGAAAATGGATCCAGCAGTCGTCAGCTTGACCGCGCGTCCGACCCGCTCGAACAGGATCGTACCGAGATGCTCTTCGAGTTCCCGGATCTGGCGACTGATCGCGGCCTGCGTCACGCACAAAGCCTCGGCGGCGCGGGTAAAGCTCTGATAGCGCGCAGCTGCGACAAAGCACTTTACCGCCCTCAGTGAAGGCATGTTGAGCAGAGTCTGGTCGGTGGAGAGAGGTTTTTTCATAACGCCATGTTATCAATTCCGCGGACAAAAAGTCGTTTGTGCTTGATTCGTGGCCTCTCTACACTGGGATCACTAACAAAACATTATAGAAGCAGCATCCCGTATTTGCTCATGAATCAACGCCTATCCACCTCCAGGCTGGCGGATAGGGTGTTCGAGAAATAGTACGGCGTTGGATGAGTTGGCTGCCGCACAACTAATCCAAAGCGGGATTCCCTTTGCTGTCGCACTGATTTATTTCTGCAAGGCAGTGTTTGCCGATACTAAAAAAGCAGAAACGGAGACAACATGATCAAAGTAACTGTTACACCCAAAGACGATGCGATGTGCGGTTGGTATCACACCGCCCCGGCCCGCCAGGCCAGGCCCGCGCATACAGGCGAGAAAAACACCCGTTGGGCAGTCGTGGGCGCCGGCTTTACCGGCCTGGCTGCGGCGCGGCAGCTGGCATTGAATTTTCCAGACGAGGAAATCGTCCTGATCGATGCGCAGGAAGTCGGTTTCGGCACCTCGGGCCGCAATGCCGGCTTCGCCATCGACCTGCCTCACGATATTGGCGCCGATGACTATATCGGTGACATCGATATCGCCAGGAGTACCCTCAAGCTTAACCGGCTGGGCCAGGGCATTCTCCATGCGCTCGTCGAGAAGCACGGGATCGATTGCCATATGCGGCCCAGCGGCAAATACCAGGCCGCTGTCGAGAACCGCGGCATTGCGGTGCTGGATGCCTACCGGCGCGGCCTGGACAAACTGGGCGAGCCTTACGAGGTCATCGCGGGCAAGGACCTGCCGGATCACATCGGCACCACGTTCTACCGCCAGGGTCTGTTCACGCCCGGCACCATGCTGCTCCAGCCTTCGGCCCTGGTCAAGGGCCTGGCGGACAGCCTGCCCTCCAACGTGACGCTGTATGAAAACACGGCGATCACCGACGTGGACTATGGCGACAAGGTGGTGCTCAGGCATCCCCGGGGCCGCATCGTCACGGACAAGCTGGTGCTGGCCAACAACGCGTTCGGCGCGCGCTTCGGCTACCTGCAACACACGGTGCTGCCGATGTATCTCTACGCCAGCCTGAGCCGGCCGCTCACCGAAGCCGAACAGGCGCAGTTGGGCGGCAAGGCGTTCTGGGGCGTGATTCCCGCCGATCCGTTCGGCAGCACGGTGCGCCGCACGCACGACAACCGCATCCTGATGCGCAACAGCTTCAGCTTCAACCCGGACCAGCAGTCCAGGCCGCATTGCCTGGAGCGCTTCCTGCACAAGCACCGTCTCTCCTTCGAACGGCGCTTCCCGATGCTGCCGGATGTCGGGTTCGACTACACCTGGAGCGGATCGCTGGCCCTGACGCAAAACCACAAGGGATTCTTCGGCCAGCTCGCGCCGAATGTCTACGGCGCGCTGTTTTGCAACGGACTGGGCGTTACCCGGGGCACCGTCACTGGCACTTTGCTGGCAGACATGATTGCCGGAAAGCGCCATGAACTGATCGACTTCTTACTGTCCACCTCCGGCCCCAATACGCTACCGCCAGAACCGTTTTTATCCATCGGCGTCAATGCCACGCTGTGGTGGGGACAGCGCAAGGCTGGCCAGGAAAGCTGAGTCTCGACGATCGACACCGGTCGTCGATCCAATCGGATGGCTGCAATCCAGTCCGGGAGCTATTCACTAATTAAAACCATTCAGTGCTCTCTCCAGATCGCGGAAGTGATTCGGAAGGATATTCGTATCCGCAGAACTATTAATACACCAGGAGACAATCTGCCATGAGTAACAGCGCCGTATATTCCAAAAACAGTCCTTTAATATCCATCGAAGATGTTCCATTAAATTGGTTCCACCAGTTGATGACCTTGCGCGCAGGCGGAGGATGGATTCTCGATGGCTATATTCTGAGCATTATTGGCGTGGCTATCGTGCAGTTTTCGGATTACCTGAAACTGGATTCGTTCTGGCAGGGGATGGTGGCTGCCTCGGCCATGCTCGGCACTTTTTTCAGCGGATTCCTGGGTGGCTGGCTGACCGACAAGCTGGGGCGCCGACGCCTGTTCTTCGTTGGCCCGATCCTGTTCATCGTGGGTTCCCTGGGGTCGCTCTGGGTCGAATCGGGCATGGCCTTGTTCATTCTCCGCTTCCTGGTCGGCATGGGGGTGGGCCTGGAATATCCCGTGGCAGGTTCGCTGCTGACGGAGTTCTTGCCGCAGAAGAATCGTGGTCCGCGCCTGGCCGGCCTGACCATCCTGTGGTTTGTCGGCGCCGCACTGTCTTACATCATCGGTAACTTCATCCTGGCCCACGGTGGGGAGGAGGGATGGCGCCTGGTGCTGGCAAGCTCCGCGGTGATCGGCCTGCTGCTGTTGCTGGTACGCCTGGGAACGCCCGAATCGCCGCGCTGGCTGGTCAGCAAGGGACGCTTTGCCGAGGCGGACCGGGTCATCAAGAAGGTGTATGGCCCGTCGTTTTCGGTGGCAAACATGCCCAAGGAAGATTCGGAAAAGAAGGTGTCGCTGGGTGACTTGATGCACTCCGGCTATGGCAAGCGCATGCTGTTCGTGATCGTCTTCTGGACTGCTGCGGTGGTACCGATGTTTGCCGTGTATTCCTTCGCTCCCGTGGTCCTGCAGGCGCTGAACCTGAAAGGCAACTGGGCTGCCTATGGTTCGGTGCTCATCACCCTGCTGTTCGTCGTCGGCTGCGTGATCGCTACCCGCCTGATCGATGTCATGGGCCGCCGGCCTCTCGTCATCCACAGCTTCCTGTGGTCCAGCCTGGCGCTGTTGGGATTGGGCGCCTTCTCGAACGGGGCGGAGATCGTGGTTCTGCTGATGTTCGGCGCCTATGCGCTCTTTATCGGCGGCGCCCAGGTGCTCGAACTGGTGTACCCCAACGAGCTGTTCCCCACCGAAATCCGCGCATTCGCGGTAGGCATCGGCTCATCGATGACACGCGTCGGTTCTGCCGTGGGCACATGGATGGTGCCGTTTTCCCTGCACAGCATCGGCATCGGCAACACCATGTATGCGGCTGCGGCGGTATCGATCGTCGGCCTGGTCGCTTCAATCTGGCTGGCGCCCGAGACGCGCGGCATGAGCCTCGAACAGGCGTCGTCGCTCAAGCGCTGATTCTGCTTCCACCCTGGATTTGACGAAATCGTCCTTACCTCATTTAAAAGAGATCATCATGAAATTCGAAGGCATCTATACCCCCGCGATCACCCCCCTGAACGCCGCTGGCGCAATCGACAGGACGGCATTTGCCGACGTGCTGGAGTACCTGGTCGCCGAAGGCGTCCACGGCATCATCATCGCAGGCTCGACCGGCGAGTATTACGCCCACACGACACAGGAACGTCTCGAGCTCGCAGCCTTGGCCAAGGAAGTGATCGGCGCGCGCACGCAGCTGATCATCGGCACCGGCGCGATCCGCACCGAGGAATCCGTCGAGTACGCCAAGCTGGCCAAGGAGATCAAGGCCGATGCCATCCTGGTGGGAACGCCGCCGTATGCGCTGCCGACCGAGCAGGAGAATGCGGCCCATGCGCTGGCCATCGACCAGGCCGCAGGCCTGCCCATCATGCTCTACAACTATCCGGGCCGCATGGGCATGTCGATGGGCCGCGAGTTTTTCCGCACCGTGACGCAGGCGTCGAAGAATGTCGTTGCGATCAAGGAAAGCTCGGGCCAGACCGGACAACTGCACATGCTGGCGCGTGAGTTTCCCGGCATTAGCCTCTCCTGCGGCTGGGATGACCAGGCCCTGGAGTTCTTCGCCTGGGGCGCGCGCAGCTGGGTGTGCGCCGGCTCGAACTTCATCCCGCGCGAGCACATCGCGCTGTACCAGGCCTGCGCCGTCGACAAGGATTTCGACAAGGGCCGCCGCATCATGTCGGCCATGCTGCCGCTGATGGACTTCCTGGAGGGCGGCAAGTTCGTGCAGTCGATCAAGCACGGTTGTGCGCTGGCCGGCCTGCGTCCGGGTGGCGTGCGCGCGCCTCTGCAAGGCCTCGACGACAGCGAGAAGCAGGCCTTGCAGGCCGTCGTCACCCAGCTCAAGAGCGACGTGGCAGCCATCGTCGGAGGGAAAGTCTGATGGCCGCCGAACTGTTGACCGCTGCCCAGTACACGGCCCTTGCCGGGAGCATCGCACTGCCGACGCAGGCTTTCGTCGATGGCGCCTTCCGCCCCGCGCTGTCGGGCAAGACGTTCGAGACCACGAATCCGGCTACCGGCGACGTGCTCGCGCAGATCGCTGCCTGTGGCCCCGAGGACGTGGATCTCGCCGTAGCCCATGCCAGGGCGGCATTCGAGGATGGGCGCTGGAGCCGCATGGCGCCTGCCGCGCGCAAGCACACGCTGCTGCGCTTCGCCGACCTGCTCGAGCAGCATGCGCACGAGCTGGCTGTCATGGAGAGCCTGGACAGCGGCAAGCCGATCCGGGAATGCCAGAACACCGACGTGCCCGAGACCATCCACACCATCCGCTGGCACGCCGAGCTGATCGACAAGATCTACGACCACACGGCCCCGGTGGGTTCGAACGCGCTGGCCCTGGTGGTGCGCGAGCCCATCGGCGTGGTCGGCCTGGTCCTGCCCTGGAACTTCCCGCTGCTGATGCTGGCCTGGAAGATCGGGCCGTCCCTGGCGGCAGGATGCTCGATCGTCGTCAAGCCAGCCAAGGAAACCACCTTGACCGCGCTGCGCGTGGCCGAGCTGGCGCACCAGGCGGGCGTGCCTGCCGGCGTGTTCAACGTCCTGCCAGGCGGCGGCCGTGAAGTGGGCGAACCGCTGGGGCGCCACCGCGACGTCACCATGGTGAGCTTCACCGGCTCGACCGACACGGGCCGTCTGTTCCTGCACTACGCGGCCGAGTCGAACCTCAAGCGCGTGGTGCTCGAATGCGGCGGCAAGAACCCGGCCGTGGTGCTGAAGGACGTGGCGGACCTCGACACCGTGGCCCGGCACCTCGTCAACGGCGCGTTCTGGAACATGGGCGAGAACTGCTCGGCCTCGTCGCGCCTGATCGTCCATGCCGACATCAAGGCGCAACTGCTGGAGCGCATCGGCGTGCATCTGCGCGAATGGAAGATGGGCAATCCGCTCGATCCGGACAATCGCCTGGGCGCCATGGTCAGCAAGGCGCATTTCGAGAAGGTGCGTTCCTATCTCGAGCAGGCCGCAGCGGAAAAGCTGAAGCTGGCCTTCGGCGGCGAGACCGAGCAGGGCATCTACGTGCAGCCCACCGTGGTCGATGGCGTGGGCCAGGCCAGCCGCCTGTTCCAAGAGGAAATCTTCGGCCCCGTGCTCTCGGTCACGACCTTCACCACGATCGACGAGGCCATTTCCCTGGCTAACGACTCAGTGTATGGCCTCGCAGCCTCGGTCTATACGGACGATCTGCGCAACGCGATCAAGCTGTCGCGCGAGATCCGCGCCGGCGTGGTCACGGTAAACTGCTTTGGCGAGGGCGACGTCAGCACGCCATTCGGCGGCTACAAGGAGTCGGGCTTTGGCGGCCGCGACAAATCCCAGTGGGCGCACGACCAGTACACCGAGATCAAGACCATCTGGATCGACGCCCAGGCGTGAATCCGCACCAGCAGTGAACACGGCGCCCCGCGGTAGCGGGCGCCGTGTCGCATAACCTCGAGTGACGAAACCATGAAAAACACGAACAAGGCCACGCTGATCGGCCTGGTGGCCATCTTGCTGTGGAGCTCGATTGTCGGCCTGATCCGCAGCGTCAGCGAGCACCTGGGCCCCACGGGCGGGGCCGCCATGATGTACAGCGTGGCCTCGGTATTTCTGCTGCTGTCCGTCGGCTACGTCAAGCTGAGCGAATTTCCGCGCCGCTATCTCATCTGGGGCAGCCTGCTGTTCGTGACCTATGAGCTGTGCCTGGCGCTCTCGATTGGCTATGCCAACACCGCCCGCCAGGCCATCGAGGTGGGCATGGTCAACTATCTGTGGCCAACGTTTACCATCGTCGCGGCGATCCTGTTCAACCGGCAGAAGAGCAACTTCCTGATCGTTCCCGGGTTCGTGCTGTCCATCGTCGGCATCTGCTGGGTGCTGGGCGGGGAACAGGGTCTCGATCTGGCCGGCATGCTGGCCAACGTGCGCGACAACCCCCTCAGCTACGGCCTGGCGTTTGCCGGCGCATTGCTCTGGGCCGCCTATTGCACCGTGACGGCCCGGATCGCGGGCGGCAAGAACGGCGTGACGCTGTTCTTCATCCTGGTCTCCGTGACCTTGTGGATCAAGTACTTGCTGGAAGGCGGCGGCCACATGGAGTTCAGCGTCGAGGCCATCGTCTACCTGGTCCTGGCCGCCGGGGCCATGGGCTTCGGTTACGGGGCGTGGAACGTGGGCATCTTGCACGGCAACGTCACGATCCTGGCAGGCGCCTCGTATTTCATCCCGGTTTTCTCCGCGGCGCTCTCGACCATCCTGTTGCGCGCACCGCTGTCCTTGGCCTTCTGGCAAGGCGCAGCCATGGTGTGCGGCGGCGCGATCCTGTGCTGGCTGGCGACGCGCGCGAAACGCGTCCTGCAAGTCGCCGACTGAGTCGGCTCCCGCAACCGTTCACATGCACACCCCGGCCACGTGCCGGGCAAGGGGGATTTTTACCCTTCGAAAAGAGGCGAGAAGAGCGCCCTGGAAAACAACGCCAATCATGGAGACTTCAACATGCACCGCAATCAAGCCCTGCTGCTGGCCTGTGCCGTCCTTGGCACGCTGGCGTCGTCGACGCCCGCCCGGGCGCAAGCCGCCGTCTCCGTCAACGGCATGCTCGATCTCGGCGTGTTTCACGGCTTCGACGGTGTGAACCAGGTGGGCACCGTCCAGCGCAGCAATATCGCCTTCTCGGGATTCGAGGATCTGGGCGGAGGTGTGAAAGCCGTGTTTCGCATGAGCACCCGCGTGGAACTGGATACCGGCATCAGCGAAGGCGCGGGTTTCAAGCCCTTCTGGCACGACGAAGCGACCGTGGGCCTGAAAGGCGGCTGGGGAACGGTGCGTGTGGGGCGTGCGATGACGGCGATGTGGGCACAGGACTGGAAGTTCGATCCTTGGGCTAACTACAACCGCATCGCCTCGCCGGCCTGGCAGCACTGGCATTACCTCACGCCCAGCGATCCTTTCGCCAACAACGGCACGGCAGAGTATGGCCGGCTGAACAACGGCATGTTTTACGACTCACCGATGGTGGGCGGCTTCACGCTGCGCTTGAGCGGGTCTCCCGAGCGCCAGCGTGAACCGGGCGCCACGGGCCGGCCGTATTCCGCCGTGCTGGAATATGAACGCAAGGCCGTGCTTCTGATGGCGGCCTTCGAGCGCAACAGCGTTGGAGACAACAATGCCTTCGTGGCAGGCAAACTCACTTTCGGCGCCGCGGCAGTCATGGCCGCTTACGACGATAGCCGCACCTTCGACGACAGCGGCATATCGCGTTCTGCCACCTTGTCAGCGACCTACCGGCTGGGCCGGACCACGCTGAAGGCGGGCTACAGCCGTCAGCGCCTGAATGCGGACACCAACTATGTCGCCTCGCTGGGCGCGGACCATGCCTTGTCCCGGCGCACCGTGCTGTACGCCAGCCTGGGACGCAAGCGCGACGCGCGCCAGGATGGGCGCACGGCGTTTGGCGTGGGGATGTCACACGCATTCTGAGTGCCGATGCGGGGGTGAATCCGGTTTTTTCATCCTGACGAGGGGATTTGTCATGGATGCGCTCTACTGCGGAGGACAGGCTTTACGCCTGTCCTCTCCGCTCACGCCTGGAAGTGCGCGCGCTCGATGTGGTCGGCGGGCAGGCCTTCCTTCTCCGCGTGCAGCCCGAAATCGAACTCGATCGTGTAGTAGGGCGCATCGACCTCCCGGGCGCGCAGCGCGGCCGGATCCTCCACCTTCTTCATCTCCGGCACCAGGCCTTCGCGGGTGGCGAAGGCGAAGTCGTCCCACAGGTAGGGATCGTTCTCGATGTTGATCTGCGTGGTCAGCTTGCGGTGGCCCGGCGCGGTCACGAAGAAGTGGATGTGCGCCGGACGGGTGCCGTGGCGGCCCAGCAGCTTGAGCAGCTTGTCGGTGGAGCCGCCCGGCGGCACGCTGTAGCCCACCGGGACCTTGCTGCGGAAACGGTAGCGGCCGTCGGCGTCGGTACGGATCGAGCGCCGCAGGTTGTACGGGCTCTGGCTCGGATCGAAGAAGGAATAGCGGCCCAGGTGGTTGGCCTGCCACACTTCCACCAGCGCGCCGGCGACCGGCTTGCCGTCCGCGCCGCGCACCTGGCCCCCCATGAACAGCACCTCGCCGGGCTGCTCGTCCTGGTCCAGGCGCGCGCTGCCCAGCGATTCGGGCGCGCCGGCGACGTACAGCGGTCCTTCGATCGTGCGCGGAGTGCCGCCCGACACGCCCTGGCGCGCTTCCGCCTCGTCCATGCGCAGGTCCAGGAAGTGTTCGATACCCAGTCCCGCCGCGATCAGTCCCCATTCGCCGTTGCGGCCGGCCTCGGTCATGTAGCTGGCGGCGCTCCAGAATTCATCGGGCTGGATGTCCAGCTCTTCGATCGTCAGGCACAGGTCGCGCACGATGCGGTTGACGATGGCCTGCACGCGCGGATTGCCGCTGGCGGTTTCGGTGCTTTCGATCTTGCTCAGCAGTGCTTCGATGGCTTGCTTGTCCATGGTGGTCTCCTGGTTGGTATGAATAATGTAACTCGCTCACAGCGCCCGGAACAGCGGGCTGCGCGCGCCTTGTCCGGCATCGGCCGCGGACAGGAATTTTTCGGTGAAGATGTCCTTCTCGAACAGCCGTCCCTGCATCAGGGCCGAGATGCTGGCTTCGATCATCGGCGGCGGGCCGCACAGGTAGGCGCGCCAGCCGCGGAAGTCCTGGCCGAAGCGGCGCGCCGCCAGCTCATGCACGTAGCCGCGTTCACCAGTCCAGCCTGACGCCGCCGGCTCGCTCGACAAGACCGGCAGGTACTCGAAGTTCGGGTGGCGCGCGCTGAGTTGCTCGAACTCGGCCCGGTAATACAGCTCGTCCAGCGTGCGCGCGCCCTGGATCAGGCGAATCTGGCGGGTGTCGCCCGATTCCAGCAGGTCCAGGACCATCGAGCGCGGGCTGGACAGCCCGGAGCCGCCGGCGATGAACAGCAGGGGGCGCGGATCGCTCTTGCGGACGAAGAACCGGCCCTGCGGTCCCGACAGCATCACGTTGTCGCCGACCGCCAGCTGCTCGTGGACGTAGGAGGTGACTTTCCCGCCCGGCACCAGCCGGATGTTCAGCTCGATTTCATTCGACGATGGCGCCGAGGCGATCGAGAAGGCGCGCGGCGCCGCCTCGCCGGCCAGCCACAGGTTCACGTACTGGCCCGGCTGGTAGGGCAGCGTGTCGCCGCCCTCGATCTCGAGGAAGACGCCCTTGATGGTCGGGGTCAGCGTGTCGATGCGCGCAACCCTGGCCCGGTAGTCCATCAGCGGCAGGCATTGCGCATCCGGATCCGGATCGATGTCGGCCTCGATGGTGATGTCCGACTGCACCGTGGCGCAGCAGGCCAGGCACTTGCCCTCGTCGCGCTCGAAGTCCATCAGCGCAAAGGGCGAGGCCTCGCCGTGTTCCAGCTCTCCGCCGCTGGTCTGCACCTTGCAGGTGCCGCACAGGCCGTGGCCGCAGGCGTGCGGCAGCCACACGCCCGCACGCAGGCAGGCGTCCAGGATGGTCTGGCCTTCGGCCACGTCGACCGTCTGGCCCAGCGGCTCGATCGTCAGTTGGTAGCTCATGCTGCTCTCCTTCAGTTGCCGCTGCCGCCGATGCCGGTGAGTTCCGGGGTTCGCAGGCGCAGCACGGATTTGTGGCCCAGGCCGTTGGCGGCCAGGCTGGCGTCGAGGTCGGGCATGAAGGGTTCGCCGGAGCGCAGCCAGCTGGCCGTGTTCCAGTCGATGGAGGCGCCTTCGGGGTGCGCCGCCAGCAGCGGCTGCAGCACCTCGCTCACCAGCGCCCTGAACGGCATGGCGGGCGGCAGGGGCAGGGTGAACGGGCTGCAGAACAGCATGTGGCGGTCCCACCCGAAGTACACGAGCTGGTTGCCGTGGAAGTTCTCGACGCGGTCGCGGACTTCGCCCTGGTAGTCGGGTGCTAATGCGATCACTGGCATGATGGTCTCCTCGCGTGCCGCTCAGGCGGCGCTGTCGTTGTTGTTGGTGTTGGCGGTCCAGCGCTCCCAGTTGGCGCGGTCCGCGGATTCGGCGTAGTCGCCGGCGTCTTCGGGTTTCAGGTGGTACCAGTCCAGCACCTCCGGCAGCGTCGGGCCGCCGCAATTGCCCTGGAAGATCTGGTGCACCGGCAGCCAGGCCTGCACGTACTTCTCCGGCTCGTCCTTGAAGATGTCGCAGCAGCCGTCCGAGCAGAAGTGGTAGCTGTCGCCCTTGTGCTTCGCTTCGCGGTAGCAGATCTGCGTCGGGTCGCCCGGCTCGGGGAAGGCCATCGGGATCTGGCACACCTGGCACAGCATCGGCAGGCCAGGATTGGACCAGCGCTTGCCGGCCTTCTGCTGTTCCTGCCAGTAGCGCAGGCGCGGCAGGTAATGCTGTTCGAAGCTGTCCGGATACTGTTCCTTCAGCCATGCCAGCTCGCTTTCCTCCGGCACCCAGGTGTGGAAGGCGGCGGCGTGGTTGAAGTTGTAGAAGATCGACCAGGCGATGTGCGACAGGTGGTCCTTTTCCTGCGCGGCCTGCTCGTGGTACTTGGGCATGCGTATTCCGTAGCGGGCCAGGTCCGCGAACAGGGCGCCGCCATTCTGCTCGAAGTAGATCTCCCAGGCTTCCTTCCAGCTCATCACGCGCTTCGGCAGCATGTAGTCCATCATCATCGACACCAGGGTGAGCAGGCGGTAGCCGCGCCAGAACCACTTGTCCACCCACTTCTGGATGATCGGCAGGTTGGCCGGATCCTGCTCCAGCATGAACTTCACGACTTCCAGGCCGAGCGTCATGTGGCGCGATTCGTCGGACTGGGCGGAGAAGCCGAAGGTGACGGTGGCCATGTCGCCGTTGTAGGCCGCGCCGGACATGAAGGGCATGAACAGCAGGTTGGTCAGCACGTATTCGAACGAGAACGAGATCGAGGTGATGAACTCGAACGGGCCGGCCGTCATCGCGTCCTCGAAGTAGGACTTGGGCACCGACAGGTACCACAGGCGGTCGTGCATGTGGCGCCAGTCCGCGAAGCCGTTGAAGAACTTGTTGTACTGGCTGATGGTGTGGACCTGGGTCTGGCAGTGGCGCAGTTCGTCCACCGACTGCATCTGGCAGGCCACGCGGGCGCCCGCGCCGCGCAGGTTGCGGCCGGCCATGGCGAAGCCGCGGTGGGCGGCGTATTCCAGCGGCGAGACCCCGGTCAGGAACAGCTTGAGCGCGTTCACATAGCGCGCGTCCGTGACGTTCAGCTGGCCGTTGTTCTGCTGGAAGGCGTCGATGATGGCGTACAGCTTGCGCTCTTTCTCGGACTGGAATTTCCAGTAGGCGTCCATGGTCATGCGGAAGGGATCCTCCCAGCCGTCCCAGTTGTGGATGACGATGCCTTCGAATGTATCGTGCGGGAAGACGGCGTCCATCGCCTGGTAGCTGGTGTCCCAGCCCAGGTCGCGGGTCAGCAGGGCGTACTTGTCCTTCAAGGACATCTTGGCCGCCGGCTTGGCGGTCGCCTGGTCCGGCGCTGCCTTGGTTACGGTGTTCATTGCTTGTCTCCTTTGTTGTATTCAGCGCCAGGCCAGCACGAACTGGTCTTCGGTTTCGTCGATGTTGCCGGCCAGTGAGATCAGGCCCAGCTGCAGTTCCTGCATGTCCCAGTTGCGGCCGATCAGGTCTTCGATGGTGGCGCGGTTGATCTCCAGGCGGCCCGGCGCATCGATCTTCACCATGGCCGGGTAGCGGTGCACGGTGGCGTGCGGGTTGTCGGCCTCGATGGCGTCGATGATGGAACGGGTGTCGTCGTTGGTCTGCAGGGCGATGAAGACGAGTTGGGTGCTCACGATGCGGCTCCTTCGCGGGTGAGGCCAAGGGTGGCCAGGCGTTTCTCCAGCGGCGCCGAGACGGCCGCCAGCACGTCGCCGCCGTCCTCGCCGAACAGGCGGCCGGCGATGGGCGCCAGCGCGCCGGCGAAGCGGTCCAGCCATTCGAAGGCGAAGCGCGAGAGGACGGCTGCGTTGGCGCTGCTTTCCTGGGCGGCGGTCTTCACCACCGCATCGACCCAGCGGGTGGTCTCCGCGTACCACGCCTGCATGAAGTCGGTGGCCAGGGCGTAGGAGGGGCCGTGCCGGGTCGCCAGCTGGGTGTCGAGCTTCTGGTAGAACAGCGGGTAGACCAGGGCGTCGAACACCAGGTTCTGCGCGACGAACAGCTCGAACCAGTCCTGGCGCACCAGCAGGTCTTCCACCGCATGGCGGGTGGGCTGCCATGCCGGGTCCTGCAGCCATGCGGCCTTGGCTGCGTCGACCGCGGGCTTGCCGCCGATGAGCAGGCCGATGCGGGTGAGGTACTGGGCCAGGGCCAGGCGGTCCATGGTGTGGAACATGGACGCTTCCGTGATGGCGGAGCCGTAGCCGTAGGCGGTGATGGACGCGTTGTTCATGTTGGCGGCCCACTCGGCATGCCGCAGCACGACCACGGTGGAGGCCAGCAGCTCCCTCACATCGTCGGGCAGGCTGGCCAGCAGGGCGCGCTGTTCGATGAACTCCAGGTTCCTTTCCATCGATTCCTGCTGGCGCGCGCGGGTGTTCACCCAGGTGCCGTAGTAGAACTGGCGCGGGTCCTTCAGCGCATACCAGTCCGCCATGACGACCGCGGTGCGGCGCCTGTCGTACAGCTCGTACTGCGGCTGCCACAGCGGGCGGTAATGGAAGCTGGTTTCAGGCTGCAGGTCGAACATCGCTTCCTGGTAGCGGGTGGCCGGCTTGTCCGCACCCAGCCGGCGGGCGATGTGGGCGAAGGTCTGCCGCACCGGCTTGATGCTGTCTGTCCGAATGTCGATTTGCATGCTGTTGTCTCCTAGGTGTTGTAGTCGCGGGCTGTTTCTGCGCTGCCCGGGACGCTGTCGTGCCAGTGGCGCCGTTCGTGCTCGAGCTGCGCGGGTGAGGCGTCCGGCAGGACGATGGCGTGCTGCTGGCGCAGGAAGGCTTCGTATTGCGCCGGACGCATGGTGAGTTCCACGCACAGGTCCGGGTCGCCGATGGAAAATTCGAACTGCACCCAGCCGGCGTCGCGCGAGGTCACGCGCACGAAGCGGCTGGGTACGTGGGGTGCTTGATGCATGTCTCCTCCTGTTTTTTCTGGTGCCGCCACAGCTGTTTAGCAATGCGCGTGCCAGGGAGGTAAGTCCTTGAATTTACAAGTGAAGCAGCGCCAGACCCCGGCTTGGGACAGCGCGCGGGTTCATGATTTCATGAGGTGCCGAGGCGGGGCCTTCAGCAAATGCGCAGGCAGGGGCGACGCCGGGCGCGGAAGAGCGACATTCAGGGTCAGGTCTGTCATTCGGACACCGATCGAGCACCTTTGCTCTATCTCAAAATGCTGAGTTTTTTATCCAAAACTCGTCAATGCTCGGCTCACAGTTGTCACCGGAACCTGCGCATCACGGACAATGTCGGAAAGACGAAAAAGGTCTCAACATGCTTAGAACCGTTCTGAGATTTCGCAAGGCTTGTGCGTCCATGTCCGAATGACAGATCTGACCCCGAATGCCCTGGGGCGGGGCCTTCAAATGCGCGGGAGGGAAGAAAAACGCCCGGGGTGATGCCGGGCGGGCGGGGGCTTATTTGAGGCCGTTGAGCTTGTCCAGCCGATAGGCCAGTTGCGGACGCGTGATGCCGAGCAGGCGGGCGGCGTGGGTGATGTTGCCGTCGGCCTTGGCCATGGCGGTGCGGATCAGGCGCGCTTCGAGGCGGTTCAGGCTGAAGTCCTCGCCGAGCAGCCGTTCGCACAGTTCGTCGGGGCCGGCCTTCGCGGCAGGGGCGGGCGGCGCCTGCAGGCGGCCGGAAGGGGCGACGGCTTTCATGCCGCCGGGTTCGGCCAGCGCGGGGAACAGCACGTGCACGTCGATCATCTGGTTGCTGTCGGTGAGGATGACGCCGCGCTCGATCATGTTCTCCAGTTCGCGGATGTTGCCCGGCCACTGGTAGTGCATCAGCGCCTGCATGGTCTTGTCCGAGACGCCCAGCGTGCGCTTGTTGTACATGGTGTTGTACTTGCTGATGAAGTGCTCCGTCAGCAGGGCGATATCATCGGTGCGCTCGCGCAGGGGCGGTATGTGGACCGGGTAGACGTTCAGGCGGTAGTACAGGTCGGCCCTGAACTTCCCCTTCGCCACGGCCTCTTTCAGGTCCTCGTTGGTGGCGGCCACGATGCGCACGTCGATCCTGTGGCTGTGCGTGCCGCCCACCCGTTCCAGTTCCCCTTCCTGCAGCACGCGCAGCAGCGAGGCCTGGGCGCGCGGGGACAGTTCGACCACTTCGTCGAGGAAGATGGTGCCCCGGTCGGCCCGCTCGAACTTGCCGGGGCGGCTGACCGCGGCGCCGGTATACGCGCCTTTCTCCACCCCGAACAGTTCCGCCTCGATCAGGTCCGGCGGGATGCAGGCGCAGTTGATCGCCACGAAGGGCTGGCCCGCGCGCGGCGAGGCGGCGTGCAGGCCGCGTGCGAACACTTCCTTGCCCACGCCGGTCTCGCCCAGCAGCAGCACATTGGCGCGGCTGGCGGCCGCGCGGCGTATCAGCTGGCTGGCTTCCCTGAAGGCGCGCGAGCGCCCGACGGAATTGGCCAGGGTGTCCTGCTTGCCGGCCCGGATGGTCTCCTGCAGTTCGCTTACCTGGCTTTGCAGGGCGAACAGCTCTTCGGCGATGGAATTGCGCAGCAGTAGCTGCTCCGTCTCGGCGTGGTCTTCCCATTCCTCGGCGGGCTTGCCGACGATTTCGCAGTGCGCGCTGCCGCAGCCGGCGCAGGCGACTTCCTTGTAGATGATGGGGCGGCCCATGAAGTAGGTGGTGTAGCCGCTGGCGTAGCCCAGCTGGCTCCAGCATACCGGATCCTTGCTGATGTCGTGATGCTGGAGGTAGACCTGGGCCTCGAAGGAATTGCGCCATTCGAAGCGGCCGAAGAAGCTTCCCTTGTCCAGGTCGAAATCCAGCTCCAGCGGAATGACGTGCACCAGCCCGCGTATGCTGTGCAGCTGCGGGCCCACCATGAAGGCCTCCTCGGTCGGCAGGTCGGGGCGCAGCTTGCGCGCGAGCTCCGCGTCGCGCAGGCCGGACTGGTACCCGAAGCGCATCAGCAGCGCGCGGGCGCGCTGGATGCCGATGCTCTCCACCAGTTCATCGCGCAGCAGGCCCCAGGCGGCGGCCTGGTTGAGCATCACGCGCTGCTCGTGCAGCCAGATCGTGCCCTGGTCGGGATCGAAACGGATCTGCGCCAGCAGATCCTCGTTGGATGGTAACTGCGGGGTCTCCACTGCAACGACTCCAGTTGGTTTATCAATCTTGTCGGGCAATGGTGCCACAGTTGCAGCGCCTCGTCAGCGGGCATTTTTTCGGCCCCCGGCGCCTGATCATTTGATGAAGCCAGCCTCACCAAATGATGAAGTGCCGGGCCGGGAACCGCGCCTATCCGCCCTGCGCAGGCATGGCACGGTCGTTGCGTACTCGTTTGCCGCCATGACAACACAACAGAGGAGACGACATGCAACGAACAACCATGATTGCACCCGCACTGATGCTGGCTTGCGGCGCTGCCTGCGCCACGGAAGGCGCCGGCCTGGGGGTGTATCCCGACGGCCTGGAGAACTTCATGTCCGGCGCCCTGCCGCCGCCGGGCCTGTACGGCATCGCCTACGGCGGCCACCTGCGCTACGACTCGGTGCGCGACGGGGAAGGGAAGCGGGTGGACGTTCCCAACTTCGGGGTCCGGGTGGGCGTGGTCGCGCCGCGGCTGGTATGGGTGACCGGGCGCACCTTGCTGGGCGGGCAGTTGGCCTTCCATGCGGTGGCGCCGCTGCTGGACGTGGATGTGCGCGCCGGCGCCGGGCGCTGGAAGAGCAGCGGGCTGGGGGACATGACCTTCGGCGCGGCGCTCGGCTATCACGCCTCGCCCAGCCTGCACTACCTGGTGTCGCTGGATGTGGTGGCGCCCACCGGCCGCTACGCGCGCGACGATCCTGCGAGCCTGGGTAAGAATGTGTGGACGGTGCAGCCGGTGCTGGCGCTCAGCTACGTCAAGGCGCGGGGATGGAACCTGGACCTGAAGGCCATGGTCGACTTCAACCGCAGCAACCGCGATACCGGTACCCGTTCGGGCCGCGCGCTGCACGCCGATTATGCGCTGGGCTGGGGCTTCGGGAATGGCTGGGTGGCGGGGCTGGGCGGGCATGGGTACCGGCAGTTCGGTGACGATACGGGGCCCGGCGCCGCGGGACGGGCGCGCGCCTTTGCGGTGGGGCCGGTGCTGAAGTACGACAGCGGCAAGGGATGGTTCCTGACCGCCAAGCTGCAGCGCGAGTTCGGGGTGCGCAACCGGCCGCGCGGGGAGCAGTTCCATGTGAAGGCCGTGCTGCCGCTGTAGGAGGCGAGAACAGGGACCGCCATGGAAGTTGAGCTTGCGGAGCGACTCGGCTAGGATGGTGGTCCCATATCAGCAGGAAGCACGCATGGAACAGCAGGGCGCCTCGCACCAGGGCGCGGAGATGGTGGTGTTCGTCGGCGCCGAGTCGACCGGGAAGTCGACCCTGGCGCAGCATCTGGCGCATGAACTGCATGCCGGGTTCGTGCCCGAGATCGGGCGCTTCATCTGGGAGGAAAAGCAGGGCATCCTGGATGCCGGCGACTATGTCGAGATCTCGGAGCGGCACCGCGAGGCCGAGGACGCCGCCGTCGCGGAGGCGGAGGGACCGTATGTGTTCGTCGATACCAATGCGCTGACGACCCTGCTGCTCGGGCGCTGCTTCGGCCAGGTGCCGGAACCGGTCCCGCCGGCGCTGCTGCGCCATGCCGAGGACTGCCGCACGCGCTACCTGCACCATTTCGTCTGCGCCGACGACATCCCCTACGAGGAAGAGCCGGGCGTGCGCGAGAACGCCGGCTGGCGCTCACGCATCCAGCGGCTGGTGCTGGACGACCTGGCCGCGCGCGGCATCGCCCATACCGTCCTGACGGGCAGCGTGCAGGAACGCGCGGCGCGCGTCACCCGGGTGCTCGCCGCGCTGCGGGCGGCGCAGCGCGCAAGGTTTATTCCTGCGGCTGCCTGATCCCGAAGGTCGCCAGGTGGCGTTCGATCTCGAACACGTGCGGATCGGGCTTGCCCAGGTCGCGTAGCGCCTTGGCCAGCTCCAGCAGGTATTCGCTGTTCGGGCCACTCGGACCGCGCGCGCCCGCGATCTGGCGCGCGATGTCATGCTCGCTCGCCGGTCCGAGATAGGCTTCGTTCTCGTGGGTGGCGATATACACGATTCCCTCGGCGCTGCCGCCGTCCTCGAAATGCATCTCGGTCGCCAGGCGCAGGTAGCCGTTCTTCTCGCGGTGGTCGAGGTGGGCGAATTCTTCGGGCGTGACGAGGTAGGCCATGCCGTGGCAGCGGCCGCCGGGCTCCGGCGCCAGGGTCACGACCCGCCCCGGCGCGGTCTCGGTGCCGCGGTGGTCGTGCGAGCCCTGCCAGAAGCGGCGGGTCCAGCCGCCGATGCACGCCGGGCGGCGCTCGATGAAGGGGAAATCGGCCTTGAAGATCAGCGAACCATAGCCGAACAGCCAGACACTGTCGTGGTTGTCGAACTTGTCCATGCGCTGGTTGATCGCAATGGTGTTGAGGGACATCGTGGATTCCGGCAAAAGACGATGCCCTGCATTGTAGCGCGGCCCTGCCGGCCTCACAGGACGGGCAGGCTAATCGCGCGTGCGCTGCACATAATCGAACAGGAAGTCGATGAAGCTCTCCGCCGCCGGCGACAGCGAGCGTCCCGGGCGCGTGTAGACGAAGAAGCGGCGCGTCAGCACCGGCTCCTCGAGCGGGCGCATCTCCAGTCCGTACAGCGTCGCCAGCTGCTGTGCATAGGGCAGGCAGGCGGTCACGCCGAGGCCCGCGCTGGCCATCGCCAGCGCCGTGGTCATGAAGGTGACCTCGTTGGCCGGCTTGAGCGCGGGTTTGAGCGATGCGTCGCGCAATGTCCCATGCATGTCGTCGAGCAGGCGCTCGGTGAACTGCCCCTGCAGCGAGATGAACGGATAGCGCGCCACGTCGCGCCAGGTGACGCGCGCCTGGCGCGCCAGTTCGTGCCCCTTCGGGAACACCAGGGCGAAGGGCATCTCGAACAGCAGGCGCGCTTCCAGCTGCGGGGCCGGGTCGCGTTCCGGGCCGATACCGAAGTCGGCCTCGCCGGAGAGCACGCGCGTGATCACGCTCTCGACCGCCGTATCGGCCAGCCGCACCTGGATCTCGGGGTGCAGCGCCTGGTAGGCGGCGATCACTTCCGGCAGCAGGGTGCAGGACAGCAGCTGTGGCGCCGTGATGCGCACCAGCCCCTTCTTGAGCCGCGTGTGGTCGGCCACGTTAGCCAGCGCACCGTCGAGGTCATCGATCATCTGGCTAAATAGCGGATAGAGTTCGCGCCCGATGTCGGTCAGGCTGATCTTGCGCGTGCTGCGATCGATCACGCGTGCGCCGAGTGTCTGTTCCAGTTCCTTGATCAGGCCGGACAGCGCCGACTGCGTCACGTGCAGGGTCTGCGCCGCCAGCGTAAAGTGTCCTGTCCGGGCGACAGCGACGAAGGCGCGCATCTGGCGCAGGGTAGGATTCATAAGATAGTCCGATAAATCGGATGAAAAATACTGTTTGAATGATAGTACGTTTTGATTTGTAATGGCGTCTAAAGATTCTTGGAAGGAAACAACATGAAGCTCGCCACTCTCAAAACGGGCGGCCGCGACGGCACCCTGGTCGTCGTCAGCCGCGATCTCATCACCTGCCAGGCCGTGCCGCGCATCGCCCATACCCTCCAGCAGGCGCTGGACGACTGGGACAACATCGCCCCGCGCCTCCAGCACATCTACGACCAGCTCAATGCCGGCACCGCCGACAAGGCCGAGTCCTTCCTCGAAGAGGAGAGCCACTCGCCGCTGCCGCGCGCCTACCAGTGGTGCGACGGCTCGGCCTACATCAACCACGTCGAGCTGGTGCGCAAGGCGCGCAACGCCGAAGTGCCGCCGTCGTTCTACACCGACCCGCTGATGTACCAGGGCGGCTCGGATTCCTTCGTCGGTCCGTGGGACCCGATCGCGGTGCAGTCGGAGGACTGGGGCGTGGACCTGGAGGCCGAGGTGGCGGTGGTCACGGGCGACGTGCCGATGGGCGCCAGCGTCGACGAGGCAGCGAAGGCGATCCGCCTGGTCATGCTGGTGAATGACGTTTCGCTGCGCAACCTGATTCCGAACGAACTGGCCAAGGGCTTCGGCTTCTTCCAGTCGAAGCCGGCCAGCGCGTTCTCGCCGGTGGCGGTGACGCCCGACGAGCTGGGCAAGGCCTGGCGCGACAGCAAGCTGCACCTGCCGCTGCTGGTCACGCTCAACGAAACCCCGTTCGGCCGCCCGAACGCCGGCGAAGACATGACCTTCAGCTTCGCCCAGCTCATCGCCCATGCGGCGAAGACGCGCGAACTGGGCGCCGGCAGCATCGTCGGCTCGGGCACGGTCTCCAACAAGCAGGGCAACCTGCACGGTTCGAGCATCGCCAACGGCGGCGTCGGCTACTGCTGCCTGGCCGAAGTGCGGATGTACGAAACCATCGAGCAGGGCGCCCCGGCGACGCCATTCCTGCGCTACGGCGACACGGTGCGCATCGAAATGCTCGACGACAGCGGCGCCAGCATCTTCGGCGCCATCGACCAGGAAGTCGCGCCCTACCACAGGAGGCATGGATGAAGCTCTACACCTATTTCCGCAGTTCGGCCGCGTACCGCGTGCGGATCGCGCTGAACCTGAAGGGCCTGCCGTACGAGGCGGTGCCGGTGCACCTGCTGCGGGGCGGCGGGGAGCAGCTCCAGGATGCGTACCGCAACATCAATCCGAGCGGGCTGGTGCCGTCCTTCCAGGACGACTGGATCACGCTGAGCCAGTCGATGGCGATCATCGAATACCTGGAAGAGACGCATCCCCAGCCGGCGCTGCTGCCGCAGGATGCGGCGGGACGGGCGCGCGTGCGCGAGCTGGCGCAGGTCATCGCCTGCGACATCCATCCTCTCAACAACCTGCGCGTGCTGGGCTACCTGGTCAAGCACCACGGCCTGGACGAGCAGGGCAAGAAGGAGTGGTACCGCCACTGGATCATCGAAGGCTTCCGCTCGCTCGAGGCGCACCTGGCGCGCGATCCCGGCGCGGGACCGTTCTGCCATGGCGACCATCCGACCATCGCCGACTGCTTCCTGGTGCCGCAGGTGTTCAATGCGCAGCGCTTCGACATCGACGTGGCGGCCTATCCGAACATCTGCCGCATCAATTCGCTGTGCATCGAGCTGCCGGCGTTCAAGTCCGCGCATCCGTCGCAGCAGCCCGACACGGAATAAGCGGGAACAAGCGGGAACAAGCGGGAGCAAGCGGGAACAAGCGGACGTAGGCGCCATGCCATCGGCCTGCGCCGATGGCATGGCCTGCGTTCAGTGCTGGGTCGGCGTGCGGTCGGGCTCGGACGGGCTCGAGATCTCGTCGAGCGCGCGGTCGACGCTGGCCGAGTGCCTGGTCGCCATGTCGCCCAGCGAAACGATGCCCACCAGCTGGTGCGACTTCTCGTCGATCACCGGCACGCGGCGGATCTGGACGTCGCCCATCTGGCCCAGCACCTCGTCGACGCTCTGGGTGCTGAAGCAGGTGCGCACGTCGGTGCTCATGACGTCGCTCACATGGGTCCGGTCCGGCGACTGGCCGGCGGCGGTCGAGCGCACGGTGATGTCGCGATCGGTGATCATGCCCACCAGCCGGTCGCCGTCGCAGACCGGGATCGCGCCGACGTTCAATTCGTCCATCAGCTGCGCAGCGCGCTGGACGGTTTCCTGGGGCGAAATCGTTTGTACGTTGGGGGTCATGATTTCTTGAATGGTTTGCATGAAGGATCTCCTCGCGATTGGTCGATTGCCCGGGGTGGGCAGCATGGAGATCATGCGCCGAATCGGGAAAGTCGGACGCCAGATTGAATACGGGAATGGGTGCCCGAATCAGCGTGGATGCTCCCGATGGCTCCTGGCGCCGATGCCGTCATTGGCGAACGGCCCCGCGATGCGCCTTGCGCTACAATCGCGCCATTTTTCAGCGCGCAGCCCGCCATGCCAACCTCCGCCATCCCCGCCCCCATCCTGCAAGCCCTCGACCTGGCCCACGCCTCCTGGCGCACGATCCTCGAGCAGGGCCTGGACGCCATGGCCCGGGCCAACCCCGGCTACCTGCCGGCGCTGGCGGTCGACGCTTACCTGCCCACCGAACACCGCCTGTTCGCGGCCTTCGCCCTGCCCTTGGACCAGGTGCGCTACGTGCTGGTGGGGGAGGGACCCTACCCGCGCGCCGAGAGCGCCACGGGGGTATGCTTCATGGATGGCGCGGTGGGCGAACTGTGGTGCGACAGCGGCCTGTCCAAGCCGGTCAACCGCGCCACCTCGCTGCGCAACTTCATGAAGATGCTGCTGGTGGCCTCGGGGCGCCTGCAGGCGCACGACACCGGCGGCGCGGCCATGGCGCCGGTGGCGTCGAGCGCGCGCAGCGACGGCTCGATCCGGACCCTCGCGCAACTGCAGGAAAACCTGACCCGCAACGGCTTCCTGCTGCTGAACGCCGCGCTGGTGTTCCGCTCCACCGTCGCCCCGGCCATCGACGCCCGCGCCTGGCAACCCTTCCTGCAGACCGTACTGGCGGCCCTGGCGGCGCGCCCGGCGCCGCCGACCCTGATCCTGTGGGGAAAGATCGCCGAGCAGCTCCGAAAGTTGCCGGAAACCGCCGCCCTGCCGCAGGTCGTCGCGGAACATCCCTACAACCTGTCCTTCATCCAGCACCAGGGCATGCAGCAACTGTTCGGCCCGATGGACTTGCTCAGGTCACAATAAACGCCGGCGCAAGGCAGGCTGCTCGAATGGAAGGGAAGGGCGGCGCGGGCGCGCCGGAAAAAATTCGGAAGAAAGCGCCAGGCGCCGTTTTTGGGGTCTTCAAGACAAGACGCCCGTGTTTTGCTATACTTGACTAAATCGTTCAACTAATCCGGATTTTTGCAAGCCATGCAAGGCACATGGATTGTTTGAACAAGGGCAATATTTTAACACTAACCGGGGTTGTGATGCGTCTGACCACCAAGGGCCGTTTTGCTGTTACCGCGATGATCGACCTTGCCCTCCGCCAGGGCAACGGTCCGGTCACGCTGTCGGGCATCAGCCAGCGCCAGGCGATTTCGCTGTCCTACCTGGAGCAGCTGTTCGGCAAGCTGCGCCGCCACGAGATCGTCGAATCGATCCGCGGCCCGGGCGGCGGCTACAGCCTCGCGCGTCCGGCCGACAAGGTGACGGTGGCCGACATCATCATCGCGGTCGACGAGCCGCTCGATGCCACCCAGTGCGGCGGCAAGGAAAACTGCCACGGCGCCGATGCCGCAACCGGCACCCGCTGCATGACCCACGAGCTGTGGACCACGCTGAACGAGAAGATGGTCGACTATCTCGATTCGGTCTCGCTGCAAGACCTGGTCGACCAGCAGAAGCAGAAAGAACAGAACGTCGTGGTCGTGCACCGCAATCACCACGCCGCCGTCGGACAAAATTGAAGAATACTGGAGTGAACTGATGAACGCGCCTTTGGACAAGAAAACCGAGCAGAGTTTCGTGACTGCGCCCCACTTCCCGATCTACATGGATTACTCGGCCACCACGCCGATCGATCCGCGTGTGGCGGACAAGATGATCCCGTTCCTGCGCGAGCAGTTCGGTAACCCGGCCTCGCGCAGCCATGCGTACGGCTGGAGCGCCGAAGCGGCGGTCGAGGAGGCGCGCGGCCACGTGGCGGCCATCGTCGGTGCCGATCCGCGCGAGATCGTCTGGACTTCCGGTGCGACCGAAAGCAACAACCTGGCGCTGAAGGGCGCCGCCCAGTTCTACAAGACCAAGGGCAAGCATGTCATCACCGTCAAGACCGAACACAAGTCGGTGCTCGACACCGTGCGCGAACTGGAGCGCGTCGGCTTCGAGGCGACCTACCTGGAGCCGCAGGACAACGGCCTGATCACGATCGAGCAGCTGGAAGCGGCGATCCGCCCGGACACCATCCTGGTCTCGGTCATGATGGTCAACAACGAGATCGGCGTGATCCAGCCGATCGCGCAGATCGGCGAACTGTGCCGCTCGAAAGGCATCATCTTCCATTGCGACGCCGCGCAAGCCGTCGGCAAGGTCGACATCGACCTGAACAAGCTGAAGGTCGACCTGATGACCTTCACCGCGCACAAGGCCTACGGTCCGAAAGGCATCGGCGCCCTGTACGTGCGCCGCAAGCCGCGCGTGCGCCTGGAAGCGCAGATGCACGGCGGCGGCCACGAGCGCGGCCTGCGTTCGGGCACCCTGCCGACCCACCAGATCGTCGGCATGGGCGAAGCCTTCCGCCTCGCCAAGGAAGAAATGGACGCCGAACTGGTGCGCATCAAGGCGCTGCGCGACCGCCTGGCCAAGGGCCTGATGGAGATCGAGGAAGTCTACGTCAACGGCGACATGGACCAGCGCGTGCCGCACAACCTGAACGTGTCGTTCAACTATGTGGAAGGCGAGTCGCTGATCATGGCGATCAAGGACATCGCCGTGTCGTCGGGTTCGGCCTGCACCTCGGCCAGCCTGGAACCATCCTATGTCCTGCGCGCCCTGGGCCGCAGTGACGAACTGGCGCACAGCTCGATCCGCTTCACCATCGGCCGCTTCACCACCGAGGAAGAGATCGATTTCGCCGTCAACCTGCTGAAATCGAAGGTTGGCAAACTGCGCGAACTGTCGCCGCTGTGGGACATGTTCAAGGAAGGGATCGACCTGAACTCGATCCAATGGGCAGCCCACTAATCAAGCGTATTTAAGGAGCATTACCATGGCATATTCGGACAAAGTGCTGGACCACTACGAAAACCCGCGCAACGTCGGCGCCTTCGACAAGGGCGATGACGCCGTCGGCACCGGCATGGTGGGTGCGCCCGCTTGCGGCGACGTGATGAAGCTGCAGATCAAGGTCAACGACCAGGGCCTGATCGAAGACGCGAAGTTCAAGACCTACGGCTGCGGCTCGGCAATCGCCTCGAGCTCGCTGGTGACCGAATGGGTCAAGGGCAAGAGCCTGGACGAAGCGCTGGCGATCAAGAACACCCAGATCGCCGAAGAGCTGGCACTGCCGCCGGTCAAGATCCACTGCTCGATCCTGGCCGAAGACGCGATCAAGGCCGCCGTCGCCGACTACAAGAGCAAGCACGCCGACAAGGCAGCGTAATCACCCGTAGAACCAAGCTGGAGAACCACATGGCAATCACCCTGACCGAAAAGGCCGCCAAGCACGTCAACCGTTTCCTCGAAAGACGGGGCAAGGGGATCGGCTTGCGCTTCGGTGTGCGCACCACCGGTTGCTCCGGCCTGGCCTACAAGCTCGAGTATGTCGACGAGTCCTCGGCCGACGATAACGTCTTCGAATCGCATGGCGTGAAGGTCTTCGTCGACCCGAAAAGCCTGCCCTACATCGACGGTACCGAGCTGGACTTCGCGCGCGAAGGACTGAACGAAGGCTTCCGCTTCAACAACCCGAACGTCAAGGACAACTGCGGCTGCGGCGAAAGCTTCCGTATCTGAGCCCAATGCAGAATCACTTCGACCTGTTCCAGCTGCCGGCCCGTTTCGAGGTCGACATGCATGCGCTTGATTCGGCCTACCGCGAGATCCAGGGCCGCGTCCATCCGGACCGCTTCGTCAACGCTTCCGATGCCGAGAAGCGGGTGGCGATGCAGTGGGCGACGCGCGCCAACGAGGCCTACCAGACCCTGCGCAATCCGCAGAAGCGCGCGCAGTACCTGTGCGAGATCAACGGCGTCGACCTGCAGACCGAGTCCAACACGGCCATGCCGATGGCCTTCCTGATGCAGCAGATGGAATGGCGCGAGGCGCTCGACGATGCGCGCGCGGCGAAGGATGTCGGGGCGCTCGACGGGCTCGATGTCCAGGTCCGGAACGAGCGCAAGCAGTTGCTGGCGCAGGTCGGGCAGCAGCTCGACGCCGGCGACTTCCACGGGGCGGCGCAGGGCGTGCGGGCGCTGATGTTCCTGGAGAAGTTCGGGGACGAAGTGCAGTACGCGTTCGAGGCGCTGGAAGCCTAATCCGCCGGTTCGCATCGGCGGACTGTCATTGTGGGGTGGCGCATTTCCGGTCACCCGACGAACCATAAGAACAATTCAGGTACCACCATCATGGCACTTCTCCAAATCGCCGAACCCGGCATGTCCACCGCTCCCCACCAGCACCGCCTGGCCGTGGGCATCGACCTGGGCACCACCAATTCGCTGGTCGCCACCGTCCGCAGCGGCAGCCCCGAAGTGCTCAGCGACGAAGACGGCCGTTCGCTGCTGCCATCGATCGTGCGCTACCTGGCGAACGGCCACGCCAACATCGGCCACAAGGCCGCCCACCACCAGACCACCGACCCGAAGAACACCATCGTCTCGGTCAAGCGCTTCATGGGCCGCGGCCTGAAGGACATCGCCCACGCCGAGAACCTGCCGTACGACTTCGTCGATGCGCCCGGCATGGTGCAGGTGAACACGATTGCCGGCGTCAAGAGCCCGGTCGAGATCTCGGCCCAGATCCTGGCCACCCTGCGCCAGCGCGCCGAGGATTCGCTGGGCGACGAACTGGTTGGCGCCGTGATCACCGTGCCGGCCTATTTCGACGACGCCCAGCGCCAGGCCACCAAGGACGCGGCCCAGCTGGCGGGCCTGAACGTGCTGCGCCTGCTGTCGGAACCGACCGCCGCCGCCATCGCCTATGGCCTCGACCACGGCAAGGAAGGCGTCTACGCGGTCTATGACCTGGGCGGCGGCACCTTCGACATCTCGATCCTGAAGCTGTCGAAAGGCGTGTTCGAAGTGCTGTCCACCGGCGGCGACTCGGCCCTGGGCGGCGACGACTTCGACCACCGCCTGTTCTGCTGGATCACCGAGCAGGCCAGGCTGGCGCCGCTGTCCGAGCAGGACACCGCGACCCTGATGGTCAAGGCGCGCCAGGCCAAGGAACTGCTGTCGACCAACGACGAGACGGTCGTCGAGGCGATCCTGAAGTCGGGCGAGCTCGTGCAGGTCACGATTACCGCGCACACCTTCGCCGAGATCACCAGGCACCTGGTCGCCAAGACCATGAACGCGATCCGCAAGGCGATGCGCGACGCCAATGTAGCAGTCGAGGACGTGGACGGCGTGGTGATGGTGGGCGGCGCGACCCGCATGCCGCACGTGCGCCGCGCGGTATCGGAGTTCTTCCACACCATCCCGCACGCGAACATCGACCCGGACAAGGTGGTGGCGCTGGGCGCCGCCATCCAGGCCAACCTGCTGGCCGGGAACCGCGCCGAAGGCGACGACTGGCTGCTGCTCGACGTGACCCCGCTGTCGCTGGGCATCGAGACGATGGGCGGCCTGGTCGAGAAGATCATCCCGCGCAACTCGACGATTCCCTGCGCCCGGGCGCAGGAGTTCACGACCTTCAAGGACGGCCAGACCGCGCTGGCGGTGCACGTGGTGCAGGGCGAGCGCGAGCTGGTGTCGGACTGCCGTTCGCTGGCGCGCTTCGAGCTGCGCGGCATCCCGCCGATGGCGGCCGGTGCGGCGCGCATCCGAGTGACCTACCAGGTGGACGCGGACGGCCTGCTGTCGGTGTCGGCGCGCGAGATGCGTTCGGGCGTGGAAGCCTCGATCACGGTCAAGCCGTCCTACGGCCTGGGCGACGACGAGGTGGCGCGCATGCTGCAGGATTCCTACAGCTCGGCGCAAGTCGACATGCAGATGCGCGCGCTGCGCGAAGAGCAGGTCGAGGCCGAGCGCATCCTGCTGGCGACCCAGTCGGCGCTGGACGCCGACGCCGAACTGCTGTCCGACGAAGAGCGCGCCGCGATCGAAGCAATGGAACTGGCGGTGCGCGAGGCGGTGACGCGCTCGAACGACGCCTCGGTGGATACCGGCAGCCGCCAGAGCGCGCTGCACGATGCGGTGCAGGCGCTGGCCAAGGGCACCGAGGACTTCGCCGCCCGCCGCATGGACAAGAGCGTGCGCAAGGTCCTGGCGGGTAAATCGCTGGACGAGATCTAACGCCCCAGCACGCCACACAAAACAATCAACGAGGTAATCCAAGTGCCACAAATCGTCATCCTCCCCCATCCGGTGTTCTGCCCGGAAGGCGCCGTTCTTGAAGCCCCGGCCGGCAAGTCGGTCTGCGACGTCCTGCTCGACAACGATATCGACATCGAGCACGCCTGCGACCGCGTCTGCGCCTGCACCACCTGCCACGTGATCGTGCGCGAAGGCTTCGACTCGCTGAACGAGCAGGAGGAAAAGGAAGAGGACATGCTCGACAAGGCCTGGGGCCTGGAGCCGAACTCGCGCCTGTCGTGCCAGGCCATCGTCGCCGAGGAAGACCTGGTCGTCGAGATCCCGAAGTACACGATCAACCACGCCGCCGAAAAGAGCCACTGAGGATCAGCCATGAAATGGACTGAAGTCACTGCCATCGCCGAGGCCCTGTACGAGAAGCACCCGGACGTCGACCCGACCACCGTGCGTTTCGTCGACCTGCACAACTGGGTCGTCGAGCTCGAGGAATTCGACGACGACCGTACGCGCGGCGGCGAACGCGTGCTCGAAGCCATCCAGGCGGCATGGATCGATGAAGCGCGCTGACCACACCAGGAAAGCCCCGGCCGCGCCGGAGCTGCCGCCCGAGGTACGTCCCGGCCAGTCGATCGAGCTGCTCAAGGAGCTGCACATCCTGACCCGCGACGGCAAGCTGAACCAGGACAGCCGCCGCAAGCTCAAGCAGGTCTACCACCTGTACAACTTCATCGAGCCGCTGCTGCGCGAGGTCCAGGCGGAGCACCCGGGCGTGTCGCTGGTCGACCACGGCGCCGGCAAGTCCTACCTCGGCTTCATCCTGTACGACCTGTTCTTCAAGGACCTGGATCCGCAAGACGGCGCCCACATCTACGGCATCGAGACCCGCGAAGAGCTGGTGCAGAAGTCGACCGAGCTGGCCGCGCGCCTGGGCTTTGGCGGCATGTCCTTCCTGCCGCTGTCGGTGGCCGAATCGACCACTTCCAGCAGGCTGCCCGAGACCATCGACATCGTCACCGCGCTGCACGCCTGTAATACCGCCACCGACGACGCGATCGACTTCGCGCTGAAGAAGAAGGCGAAGCACATGGTGCTGGTGCCGTGCTGCCAGGCCGAAGTGGCGACCGTGCTGCGCAAGAACAAGGGCAAGGACCTGGGCCGCAGTGCGCTGACCGAGATCTGGCGCCACCCGATCCATACCCGCGAATTCGGCAGCCAGCTGACCAACGTGCTGCGCTGCCTGCAGCTGGAGGCGCATGGCTACCAGGTGACGGTGACCGAACTGGTGGGCTGGGAGCACTCGATGAAGAACGAGCTGATCGTCGCGACCTACAAGAACCTGCCGCGCCGCCGTCCCACCGAGCGCCTGGACGACGTATTGTCCGAACTCGGCCTGAAGGAAATGAAGCACCGTTTCTACACCCCGGTCACGGCCCAGGCCGACACGCCGACCACCACGGATTGACAAGAATGAGCGACAAGCACCAGCACTGGATCGACCTGCGCAGCGATACCGTCACCCAGCCGTCCGAAGCGATGCGCGCCGCGATGGCCGCCGCCGACGTGGGCGACGACGTGTATGGGGACGACCCGTCGGTCAACCGCCTGCAGGACTTCGCGGCCGACCTGTTCGGCTTCGAAGCCGGCATGTTCGCCCCGAGCGGCACCCAGACCAACCTGATCGCCCTGATGACCCACTGCGGCCGCGGCGACGAGTACCTGGTCGGCCAGGAAGCGCACACCTACAAGTACGAAGGCGGCGGCGCCGCGGTGCTGGGCAGTATCCAGCCGCAGCCGATCGCCAACCAGGCGGACGGCTCGATCGCATTGGCCGACATCGAGGCCTACATCAAGCCGGACGACATGCATTTCGCGCGCACCCGCCTGCTGGCGCTGGAAAACACCATCGGCGGACGCGTGCTGGGCCAGGACTACGTGGCCGCCGCGACCGCGCTGGCGCACGGCAAGGGCATGGCGACCCACCTCGACGGCGCGCGCATCTGCAACGCCGCCGTGCAGCAGGGCCTCGGCCTGCGCGCGGCGGTGGCCGGCTTCGACACCGTCTCGGTCTGCCTGTCCAAGGGCATGGGCGCGCCGGTCGGCTCGGTGCTGCTGGGACCGAAGGCCTTCATCGAACAGGGCAAGCGCTGGCGCAAGATGCTCGGCGGCGGCATGCGCCAGGCCGGCGTGATCGCGGCCGCGGCCCAGTACGCGCTCGAGCACAACGTGCAGCGCCTGGCCGAGGACCACGACAACGCGGCCGAACTGGCGCGCGGGCTGGCGCAGATCGCCGCGCTCAAGGTCGGCACGCCGCAGACCAACATCTTCTGGATGGACGTGCCGGCGGCAGCCTGCGAGCCGCTGCGCCAGGCGCTGGCGCGCGAGCGCATCCGCGCATCGGTCGGCCCCAGGACCCGCCTGGTGACCCACCTGGACGTCTCGCGCGCCGACGTGGCCCGCACCGTCGAGGTGTTCAAGGCCTTCTTCTCGACCTGGAGCGGCGCATGACGGACGACTCAATCCGGCTCGCCAAGCGCGTCGCGGAAGTAAAAGGCTGTTCGCGCGCCGAGGCCGAACGCTATATCGCGGGCGGCTGGGTCAGCGTGGACGGCGCTGTCGCCGACGACCCGGCCATCCGTGTCACCCCCGCGCAGCTCGTGGCGCTGCTGCCGGGCGCGACTCCGGTCGAACCGCCGCCGGTCACCATCCTGCTGCACAAGCCGGCCGGCATCGATGCCGACGCCGCGCTCGCCTCGTTGGGCGCCGAGACCCTGGAGCAGGAGGACGGCCGCGGCAAGCGCTTCCTGAAACGCCATCTGGCCAGGCTGGTCGCGGCGGCGCCGCTCGAGCCTGAAGCCAGCGGCCTGGTGGTCTTCACCCAGGACTGGCGCGTGGCGCGCAAGCTGGTCGAGGACGGCGCCCGCATCGAGCACGAATACGTGGTCGAAGTCGAGGGCGAGATCCAGGCGGACGGCCTGGAAAAGCTCAACCGCCAGTTCAAGGCCAGCTGGCAGAACGAAACGCGCCTGCGCCTGGCCGGCAAGAACATCCAGCCGGGCCAGATCGCCATCCTCTGCGCCGGCGTCGGCTTGCAAGTCCGCTCGATCCGCCGCCTGCGGGTCGGCCGCATGTCGATGGGCGGCCTGCCGTCCGGGCGCTGGCGCTACCTGCACGACACCGAGCGCTTCTGACTCAGGCCAGGTAGCCGCCGTCGACGGTCAGCGCGGCGCCGTTGACGAAGCCCGCGCCCGGCTGCGCCAGGTAGGCGACGAAGTCGGCGATCTCGTCGTCGCGGCCCATGCGGCCGAGCGGGATCGTGGTGCGCAGGAAGGCGCGCACGTTTTCATCGGCGACGATCTCGGTTTCGGTCGGTCCCGGCTGGACCGTGTTGACCGTGATGCCGCGCGGGCCGAGGTCGCGCGCCAGGCCGCGCGTCAGTCCGGCGATCGCCGCCTTCGTCATGCCGTAGAGCGCATGACCGGCGCCGCCCACGCGCTCCGCCGTCACGCTTCCGATATTCACGATCCGGCCCCCTTCCTGCATGTGAGGGGCCGCGGCATGGATGGCGGCGAACACGCCGCGCACGTTGACGGCCATGATCCGGTCGAAGTCCTCCAGCGTCACCTGGTCGACCAGGCCGCCCTCCAGGATGCCCGCGTTGTTGACGAGGATGTCGAGCCGGCCGAATTCCCGCACCGCGATCCCGACCGCGCGCTGCATGGCCGCCGCGTCGGCGCTGTCCGCACGCACGGCCAGGGCGCGGCCGCCCGCATCCTGCACCGCCTGTTCCACCTCGCGCGCCCGCGCCTCGGCGCTGACATAGGTGAAGACCACGGCCGCGCCATCCGCGCACAGCCTGCGCACGATCGCCGCGCCGATGCCGCGCGAACCGCCGGTGACGAGGGCGACTTTTCCGGTAAGAGTATGCATGTTGCCAGCCTTTCTTGACTAATTAGTCCAAATAAGAAGAAAAAAATGGATCGGGCATGCCGATCGAACTGCCGGCTCGACGAGAAAGAAGCTGTCGTGCCTGGCCGGAGTCGATTATACTTACATTTTGGATAGGTCAGTCAATAATTATTTTGCGGATCTTCAGGAGTAGACGACATGGCACGTACGAAGGTGTTCGATCCCCGGCTGGCGCTGGAGGCGGCAATGGAAGTTTTCTGGGAAAAAGGATATGAGGCGAGCTCCACGGACGACCTGCTGACGGCAATGAAGATCGGCCGCCAGAGCATGTACGACACCTTCGGCGACAAGAAACAGCTCTACCTGGCCGCCCTCGAGCATTACATCGACACGGGCGGCGTCGAGATGCGGCGCCGCTTCGGCGGCGCGCTGACGCCGCTGCAGGCGATCCAGGAATTCCTGATGGAGACGGCGCAGGCGGGTGCCCGCGACCGGGCGCGCGGCTGCATGGCGGTCAACGCCGCCTCCGACTTCGGCGAACAGGATGCGGACGTCTGCGCGCTCGTCACGCGCGCCGGCGAAGTCACCGAAGGCGTGCTGGCGAGGCTGCTGGCGCAGGCGAAGGAGCGGGGCGAGGTTGCGCCCGGCCTGGACGTGGCGGCGGCGGCCAGCTACATCCACACCACGATCCGCGGCATGCGCACCAGCGCCAAGGCCGGGGTCGGCGCCGGGCTGCTGTCGGCCACGGCCGGCTTCGTGATGGCGGCCCTGAAGGCGCCGGCCGCGCAGTGAGGCCCCGTCAGGCGCGCTGTGCCTTCGGCAGCAGGACCAGGCGGGTCCCGGCCAGCCGGTCGTGCAGGAACTGCCGGTCCTTGTCGAGGAAGGCGGTCAGCGCCCAGGCGACCACCCCGATGGCGAGCGCGATCGCGATCTCGCCCTTGGCATGCAGGCCGAAGACCGCGCACACCAGCAGCGCCGGCGCGAACCAGCCCCAGGCCAGCAGGTAGCGGATCGCGGCGGTGCGGAAGGGCAGGCGCGCGTGGCCGGGCTGGATCAGCTTCATGCGCCAGGTCTTCATGGCCAGCGTGTGGCCGCTGTCGGTCCAGAAGTGGATGAAATAGGCGGCCGTCACCAGGAACAGGAAGGCCTTCAGGCCATGCTGGTAGACGGGTTCCTGCCGGTTGCCGGTCAGGAGGAGGTAGGCCAGGACCGCCAGCATCTCGGCCGCGGTCAGGAGGAAGGCCTCGTAGACCATGGCCAGGACGCGGCGCTTGACGGACGGCGTGGCGACCTTCGGTGTATTCACGTGCGCCGTATCGATGGGCGGCGTATCGACGCCCGGTTCAGTTGCTTGCATTTGGCGCAGCCTGGGCGGAAGGTTGGGGGGCGGGCGGCGAGGCCGGGGCGACGGCCGGCGCGGCCGCGCCCTGCGGTGCGGCGCCCGGTGCGACGGCGCCCGGTGCGGCCGCGCCTGGCGCTGCGGCGCCCGGCAGGGCGGTTGCCGGCGCGCTGCCCGGCGCGCCGACGGCCGGGACGGGCAGCGCTGCGCCCGGCGCCGGCGTCGCGGCCGTCGCGGGAGCGGGCGGCGCCGGCATGCCCGGCGCCTGGATGCCGATGCACGAGGCGCCGCGGCGCGTGGTGTTCGGCGGGCAGCTGGTCGGCGTCACCAGGGCCGGGGACTCCGGCAGCGCGACCGGCGCCGACTTGCGGGCCGCCGACTTGGCCAGCTTGCGCCGCTGTTCTTCCGGCAGCTGCTTGTAGTTTTCCCAGGTCGCGGCCTTCTCGCCCGGCGCCAGGTTGCGCGCCCGGTTGAAGTTCTCGCGCGCCAGGTTGCGCTGCTCGGGAGTGAGTTTCATCCACTGGCGCATCCGTTCGTGGACGCGCTGCTGCTCGGCCGTGTTCATCGACGCGAAGCGTTGCGATACCTCGAGCCACCTGCGCTTGCGCAGCCCGTCCATCTGGTCCCACTCGGTCTGCAAGGGCGCGAGCGCCTGCTGCTGGGCGCGCGTCAGGTCGCGCCACAGCGGCTTGTCGAGGGTTTTCGGGACCGGCTTGGCGCCTGCCGCCGCCGTGGAAGCCGGCGTGGCCGGCGATGGCGTCCCCGTGCGGTCGACGATGACCCAGGCGATGGCGCCGGCCACCAGGACCGCTGCCGCCGTTCCCAGCAGGGCGACGCGGGGCTTCGAGGCGTTCTTCGTCATTGCTGGCGCTGCTGCGACTCCAGGTAGGCGTTGAACCCGTTGTCGAGATAGGCGGTCAGCGGCAGTTCGTCGGCCAGCACGGCCGCGTCGATGTCGGCCAGTGCGGCGATGCGCTGTTGCTGTTCATGCTGGTAGATCCCGCCCATGCCGATGACCAGCGCCAGCAGCGGCACGGCCACGCCCAGCCGGGACAGCGCAGGGCCGCTCAGCAGGGCGCCGAAGTCGAACCAGCCGCGCTGCGGCTGGCCCGCCTGCGCGCGCACCGGGGCGTCCGGCTTCTTGCGCGCCATGGCGCGCGCGCGCGCGGCCGCCAGCCGGTCGGTGGTCGATGCCGGCAGTGAGTCGAGATTGTCGTTCAGCGCGTGGCGTATCTTGTACGCCAGGTTGATGTCGTCGGTATTCATAATTTGATTCCCTTGGCCTTGAGCGCTACGGCGAGGGCGTGGGTGGCGCGGGAACAATGTGTTTTAACGCTGCCTTCCGAGCAACCCATCGCTTCGGCCGTTTCGGCCACGTCCATATCCTGCCAGTAACGCATGAGGAAGGCTTCCCGTTGACGCGTCGGGAGCTTTTGTACCTCTTCTTCGATCAGGCGCAAGGTTTGTGCGCGCTCAAACTGGTCCGCACTCGACTCTGCAGCCGCCGATCCCTCTTCGGCTTCATACGAAGCAAGTATATCAAAATCATCATCGTCGCCGTCACCGCGGCTGAAGCCGGAGAAGAGGCTGACCCAGGTGTTGCGCACCTTCTCGCGGCGGAAGTAATCCAGGATGGTGTTCTGCAGGATGCGCTGGAACAGCATCGGCAATTCGGCGGCCGGCTTGTCGCCATACTTCTCGGCGAGCTTGATCATGGCGTCCTGGACGATGTCCAGCGCCGACTCGTCCTTGCGGACGGCATAGACCGCCTGCTTGAACGCACGCCGTTCGACATTCTCGAGGAAGTCGTTAAGTTCTTTGTCTGTGGCCATGCGGGTTCAAGGAAGCGCTCGTGTTGCTCATGCTTTAAGGAAAACTGTCGAATCCTAGCAAAAATCCTCACGGCATGCACCGTAATTGCGCAGCGGCTACTTTTCGCCCGTATCGGAACGGCCATTCCGGACCGGGAAGGGCGCCGTCGGCACTGCTTTTCAGAAACCGAATGTCGATAGACGAAATGGTTCGTTGTCGAGTCAATAGTGCATGGCTATTCTCGAAGCACGTTCAATCAGCAATAAGAAGACGCCATCATGCCTTTCGATACCATCCGCCAGGATTTCGCCATCCAGCCCTTCGCCGGCGCCGCACTCGGCGCCGAAGTACTGGGCCTCGATCTCTCGCGTCCGCTTTCCGACGACGATTTCCAGCGCCTGCACCGCGCCCACCTGGACCACCACGTGCTGGTGTTCCGTGATCAGAAGATTACCCCAGCGGAGCAGGTTGCGTTCAGCCGCCGCTTCGGCGAACTGCAGATCCACGTGCTGCGCCTGTTCCAGCTGGCCGGCCACCCCGAGGTGCTGGTGATCTCCAACATCCGCGAGAACGGCGAGCCGATCGGCCTGGGCGACGCCGGCCACTACTGGCACTCCGACCTGTCGTACAAGGAAACCCCGAGCCTCGGTTCGATGCTGCATGCCCAGGAATTGCCGGCAGAGGGCGGGGACACGCTGTTCGCCAACCAGCATACCGCCTGGGACACCCTGCCCGGGGAGCTCAAGCGCGAAGTCGAGGGCCTGCAGGCCGAGCACAGCTACCTGGCGCGCTACGAGGAACTGGCGCAGCGCAATCCGTGGCGCCCGAAGCTGAGCCAGGCCCAGATCGACGAAGTGGTGCCGGTGCGCCACCCGGTGGTGCGCACCCATCCGGAAACCGGGCGCAAGGCGCTGTTCGTGAGCGAGCATTTCACCACCCGCATCCTGGGCGTGTCCGAACAGCGCAGCCGCGAACTGCTCGACCTCCTGTTCGCCCACAGCGTGCGTCCCGAATTCGTCTACCGCCACCAGTGGCAGCCGCATGACATGGTGTTCTGGGATAACCGTTCGCTGCAACACCTGGCCGCCGGCTGCCCGGACCAGCTGCGCCGCAAGCTGTACCGCACCACGATCGCCGGCGACGTCCCATTCTGATCAAGGAAGCATATGACCAAGTTGAAGAAAATCGCCGCCCTGGCCGCGGCGCTGGCCCTGGTGTTGCCGTCGGCGGCCCGGGCTGAAGGCAAGATCCGTATCGCCGAGCAGTTCGGCGTGGTGTACCTGCTGCTGAACGTGGCGCAGGACCAGAAACTCATCGAAAAGCACGGCAAGAAGCAGGGCGTCGAGATCGACGTCGACTGGGTCAAGCTGTCCGGCGGCCAGGCCGTCAACGATGCGCTGCTGTCCAACTCGGTGGACGTGGTCGGCGCCGGCCTCGGCCCGCTGTTCACGATCTGGGACCGCACCAACGGGCGCCAGAACGTGCGCGCCGTCGCTTCGCTCGGCAATTTCCCGTACTACCTGGTCAGCACCAACCCTGCCGTGAAGACGATCGCCGACTTCAGCGAGCGCGACCGCATTGCGCTGCCGGCCGTGACGGTCTCGGTGCAGGCCCGCCTGCTGCAGATGGCGGCGGCGAAGCAGTGGGGGGCGTCCGAGTTCAAGAAGCTCGACCCGATCACCCAGACCGTCCCGCATCCGGACGCGGCGGCCGCCCTGATCGCCGGCAAGACCGAACTGAACGGTCACTTCGGCAGTCCGCCCTTCCAGGACCAGGAACTGGCCGGCAATCCGAAAGCCCACGTGGTGCTCGATTCCTACCAGGTGCTGGGCGGCCCCAGCTCGGCCACCGTGCTGTACGCCACCGAGAAGTACGTGAAGGACAATCCGAAGACCTACCGCGCCTTCATCGATGCGCTGGTCGAGGCGGCCCAGCTCGTCACGAAGAATCCGGAGGCCGCGGCCGACGCCTACCTGCGCGTCAACAAGAACAACATCGACCGCGCGCTCCTGGTCAAGGTGATCAGGGACCCGAAGGTGCAGTTCAAGGTCGCGCCCCAGAACACGCTGGGCCTGGCCCAGTTCCTGCACCAGGTCGGCGCGATCCGCAACAAGCCGGCCAGCTGGCGCGATTACTTCTTCGCCCATCCGGCGCTGGACACGGGGAGCTGACATGGGCCCGCTGAACCTCGTCCCGCTCGAACCGCTGCTGCGCGCCGAGCACGTCACCCTCGAATACGCAGGGGAGCGCGGGGTCGTGCGCGCCACCGACGACGTCAGCTTCGATGTCCACCGCGGCGACCGCTTCGTGCTGCTGGGGCCTTCGGGCTGCGGCAAGTCGACCCTGCTGAAGGCCATCGGCGGCTTCATCAAGCCCCAGGCCGGCAGCCTGAGCCTGGCCGGGAAACCGATCACGGGGCCGGGGCCGGACCGCATCGTCGTGTTCCAGGAATTCGACCAGCTGCCGCCGTGGAAGACGGTGAAGCAGAACGTGATGTTCCCGATGCTGGCGAATGGCGTGAAGCGCGGCGAAGCCGAGGGACGCGCCCGCCACTGGCTGGGCAAGGTGGGGCTGGCGCGCTTCGCCGACGCCTATCCGCACACGCTGTCGGGTGGCATGAAGGCGCGGGTGGCGATCGCCCGGGCGCTGGCGATGCAGCCGGCCGTGCTGCTGATGGACGAGCCGTTCGCGGCGCTGGATGCGCTGACGCGGCGCACCATGCAGGAAGAATTGCAGACCCTGTGGGACGAGATCGGCTTCACCATGCTGTTCGTGACCCACTCGATCGAGGAGGCGCTGGTGGTGGGCAACCGCATCCTGCTGCTGTCGCCGCATCCGGGGCGCGTGCGCGCCGAGCTCAACAGTCACCAGTTCAGCCTGTCCAGCGCCGGCAGCCAGGAATTCCAGGCCGCGACCCAGCGCATCCACGGGCTGCTGTTCGGCGGCGCCCAGGCGTCCGCCGCCCATGAGGGCCCCGCCCCGCAACCATTTGCCGTGCATTGATGATGAGTACTTTCCGCGAACCACCGATCCGTCCCGAGTTTGTCGTGCCAACCGGCCTGGGGTCTCCTGGCTTGGCCGTGGCGGGTCCGGCCACCGTTGCCGTGACCCGCCCGGCCTCTTTTTCCTGGCCCGACCTGGCCTGGCTGCGCCGCCTGGGCATCCTGCTGGCGCTGGCCGTGGTGTGGGAAGGGCTGGCGCGCTGGTTCGACAACGACCTGCTGCTGCCGGGCGCCTGGCAGACGGCGCAGGCCTTCGTGGCGGGCGTGCTGTCGGGCGAGCTGTTCGGCTATGTGCGGGTGTCGCTGCTGGTGCTGACCCAGGGCTTCGTGCTGGGCGTGATCGGCTCCTTCCTGCTGACCTGGCTGGCCGTGTCGAACCGCCTCGGCCGCGAACTGATCGACACCCTGACCTCGATGTTCAACCCGCTGCCGGCGATCGCGCTGCTGCCGCTGGCCCTGCTGTGGTTCGGCCTGGGCAAGGGCAGCCTGCTGATGGTGCTGGTGCACTCGGTGCTGTGGCCGCTGACCCTGAACGCCACCGCGGGCTTCCGCTCGGTGCCGGACACCTTGCGCATGGCGGGCCGCAACTATGGCCTGGGCGGGCTGCGCATGGTGCTGCAGATCCTGATCCCGGCCGCGCTGCCATCGATCCTGTCCGGCCTGAAGATCGGCTGGGCCTTCGCCTGGCGCACCCTGATCGCCGCCGAACTGGTGTTCGGCAGCACCTCGGGGCAGGGCGGCCTGGGCTGGTACATCTTCCAGAGCCGTAACGAATTGTTCACCGACAAGGTGTTCGCGGGCCTGGCCACCGTCATCATGATCGGCCTCGCGGTCGAATACCTGGTGTTCCAGACCCTCGAGCGCCTGACCATTCGCCGCTGGGGCATGCAGCGCTGACCAGTCGGCCTTCGAATCGGCAGCGGCAACAACACATCGCCGCCCCAATCCGGGGCGGCGATGTTTTTTCCTGCTTTTTATCTTGACCAAAATGGTGCAGCGCGGTAAGGTGGCTGTTACGCTTTGCAACCCCGAAGCTCCAACGTCATCCGGTATCGGCACACAAGGCCACGACCGGCCCATGACACGCTTTCATTTGTAGGCAGTTTGCTCCAACCCGCGCCACAAGCGCGAGAGATGCGTACGACCGCTACAGACACTCAAGCCGAACGAGTTGCGCCCAGCGCCGTTGCGTAAGGTCCCTACGGTGACCTGAAACATCGACGTGAACGCAGAAAGAAGGGAAGCATGAGCACTGTCGCGCGCGACGCGTTTCGTTAGGAACGGGCATCCGATCAATCTCCCATTGGGTTTTGAAAGGAATGAACATGAGTAACGATACATCGGCTCCCATCACGGGCGCTGAGATAGTGGTGCGTTGTCTCGCGGAAGAGGGCGTCAAGCACGTCTTCGGTTATCCGGGCGGGGCAGTCCTCTACATCTACGACGCCATCTTCAAGCAGGACAAATTCCAGCACGTACTGGTTCGCCACGAACAGGCCGCGGTGCACGCCGCAGACGCCTATTCGCGCAGCTCCAATACCGTCGGCGTGGCCCTCGTGACCTCGGGTCCGGGCGTCACCAATGCCGTCACCGGCCTGTCCACGGCCTACATGGATTCGATCCCGATGGTCGTCATTTCCGGCCAGGTGCCGAGTCATGCGATCGGCCAGGACGCCTTCCAGGAATGCGACACCGTCGGCATCACCCGCCCTGTGGTCAAGCACAACTTCCTGGTCAAGGATGTGCGCGAGCTGGCGACGACCATCAAGAAAGCCTTCTATATTGCCCGCACCGGCCGTCCCGGTCCCGTGCTGGTCGATATCCCGAAGGACATCAGCATGCAGAAGTGCATGTACGACTACCCGCGCGAGATCGAGATGCGCTCGTACCGTCCGGTGGACAAGGGCCACGCGGGCCAGATCCGCAAGGCCGTGCAGCTGCTGCAGCAGGCCGAACGCCCGATGATCTATGCGGGCGGCGGCGTGATTCTGGCCAATGCATCGCCGGAACTGAACCGCATGGTCGAGAAGCTCGGCTTCCCGGTCACCAACACGCTGATGGGCCTGGGCGCCTCGCGCGCCACCAGCCCGCACTTCGTCGGCATGCCGGGCATGCACGGCACCTATGAAGCGAACATGGCGATGCAGAATTGCGACGTCCTGATCGCCATCGGCGCCCGCTTCGACGACCGCGTGATCGGCAACCCGAAGCACTTCGCCACCAATCCGCGCAAGATCATCCACATCGACATCGACCCCTCGTCGATCTCGAAGCGCGTCAAGGTCGATATCCCGATCGTCGGCAACGTCAAGGACGTGCTGGTCGAACTGCTGTCCCAGCTCGAGGCCAGCACCGCATCGACCAACACCACGGCGCTGCAGGCATGGTGGAAGCAGATCGCCGAATGGCGCGGCCGCGACTGCCTGAAGTATCCGACCTCGGACACCATCATCAAGCCGCAGTCGGTCATCGAGCAGCTGTACAGGGTCACCGACGGCGACGCCTTCATCACTTCGGACGTCGGCCAGCACCAGATGTGGGCGGCCCAGTACTACCCGTTCGACAAGCCGCGCCGCTGGATCAATTCCGGCGGCCTGGGCACCATGGGCGTCGGCCTGCCGTTCGCCATGGGCGTGCAGATGGCCAACCCGGGTTCCACCGTTGCCTGCGTGACGGGCGAAGGCTCGATCCAGATGTGCATCCAGGAGCTTGCCACCTGCAAGCAATACCACCTGACGCCGAAGATCATCCTGCTCAACAACCGCTTCCTGGGCATGGTGCGCCAGTGGCAGCAGATCGACTACGGTTCGCGCTACTCCGAGTCCTACATGGATTCGCTGCCCGACTTCGAAAAGCTGGCCGAGGCCTATGGCCACGTCGGCATGCGCATCGAGAAGCCGGGCGACGTGGAAGGCTCGCTGCGCGAAGCCTTCGCCATGAAGGACCGCCTGGTGTTCATGAACTTCATCACCGACCAGAGCGAGAACGTGTGGCCGATGGTCAAGGCGGGCAAGGGCCTGTCCGAAATGCTTCTTGGCTCGGAGGAACTGTAATGCGACATATCATTTCCGTCCTCCTCGAGAACGAAGCCGGCGCCCTGTCGCGCGTGGTCGGACTGTTCTCGGCACGCGGCTACAACATCGAAACCCTGACCGTGGCCCCGACCGAAGACGCGACCCTGTCGCGCATGACGATCGTGACTTCCGGTTCGGACGACATCATCGAGCAGATCACCAAGCACCTGAACCGCCTGATCGAGGTGGTGAAGGTGGTCGACCTGACCGAAGGCCAGCACATCGAGCGCGAGCTGATGCTGATCAAGGTGCGTGCGGTCGGCAAGGAACGCGAAGAGATGAAGCGTACCGCCGATATCTTCCGCGGGCGTGTCATCGATGTGACCGAGAAGACCTACACGATCGAACTGACCGGCGCCAAGAGCAAGCTCGATGCCTTCATCGACGCCATCGACCGTACCTCGATCCTCGAGACGGTCCGTACCGGCGGATCCGGCATCGGACGCGGCGAACGCATCCTCAAAGTGTAGGGTGGACGGATATCCCGTCCACGCGTGACACCAGATAATCAAATAACTACTCAAAATACAGGACTACAAATGAACGTTTTCTACGACAAAGACTGCGACCTCTCCCTCATCAAAGGCAAGAATGTCGCCATCATCGGCTACGGCTCCCAGGGCCACGCGCACGCGCAGAACCTGAGCGAATCGGGCGTCAATGTCACCGTGGGGCTGCGTCGCGGCGGTGCCTCGTGGCACAAGGTCGAACAGGCCGGCCTGAAGGTCGCCGAAGTGAATGAAGCCGTGCAGAACGCCGACGTCATCATGATCCTGCTGCCGGACGAGAACATCGCCCAGGTGTACAAGGAAAACGTCGAGCCGAACGCGAAGCAGGGCGCCGTCCTGGCATTCGCCCACGGCTTCAACGTCCACTACGGCCAGGTCGTGCCGCGCGCCGACCTCGACGTGATCATGATCGCGCCGAAGGCCCCGGGCCACACCGTGCGCAACACCTACAAGCAGGGTGGCGGCGTGCCGCACCTGGTCGCCGTGTACCAGGATAAATCCGGCGCCGCACGCGACATCGCGCTGTCCTACGCCATGGCCAACGGCGGCGGCCGCGCCGGCATCATCGAGACCAACTTCCGCGAAGAGACCGAGACCGACCTGTTCGGCGAACAGGCTGTCCTGTGCGGCGGCGCCGTCGAGCTGATCAAGGCCGGCTTCGAGACCCTGACCGAAGCGGGCTACGCACCGGAAATGGCGTACTTCGAGTGCCTGCACGAGCTCAAGCTGATCGTCGACCTGATCTACGAAGGCGGCATCGCCAACATGAACTACTCGATCTCGAACAACGCGGAATACGGCGAGTACGTCACCGGCCCGCGCGTCGTGACCGAGCAGACCAAGGACGCGATGCGCCAGTGCCTCAAGGACATCCAGACCGGCGAATACGCCAAGAGCTTCATCCTGGAAAACAAGGCAGGCGCCCCGACCCTGATCTCGCGCCGCCGCCTGACGGCCGAGCATCCGATCGAGGAAGTCGGCGCCAAGCTGCGCGCGATGATGCCGTGGATCGCCAAGAACAAGCTGGTCGACCAGTCGAAAAACTAAGTAGTACGTAGTACGCGTCGCTGCGGCGACCCGACCCGGAAGGGCCGCTTCGGCGGCCCTTGCTTCATCCTGCGTCAATACAGTGATTTGAAACTTTCCATTACAGAAACAGTATGGGGGGACAAAAAACGGTATTGTGGCGCTCACGACAGCGCGTTGCTGTTATTGACTCAGGAGAAGAACATGTCCCTTGCTAAACCGTCCCTGTTGATTGCCCTGCTGTTTGCCGCGCAGGTGCAGGCCCAGACGCCGGTAGCCACCCCGTCGACCGCCGGCACCATGGTGATCGTCCCCGCCTTCGGCGAAGTCAAGCACGCCAATGACGAGGCGACCGTGACCTTCAGCGCCGAAGAGCACGACAAGGACAAGGCCAAGGCGGCCGAGCGCGTGAACCGCAAGATGAAGGAGGGCACCGAGATCCTGCGCAAGCTCGACCCGCGCGCCGAGTTCAAGACGATGGGCTACTACACCTATCCGGTCTACCCCGAGAATCCACAGCCGCCGCGTCCGGTGGATGGCGTGGTGAAGCCGCCGGTGCCGGTCGCCTGGCGCGTCGGCCAGTACCTGGAGATGAAGACCACCAACCTGGCCAGCCTGCCGAAGACGGCAGCCGGCGCGCAGAAGGTGGTCGCGATCAGCGGCATCCACTTCGGCCTGAGCCCGGCAACCCTGAAGCGCGTCGATGACCAGCGTATCTCGGAAACCTACAAGAACCTGAACGAACGCATCGTGTCGATCGCCGCCGCGATGGGCCGCAAGCCGGCCGACGCCGCGCTCGAGACCGTCGATTTCGAAGGCTCGGGCCAGTATGTGGGTAACCAGCAGGAAATGGCCGCGCCGCAGATGGCGCGCATGCATGCGAAAGGCGGCGCAGCCGACGCGATGACGGAACCGAGCTTCGAACCGGGCGAAACCACGCTCCAGATGCGTCTGGTCGGCAAGGTCAAGTTCAAGTAGTTGCCTCCGGTTAGGGTATCGCGTACGGTAGCGATTCGCTAACAACTGTTCCCGCATCTATAATGCGGGGACAGCCGCCTGGCAACTAAAACTTGAACAAGACACTTATGCCGACCTTTCCACGAAGAAGAACACCTGGGGCACCGAAGGCGCCACGATTTTCCCGCCTGAAGCGTTTTGGACGCCGGGCGGACAGAGTGGAGGGCGAGCGCGGGCGCGGCATCTACCTGCTGCCGAATGCGTTTACGACGGCCGCGCTGTTCTGCGGTTTCTATGCGATCGTCATGGCGATGAACCAGCGCTTCGAGCATGCCTGCTGGGCGGTGTTCATCGCGATGATCCTGGACGGGCTGGACGGCCGCGTCGCGCGCCTGACCAATACCCAGTCCGAGTTCGGCGCGCAGTACGACAGCCTGTCGGACATGGTGTCCTTCGGCGCCGCGCCGGCCCTGGTGCTGTACGAATGGTCGCTGCGCGGCCTGGGCAAGCTGGGCTGGATTGCGGCCTTCGTGTACTGCGCGGGCGCGGCCCTGCGCCTGGCGCGTTTCAATACCAATATCCAGGTGGTGGACAAGCGCTTCTTCCAGGGTCTGCCGAGCCCTGCCGCGGCGGCGCTGGTGGTAGGCTTCATCATGATGATGATCGACCCCGACATCAGCGTCAGCGCGCGCCAGGTGGACTGGGTATCCTGGGGCATCGCGGTGTTCGCCGGCATGACGATGGTGTCGAACGTGCCGTTCTACAGTTTCAAGGACGTGAACTTCCGCAAGTCGGTTCCGTTCATCGTGGTGTTCCTGATCGCGCTGGGCTTTGCGCTGGTGGCGATCGACCCGCCGAAGGTGTTGTGGCCGATTTTTGTGATTTACGGCTTGTCGGGATATGTCGTGTTTGCCTTGCGCCGCGCGAAGGGAAAACCTGTCAGCATCATCCCCACCGATGACGAGCCGCTCGACGAGAGCGAGCGCCGCTAGCAGGCGATAGGGCCGCGGGGGCGCCGCATTTTGAGTTTAGCCGACTGGAGCCCCCCATGCCTGACCCGAACCGCCTCATCATTTTCGACACCACCCTGCGCGACGGCGAGCAGTCGCCGGGGGCTTCGATGACCAAGGACGAGAAGGTGCGCATCGCGCGCCAGCTCGAACGCCTGCGGGTGGACGTGATCGAGGCCGGCTTCGCGGCGGCATCGCCCGGCGACTTCGACGCCATCCGCGCGATTGCGGCGGCGGTGCGCGAGTCGACCGTCTGCTCGCTGTCGCGCGCCAACGACCGCGACATCGCCCGCGCCGCCGAGGCCCTGGAATTCGCCGCGCGCAAGCGCATCCACACCTTCATCGCCACCTCGCCGCTGCACATGCAGATGAAGCTGCGCATGGAGCCCGAGCAGGTGCTCGAGCAGGCCAGGCTGGCGATCCGCTTCGCGCGCAACCATACCGACGACATCGAGTTCTCGCCCGAGGACGGCAGCCGTTCCGACGAAGACTTCCTGTGCCGCGTGCTCGAGGGCGTGATCGCCGAGGGCGCCACCACCATCAATTTCCCCGACACGGTCGGCTATGCGGTGCCGGAGCAGTTCGGCGAGCGCATCCGCCGCCTGCGCGAGCGGGTGCCGAATTCCGACAAGGCCGTGTGGTCGGTGCACTGCCATAACGACCTGGGGCTGGCGGTGGCCAATTCGCTGGCGGGCGTGGTCATCGGCGGGGCGCGCCAGATCGAGTGCACGATCAACGGCCTGGGCGAGCGCGCGGGCAACACCTCGCTGGAAGAAGTGGTGATGGCCCTGCGCACGCGCGCCGACTACTACAACCTGGTCACCGGCATCGACACCACGCAAATCGTGCCGGCATCAAAAATGGTGTCGCAGATCACCGGCTTCGCGGTGCAGCCGAACAAGGCGGTGGTGGGCGCGAACGCCTTCGCGCACGCCTCGGGCATCCACCAGGACGGCATCCTGAAGGCGCGCGAGACCTACGAGATCATGCGCGCCGAGGACGTCGGCTGGACCGCCAACAAGATCGTGCTGGGCAAGCTGTCGGGCCGCAACGCCTTCAAGTCGCGCCTGCAGGAGCTGGGGATCGAGCTGGACTCCGAGGCCGAGATCAACGCGGCCTTCGCGCGCTTCAAGGAACTGGCGGACCGCAAGGCCGAGATCTTCGACGAGGACATCATGGCGCTGGTCTCGAGCGCGGACCAGGCGCACGGCGGCGAGACCTACCGCCTGGTGTCGCTGGCCCAGCGCTCGGAAACCGGCGAGCTGCCGCATGCGCGGGTGGTGTTCTCGATGGAGGGCAGGGAAGTGTCGGCCGAGGCCACCGGCGACGGGCCGGTGGACGCGACCGTGAACGCGATCGAGAGCATCGTCAGGAGCGGGGCGGAGCAGGTGCTGTTCTCGATCAATGCGATCAGCAACGGGCCGCAGTCGCAGGGCGAGGTGACCATCCGCCTGTCGCACTCGGGGCGCATCGTGAACGGGGTGGGGGCGGATCCGGATATCGTCGTGGCCTCGGCCAAGGCCTACCTGGCGGGCCTGAACAAGCTGCACTCGAAGGTCGAACGCGTCAATCCGCAGGGCGTATAGGGCCTGGCGCCGGCACGGCGGTGCGACCCCGGATCCCGCCCGGGTTCGCACCGCCGCCACGGCGTCATCCGCTGCGCACCCTAGCGCGCGCCGCCTTTTTCGCGCCAGTCGAACATCGGATCCGGCCCGTTCAGCATCTGCCGCACGATCCCGTCCTGGTCGAAGTGCACATGCATGAGCGAATTCCACACCATCGCCTCCTTGTAGCGGTACGACCACACCTCGTAGTTCTTGAACGCCACTCTCGACCTCTCGGCCGGCCTGCCGATGGTCCGCAGCACCTCGGCCTTGTCCGCCTTGTCGACCTTGATGGCCGCGAATTTTTCCCCGGTCAGCACCTGCTCGTAGGACACCAGCCGTCCATCCGGCCCCAGGGTCGCCATCCAGGTAAACTGCCCCATCGGCCCCGACGCATACTCCAGCTCCTGTCCGCCGCCTTCCAGCGGGTAGACGTTGGTCGGCCGCCCCAGCTTGTTCTGCACCGCCTCGGCCGATTCGCCCACGTTGGGCGCTTCGCGCACCAGGGCGCAGCCGCCGAGCAGCACGCCCATGGTGAGAATTAACGATTTAGCAAGATTTTTCATGTGAGTACCCCTGAAAAGCCTCGGAAATTCCATGGAGTCCCATGTTGCGGATGCAAACACTGGCTCCTTGTGCCATTTTGACCTATACTGGCGGGTCTGTCCGATTGGGCAGATTTTTTTAATAATCACGGTGCGCTGGGTTCCGACTCTTGCACCGCATGTGAAAGGTAACATCATGTCCGTAGAAAACATCAACAAGGCCGCGATCATCGCGGACAACGCACGTGGCCAGAACGACACCGGCTCGCCGGAAGTCCAGGTCGCACTGCTGACCGCACGCATCAACGAGCTGAACGGCCACTTCAAGGCACACCAGAAGGACCACCACTCGCGCCGCGGCCTGATCATGATGGTCAACCGTCGCAAGAGCCTGCTGGCTTACCTGAAAGGTAAGGACCTGAACCGTTACCGCGACCTGATCGCCAAGCTCGGCCTGCGTAAGTAATCATTGCGCCAGACGGTCTAGTCACGAAATGCCTGCGCCAGTATCACTGTCGCGGGCATTTTTCGTTTCTGCCGTTTTGTTGTTGTTGCAGTAAAGATCGCTAATCAGAGCGGTCCGTGGTGAGGTGGAACGACAGCCCCTGAAAATCTGTCGGCAAATAGAAAGGGATTACCCATGTTTAACAAAGTTACGAAAACCTTCCAGTACGGTCAACACACGGTCACCCTGGAGACGGGTGAGATCGCGCGCCAGGCATCCGGCGCCGTCCTGGTGTCGGTTGACGACACGGTCGTGCTGGCCACTGTGGTCGCCAAGAAAGACGCAAAGCCGGGCCAGGATTTCTTCCCGCTGACGGTCGACTACATCGAGAAAACGTACGCTGCCGGTAAAATCCCGGGCGGTTTCTTCAAGCGCGAAGGCCGTCCCTCCGAAAAAGAAACGCTCACTTCCCGCCTGATCGACCGTCCGATCCGCCCGCTGTTCCCGGAAGGCTACCTGAACGAAGTCCAGGTCATCATCCACGTGCTGTCGGTCAATCCTGAAATCGATCCGGACATCCCGTCGATGATCGGCGCCTCGGCTGCGCTGTGCATCGCCGGCATCCCGTTCAATGGCCCGATCGGCGCGGCGCGCGTCGGCTATGCGAATGGCCAGTACATCCTGAACCCGACCACCACCGAGCTGAAGACCTCGCAGATGGACCTGGTGGTCGCCGGTACCGAAACCGCCGTGCTGATGGTCGAATCGGAAGCCAAGCAACTGTCGGAAGAAATCATGCTCGGCGCGGTCGTCTACGGCCACGACCAGATGAAAGTCGTGATCGATGCGATCCACGACCTGGTGGCCGAAGGCGGCAAGCCGGAAATCGAATGGGCGCCGGCGCCGAAGAACGAAGCGCTGATCGCACGCGTGGCCGAACTGGCCGACGCCAAGATCCGCGACGCCTACCAGACCCGCGAGAAGTCGGTGCGCCAGCAGAAGCTGAAGTCGCTGTCGTCGGAAGTGCTGTCCGGCCTGGGCGAAGGCGTGGATGCGGCCGAAGTCGGCAACATCCTGTTCGACATGGAAGCCAAGGTCGTGCGTTCGCAGATCCTGGAAGGCGAGCCGCGTATCGACGGCCGCGACACCCGCACCGTGCGTCCGATCGCGATCCGCACCAGCGTGCTGCCGCGTACCCACGGTTCGGCCCTGTTCACCCGCGGTGAAACCCAGGCGCTGGTCGTCGCCACCCTCGGCACCGCGCGCGACAGCCAGAAGATCGACGCGCTGATGGGCGAATACACCGACGACTTCATGATGCACTACAACATGCCTCCGTTCGCCACCGGCGAAACCGGTCGCGTGGGCACCCCGAAGCGCCGCGAAGTCGGCCACGGCCGCCTGGCCAAGCGCGCGCTGGTCGCCGCCCTGCCGGCGCCGGAAGAGTTCAGCTACTCGGTGCGCCTGGTGTCGGAAATCACCGAATCGAACGGTTCCTCGTCGATGGCTTCGGTCTGCGGCGGCTGCCTGGCGCTGATGGACGCCGGCGTGCCGATGAAGGCGCACGTCGCCGGCATCGCCATGGGCCTGATCAAGGAAGGCGGCAAGTTCGCGGTCCTGACCGACATCCTGGGTGACGAAGACCACCTGGGCGACATGGACTTCAAGGTGGCCGGTACCGCCGCGGGCATCACCGCGCTGCAGATGGACATCAAGATCCAGGGCATCACCAAGGAAATCATGCAGGTCGCGCTGGCCCAGGCCAAGGACGGCCGCCAGCACATCCTGGCCGAGATGCAGAAGGCCATGCCGACCGTGAAGACCGAGCTGTCGGACTTCGCACCGCGCCTGATCACCATCCGCATCAACCCGGAAAAGATCCGTGACGTGATCGGCAAGGGCGGCGCCGTGATCCGCGCGCTGACCGAAGAAACCGGCACCCAGATCGACATCACCGACGAAGGCATCGTGACCATCGCCTCGGTCGACGCCGCCGCCGGCCAGGAAGCCAAGCGCCGCATCGAAGAGCTGACCGCATCGGTCGAAGTGGGCAAGACCTACGACGGCACCGTGCTCAAGCTGCTGGACTTCGGCGCCATCGTGCAAGTGATGCCGGGCAAGGACGGTCTGCTGCACATCAGCCAGATCGCCAACGAGCGCGTCAACGCCGTGGCGGACTACCTGAAGGAAGGCCAGCAAGTGCGCGTGAAGGTCCTCGAGACCGACGAGCGCGGCCGCCTGAAGCTGTCGATGAAGGCGGCGGCAGCGGACGACGCGGCGGCAGCTGCGCAGTAAGCCGAACCGGCCCCGGCCAACGAAACCGCCAGTGCGTGAGCCTGGCGGTTTTTTTTATGGCGCTGTCACCGTTTTCTGTTGGTCTGCTATGAACTGTTGAGCTTCTGCCCGGTCCAACACCCGTCGCGTCAATGGCGGAGGCAGCATGAAGGCGCCGGGTTTCAAGAGGTGGCTGGGACGACTGCCCGGGCTGACCCGGCCGCAGCGGGCGCAGGTGCTGCAAGCCCTGCATCCGGCTGTCGGCCTGGACCGGGTCGTCGAGGTGATCGAGCAAGCCAGGGCAGCGCACCGGTGCTGTCCCGCCTGCGCAAGCCGGCACTATCACCGGCACGGCCATGCCAACGGCTTGCAGCGCTACCGCTGCCGCCAGTGCGGGCGCACCTTCAACGACCTGACCGGCACCCCGCTGGCACGGCTGCGCCATCGCAGCAAATGGCGCGATTACCTGGATACGATGCTCGCCTCCAGGCCGATCCGGGCGGCGGCCAAGGCGGTCGGCGTGCATCGGAACACGAGCTTTCGCTGGCGCCACCGCTTCCTGCACCTGACCAAACTCGACCGGCCAAGCAGTTTAAAAGGCGTTGCCGAGGCCGACGAAATGTTCCTGCTCGAATCGCAAAAGGGATCGCGCAAGCTCGACCGCCCGCCTCGCAAGCGTGGCGGCGTGGCCAGGCGGCGCGGCATCTCGCGGGAACTCGACTGCATCCTGGTGGCGCGCGATCGCACCGGACAGACCGTCGACTATGTCACGGGACGTGGACCGGTCACCACGCGCCAACTGCACCAGCACCTGCGGCCGGTGCTCGATCCGGAGGTCCTGCTGGTGACCGACCCG
>NZ_KB908086.1 GCF_000382345.1 Massilia niastensis DSM 21313
CCGCTGGCCGCCACCGGCGTGCGCCTGACCGTCACCCTGGCGCGCGCGCTGCGCAAGCAGAACTCGCGCTACGGCGTGGCCTCGGCCTGCATCGGCGGCGGGCAGGGCATCGCGATCCTGCTCGAGAACCCCGACTTCGAATAAGCACTTTTTATATAGCAGCAAAGGGAGAATACATGGACGTGCAAGGAAAATCGGTCCTCGTGACCGGCGGCGCCTCGGGCCTGGGCGCGGAAACGGTGCGCCGCCTGGCCAAGGCCGGCGCCAAAGTGGCGGTACTCGACGTCAACCTGGCCGCGGCCGAAGCGCTGGCCGACGAGATTGGCGGCATCGCCTGCGGCTGCGACATCACCGACACCGCCAGCGTGCAGCAGGCCATGCATGCGGCGCGCGAGCGCCACGGCCCGGCGCGCGTGCTGGTCAACTGCGCCGGCATCGGCGGCGCCAGGCGCCTGGTCGGCCGCGACGGCGCGCCGATGCCGCTGGAAGACTTCAGCCGCATCGTGTCGGTCAACCTGATCGGCACCTTCAACGTGATCCGCCTGGTGGCGGCCGAGATGGTGGCGCAGGAAGCCCTGGAAGACGGCGAACGCGGCGTGATCATCATGACCTCGTCGGTGGCGGCCTATGACGGCCAGGTGGGGCAGGAAGCCTACGCGGCCTCGAAGGGCGGCCTGACCTCGCTGACCCTGCCGCTGGCGCGCGACCTGGCGCAGTTCGGCGTGCGCGTGATGACCATCGCCCCGGGCCTGTTCATGACGCCGCTGCTGTTCAAGCTGCCGGAAGAGGTGCAGCAGTCGCTGGCCTCGTCGATTCCTTTCCCCAAGCGTCTCGGCAAGGCCGAGGAGTTCGCCCAGCTGGCCGAGCACATCGTCGGCAACCTGTCGCTGAACGGCGAAGTCATCCGCCTCGACGGCGGCCTGCGCCTGCCGCCGCGCTGATCGCGCTGATCGCGCCCCAACCGCTCCGGCACCTGGTCTCCTCGCCCCCTTCCATGCTCCGGCGTGGGAGGGGGCATTTTTTTGCTTCCTCACGGATGAGCAGGAAGAACTGCGGCATTCAGGGTCAGGTCTGTCATTCGGACATGGACGCACAAGCTTTGCGAAATCTCAAAACGGTTCTAACTATGCTGAGACCTTTTCCTCGTTCCGACATAGTCCGTTGTGCGCCGGTTGCGGTAACAAAGCTGAGCCGAGCATTGACGAGTTTGGGATAAGCAAACCGGCATTGTGAGATTGAGCAAAGGTGCGCGCTCGGTGTCCGAATGTCAGACCTGACCCTGAATGTCGGGGTGGTTGGGAGGCAGCGCGACGCGATGGATTCCATCGTTACATAGTTGATACAAAAATGACGTCATTCCTGTTTGCTTTCACCCAGTTCGATTATAAAATTTAATAAATATAATTAATAACTAAAACGATAACACCACGGAGACACACGATGAAGCCTGCCCGTTCTTTCCTGCTCTGCCTGGCCGCTCTGTCGGCCGCCGGTTCCACCCTGGCCCAGGCCCCGGCGCCGGCGGCGTCGCGGCACAAGCTGTTTCCCACTGCGCCAGCGCCGGCCTATGTCAGTCCCGACACGCCGCAGGGCAGCGGGCGCTTCCCGGCCGTGATGGAGGCGGAGTCCAGCCTGGCGACGCATACCATCTACCGTCCGGCCGACCTGGCCGCGCTGGGCAAGGAAAAGCTGCCGGTCGTGGCCTTCGCCAACGGCGGCTGCGTCAACGTCGGCAACCGTTTCCGCTACTTCCTTTCCGAGATCGCCTCGCATGGCTTCCTGGCGATCGCCACCGGGCCGATGGCGCCGAAGGAAGTGGAATCCGCGCTGACCAGTTCCGTCCATCGCGTCGCGCCGGCGCCCGGTTCGCCGGCGGACCTGGTGAAGGGACAGCCGCAAGGGGAGGGCAACGCGCGTCCGTCCCAGACCACGGCCAAACAGCTGCTCGACGCGGTGAACTGGGCGATCGCGGAAAACACCCGCAAGGGCGGCAAGTACGAGGGCCGCATCGACACCGGCAAGGTCGCGGTGATGGGCCAGTCCTGCGGCGGCCTGCAGGCCATCGACGCCGGCCACGATCCGCGCGTGACCACGGTCGGCGTCTGGAACAGCGGCACCTTCCCCGAGCAGGGGCGCAGCTGGACGATGGCGGCTGCGCAGGCCGACAAGGCCGACCTGAAGACCTTGCGCGTCCCCGTGCTCTACGTGTCCGGCGAACCTGCCGACGTCGCTTACCCGAACGCGGAAGACGATTTCGAGCGCATCGAGGCGCCCGTGTTCCGGGCCTGGCGCGAACAGACCGGCCATCTCGGGACCTACCAGGAACCGAACGGCGGCGCCTACGGCCAGGTGGCGGCGGCCTGGCTGCAGTGGCAGCTGAAGGGCGACCAGAAGGCTGCGCGCCAGTTCGTCGGCGCCGACTGCGGCCTGTGCACCAAACCCGAATGGCACGTCAAGAGCCGGGGCCTGGGCGCCGCCGGCACGGCCAAGCTCGTGGCCAAATGATCGCCGCCGATTCCCATCACAACATGAGAGACACCCGATGAAGCTTGCACCTTCCATGCTGTTGTGCGCCGCCGCATTCTCCGCGGCCGGCTCCGCCCTGGCCCAGCCGGTGGAGCGCGAACCGCACAAGCGCTTCCCCATGGCGCCGCCGCCGGCGTATGTCAGCCCCGACACGCCGCAGGGCAGCGGGCGCTTCCCGGCCGTGATGGAGGCGGAGTCCAGCCTGGCGACGCATACCATCTACCGTCCGGCCAAGCTGGCCGCGCTGGGCAAGGAAAAGCTGCCGGTCGTGGCCTTCGCCAACGGCGGCTGCGTCAACGTCGGCAACCGCTTCCGCTACTTCCTTTCCGAGATCGCCTCGCATGGCTTCCTGGCGATCGCCATCGGGCCGATGGGACCGAAGGAAGTCGAGAGCAAGCTGTCGAGCTCCGACTATCGCGCCGCGCCGGCGCCGGGTTCCCCGGCGGCCGTGGCCGGAAAGCCGGCGGCGCCGGATGGCCAGCGCCTGGCCCCGACCACGCCGAAGCAGCTGCTCGACGCGGTGGACTGGGCGATCGCCGAGAACAGCCGCAAGGGCGGCAAGTACGAGGGACGCATCGATACCGGCAAGGTCGCGGTCATGGGCCAGTCCTGCGGCGGCCTGCAGGCCGTCGATGCCGCCCACGATCCGCGCGTGACCACCTTCGGTGTCTGGAACAGCGGCACCTTCCCGAAGGATGGGTTTGCGTGGGGGCTGGCCGCCGCCAGGGCCGACAAGGCCGACCTGAAGAAGCTGCGCATCCCCGCCCTCTACGTCTCCGGCGAGCCGTCCGACGTCGCCTATCCGAACGCCGACGATGACTTCGAACAGCTGCAAGGTCCCGTGTTCCGCGCCTGGCGCGAGCAGACCGGCCACGCCGGCACCTACCGCGAACCGAATGGCGGCGCCTTCGGCCAGGTGGCGGTGGCATGGCTGCAGTGGCAGCTCAAGGGCGACGAGAAGGCCGCGCGCCAGTTCGTCGGGCCCGACTGCGGCCTGTGCGCCAAGCCGGAGTGGAAAGTCAAAGGCAAGAACCTGGGCCTGGAGAGTGGAAAGCTGGTATCGAAGTGATCACGCAGACGGCGAAGGCCTGGAGCTACGTGGGCCTGCCACTGTAAGGAAAGACAGCATGTCTCCATTCCCGCGACCGCACTCCTGAAGTGCCTCGCGGGTTTTTTTATCGTGGCTTCGAAACAACACACTTTAGGCTTTGCATTTCCGCCGAAATGGTTATAAGCTATAACAAATATAAGAAATAACTACTTCCTTAGGAGACGTACAATGAAAAGCACTTCCCGCGCCAATTCGAACGATCTTTCCTACCACTGCGGCCGTGGCCACGCCCCGGAACGCATGACCGCGGTGGCCTTCGCCGCGTTCTGCCTGGCCGCCGGCCTCCCGGCCGCCGCCATCGCCCAGGAAGCGCAGCCGGCGCCTGCCGCGACCGAAGCCGCCAACGTCGCGCCGGCGCCTGAAGCGGTCGTCGCACAGGCGCCGGTGGCGCAGCTGGCGCCGGCCGCGCCGAGCGCCCCGGCGGCGGACAACCAGGTCATCGTGACCGGCAGCCGCATCCGCGGCGTCGCGCCAGTCGGTTCCCCGGTGATCTCGGTCACCCGCGCCGACATCGACAACTCGGGCGCAACCAGCACCGCAGGCCTGCTGCAGGAAGTGCCGCAGGTGATGAACCTTGGCGTGTCCGATTCCTCGCGCGGCCAGGCTGGCGGTTCCGGCAACATCACCTACGGTTCCTCGGTCAACCTGCGCGGCATCGGTCCGTATGCCACCCTGGCCCTGATCAACGGTCACCGCGTGGTTGCACAGGGCACGACCGGCGCCAGCATCGACCCGTCCGTCATTCCGATGCTGGCGCTGCAGCGCGTCGAGGTGGTGGCCGACGGCGCGTCCGCGATCTACGGTTCGGACGCCGTCGCCGGCGTGGTCAACCTGATCATGCGCCGCAACGTCAAGGGCGTCGAAGGCTTCGTCCGCTACGGCAAGGGCGACGACTACAACGAGCGCCAGGCCGGCCTGCTGGTCGGCCACGAGTGGAAGGGCGGCCAGTTCGTCGCCACCTTCCAGCACGACACCCGCGGCGCGCTGAGCGGCCTGGATCGCGACTTCTACAGCGGCGACCTGCGTGCCCGCGGCGGCCGCGATTTCCGCTCCAACCAGTGCCAGCCGGGCAATATCATCATCAACGGCACTTCCTACGCGATCCCCCAGGGCGGCGTCACCGCAGCCAATGCCGGCGCGCTGGTGCCGGGCACCGCGAACATGTGCGACAACCTGAAGTACTTCGACCTGCTGCCGCGCCAGGAACGCAACAGCGGCGCCTTCACCTTCGACCAGAAACTCGGCAACGGCTTCTCCCTGTATGCCGACGGCTTCGCCACCCGCCGCGAGTACTACCTGCGCCGGGCGCTGACGGCGGCCAACTTCAACGTGCCGTCCACCAATCCATTCTATGTGCGTCCGGTCGGCGCACCGGCCGGCACCTCGGAGACGGTCGCCTACTCGTTCGGCGACCAGCTGCCGACCAACGATGCGAGCGGCTTCTCGCGCAGCCTGAACGCCACCGTCGGCATCGACAAGACCTTCGGCAACGGCTGGAAGGCCGGCGTGCTGTACACCTACGGCGAGAACGACGACCAGGCGGCGACCTACCTCGGCCTCGACAACGCGGCCGTGAACGCGGCGCTGCGCGACACCAATCCGGCGACCGCGCTGAACGTGTTCGGTGGCCCGAACAACCCGGCCACCCTGGCCCGGATCGCGAGCGACGTTTCGATCTCGCCTGGCCATACCCAGTTCCAGAACGCCCAGGTCAAGGCCGACGGTCCGCTGTTCGAGCTCCCGGGCGGCACGGTGCGCGCGGCGATCGGTGTCGAGCACCAGCGCATCGAGACAGAAGGCGGCCAGACCAAGGGTCCGAAGCTGACGCCTGAAACGGGCCTGGTCCAGCTCGAACGCAAGATCGACTCGGCCTACGCCGAGCTGGCGGTCCCGGTCGTCGGCGCCAACAACATGTTGCCTGGCATCTACCGCCTCGACGTCAACGCGGCCATGCGCGTCGACCGCTACAGCGACGTCGGCACCACCAACAATCCGAAGGTCGGCGCCAACTGGTCGCCGGTAAAGGGTGTGACCGTGCACGGCAGCTACGGCACCTCGTTCCGCGCGCCGGGACTGACCCAGGTCCGCGGCTTCGCCAACAACGGCCGCGGCGGCCTGTACGTCCAGAACTACTCGGATCCGACCATCGGCGGCGCGCTGCGCCAGGGCGTGGCCTTCAACGGTCCGAGCGACGAGCTGACCCCGGAAACCGCTCGCACCCGCTCGATCGGCGTGGATTGGGAACCGAAGTGGGGCCGCAACACCAAGCTCAGCCTGACCTATTTCGACATCCTGTACGAAAACCAGATCACCGGCTCGCTGTCCGACCTGACCGTGCTGAACCGCGAGGCGCAACTGGCCGGCACTGGCGTGATCACCCGCAATCCGTCGCCGGAACTGGTGGCCCAGATGACGCGTGACTACGTGGTGGCGTCCGGCGTGCTGCCGGCCACCTGGACCCTGCTGATCGACGGCCGCAACAAGAACCTCGGCAAATCGCAGACCAACGGCATCGACTTCCAGGCCAGCACCCGCATCGTGACCGATGACTACGGCAACTTCGGCCTTGGCATCGCCGGCACCTACTTCACGAAGTACGAAGTCGCGCAGAGCCCGGGCGCCGAGATGGCGGATCAGCTGAACCTGATCTTCAACCCGATCCGCTTCAAGACCCGCCTGAGCACCAACTGGAGCAAGGATTCGTGGTATGCCAACGTGTACGTGAACTTCGCCCGCAGCTACGCCAACAACCTGACCAATCCAGTGCAGCGCGTCGGCAGCCACACCACGGTCGATGCCCGCATCGCTTATGAACTGGACGGCGGTTGGCTGAGCGGCACCACGCTGGCGCTGAGCGCGACCAACCTGTTCGACCGCAAGCCGCCGTTCGTCAACCTGGCCCAGAGCACCAACGGTGGCGGCGGCTTCGACCCGACCATGACCAACCCGGTCGGCCGCGTCGTCTCGCTGTCCCTGAACAAGCGCTTCTGAGCTTGATGAGGAACCTGTCGATGAAACCGGTACTTCAAGCCGTCCTGATGCTGGCCGCCACCTGCGCGGCCGGCGCAAGCCTGGCCCAGGAGCGGGCGCCGGAGAAGGAATTCCCGGCGCCGCCGCCGCCGCCCTACGTCACGCCGGACACGCCGCAGGGCAGCGGCCCGTTCGGCGCGGTGATGGAAGTCGATCCGGGCCTGCCGACGCACACGGTGTACCGCCCGGCCGACCTGGCGAAGCTCGGCAACGCGAAGCTGCCGATCCTGGCCTGGGGCAACGGCGCCTGCATCAACGTCGGCAACCGCTTCCGCTACTTCCTCAGCGAGATCGCCTCGCACGGCTTCATCGCCGTCGCGACCGGACCGATCGGACCGAAGGAAGCGGAAGGGCGCGCCACCAGCGAAAGCCTGCGCGGCACCCCGGCGGCCGGTTCGCCGGGCGCCCTCAACCCGGTCCCGGCCGGCGCCGGCAGCCGCCGTCCGGCGGACACCACCGCCGCCCAGCTGCGCGACGCGATCACCTGGGCGATCGCCGAGAACAGCCGACCCGGCAGCAAGTACCAGGGCCGGCTGGACACCACCAGGGTGGCGGTGATGGGCCAGTCCTGCGGCGGCGTGCAGGCGATCGACGCCGCCCACGACCCGCGCGTGAGCACCTTCGGCGTGTGGAACAGCGGCGCCTTCCCGGTCAAGGGGCGCGCCTGGGAAATCGCGGCCGCCAACGCCGACAAGGAAGTGCTCAAGACCCTGAAGATCCCCGCGATCTACATCTCGGGCGAGCCCTCGGATGTCGCGTTCAAGAATGCCGACGACGACTTCGAGCGCCTCGACGGCCCGGTGTTCCGCGGCTGGCGCGAGCAGACCGGCCACGGCGGCACCTACCGCGAGCCGAACGGCGGCGAGTTCGGCGAGGTCGGCGCGGCCTGGCTGAAGTGGCAGCTGAAGGGCGACCAGCAGGCCGCGAAGATGTTCGTGGGTAGCGACTGCGGCCTGTGCAAGCGTCCGAACTGGCACGTGAAGAGCAAGAACCTGAGCACCGCGGCCAGCGCCAAGGGACAGCCATGAAAGGAAGTGCGATGAAAGGATTCAGGATCGCAGCCCTCGGCCTGGCGGCGATGTGCGTCGCCGGCACCGCGGCGGCGGCGGATCGCGCGCCGTCGAAGGACTTCGGCAAGCCGCTGCCGGCGGCCAGGAACGAAGTCGTGATGAGCTCGATTTACATCCCGATGCCCGACGGCACCCGGATGGCGGCCGACATCTATGTGCCGGCCAAGAACGGCGTCGCGCTGCCGGGACCCTTCCCGGTGATCTACCACGCCACCGCGTCGCGCCGCCGCTTCGCCGACACCGATGATCGCTCGGGCACCGGCAAGTTCAGCCTGCAGATGATCAACCTGGCCAGCCATGGCTATGTCTACATGCAGGTCGAGCGGCGCGGCATCGCCGCCTCGTTCGGCGTGCGCCGCGGCTACCACGACCGCAAGGAAGCGGGCGACTCGCAATACCTGATCGACTGGGCCTCCAGGCAGAGCTGGTCGAACGGCAAGGTCGGCGGCTACGGCTGCTCGAACACCGGCGACGCCGCCATGCACTTCCTGACCCTGCCGAATCCGGCCCTGAAGGCGGTGTTCGCGGGCTGCTTCAACTGGGACAAGTACAGCGGCGGCTACCGCGGCGGCGTCCTGGCCAACTGGGGCACCGGCCCGCAGGGCAGCTTCGAGCAGGACATGCAGTCGACCCCGGTCGACGGCGACGCGGACAAGGTGCTGCTGGCCCAGGCCGCGCGCGAGCACGAGGGCAACACCAAGCTGCTCGACCTGTGGAGCGGCATGCCCTACCGCGATTCGATCTCGCCGCTGACCCGGAGCGCGTTCTGGGAAGAGGGCAGCATCGGCACCTATGTCGACCGGGTGCGCGCCTCGAAGATTCCCGTGTACGTGCAGGGCGGCTGGAACGACGATTTCCGCGGCCAGGGTTTCCTCGCCCTGGAAAACCTGTCGCAGCCGGCCAAGCTGATCGTCGGTCCCTGGGGCCATTGCGAAAGCGAAGGCTTCTCGATGACGGCGGAAGCGCTGCGCTGGTTCGACTACTGGCTCAAGGGCGAGAGGAACGGCATCATGGACGAGCCGCGCATCCACTACACCACGGCCAACACGTCGAAGGGCCACGAATGGCGCACCGCCCGGCAGTGGCCGCTGCGTCCGGCCACCAGGACCAGGGTCTACCTGGGCGCGCCCTCGAAGCTGGCGCCGAACGACCACGTGCTGGCCACCGCCGCTCCGGCTGCCAAGGCTGGCGCGGTATCGTTCAAGGTCGACTACGAGCCGGTCCCTTGCCCGCAGGGCAACCGCGTGCTGGGTCCGACCTGCCCGCAGGACAGCAAGGGCCTGACCTTCACCAGTCCGGCGCTGAAGCTCGACACCGAAGTCACCGGTTTCCCGGTCGCCGACCTGTGGGTCTCCTCGACCGCCACCGACGGCCCGCTGTTCGCCTACCTGGAGGACATCGCCCCGGACGGCAAGATCACCATGGTCAGCGAAGGGCGCCTGAAGGCATCGCTGCGTACCCTGGGCAAGGCGCCGTACAAGCTGCCGGAAGGCATGCTGTGGCCGACCTTCCTCGAGGCCGACGCCAGGCCGATGACGCCGGGCGTGCCGGTGCGCCTGCAGTTCGACCTGATGCCGGTGTCGTATATCTTCAAGGCCGGCCACAGCTACCGCCTGACCCTGACCGGCGCCGATCCGCGCGAGAAGCTGCGCAAGGAGCTCGACCCGGCGCCGGTCTGGACCATCCACCGCGACGCCAGGCACCCGTCGCACCTGATTCTGCCGATCGTGAAAGGACAGCCATGACAAGCCTGATGATGGTCGGGGACCTGGTCCTCGACGAACCGGATCCGGACTTCTTCTTCGAAGCTTCGCGCGAAGTGCTGCGCAGCGCCGACCTGGTGGTCGGCCACGTCGAGACCCCGTACACCTTGCGCGGCGCCGAGCTGCAGTCGGACATCCCGGCCGAGGCGGCGGATCCGGCCAAGATCGCCGCGCTGGCGCGCGCCGGCTTCCACGCCGCCAGCCTGGCCGGCAACCACGTCTACGACCGCGGCGCAGAAGGCATCGAGGACACCGTCGAGGCGCTGGTGACGAACGAGATCGCAGCGTTCGGCGCCGGCCAGAACCTGGTCGAAGCGCGCAAGCCCGCCATCCTGGAACGGGACGGCAAGCGCTTCGGCTTCCTGAGCTATAACTGCGTGGGACCGAAGGATTCCTGGGCCAGCGCGAGCAAGGCCGGCTGCGCCTACGTGCACGTGCTGTCGCACTACGAGCAGGAGGGCGCCAACCCGGGCGGCCCGCCGCTCATCTACACCTTCGCCACCCCGGCCACGCTGGAAGCGATGCAGGCCGATATCGAGGCGCTGCGCGCCCAGGCCGACGTGGTGGTGGTGGCCCTGCACAAGGGCCTGGTGCATACGCCGGCCCAGCTGGCGATGTACGAGCGCCCGGTGGCGCGCGCCGCGATCGAGGCGGGCGCCGACATCGTGGTCGGACACCATCCGCACATCACGCGCGGCATCGAGTTCTACAAGGGCAAGCCGATCTTCCATGGCCTGGGCAACTTCGTCACCGTGACGCGCGCCCTGAACGTGGAGAAGAACGCGCACCCGGCGCGCCTGGCCTGGGCCGAGCGCCGCCGCAAGCTGTTCGGCTTCACCCCGGATCCGGAATGCGAGTGCTATCCCTTCCACCCGGAGTCGCGCAACACGATGATCGCGGATTTCCGCATCGATGCAGAAGGCAAGGTCAGCGCCGGCTTCCGCCCGGTCTGGATCCGCGCCAGCGGCCAGCCGGAAGTGCTGGGCGACTGCGAGCGCGGACGCGCCGTGGCCGACTACATCGCGAAGATCACGGTCGATGCAGGCATGAAAGCAAGTTTCGCATGGGATGGCGAGCGGGTCGTCGTCACCGATGCGCGCTAGGACGCTGGTAAATATAGACGGATTTCGAACATGACCCAACCCGAACCACTCTCCGCCATGCGCCAGGCTTACCAGGAGCGCACCCTCGGTGCGACGCGCGCCCGCGAGAAGGGCGTGCCCGTGGTGGCCTACCTCGGCAACGCCACGCCGGTCGAGCTGATCGTGGCCGCCGGCGCCTTCCCGCTCCTGATGTCCGGCGACCCCGGCGAGGCCACGCCGCTGGCCGAGCAGTTCCTGGACGACGACTTCGACGGCGACCTGAAGTCGGTCTACCAGCGCATCGTCGGCGGCTACTACAACATGGCCGACCTGATCGTCATCCCGCGCAGCTCGAACGGCCATCTCTACCTGTACTACTTCCTGCTGGAGACGCGCCGCATGCTGCCGGACCAACCGTTCCCGGAAGTGGTGCTGTTCGACGTGCTGAACACGCCGTACTGGTCGACCGGCCAGTACGTGTTCAAGCGCATGGTCGCGCTGAAGGCGCGGCTGGAAAAGCTCGGCGGCCGCGCCATCGGCGAAGCCGAGCTGCGCGACGCCATCGCCACCGTGAACCGCAGCCGCGCCGCCCTGCAGGACTTGAACGCGGCGCGCCGTGAAGGCCGCATCCAGGGCGCCGACATGCTGGCCGCCACCGGCGCCGCCGGCTTCGCCGGCCCGGTGGCGGGGGCCGCGCTGGCCCGCGCCGTCCTGGCGCAGGCATCGAGCCAGGCGCCGGGCGCCGGCATGCGCCTGATGGTGAAAGGCGCGCCGCACGACAACGCGGCGTTCTACGAACTGGTCGAAGCGCTGGGCGCGGTGATCGTGGCCGACGATCATGTGAGCGGCGAGCGCAGCTTCGAACACCTGGTCGACGAAGGCATCGAGCCGATCGCCGCATTGACCCAGCACTACCACCTGCACGCGCCCGGGATCCGTTCCTTCCCGCAGGCCACGCAGGACCGCCGCTTCATCGAGATCGTCGAGCAGGCCCGGGTCGAGGGCGTGGTGTTCTTCCACGACGAATTCGACGACACCCTCGGGTGGGACTATCCGGAACAGAAACGCCTGCTGGACGAACGCGGTATCCCCTCGGTGTTCCTGCAGCAGCAATCCTACCGCGCACCCGACCGCGCCGCCCAGGAAGCGGCGATCCGGGCGCTGCTCGAAAGGAAGGCGCCATGAGCGACGCCCCGAAACAGAAGGAAGACCGCCTGCATTCCACCGTGCTGGCCAACGAACACCAGAAGCAGGATTTCATCAGCTTCCGCAAGCGCGTGCTGGAGGAGGGCGAACCCTACGTCATCTCCGACGCGGTGGCGCCGGCCGAGATCCTGCATGCGATGGATATCCCGGTGGTGCCGGTGGTCTGGTACTCGGCGATCGTCGCCGCCAAGCAGCTGTCGCCCCATTATTTTTCGGTGATGGACAAGCTGGGCTACCACGAGCGCCTGCCGCGCTACACCAGCCTGCCCCTGATGACCACCCTCGACGCCGATTCCGGCCTGGCGCCCTACGGCGGCCTGCCGAAGCCGATGCTGTTCCTGAACCGCTTCCGCGACGACTACGGCCAGCGCATCATGGAAAAGTGGTCGCAGGCCTACGGCGGGGTGCCGTGCTTCCCGCTCGAATCGAGCTCCAGCACCGTGCTGGGCGAGCAGTGGTGGACCCGCTCGCACCACGACTGGGAAACCCTGTACGAGACCCACCGCCTCGACTTCCAGGTCGAGCAGCTGCACTCGCTGGTGCGCACCGTCGAGACCCTGAGCGGCCGCACGTTCGACAACGCCGAATTCGTGCGCCAGATGCACCGCATCAACGAGGCCGGCGAAATCGTGGAAGAGGTGCGCGACCTGATCGCGACCGCCCGTCCATGCCCGGTGCCGCTGACCGAGCAGCTGGCCAACGTGATGGCCCCGACCTGGGACCGCGGCAGCGAGTGGTCGGTGAACCACCTGCGCGCCTACCGCGACGAAGTGAAGGAGCGGGTGGCGGCCGGCGTCGGCGCCTGCAAGAACGAGCGCGTGCGCCTGCTGTGGGTCGGCAACGGCCTGTGGTTCAACACCAGGTTCTACCGCGCCTTCGAGGAAAAGTACGGCGCCGTGTTCGTCTGGTCGATGTACTCCAACTTCCTGTCGGACGGCTACCGCCGCTACTTCAACGAGGAGCCGGGCCAGGCCATGCGCGCGCTCGCCTCGCGCCACGTCAGCATGAACGAACAGCTGCACGTGCCGCCCTGGATGGCCGACTGGATCATCGAGCAGGCCCGCATCTACGGCGCCGACGGCGCGGTGATGCTCACGCCGACACACGACCGGATGGCCTCGTTCGGCAACCGCATGACCAAGGCCGCCCTCGAAGCCGCCGGCATCCCGGTGGTGGAACTGAAAGCCAACATGGTCGACGCCCGCCTGTGGGACGACGCCGCGATGACCCGCCAGGTCGAAGAATTCATCGAAACACGCATCAAGCCGAACCAAGCCGCGAAAGGGCAGCCATGAACCAGAATACCGACAACCTGCCACGCCCGCTCGAAGGCGTGACCGTCCTCGACCTGACCACCGCGCTGGCGGGTCCTTACGCGACCCTGCTGCTGGCCGGCCTGGGCGCGCGCGTGATCAAGGTCGAGAATCCGAAGAATCCGGATTCCGCGCGCACCAATTCGCCTTACCTGGGCCGCGACGGCGTCAAGGTGGCCAAGGAGCACGACGACGACTACTCGCTCGCCATGCTCGAGCGCGGCCGCAACAAGGAAGCCGTGACGCTCAACATGAAGCATCCGGAAGCGCGCGCCATCTTCTTCGACCTGGTGCGCCATGCCGACGTGGTGGTGGAGAACTACAGCGCCGGCGTGGCCGACCGCCTCGGCATCGGCTACAAGGCCTGCGCCGAGGTCAATCCGAGGATCGTGTTCACCTCGATCAGCGGCTTCGGCGCCAACGTCAATCCGAAGCAGAACAAGGCGATGGACAACATCGTGCAGGCGATGAGCGGCATGATGATGGCATCCGGGAACGAGGGCGAGCCGCCGGTGCGGGTCGGCATTCCGTTCGGCGACCTGACCGCGCCGCTGTTCGCCACCATCGGCACCATGGCCGCCGTGATGCAGGCGCGTTCGAGCGGCGTCGGCCAGCACGTCGACGTCTCGCTGCTGGGCGCCCTCAGCGCCCTGGTGGCGGCCGAACCCTTCGACATGATGGTCAAGCTGGGTCGTCCTACCCGTTCCGGCAACTTCATGGCGCGCCTGGCGCCGTTCGGGGTGTTCCCGACCAGCGACGGCTACATCTCGATCTGCGCGCCGAAGGACGAATTCGTGGCCGGCCTGTTCCGCGCGATGGGACGCGAAGAACTGCTCAAGGATGAACGCTTCGGCGGGCGCGACGCGCGCGTGCGCAACCACATCGAGCTGCACGACATGGTCAGCCAGTGGACCCGCACCATGACCACCGACCAGGCGGCCGACCTGCTGGCCGATTTCGACGTCCCGAGCGGTCCGGTGCGCAATCCGGCCGAGGCGATGCGCGACCCGAACCTCCTGATGCGCGGCGAAACCACCAAGCTCGAACACCCGATCTACGGCGCGACCGAGGACATCGTGGTGGGGGGCCTGCCGATCCGCATGTCGGGTTCCTTCACCGGTTTCGACAAGCCGGCGGTCACCCTGGGCGCCAGCAACGAAGCGGTCTACCGCGACCTGCTCGGCTACAGCCAGGAACAGGTCGCGCGGCTGAAGGCCGACGGCGCCATCTGAGTCGCAACAACACTACGAACAAGGAGACACGAACATGATGGCAGATAACGCAGGACCGGCCCTGGCGCCCCAGAAGCGCTGGGTGGTCTACTACCTGGCGACGGTGATCGCGATGATGGCGCTGCAGATGTCCAGCCTGGGCTTCTCGCCGCTGCTGCCGGCGATCCAGGCCGACTTCCAGATGAGCTTCTCGCAGATGGGCCTGTTCACCGGCATCTACGGCCTGGTGGCGCTGGTGGTCAGCATCCCGGCCGGCATCCTGGCCAAGCAGTACGGCGAAAAGCGCATCCTGGTCATCGGCATGGCGATCCTGGCCCTGGGCCTGTTCGGCCTGTCGATGGCCGAGAACTACGGCCAGGGCCTGACCGCCCGCGCGCTGTGGATCTTCGGCTACCGCCTGGCCTTCGTGTGCGTGATGACGGCCATCGCCCTGACCGCGCCCTCGCACCTGAAAGGAAGGGCGATGGGCGTGCTGGGCGCCTGCTCGGCCCTGGCCACGGTGCTGGGCGCGCCGTTCTGCGCCGGCCTGGCCGAGGCCTGGGGCTGGCGCGAGGCCGTGATGGGCTTCGGCGGCATGACCATCGTCGGCCTGATCGTGTTCTCGATGTTCTACCAGCAGCGTCCGGAAGTCATGGAAGCGGCGCGCAGCGGCGCCAAGTCGCAGGGCGCGTTCTCGGCCTTCAAGTATCCGATCGTCTGGACCATTCCGCTCCTGGGCCTGACCAATGCGGGCGGCTTCGCGGCGACCTTCTTCCTGCCCTCGGTGCTGAAGGCGGACTTCAACCTCGACGCCTCGGAAGCGGCGACCGTGATCAGCATGTCCTACATCCTGGCGATCGCGGTCAACCCGCTGTGCGGCTACCTGGCCGACCGCTTCAACCGCTGGATGGTCCTGGCCGGCATGATGGTCCTGATGGTCCCGGCCTGCCTGGCCATGACCTCGAGTAACCTGCTGGTGTTCGAGATCTCGGCCGCGCTGCTGATCTCGCTGGGCCTGGCCTCGACCAACCAGCTGTATCCGACCATCGCGGAACTGATGCGCGGCCGTGACGTCGGCCCGCTGATGGGCATCACCGCACTGGGCGGCGGCATCTTCGGCTTCCTCGGTCCGCAGGCGCTGGGCTGGCTGCGCGACTGGTCGGGCGGCTTCCATGCCGGCTGGTACACCCTGACCGGCGTGGCGATCTTCTCGGCCGCGCTGATCCTGTTCCTGAAGAACTACGCGGAACGCCAGAATGCACGCCTGGCCGCCGCCGGGATGAAACAGGCGGCCGTCTCCTGATGTCCCTTGCGGCCCCGCGACAACGGGGCCGCTTTTTTCTTGTGCCGGCGCACCGGCGCGCTTGTCTCGTCGTGATGCAGGAGTGTCCAATGAGGTCGTCCACCGTGCTTCGTGTTTCGCGGCTGAGCAGGCTGCTCGCCGTCCTGTCCGTTCGCGAACTTCCCCAGGTCGAGATCGCGAGCCTGCTCAGGTGCTCGACGTCCTCGGCCCGCAACTATGTGCTCGAACTGCTGGAGGCGGGCGTCATCGAGACCGTGCCGCACGGGCATGCGAATGGCCGCATGTACAAGTCGCTGTACCGGCTGGGCCCGGACCAGGGGCTCATCAGCGCGTTTCGCGCCAGCCTGGAGCAGGGCGGCGAATGGGAGCGTCCCGAGCGGCCGGTACGCCAGTGCGCCCTCGAGCGCAAGCCCGAACGCAGCGTGATCCGGGTGGAGAGCAGCCAATGGATGCTGCCGTCCGGCGGCGCAGCGGTGCGCCGCGATCCGCTGGTCAGCGCGCTGTTCGGCGATTGAGCGCCTCAGCCCGACCTCGCATCGACATAGTGGTTGTCACCTTCGTCAACGTAGCTGTTCATGAGGCGCATGCCCGCGCCGGCAAGCAGGCGCCGGTAGGTCGCCTCACCGAGCGACCGTGAAGGCCGACCGGTTTGAAGGTCCTTCCATGCACAGGGAGCGCGAGGCGCGCTGAACAAGAAGCGTCCGCCTGGCTTGAGGGCTGTTCCGACGCTGTCGATCAGCTTCCGCTGGTCGTCTTCCGCAAGCAGGAACATGAGTCCCACAGCAACTGCGCCATCAAATTTTCGGCCGAAAAAAGTGCTGCCCTGAACCGCTTCGCACGCCGCGGGCGCTTCGGGAAATCGGCGACGGAACGCCGACAGCAGCGTTGGAGATGCATCGATTCCGAAGACCGTGAAGCCTTCTTCCACGAGCGCCAGGGAAATCGGCGCGCCTGACCCGCAGCCAATATCCACGACATCGGCACCTGGCGGCAGATGTGTCGCCCACCGCCTCACGACACCGCTACCGATGTCGGAGCGAGCAGCCAGGAACTCAGCGGCAATGGCTTCCCAGCCGCCGGATGGATCGTCATTCATGGTGCGCCTTCTGGTCATGATTACGTCGTGTCAGGCAGGTCGAGAGGAGATACTGGCTCAACGCTTGCCGAGCCGCTTTCGTTTACACGGCCCGGGGTTGTTGCACAGCCCGGGCCCGTGCGGACATCGCCGCTTGGCTTCCTGCCCGTCGCTCCCTCCAGGGCGGTGGTCGATTCAAGCCGCAAAGGCTACTTGCGTCGGACACGGCCAAGATGCATGGCGAGCGCCAGATCGGCGAAGCGTCCAAAGGGCGCATGCAAGAGCCTGGGGAGACTCCAGCGCCTCTGCACATACACGCCTTTTCCATGACTCAGCGACCGGAACCCTTCGATGCCGTGATACGCGCCGATGCCGCTTGGTCCAATGCCTCCAAACGGAAGGTCGTCTTGCGCGACATGCATCAGGGTATTGTTTATCCCAACGTTTCCAGACGTCGTGCGGCTCAACAAGGTCCTGCAATCGGCGTTATCGGGGCCGAAATAATACAGTGCAAGCGGCCGTGGACGAGCGTTCACGTAGTCGACTGCCTCGGCCATCGTGCGATAGGTGCGGATCGGCAGAATGGGCCCGAAGATTTCCTCCTGCATGATGGCCATGCTGTCGTCGACGCCCACGACCACTGTCGGCGCAAGCGTGCGCTCGGTTGCGCTTTCGAGGTGGGTGCTTGCCTGGATCACGCTGGCTCCTCGATCCTGGGCATCCTTCAACAGCGCGCCTAGCCTGCTGAAGTGCCGCTCGTTGATGATCGACGTGTATTGAGCCCCTGCGGCCTCCTCTGGGTAGCACGCGGCGACCACATCTTTATACGTGGAAACGAATTTCTCAATATCGGCTTCATGCACCATGACGTAATCGGGCGCCACGCAGGTTTGCCCGGCATTCGACAGTTTTCCGAACACGAGGCTTTGTATGGTCCGTGTGTGGCAATGCCCAGGCGCGACGATAGCCGGGCTCTTGCCGCCAAGTTCGAGCGTGATGGGGACCAGGTTCTCACTCGCCGCCTTCATGACCTTTCGGCCTACCTCAGTGCTGCCTGTGAAGATGAGATGATCGAACGCCAGGCGGCTGAACTGCGCACCGACTTCGGGGCCGCCCAGTATGACGGCAACCTCGTCCGTCAAGAACCGGCTGGCCAGCATGCGCTTGATCAGTTCGCTGGTACGCGGTGTCAGTTCGGATGGTTTGATCATGGCGCGGTTACCGGCCGCCAGCGCGGTCGCCAGAGGAATCATCGTCAGTGAAAACGGGTAATTCCACGGGGCCATGATGCCGATGACACCCTTGGGCTGGTATTCCACATAGGCATACCCAGGTCGATACGACAGGCCGACATGCCTTCGCTCCCGTTTCATGAAGCGTCGCAGATGCCGCATGAGGTAATCGATCGACTGGATAATGCCCATCAGTTCCATGACCCCGGTTTCGTATCGGGACCGGTTTCCAAAGTCCAGGCTGATCGCGTTTTCCACTTCGAGCCGGTAATCCAGCACTGCCGAGCGCAAGCGCTTCAGGCGCTCTTTGCGCTCGCCCAGGGTAGGCGGCCCATCGTCGAGAAAGGATTTTCGCTGTTGGCGCAGTGTCATTTGCATTGTTTCGTCGGCGGGGATGTCAAGCAGCGCGGTCATGGCAGGTCCTGGCGTAAGCTCGTAGGGTAGCGACGGCAAGCGGGCCGGCTCATGCCGGCTGACGCCCCATCCAGCGACGGTAGCGGCAGGTCTTGATGGTCGTGTCGAGCTGCTGCTCCAGGAATGCATACGCCGGCGTGACGCCCGGGTTGGGGATACGCCCGCGACTTAGCCTGCGCAGCTGGTGCTTCACCATCGCCATGTACGCGAGCGAGGCCAATACCTTGTTCCTCCATCCGATCGAACGCAGCATCGGTGCGCTGGCCTTCCCCGATTCCCACTCTCGCGGCAGGGCGGGGTTGAGTGCCAGGGCCGTGCCAATACCGACCATGGCGATACCGCCCTCAAGCACCTGTTCGGCGACGGGCAGGCGCCGGATGCCGCCAGTGACCATGATCGGCAGGCGGGCGCCCCCTGCGATATCCTGGGCAAACTGCAGGAAATAGGCTTCGCGCGACAAGCTGCGCCCGTCCCGCGCCTGGCCGTGCATGGCCGGCGCTTCGTAGCTGCCGCCGGAAATTTCGATGAGATCGACTCCCAGGGGATTGAGCAGGGCGACCACCTGCCTGGCATCCTCGGGACTGAACCCGCCCCGCTGGAAGTCAGCCGAATTGAGCTTGACCGACAGCGAAAAGCCGGGGCTGACGCGGGCGCGGATTTCCCTGACGATTGCGACGAGCATGCGCGCTCTGTTGCCGATCGCGCCGCCCCAGCGATCCATGCGCTTGTTGGTGAGCGGCGATAGAAATTGACTGATCAGATAGCCATGGGCTGCATGAACCTGCACGCCGTCGAAGCCGGCTTGTTCGGCCAGTACCGCGGCGTTGACGAAGCGGCCGATCACTTCAGAGATCTCATCCTCGGACATCGCGCGCGGCACGGTGAACTGTTTTGAGAAATTCCCCATGTCCATCGGAACAGCGGAGGGAGCGATCGTCAGTTGCCCGAGAGCGGCCGGCATCTGGCGCCCGGGGTGGTTAATCTGCATCCAGACCTGCGCTCCGCGCGCGCGTGCGGACTGCGCCCACTGCTGGAAACGCGCCAGGTGTCGTTGGGATTCGAGAACGACTCCTCCGGGACCCGTCATGGCGCGGCGATCGATCATCACGTTTCCGGTAATAATCAAGCCAACCCCGCCGTCTCCCCACGCCCGGTACAGGCGGATGAGCTCGTCAGATGGCGCATGGTCCGGATCAGCAAGGTTTTCCTCCATTGCCGACTTGGCGATCCGGTTCGGAAGAGACGTGCCATTTGGCAAAGTTAGCGGGGTGAAGGGGTTCATTGGATGCTCCTTGTTTGGGATAAGGGGCATCGTAAGATTCAAGTGAACTTGAAGGTCAAGCAGATTTTCGCGGCTGTGTCACCACGGCAGGAAGGTCCCGGAATCCGGCCAGGCTGGCATACGGCGGCGTACTGCCGAAGGCGGGCGCTGCACATGGATCGAAAAGTCCGCGCTGCCCATTGACATTGAACTTAACTTCATGTGTAGAGTTGGAGGCGGTGGGCAGCAAGTGCCCGTCACGTAGGACGACAGAGTTCCAGCAACGCTGCGGGTAGTTCATTGAAGCAGTAAAGACAGAAAGGAGAGGTACATGAAAATCGGCGACCTTGCCAAGCGCACGGGTCTTGCGCCGTCAACGATCCGGTTCTATGAATCCAAAGGATTGTTGAAATCGGTCGGCCGCCTTTCGAACGGCTACCGGGAGTATCCGCTCGAAGCGGTGGCGATCCTTTCCATCATCATGAATGCGCAACAGACCGGCTTTACGCTTGACGAGATCAAGCAGGTGTTGCCCGCGAATTCCACGAACTGGCGACATGATGAATTGATGGCGATGCTGCACAAGAAGCTGGATGACATCGAATCCATGGAAGTCCGGCTCGCGCAGAACAAGGCCCATCTTCGTTCCCTTATTGAGCTCATCAACTCCAAGCCCGAGGGAATGGCGTGCAAGGACAACGCTAGCAGAGTGATGGACTCGGTGGGTATTTCGGATGGCAAGAACGGTTCCTGATAGCGGGAGCCTCGGCGGCGGGATTCCCGGCACGTTTCACCTGGATCGTCTTTGCTCGCTTGACCTTGAACCTGGGTTCAACCTTAGGATGGCATGGAGGTTTCGCCACTTGGCGCCCTGATTTGTCAGGCCCGCATGATGAAACCTGCCGCCATGCGATGGGCAGGCTCGTGAATTCCCGCTATGCCGGGAGCCGCTTTCCTGTTCATGGTTACCCATTAATGACTGAGAAGGCAGCGATACATGAATTTGAAAACAGGAGCACTGGTGTTGTCGGTTTCCTTGCCGGGTGCCGCGGCGAGTCACGCGGACACGCTGAGCGGAAGCGAGCCGGCGACGCCGTCCACCAGGACCATCGATATCGCAGACTACAGCGTCCCTGTTGTCGCAGGCGGACTGTACGACCGCTACCGGTCGAATACACCCCTGTCGGTCGTTCAGGCGGAGGCGCCTGGAGTGGATGTGAGCTGGTTCAGGACTATTCCCAAAGTCAAGTTAGATGTGGGATTCGAGACCTACTCGCCAAATTTTTATTACAAGAACCGCAGGATCACCGCGATCTTTACTGCCGATATCGAGCGGTTGCGGAAGCTGATGCCTGTGGAGGTGATGAAAGCGGTCCAGCCGGTTCAACTCTGGCCGGGGCGCGGCGTCGTTGCGCTGACGGCTTACGAATATCAATATTGCGATAATGACAGCTACAACGAAATTTCGCTCTCCATCGTCACGACGAAACCGGGCACGATCGATCTCGGCCCGGTATCCCTGCTGCGTCAAGCGATGTCGGACGATTACTGGGGCTATGTACTCAAGCTGCCGGTGAATACGGAATTGGCCAGGGTGAGAGGCATTGTCGGATACAACTTGCCGAAATGGTTGACCGGTATCGACATCGAAGAAAATGGAAAAAGTCTCACGTTCACGATCGCCGACAGCCAAACGGGGAAGGCCGACGTCGTGTTCCGGGGCGAAAAGTTGGGAGCTCTGTCAAATGAGGCGACTTTCGTCAAAAACAGCTTTACCAATCTCGACGCGAGCGGGCGATTAACCACCGGGCACACGCTTTCTCGACAGCTTCGCCACGCGTCGAGCAAAAGAGCGGAGTCGGCCGGCCTGCAGCTGAGCGATGGAAGTCTGTCTTCCTACATCAAGTCCCTGAAACTGGGGAAGATGTTGAAGTATGAATACGTACCCGATTTCCAGAGCGCGCTCTACGCGCCGACAGCACTGACATCACTTTCCGCAACAAAGTGAATCAGGCAGACTGATATCACTGCCCCTGCCGCCACGACAGGGGGCAGCATTCAGGCGACTTGAAGACGCTGGAGCGAAAGTGCTTCGAAAAATTCCGCTTTGAGCGAATGGCGGATGCGTTGCGCGATTAGCGGACAAATCGCGCGCGCCAGCCCTGTTTTGGTGCGCGTCCCGTCCATATACTTGATGTACGCCGATCCACGAGAGGTGGCGGTGCGCCCAACACATCAAGAATAGAGAGACAGACGATGATTGCGCAAAAAGGTAATCCGGAACCGCATAACCCGCTCGGCATCGACGGCATCGAATTCATCGAGTACGCCACCCCCGCGCCGCTGGCGCTGGGGGCGCTGCTCGAACAGGTGGGCTTCGTGCTCACCGCGCGCCACCGTTCGCGCGAAGTGACCCTGTACCGCCAGGGGAGCATGAACGTGATCGTGAACGCCGATCCGCGCGCGCTGCCGCATGCCGGCAGCGAAGTCCAGTCGACCATCATCAGCGCCATCGCGCTGCGCGTGCGCGACGCCGACATGGCCTACCGGCGCGCCCTCGAGCGCGGCGCCTGGCCGATCGCCACCCGCGCCGGCGCCATGGAGCTGAACATACCGGGCGTGCACGGGGCAGGGGATTCGATCCTGTACTTCGTCGACCGCTTCCGCGATTTTTCCATCTACGACGTCGACTTCAAGCCGGTCGCCGCCGCCCCGGGCAATCCGCCCGCCATCGCCGGCCTGCATTTCTTCGGCGTGGTCCAGGCCATCGGCGAGGGCCGCGCGAACGAGTGGATCGACTTCTACCAGCAGCTGATGGACTTCCAGCCGCTGCCCGAAGGGCGCAGCTTCGGCGTGATGCCGCGCGGCGTGCTGCTCGAAAGTCCCTGCCACAGCTTCTACCTGCAACTGGTGGAGCCGCCCGAGACCGGCGCCACCCGGCACTGGGACGAACAGCTGCTGCGCATCGGCATGGGCGCACCCGACGTGCCGGCCGCCGTGCGCGAACTGAAGGGGCGCGGCATCGTGTTCGTCGACCGCGAGGGCGTGCAGCCGAGCGAGAAGGGCGCGCTGACCCAGCTGTACAAGGGCGGCGTCAGCTTCGAACTGGTGACCAGCCGCCTGGAGGCGCGAGCATGAGCCTGCCCATCAGCGGCACCACCCGCATCTTCCCCGTCATCGGCTGGCCGGTCGAGCAGGTGAAGGCGCCGGCCCTGTTCAACGCTTACTTCGAGCGCCATGGCATCGACGCCCGCGTGATTCCCCTGAAGATCGCGCCGCAGGACTACGCGGCGGCGGTGCGCATGCTGATGACGTCGATGGAGAATGTCGGCGGCATCTTCGTCTCGATCCCGCACAAGCCGATGAGCGTGGGCGCGGTCGACAGGCCGACCCGGCGCGCGCTGCTGGCCGGCGCCTGCAATGCGATCTACAAGGACGCGGAAGGCGCCATCGTCGGCGACCTGATCGACGGCGAAGGCTTCGTGCGCGCGCTCGATCGCACCTGCCTGGAGGCGCCTTTCGACTACGCCAATGCGCGCGCCCTGGTGGTCGGCACCGGCGGCGTGGGCTGCGCGGTGGCGGCCTCGCTGGCCGCGCGCGGCGTCAGGCATGTGGCGATCTGCGACGTCCGCACGGAACAGGCGGAGCAGCTGCGCCGGCGCCTGCAGGATGCCTTCCCGGCGACCGACGTGGGGCTCGGCGCGCCGCATGCGGCCGGCTACGACCTGGTGGTCAACGCCACCCCGCTGGGCATGCACGCGGACGATCCGCAGCCGCTCAGTTTGGAAGGCGTGGGAACGCACTGCATCGTCGCCGACTGCGGCATGAAGATCGAATACACGCGCCTGCTGCGCGATGCGAGCGCGCGCGGCTGCCGCATCCAGTTCGGCAAGGAGATGATGATCGAACAGTCGCCGCTCTACCTGGAACTGTTCGGCTGGCCGGGTGTCTCGGCGGACGCGTTCCGCGCGCTGGAGGCGCTATGAACCTGTCCAACTTCGGGATGGACAGCATCACGCTGGCCGGACCGCTGGAATCCAAGCTGGCGGCGTCGAAGGCGGCCGGCTTCTCGCAGATCATGCTGTGGGCGAAGGACCTGGCCGGCCATCCCGGCGGCCTCGCCGAGGCGGTGCGCCTGGTGAAAGCCAGCGGCGTGCGCGTGACCGGGATCCAGGTCATGCGCGACTACGAAGGCCTGGCCGGCCCGCTGCACGAGTACAAGCTCGATATCGCGCGCAACATGCTGCAGGTCTGCAAGGCGGTCGGCGCGCCCCTGCTGATGGTGTGCTCCAGCACCTCCAGCCACGCCAGCGGCGACATGTCCCACATCGCGCGCGACCTGGCCAAGCTGGCCAACCTCGGGGTGCCGCTGGGTGTCAGGGTCGGCTACGAGGCGCTGTCCTGGGGCCGCCACGTGAACGGCTACGAACAGTCGTGGGAAGCGGTCGAGATGGCGGAACATGCCAACCTCGGGGTCGTGATCGATTCCTTCCACATGCTGGCCAACGGCGCGGACCTCGACGGACTGGGCGACATCCCGGGCCACAAGATCGCGCTGGTGCAGCTGTCCGACTTCATGTGGCGCGAGATCCGCAGCGCCGAGGAAAGGCTGGAGACGGCGCGCCACCTGCGCGTGTTCCCTGGCGAAGGCCTGCATTCGAGCGAACTGTCCGACCTGCTGCGGCGCCTGGACCGCGCCGGCTACCGCGGCGACTACAGTTTCGAGGTCTTCAACGACGACTACCTGCAGCTCTCGCCCGAGATCGTGGCGCAGCGCGCCTGGCGCTCGGCCAAGTGGGTGACCGACCAGGTACTGCGGCGCAGCCTGCCGGTGCTGGGACGCGGCCACCGGGCGCCGGCGTGACGGGCAGGACGAACGGATAGCGGCCGCCGAGCCGGATAACACAGAATATTCAGGAGACCAACATGGAAACAGCAGCAAGGCTCGATGCGCGGGAACAGGCCGCGTCCCCGCCACCCCCGGCACCTCCGGCGCCCAAGGCCGGCTCGCCGCGCAAGGCGGCGCTGGCCAGCTGGATCGGCAGCGCGGTCGAATACTACGACTTCTTCATCTACGGCACCGCCGCCGCCCTGGTCTTCGGCAAGGTGTTCTTCCCGGCCTTCGATCCGATGGCCGGCACCATGGCGGCCTTCGCCACCTTCGGCGTCGGCTACGTCACGCGTCCGCTCGGCGCGGTGCTGCTCGGGCACATCGGCGACCGCTACGGGCGCAAGAAGGTGCTGACCTTTACCCTGCTGCTGATGGGCGTCTCGACCTTCCTGGTCGGGCTGCTGCCGAGCTACGAGAGCATCGGCCTGCTGGCGCCGGTGCTGCTGGTGGTGCTGCGCATGGCCCAGGGCATCTCGGCCGCCGGCGAACAGGCCGGCGCCAATTCGATGACCCTGGAGCACGCGCCCGCCCACCGGCGCGCCTTCTTCACCAGCTTCACCCTGAGCGGCACCCAGGCCGGGCTGATCCTGGCGACCCTGGTGTTCCTGCCGGTGTCGGCGCTGCCGGAAGCGGACCTGCTGTCCTGGGGCTGGCGCATCCCGTTCTACCTGAGCGCCATCGTGGTGGCGGTCGGCTTCTGGGTGCGCCGCACCCTGCCGGAAACGCCGGCCTTCCAGGAAGACGCGCCCGGGAAAGACGACAAGCTGCCGGTGGCCCAGCTGTTCGCCACCCACAAGGCCAGCCTGGCGCGGGTGGTGTTCGGCGCCCAGGTGTCGGTGGTCAGCACCATCTTCAGCGTGTTCACCCTGTCGTACGCGGTGAACACGGTCGGGATCGCGCGCTCGACCATGCTCACGGTCCTGATCCTGGCGAACCTGGTGGCGCTGGCGGCGATTCCGCTGTTCGCCCTGCTGGCCGACCGGGTGGGCCGCAGGCCGGTGTTCATCTTCGGCGCCCTGGCCTCGGCGGCGCTGGTCTGGCCCTACCTGTGGGCGATCAGCCGCGCCGACCTGCCGCTGGTGTTCGTGTTCGGCATCGCCCTGTCGGGCGTGGTGTACAGCGCCGCCAACGGCGTCTGGCCGGCGCTGTACGGCGAGATGTTCTCGACCCGGGTGCGGCTGTCCGGCATCGCGATCGGCACCCAGCTCGGATTCGCCCTCGGCGGTTTCGCACCCACCATCAGCGCGGCCATCATCCTGCCAGGCAGCGATGGCTGGGTGCCGGTGGCGGTGTTCGTCAGCCTGGCCTGCGCGGTGGCGGCGCTCGCGATCGCCACCGCGCGCGAGACCTGCCGCACGCCGATGCACGAACTGGGCGAGCGCTAGGAAGAACTCAAACCCAGAGCATCAGGGTATTCGCGGTGGCCTGCAGCGCCGGCACGCAGCGCGCCACCGCTTCGTTCTCCGGCATGTTCGAGATGATCATCGACACGCTGAGCGCCCCGATCACGGCGCCTCGCCGGTTCTTGACCGGCACCGAAATGCCGCGCAAGCCCATTTCATACTGGTTGGCGCTGACGCCGTAGCCGGCTTCGCGAATCCGCTGCAGTTCCAGGAACAGCTGGTCGCGGTCGACCAGGGTCATGTGGGTGTAGGCGATCAGTTCGACCCGCTCCAGGTAGGCCCTGATCCCGGCATCGGTCTGGGCCGCCAGCAGGACCCGTCCGGCGGTGGAGGCGTGGGCGGGCAGGCGGGTGCCGGGATCGAAGCCGCCGCGCAGCACGCGCGGCGCGTTGACCCGGCTGACGTAGACCACGTCGTCGCCTTCCAGCACGGCGAAGTTGGTCGACTCCTGCAGGTCGTGCGTGAGGCGCTGCAGGAAGGGCATGATGGCGCGCGGCAGGCGCGCCGAATCCAGGTAGGAGCGGCCCAGGCCGAGCACCTTGGAGGTGAGCCAGAAGTCGTGGCCGTCGGTGGCGGCCATGCCGAGGTGCACCAGTGTCAGGAGGTAGCGCCGCGCCGCGCTGCGGCTGATGCCGACCCTGGCGGCGACTTCGCTGGCGCCCATGCGCATCGACTCCTCGGTGAAGGCCTGGATCACGCCGAGGCCCTTGACCAGGCCATCGATCAGTTCGTGCTTGGGTATCTCCCGGGTCACCGTGTCGGTAGTTTTCATCTGTGCCGGATAGTTGAATCGATGGCGCATAGTATACGTTCCCGAACCGGAAACCGGCTTCACGCCAACAGTTGGGCTATACTCATCAGATGTCAGACAACTTGATGAGGAGGCAGGCATGCGCCCTGAAATACTGGTAACCGGTTCGGGTTGGATCCCCCAGGTGCTCGAGGAGATGGAGCGCCGCTTCGTGTGCCATCACCTAGCGCGCGTACCCCGCGAAGAGCAGGACGCCTTCCTCGACCGCGTCGGCGCCGCCGTGCGCGGCGTGCTGACGGTCGGCACCATCGGGATCGATGCGGCGCGGCTGGCGCGCCTGCCGCTGGTGGAGATCGTCGCCGTCCACGGCACCGGTGTCGACGCGGTCGATTTCGAGGCGACGCGGCAGCGCGGCATCCAGGTCACGAACACGCCCGACGTGCTGACCGAGGACGTCGCCGACCTGGCGGCGGGCCTGCTGCTCGCCTGCGCGCGCCGCCTGCCGCAGCTGGATCGCTATGTGCGCGCCGGCGAGTGGGAAGCGAAGCTCCCCTTGACGCCGGCCCGCAGCCTGCGCGGCAAGGTGGCCGGCATCTTCGGTTTCGGCCGCATCGGCCAGGCGGTCGCCCGGCGCCTGGAAGCCTTCGGCATGGAGATCCGCTACTACCAGCGCAGCGTGGCCGCGACCGCCCACGCGCGCAGCGACTCGCTGCTGGCGCTGGCGCGGGACAGCGACTACCTGGTGGTCTGCGCGCCCGGAGGACCGCAGACGCACAGGATCGTCGACGCCGAGGTGCTCGCCGCCCTGGGCGCCGAGGGCACCCTGGTGAATATCGCGCGCGGTTCGCTGGTCGACGAGGACGCCCTGGTCGCGGCCCTGCAGCAGGGCCGCCTGGGCGCCGCCGCGCTCGACGTGTTCGAGGACGAGCCGCGCGTGCCACAGGCCCTGAGGACGCTCGACAACGTGGTCCTGGCGCCGCACGTCGGCAGCTTCACGGTCGAGGCCAGGACGGCCATGGGGCAGCTCGCGATCGCCAACCTCGCCGCCCACTTCGACGGCCTGCCGCTGCCCACGCCGGTCGATCCGCCGCCCCCGCGGCCATGACCGCGCCGGATGCGGCCGCAAGCGAATCGTTTGCCTCATGGCTTTGTTTTCACCGATACTAATGCCATGGGCCGCTCGGGACCTGGCGGCGTATGGTGCGGATGGGCATGAAGGCAGGTTGCGTCCGGATGGAGGTGACTTCTTGGGTGCTGACAAAGATGCGGTAGAGACAAGCGGCGCCGCCTTGCGCAAGGTGCTGGTCGTCGACGACGAGCCCGACCTGGCGGACCTGGCCGCGGCCTTGTTGTGTGGCAATGGGGTAGAGGCCATGGTCGCCTACTCCGGGCCGGACGCCTTGAGGGCGCTGGAAGGCGACCGGGAAATCGACGCGGTCTTCTCCGACGTCATGATGCCGGGAATGACCGGCCTGCAGCTGGCGGAATGCATCAGGGAACGGTATCCGTGGGTGAAGGTCATCTTGACTTCCGGCTACACCATTCCCTCGCTGCTGGCCGGGGCCCGGCAACCCTATCTCTTCACCTCCAAGCCGTACAGCATCGAGACCATCATCCGGCTGCTGCACAGCTAGTGGGTCACTTGGCAGCAGATCGGGGCATGAAAGCGCGTCTTTTTTTTGCACCAGGCGTTGTTGCAAATCCTCGCGATAGCCAGCTATCGCTGCGGTTTGCGCCTGGCCTGGCGCAAAAATCCATCGCTTTGATTGGCCACTCCCGTTGCCACGTGACCCACTAGCGCACGGCGCAAGCGGCGGCGACGCCGGGTTCGCGTTCCAGGAAGTGCTCGAAGTTCTCGGCCGTCACCGCCGGCGAGTAGAAGAATCCCTGGATGAAGTCGCAGCCCACGGCCGCCAGCACGTCGCGCTGGGCACGGTTCTCGACCCCTTCGGCGATGGCCGCGATGCCGAGGCGGTGCGCCATGTCGACGATGGCTTCCGTCAAGGCCTTGTCGCTGCCGTTCTCGGTCACGTGGTTGATGAAGGACTTGTCGATCTTCAGGTAGTCGACCTCGAAATTCTTCAGGTAGGACAGGGCCGAGAAGCCGGTGCCGAAATCGTCGATCGAGACCCGGGCGCCGACCGCGTGGAGCGTGCCGATGCAGCGCGTGACCTGCTCCGCGTCGCTCACCAGCACACCCTCGGTCAGTTCCACCGTAATACTGTTGGGCGGCAAGCTTGCATTCACGATCCGGTCCAGCCAGGGCAGCTGGCCCCGCCGTTGAAACTGCACCGGCGAAATGTTGATGCTCAGTTCGACCACGCAGCCATACTTGTCGCGCCAGCGCTCGATGCTGGCGATGGCCTCGTCCAGCATCCAGGCGCAGATCTCGTCGATGAACCCGGTTTCCTCGGCCAGGGGAATGAAGCGCGCCGGGCTGACCATGCCGTGTCCCGGATGGAACCAGCGCAACAGCACCTCGGCCTTGCGGATCCGGCCCGTGGCGACGTCGACGATCGGCTGGTAGTGCACCTGCAGCTGCTGGCGCGCGAGCGCTTCGCGCAAGTCGTTGGTCAGCATGAGCTTGGTTTGCGCCTGTTGCTGCAGCGAGGGCGTGAAGTACTGGAAGCCGCCGCGTCCGGCGGCCTTGGCCAGGTAGACGGCGTGTTCCGCATTCCTGACCAGGTCGGCGGCATTGTTGCCGTCCTCCGGATACACGCTGATGCCGACGCTGGCGGACACATGCACCACATCGTCCGGTCCGACCTGCAGCGGCTGCGCCACCGCGCGGATCACCGCTTCGGCCGTGGTCTCCAGGTGCGGGCGCCCGTCGAATTCGGACACGACCAGGGCGAAGGTGTTGCCGCCCAGGCGGGCCAGCGTCGCGTCCTCGGGAATGCAGTCCGCCAGCCGCCGGGTCATTCCGATCAGCGCGCTGTCGCCCTTGAGGTGCCCGATGCTGTCGTTGATTTCCTTGAAGCGGTCGAGGTCGACCAGCAGCACGCCCAGCCCGCGGCCGGCGCCGTGGGCCTTCTTCAGGTCCTGCTCGAGGCGGTCGAAGAACAGGCGGCGGTTCGGCAGGCCGGTCAGCACGTCGAAATTGGCATGGCGCCAGATCAGTTCATCCTTCTGTTTGCGCTCGCTGATATCGTTGAACTGGATCACGTGCCGGTAGATGCGCCCGTCCGGGTGGCGGATCACGCGGATGTTCACGAACTTGGCGGTGAAGGAGCCATCCCGGTTGCGATCCTGGATCTCGCCCTGCCAGTGATCGTTCGCCATCAGCTCCTGCCACATGTGATCGTAGAAACGGCCGTCGTGCATGCTCGAATCGAACATGGGCGGCGGGGCGCCGAGCACATCAGGCAGCCGGTAGCCGGTCTGTTCCGTGAAGGCCGGATTGGCGTCGACCACATGGTTGGCCTCGTCGGTGACGACGATCGCTTCCGAGCTGGTCTGGTAGATCAGGTTCGCCATCCGCATCGATTCTTCCAGGTCGCGGCGCTGGGTGACGTCCTGCACCGTGCCGCGCAGCTTGACGATGCGTCCGTCGACGATCACGGGGCCGCAGATCGAGCGCAGCCATTTGTGGTGTCCCGCGCCGTCGACCATTTCCAGTTCGATCGAGAACGGCTCGCCGCGCGTCCATGCCGCATCGAGGGCGCCCTCCAGCGCGGCGCGCCCCTCCGGCGTGTAGCAGCTCAGGCAAGCCTCGGGGGTGAAGGGCTGGGATGGAGGGAAGTCGTAGATATGCGCCACTTCGTCGGTCCACTGGAAGGCGCCGGTGCCCGGATCGAGCTCCCAGGCGCCGATCCGGGCCAGCGAACTCATCTCCGAGAGCAGGCGCTCCTGCTCGTGGATGGTCTGCTCCTGCTGCCTGCGTTCGGTGATGTCGCGTGCGACACCCAGCACGCCGAGGATGGTCCCGTCCGGCTTGACGACCGGGGTCTTGATGGTTTCGAACATGCGCACGCCGCGCGCCCCCGGCATGGCGACCTGTTCGTCGTAGCGCAGCGGCCGCCCGGCAGCCAGCGCCGCGGCGTCGTGGCTGCGGTTGTGGTCGGCCTCGTGCGCCTCGAACAGCTCATGGTCGGTGCGGCCGATGATCTCTTCGCGCGGTCGGCCGAACAGCGCCGCCGTGCCGGCATTGCAGGCCCGGTAGACCCCGGCGGCGTCCTTCAGCCAGATCAGGTCCGGGCTGCTTTCCACGAGTGTGCGTAGTTGCGCCTTTTCCCGCTCCAGTTCGGCGGTGCGGGTGCGCACCGCCCGGCGCACCGACCTCAGCCAGAAGCCCAGCAGCAGGATCAGGATCGCCAGCGCCAGCAGCGCCTCGACCAGGCGTTCGGCATAGCGCGTGAAGAGCAGCGGACGGCCCATCCATTTGTTGTGCAGGGCCTCGGCTTCGGCCGGCGTGATCCGCGCCATGCCGCGTTCGACCAGCGCGAGCGTGGCCTCGTCGCCCTTCCTGACCGCGCGGCGCAGCTCGTCGCGCTTCACCTCGAAGGCCTTGACGTAGCGCCGCTGCAGGCCGAGGCGGTACAGGTGAAAATCGGCCGAGTACTGGTCCAGGCAGAACAGCTTGACGCGCTGGCTGGCGGCCGCGTCGAGCAGCGCCTGGTAGGACGGGAAGATGCGCAGTTCGCCGACACCGGCGCGCTGCAGCTGTTCGGCGCAGGCGTCGGCCGCCTGCACCGCGACCTCGAAATCCTTCAGGCTGGCGATATCGTGGATGCCCGCGATCGTGGCGTCGGCATAGATGGCCGTCGACACCGTGCCATACGGCTGGGTGAAATCGAGGGTGGACAAGCGTGTCTCGGTGCGGAAGATGGGATCGATCACGTCGGCCTGGCCGCGCAGCAGGGTCGGCTGCACATCCGCCCATTTCACGGCGACCAGCTCGACCTCCACACCGGTCTTCTTCTGCCACAGGCGCCAGATGTCGACCGTGTATCCTTCGAGCGTGCCGTCCGGCTTGCGGTAGACGAAGGGCGGATAGTTCTCGTCCATGACGACGCGCAGCGGCGCCGCCTGCGCGAGCACGGGCAGGAGCAGCAAAGCAATGGGCAGTGCACGCCTCAGTGGCCTGTTCATGTCCCCCCCTCCCTGACGGCCCGGGCCGGGGTCCCGTGGGGCCCGCGCCTGTCAGTGAAGAAGACGATACCACGAAGCCCGCCGCGATTGAACAGCGGGACGGACGCGAAGCGCGGCGCTCAGAGGCAAGGTGTTCCTTCCGGCATCGAGCCGAAGGATTCGACCAGGCTGATCGTCGTCGCCCGGGGCAGCTTGACCGTCAGGGGCAGCAGCGGAGTGACGAGGCTGTAGTCCAGGCGATTGCACTGGGCCGCGCCATCGTCCTCGCAGATGCGGGCGCGCACGAAACGGATGCAGTTGCTCGCATTCGGGTTGGTCAGGCAGACCCGGCGATTCTCGCGCGGGCAGAGCGGCAGCGCGGCCTCGGGAATGGGGGTGAGGGACAGCCCCGCGCCATTGCGCACCAGGGCCAGGTAGTCGATGCGGACGTTCCGGTCCGATACGGGAGCGCCGAACGGCAGGTAGCCGGGATCGTTCCGGAACACGGCCTGCTGGCGGATGCTCGCCAGGGCCGCCGTGTCGCGATGGCTGGTCATGGTGGCGGCGCTGGCGGCCCGCCTGGTCGCTTCCTGCACCGAATTGAACACATACATGAGCCTGCTGATCTCGATGACGCCGAACACCAGCGAAAAGAAGACCAGGGCCAGCAGGGACACCTCGATCGCGGCGACCCCGGCCTGGAAGGAGGGCTTGCGCCGGGGCCGCGCCCGGCTGGCGCTAGTTGCCGACATAGCGCATCTCGGAAGTGACTTCGATCGGCACGCCATAGCGGCCGAAGTCGACCAGGCCTGCGATGTCGTGCACGCCCATGCGTATCGTCACGCTGACGGTGGCGGGCAAGGCCATGCCCTGGGCGCCGACGCAGGTTTCTCCGCCGCAGAGGACGATGACGGCCGGCGCGATGCGGCCGGGATTCAGGTCCTCGATTTCGGCCAGCGCGATGCCGCGGGCAAGGGCGGCCGCGGCCGGCGTCAGCGTGGGCTCGCGCATCTCCTGCTCGGAAACGGTCGACAGATACCTGGCCGCGTCATGGGCAGCCTTCTGCGCCGCCGTGTAATGCCAGAAGTAGCGCCCCCAGAACAGCGAGAAGCCCAGGAAGGTCACGAGGATCGGCAGCAGCAGGGCCAGTTCGATGGCCGCCGCGCCGCGCTCGCGCGGGAAAAGGGTAGGAAAGGGCTTCATGGGTACAGGACGACCTGGCCGGCAAGGGTGGTTTCGTTGGCGATCCCGGCGAATTCGGCCACCAGGCTGGTGGCCGTCGCCGGGACCGTCATGAAGAACTTGCCGATCGCGACCGCCGTCGCGCCCACATTGGTTCCCGCGGAAACCGGGCACGACAGCAGGGGCACATGCAGCAGGCGCCGGTCGAGGGCCGAGATGTCGGCGCGGGCCGCCGCCGGCGACTTGTAGGTGTCGCCGCTGCTGAGTTGGTAGGGCGCCGGGGACGGGAAGCCGACGGAGCCCGGCCCCGGGGGATAGAGCTTGCCCCAGTCCGACGGGCTGAACCTGGCGTAGCCCGCGGCCGGTTCGGGCTCGCCCTCCTGGTAGGCCGAGAACCTGACGGCGCGCGCATACGACCAGAGCGGGCCATACATGCCGGCGGCGGTGCCGGCCGGCGGCGCCGGCAGGTCGGCGATCGTCTGCAGGCGGCCGCCTTCGGCGTGGCTGGCCGCGCCCTGGCGCGTCGGCTTCGGGTTCATCCACACGACGCCCTTCGCGGCATCGTAGGCATAGGCCTTGATGTTGTAGTCGGGAGGCGCGCCGTTCGGATCGCAGCTGCCTGCGCCATAGTCGTCGAAACGGGAATTGAGTTCCCGGTACAGCGCGTCGAGCGGGAAGGGCGATGAGACCCGGATCGGTCCGCCGGTCACACGCGGCACCCACATGGCGCCCTTGCAGATGAAGGGCGCGACCGCGCCCGGGGTGGTGTTCCCCGCCGCGCCCAGGCCGCCGGGAGGCGAGACCGGATCGACGACGTAGTTCGCCGGGGCGGTTCCGCCCGGATTGAGCTGCATCAGGTCATAGGCCAGGCCGCGGCGGTATCCGTACTGGACGAGTTCGGGGGGGCCGCCCGCGTTGGCGCGCGCTGCGCCCGGCACCGGCGACATGGCGCACACCGCCAGCGGCAGGACATTGGTGGTGGTGCGGCCGGCGACGGCGCGTTCGCGGATGCTGGCCGTGGCCAGCGACTGCGACAGCACCTGCATCCAGAGCGCGCGCACCAGGCCGGTCTCCTGCGCCAGTTCCGCGGTGTCGACCTTGACGTAGAAGCGCGCCGCGGGCGTCGCCCTGGCGGCCGCGGCGCTCACCCACTCGGCGCCGGGGGCGGGAGTGGTACTGAAGCTGATCGCGTTGTCGTTCCAGGTCACCGGCATCCTGTACCCGACCTTGAAACGCAGGGCGGCTTCGCGGCCCTTGTTCAGCGCGGCGTCGATTCCCGCGGCCCTGCCGTTCAACTCGCGCGCCGCGGCGAGGGCCACCGTCTTTGCCAGGCCATGCAATTCGGCCTTGCGGTTGTAGACCATGCCGAGGTCGAGCGCCAGGCCGCACATGCCCAGCATCACGAACAGCAGGGGGACGAACATGATGGCGAACGCACCCTGTTCGCGCTGGCGGCGCGCCCGTCCAGGCACGCGGGCCGGATGACGCGCTCCCGGAATGCCAAGCAGTGCCATGTGCCCTCCCGTGAATGCCGAACTTCAGCCGGTGCCGCCGTGGGCAGGGCTTCAGAGGGCTATTCTAGGAGGGGAGGCGGGGCGGGCCTTGATCGGCGACAGGTCCGGGCGCCGGCGCCGGCTCAATCGATGTAGGCAAGTCCGGCCTTGGCGAGCGGGCCGCGCATGTCGTACATGTCCAGGCCCAGCACGCCGGCCGCCAGCCGGGCGCGCTTCTCGCCTTCCAGCGCCTCGCGCTGTTCGGCGACGCCGGCCACGCGCGCCGCGTCGCCGGCCGGCACCACCACCACGCCGTCGTCGTCGGCCACGATCACGTCGCCCGGGTTGACCAGGGCGCCGGCGCAGATCACCGGAATGTTGACCGAGCCCAGGGTGGACTTGATGCAGCCCTTGGCGCTGACCGCCTTGCTCCACACCGGGAAGCCCATTTCCTTCAGCACGCGCACGTCGCGCACGCCGGCGTCGATCACCAGGGCCCGGGCGCCGCGCGCCGTGAAGCTGGTGGCCAGCAGGTCGCCGAAATAGCCGTCGCTGCATTCGGCGGTGATGGCGGCGACGACGATGTCGCCCGGCTGGATCTGTTCGGCCGCCACGTGCAGCATCCAGTTGTCGCCCGGGTGCAGCAGCACGGTGACGGCGGTGCCGGACACCTGGGCGTCCGGATAGATCGGGCGCATATGGGGCTGGAGCAGCCCGACCCGGCCCATCGCCTCGTGCACGGTGGCGCTGCCCAGCCTGCCCAGGCGTTCGGCGGCGGCGCGGTCGGCGCGCCCGATGTGGCGCTTGACGATGCCGAGCCGGTTCATCAGGGAAATACTCATCTTTACAGTCCTTTCAGTTTCAGGGCGGCGTCCAGGCGCGGGAAGACGTGGCGCGCATTGCCTTCGAAAATCCGGAAGCGGTCCTCGTCGCTCAGCGCGGCCGCCTCGATATAGCGCCTGGTGTCGTCGTAGTAGTGGCCGCTGTCCGGATCGATGCCGCGCACGGCGCCGATCATCTCGGAGGCGAACAGCACGTTCTTCACCGGGATCACTTTCGTCAGCAGGTCGATGCCCGGCTGGTGGTAGACGCAGGTATCGAAGAAGATGTTGTTCAGCAGGTGCTCCTGCAGCAGCGGCTTCTTCATCTCCTGGGCCAGGCCGCGGAAGCGTCCCCAGTGATAGGGCACGGCGCCGCCGCCATGCGGGATCAGGAACTTCAGGGTCGGGAAGTCCTTGAACATGTCGCTGGTCAGGCATTGCATGAAAGCCGTGGTGTCGGCGTTCAGGTAGTGCGAGCCGGTGGTGTGGAAGCAGGCGTTGCAGCTGGTGCTCACGTGGATCATCGCCGGGATGTCGTATTCGACCATCTTCTCGTAGATCGGATACCAGTGGCGATCCGACAACGGTGGCGAAGTCCAGTGCCCGCCCGAGGGGTCGGGATTCAGGTTGATGCCGACCATGCCGTATTCCTTGACGCAGCGCTCCAGCTCGGGAATGCAGGTCTTCGGGTCGGCGCCGGGCGACTGCGGCAGCATGGCCGCGCCGATGAAGCTGTCCGGGAACAGTTGCGAGACGCGGTAGCACAGCTCGTTGCAGATCGCGGCCCAGGTGGCGCTGGTCTCGAAGTCGCCGAGGTGGTGGGCCATGAAGCTGGCGCGCGGCGAGAAGATGGTCAGGTCCGAGCCGCGTTCCTTCATCAGGCGCAGCTGGTTGGTCTCGATCGAATCGCGCAGCGCGTCGTCGCTGATGGTCAGTTCCGATGGCCTGGGTCCGAGCGCCGGCGTGGCCAGGTTGGCGATCTGGCGGTTGCGCCACTCCTCGAGCGCCTTCGGGGCCGTCGTGTAGTGGCCGTGGCAGTCGATGATCAATGGTTGTCGCATGGGGTCTCCTGTGGATTTATTCGGGGATCAGCACTTCGCCGCGCATGATGGGGCGCGCCGTGCGCAGCAGGGCGGCGCGCGTCACCCGCTGCCGGTCGTGGGCGTCGAGTTCGAGCTCGACGCTGAATTCTCCGGTCGGGTGCTCGACCGATACCGTCTTGCGCAGGCCCTGCGGCAGCTGCGCGATGCCCTGGGTGACCGAGCCTTCCAGCACGCAGGCGGTGCCCACCGTGACCGCCGCCAGCACCCCGATCGCCTCGTGGCAGACATGCGGGATGAAGCAGCGGGTGGCGATGCTGCCGCCGGCCGCCGGCGCGGCCACCAGGCACATCTTCGGATAGCTCTTGCCCTTCACGTCGCCCAGGCCCATCAGCGGGCCGGCGGCCAGGCGCAGGGCTTCGAGGCGGGCGCGCAAGCGCCCGTTGCCGTTCAGTTCCTCGACCGTCTCGTAGCCGGTCAGGCCGAAGTCGGCGGCGCGGACGATCACCATCGGCATGCCGTTGTCGATCAGGGTGGCCTGCACGCCGAACGCGTCCACGCCGTCGTCCACCAGCACCTCGTCCCTGACCCGGCCGCTGGGCAGCAGCGCAGGGCAGACCGAGCCGGCCGTGTCCAGGAAATTGATGGTGATCGGCGCCGCAGTGCCCGGCACGCCGTCGATGCGCGCCGCGCCCGTGTACCGCAGCCGGCGGTCCGGCGTCGGGACCGTGACATCGCACTGCATGCCGGTGTTGAGGGTCAGGATGCGCGCCGTGGTCGCGCCGTCCCTGATCGGCAGCAGGCCGCGTTCGAGGGCGAAGGGCAGCACGGCCGCCAGCATGTTGCCGCAATTCGGGGTCGTGTCCACCGTCTCCTTGTCGGGCTGCAGCTGGGCGAACAGGAAGTCGAGATCGACGCCCGGCGTGGTGCTGGCGCGCACGATGCCGGCCTTGCTCGTCAGGGGATGCGCGCCGCCCAGGCCGTCGATCTGGCGGCGGTCGGGCGAGCCCATGGCGGCCAGCAGCACGCGGTCGCGCGCGGCCGGGTCCGGGGGCAGGTCGGATTCGAGGAAGAAGGGGCCGCGCGAGGTGCCGCCGCGCATCAGGATGCACGGAACCGGACGGAGGTCGGAAGGTTGGTCGGTGGTCATGACGGGTCTCGGTGTGCTTTTCGATGTACGCAAGTATCTTTGGCACAGCCTCGGCCTTGGTTGCTTTGTGCGCCCAACACTGTTCTAATTTTCTTATCACCCTCCACATTCCCGGTCCCGTCCATGAGTTTCGTCAGCCTCCGCCACCTGCATGCCTTCCGCGTCGTCGCCGCCACCGGCGGCATCCGCCGTTCCTCCGAATCGCTGTTCCGCGCCTCGTCCGCGGTGGCGCGCTCGGTGGCGGCGCTGGAGGAAAGCCTGGACGTGCCGCTGTTCGAGCGCAAGGGCAGGGGCATGCTGCTCACCGCGGCCGGCGAGGTGGTGCGCCTGCGCGCCGACCGCATCGAGGAGGAACTGCACGCGGTGCGCGACGACGCCGTGCGCCTGCAGGAGCGCGGCGGACCCAAGGTCGGCGCCATCGAAGCCCTGCTGAACGAACGGCGCCTGCAGGCGGCCGCGCTGCTGGCCGAGGTCCACCACATGCCGACCGTCGCCCATGCGATGGGCAGCTCGCAGTCGGCGATCAGCCAGGCGGTGGCGCGGCTCGAGGACATGCTGGGCCAGCCGCTGTTCCTGCGCACCGCGCACGGCATGCTGCCGACCGAGGCCGGGCGGCGCTGGATCGAAGGCTTCGAACGGGCGCTGGCCGAACTGCGCCATATTCCGGAAGATGTCGCGGCGCTGGCCGGGGTGGTGCAGGGCACGGTCACCATCGGCGCCCTGCCGCTGGCGCGCTCCCAGCTGCTGCCGGCGGCGATCGCCTCGGTGCTGCGGCGCCATCCGCGCCTGCATGTGCGCTCGCTGGAGAGTCCGTACGGGGAACTGACCGCCGGGCTGCTGAGCGGCCGGATCGACTTCATCATCGGCGCGCAGCGCGCCAGCGCCGGCGACGCCTTCGCCGCGCGCGCCCTGTTCGACGACGAGGCGGCGCTGGTGGCGCGCGCCGGGCATCCGCTGGCGGCGAAGAAGACGCTGCATGTTTCCGACCTGGGAGGGTATCCCTGGGTGCTGTCGCGCGCCGGCACGCCGCTGCGCGAATCGCTGGGCCAGTTCTTCCAGCGCCAAGGGGCCGCGCCGCCGGAACCGACCGTGGAAACCGGCGACCTGGCCCTGCTGCGCGGGCTGCTGCTGTCGAGCGACATGCTGACGGTGCTGTCGGCGCACCAGCTGCACCACGAGATCGCGACCTCGCAGCTGATGGTGCTGCCGTTCGCGATGCCGGGCATGGGGCGCTCGATCGGCGTCATGACGCGCAAGGGCGCCCACCTGGCCCCGGGGGCGCGCGCGCTGCTCGACGAGATCGACAGCATCAGCGCCCAGTGGCGCCAGGGCCATTCCGCATGAGTGCAGGCGCCGGTGCCTTGCAGGGCCGATAAGCAGATTGAAACACTGAGCCAGCCGAAAGCAATGCTTCATCCTTAGTCGAAACGTACACTTCGAGTGCGGTATCACCAGATTGCATGAGGGGTATTCAGTACCTCGCCGCCATTCCGGCTGAAAAAGCAAGAACAACAGCGCGGAACATCCACACTCGTATTCGACCAGGAGACATAATGAATACAGCACACACCCTCGATGTGCGGGCGCACATCAACGGCCGCAAGATGAGTCGCTACCAGTGGCTCTTGCTTGTCCTTTGCTTCCTCATCATCACCACCGACGGCATGGACGTCGCCATCATGGGCTTCCTGGCGCCGGCCATCATCGGCGAATGGGGTATCTCGCGCGCCGCCTTCGGCGTCGTGATGAGCGCGGCGCCGATCGGCCTGGCCATCGGCGCGCTGCTGATCGGTCCGCTGTCGGATCGCTACGGGCGCAAGAAACTGCTGATGGGGGCAGTGGCCTGGTTCGGTACGTTCAGCATCCTGTGCGCGCTGGCCAACGACGTCTATACGCTGTCGCTGCTGCGCTTCCTGACCGGCCTCGGACTGGGAGCGGCGATGCCGAACACCACCACGCTGCTGTCCGAATATGTGCCGGAAAAGTCGCGCAGCACCCTGCTGGCCATCATGTTCACCGGCTTTAACCTGGGCTCGGCCCTGGTCGGCTTCGGCGCGGCGGCCCTGCTGCCGGACCATGGCTGGCGCACGGTGCTGGTCGCCGGCGGCGCGATTCCGCTGGTCTGCCTGCCGTTCTACCTCTGGCTAATTCCGGAATCGGTGCGCTTCATGGTGGTCAAGAAATACCCGGCCGAGCGCATTGCCCGGACCCTGCGCCGCGTCTGCGGTTCCGATGTCACGCACCAGACCAGCTTCACCATCAGCGAACCCGCCGTCCAGGGCGGCCAACCGGCCAGGGCCTTGCTGTCGCCGTCCTATCGCAGCATCACGCTGTCGCTGTGGAGCACCTATTTCATGGGCCTGCTCGTGATCTACCTGCTCAGCGGCTGGCTGCCGACCATGATCAAGGACGCCGGTCAGTCGATCGAGCGCGCCGCCAACATCACGGCCCTGTTCCAGCTCGGCGGCACGGTCGGCGCCCTGGTGGTGGGCTACCTGATGGACCGCTTCACGCCCAACAAGGTGATCGCATCGGCGTACATCGGCGGCGCGGCCTTCATCCTGTTCCTGTCCTCGGGCACGGTCGAGTCCTCGACCTTCGCCATGTTCGTGCTGTTCGCGGGCTTCTGCATGAGCGGCGCCCAGACCGGCCTGAACGCCTTCGCCCCGTCCTGCTATCCGACCGCGGTGCGCGCCACCGGCGTGAGCTGGATGCAGGGCATGGGCCGCTTCGGCAGCATCTTCGGCTCCTTCGCCGGCGGCCTGCTGCTGTCCATGGGCTGGGGCTTCAGCGCCGTGATCGCGATCCTGGCCATCCCCGCCACCATCGCGGCAATCTCCATCATCTCTTCACGTATCGCACCGCGCACGGTCGCGGCTTAAGGATCCATCATGGCAAACATCATCGGCGCGATCGCGTCCTCCCACACCCCGACCATCGGCTTCGCGCTCGATACCGGCAAGCAGAACGACCCCGCCTGGGCCCCGATCTTCAAGGCCTACGAACCGGTCCAGCAATGGCTGGCCGAGAAGAAGCCCGACGTGCTGCTGGTGGTGTACAACGACCACGTCACCTCGTTCTTCTTCGACCACTACTCGGCCTTCGCGCTGGGCATCGGCGACCAGTACCGGGTCGCCGACGAGGGCGGCGGCGCGCGCGACCTGCCGCCGGTCGCCGGCCATGCCGGGCTGGCGCGCCACATCGGCCAGTCGCTGATGGCCGACGAATTCGACATGTCCTTCTTCCAGGACAAGCCGCTCGACCACGGCTGCTTCTCGCCGCTGTCGATCCTGTGGCCGCACGAGGGCGGCTGGCCGGGCAGCATCGTGCCGCTGCAGTGCGGCGTGCTGCAGTTCCCGGTGCCGTCCGCGCGCCGCTGCTTCAAGCTCGGCCAGGGCCTGCGCCGTGCGATCGAAAGCTATCCGGAAGACCTGAACGTGGTGCTGGTGGCCACCGGCGGCCTGTCGCACCAGGTGCACGGCGAGCGCGCCGGCTTCAACAACACGCCCTGGGATCACCAGTTCCTCGACCTGTTCGAGAAGGATCCGGAAACCCTGCTGAACATGACCCATGCCGACTTCGCCCGCCTGGGCGGCTGGGAAAGCGCGGAAGTGGTGATGTGGATGGTGGCGCGCGGCGCCATGGCGAGCAAGCTGCGCTGCCTGCACCGCGAATACTACCTGCCGTCGATGACCGGGATCGCGGTGGCCCTGTACGAGAACGAGGCCAACCCCGATCCCGCCTTGAGCGCGAAAGCCAACGAGCGCCAGCGCGCCCACATGCGCCACCAGACGGCGGGCGTCGAGGAACTGGAAGGCACCTATCCGTTCACCCTGCAGCGCAGCGTCGAGGGCTACCGTATCAACAAGTACCTGCACCAGCTGGTCCAGCCGGAGTTCCGCGCCCGCTTCCTGGCCGATCCGCAAGCGACCTACGAGGAAGCCGGCCTGCTGCCGGAAGAGCGCGACCTGATCACGCGGCGCGACTGGCAGGGCTTGATCCGCTATGGCGCGATCTTCTTCCTGCTGGAGAAGCTGGGCGCGGTGGTGGGCGTGTCCAACCTGCACATCTACGCCGCCATGCGCGGCGAGACACTGGAAGACTTCCAGAAGACGCGCAACACCAGGGCGCTGTATTCGGTCGCCGGCGCGGGCGCCGCCAGCGGCGCCGACTGGAACAAGGACCAGGACCAGTCCCGGTCCTGACGGCTTCCGGCGTTTTTCCCTTCAGGCGCCGCCCCTGGGCGGGGCTCCCTGCAACACAGATGCGGTCCGCCGGCCATGAGGCCGGCGCGCCGCCGCGCACCCTCATGGAGGAGACCTCAATGAAACATCCCGTGTCCAGCGCCGCCCTGGCGGCCTGCGCCATCGCCGCCACGATGGCCAACGCCTCGGCGCAGGCCAATGTCCAGATCTACGGCATCGTCGACGGCGCCGCCGAATACTATGACAATGCCGACGCCGCCGGCCACAGCCTGGTGCGCATGCCCAGCCTGGGCGGCGGCATGTTCCCGTCCCGGCTGGGATTCAAGGGCTCGGAAGATATCGGGAACGGCCTGAAGGCTGTCTTCACCCTGGAAAACGGCTTCTACCTCGACAGCGGCAGCCAGGGGCAGGGCAACCGCCTGTTCGGCCGCCAGGCCTGGGTCGGCCTGGCCGGCTCCTGGGGCCAGCTCAGCTTCGGGCGCAACTACAACGCGATCTACCAGTCTTCCTTCGACGTCGACGTGTTCGCCGCCTCGCAGTACGGACTGGGCTCGCTCGACCCGGCCATCCCGAACGGCCGCAGCGACAACTCGATCGCCTACAAGGGGGTGTTCAAGGGCCTGACCGTGGCCGGCACCTACAGCACCGGGCGCGACACCTCGAGCGCCGGCGGCCCGGCGGGAACCGGCTGCGCCGGGGAGAGCGCGGCCGACAGCAAACAGTGCCGCGAATGGTCGGCCATGCTGCGCTACGACGGCGCAGGCTGGGGTGTGGTCGGCGCCTATGACCGCATCCACGGCGGCCCGGCGGCGGCCGCTGGCCTGAACAGCAGCGGGCTGTCCGACAGCCGCCTGCACGTCGCAGGCTTCGCCAGGGCCGGGGCATGGAAGATCGGGGCCGGCGTGCTGGCGCGCGACAACGAGGGCGCGCTGACGCAGCGCAGCAATCTCTACTATGTCGGCGCCACCTGGCGCGCGGCGCCCGCATTCCAGGTCGATGCCCAGGTGTCGAAGCTGGACTACCGCGACAGCGACAACGACGCCAGGCAGCTGCTGGTGCGCGGCGTCTACGAACTGTCCAGGCGCACCGCCGTGTATGCGGCGGCGGGCCGCATCGTCAACAGCGGCAGCTCGGCGCTCGCGCTGTCGGCCGGCGGCTCGGTCGGTCCGGGCCTGAACCAGAGCGGCGTCATCACCGGCATCAAGCATTCGTTCTGAGGCATTCGACGGCGCGGCGCGTCAGCGGCTCGCCTCCTCCAGGACGGCGGCCAGCGCCAGGTCGAGGCGGGCGCGGTCCACGCTGCGCACCCTTGCCTTCAGCGCGGCCATGGCCGCGACGGCCAGGAATCGATGCCGTTCATTGTCCCCGCTTCCAGATGAAATTCGGGAAATATGTCATGTCAGACAACGTTTCTCCGCATGTAGGATAATAAGCCGATGTCGGTACGAGCAGGCCCGTCTTCCGGTTTCCGTTCGCACGGCATGCATTGCGGTATCGATGCTTCCAGCAAGAAGTAGACGCTCCCGCAATCATCGGTTATAAATAGAACAATGCGTTGCTGTCCGTGTCCATCGCGGTACGGCTGCGCCCGCGCGGCTTGTTGCCGGCCGGTATGCGTTCGCCTCGACGTTTTTTTTGCGGAAGAACTCATGATTCTGGAAAGCGCTGTCATCAAGGTCAAGGCAGGGATGGAAGACGAATTCGAACAGGCGGTGGCCAAGGCGCTGCCGCTGTTCCAGAGGGCGCCAGGATGCATTTCGATGCAGCTACTGCGTGGCCTCGAAGAAACGCTGACCTACCTGTTGCATGTGCAATGGGAGACGGTGGAAGACCATACCGTCCACTTCAGGGCCAGCGACGATTTCCAGGAGTGGCGCCGCCTGGTCGGACATTGCTTCGACGGGCCGCCGCATGTGTCGCACTTCGATGTCGCGCTGCCGGGCTTCTGACAGGCCTGCCGCACCAACCACTGACCGGTCGGCCGCATGGACGCAGCGTCCAGGGACCGGCGTCACAGGATAAACGCCCCAACCACTCCAAAACAGGGATCAGGAGAAAAGATGAGTATCGAATCCAACAACGAAGGAACACGCGACAGCCAGCTGCGTGCGGACGCCCTCGAATACCACCGCAGCCCGACGCGCGGCAAGATCGAGGTGGTCGCCACCAAGCCGCTGTCGAACCAGCGCGACCTGTCGCTGGCCTATTCGCCGGGCGTGGCCTATGCATGCGAAGAGATCGCCGCCGACCCGGCCACCGCCGCCGACTACACCTCGCGCGCCAACCTGGTGGCCGTGATCAGCAACGGCACCGCCGTGCTGGGCCTGGGGAATATCGGACCGCTGGCGTCCAAGCCGGTCATGGAAGGCAAGGGCTGCCTGTTCAAGAAATTCGCCGGCGTCGACGTGTTCGACCTGGAACTGGACGAACTCGATCCGGACAAGCTGATCGATGCGATCGCCATGCTCGAGCCGACCGTGGGCGGCATCAACCTGGAAGACATCAAGGCGCCGGAATGCTTCTACATCGAGAAGAAGCTGAGCGAGCGCATGAACATCCCGGTCTTCCACGACGACCAGCACGGCACCGCGATCATCTCCACCGCGGCGCTGCTGAATGCGCTCAAGGTGGTCGGCAAGGACATCGGCCAGATCAAGCTGGCCGCTTCCGGCGCCGGCGCGGCGGCGATCGCCTGCCTGGACATGATGGTCCTGCTCGGCGTGAAGCGCGAGAACATCTATGTCACCGATTCGAAGGGCGTGATCTACGTCGGCCGCGAAGCCAACATGGAAGTCAACAAGGCGCGCTATGCGCAAGACACGCAGGCGCGCACCCTGGCCGACATCGTCGACGGCGCCGACGTGTTCCTGGGCTGCTCGACCGCGGGCGTGCTGACGGGCGAGATGGTCAAGACCATGGGAACGCAGCCGGTGATCCTGGCGCTGGCCAACCCGGAGCCGGAAATCCGTCCGGAAGTGGCGAAAGCCGCGCGCCCCGACTGCATCATCGCGACCGGCCGTTCGGACTACCCGAACCAGGTCAACAACGTGCTGTGCTTCCCCTACATCTTCCGCGGCGCCCTCGACTGCGGCGCGACCCGCATCACCAACGAGATGAAGCTGGCCTGCGTGACCGCGATCGCCGAGATGGCCGAAGCGGAAGCGTCCGACGTGGTGGCCTCGGCCTATGAAGGCCAGGAGCTGACCTTCGGTCCCGAATACATCATCCCGAAGCCTTTCGACCCGCGCCTGCTGGCGGCGATCGCACCGCGCGTGGCCGAAGCCGCGGCGGCGTCGGGCGTGGCGGCCCGTCCGATCGAGGACATGGCGGCCTACCGCGACAAGCTGGCGCAGATGATCTACCACACCGGCTTCTTCATGAAACCGGTGTTCACCAAGGCCAAGGCCAACCCGCGCAAGGTCGCGTACGCGGAAGCCGACGACCGCCGCGTGCTGCGCGCGGTGCAGACCGTGGTCGACGAAGGCATCGCCAAGCCGGTCCTGATCGGCGAGAAGGCCAAGGTCGAGCGTGCGATCAAGGAAGCGGGCCTGCGCCTGAAGCAGGATGTCGACTTCACGCTGGTGGAAGCCGAGGGCGACACCACCCTGCAGGGCGCGCGCCTGCTGAAGTCGGGCGAAGTCGATGCGCTCATCTGCGGCATGAAGGGCAGCTACGACAGCCACCTGGCGCACGTGAAGAACGAGATCGGAACGGCGCCCGGCGTCGAGGTGCTGGCGGCGATGAATGCGCTGGTGCTGGACAAGTACACGCTGTTCATCACCGACACCTATGTCAACGACCAGCCGAGCGCCGGCGAACTGGCGGTGATCGCGCGCCTGGCGGCGAACGCGGTGAAACAGTTCGGCGTCGATCCGAAGGTGGCGCTGCTGTCGCACTCCTCGCTCGGCTCCTCGGAGCGTCCGTCGGCGCGCCGCGTGCGCGAAGCGCGCGAACTGCTGACCCAGATGGCGCCCGAGCTGTCGGTGATCGGCGAGATCCACGGCGACGCCGCGCTGTCGGAAGAGATCCGCGACATCTACCAGATCGAGAACGGCTTTGCCGGCAGCGCCAACCTGCTGGTGATGCCGTCGCTGGACGCCGCCAACATCCTGTTCAACGTGCTCAAGGTCGCGTCGGGCAAGGGCGTCACCGTCGGTCCGATCCTGCTCGGCACCGCCAAGCCGGTGCACATCCTGAGCCCGAGCGCGACGGTCCGCCGCATCGTCAACATGACGGCGCTGGCGGCCGCCGACATCCGCGAAGGCGACGTGTCGGCCTGATAGCCGCACACACCGGGCCGGCGTCCTGCCGGCCCGGTTCTCATTTGCCCCCACTGGCGATTCGCGATGCGAGAGTAACCGGAGCGTAAGGACAGCGACTATACTGGAGCTGTCTTCCAGCACGGGAAAGCGCCATGTCCGACACGCCGAATCACGAGGGTCCGCAGCCGCCGGAGGCGGTCCCGCCTGCATTGCAGCGCGCAATCCGTGCCCACCGGACGATCAGCGCCAGCAACCGGACCCTGCTCCGCGCCACCGATGAGATGCAACTGCTGCGCGACATGTGCGCCGTGGCGGTGGAGCAGGGCGGTTATGTGCGGGCCGGCGTCGTGTATGCCGACAAGGGACCGTCCCGGCGCCAGCAGTGGATGGTCTGCATGGGGCTGGAGGGTGGCAAGGCGGTCAAGTTCGACGTCCGGGAACTCAATGAAGCCGGCTACACCTGGGACGATACGGCGCTCGGCCAGGACACGATGGGCATCGCCATCCGGACCAGGGAACCGTTCACCCGCCAGAACGTGCTTTCGGGCCCGGTGTTCGCCAACCCCCGCTACGAACTCCTGCGCCGGCTGGCCGAGCAGGCGAAGTTCCTGTCGCTCACCGCCTTTCCCCTGATATGTGACGACGACGTGGTGGGTGCGCTCTTCATGGCGGCACCGGAACCGGATGCCTTCGACCAGCAGGAAATCGACCTGCTGAGCGAACTCGCCGCCGACCTGGCGTTCGGCATCCACACGCTGCGCATGCGGCGCGCACACCGGAAGGCGGAGGAAACGATCGCACGCCTCAGTTTCTACGACCAGCCCACCGGCTTGCCGAACCGCTCCGGCCTGCTGCAGCGGCTGCGCGCCGGCATCGAGGCCGCGCGCGTCGCGGGCGGCCCGCTCGCCCTGCTCCATATCGGGGTGGACGGCTTCCACGATATCTGCAATGTGCTGGGCTACGGCGCCTGCGACACGGTGATGCAGGAGCTGAGCCGGCGCCTGGCGTCCCTGCTTCCGGTCGGCGCGCAGGTGACGACGCCGGGAGACGGCGAATTCGCCGTCGTCTTGCAAGATTGCAATGTAGAGGATGCACGCGCGGCCGCGCGCAAGGCGCTGGCAGGGCTCGCCAAGCCGATCGAAGCCTCGGCCGCGCTGATCGACACGCGGCTGGCCATCGGCATCGCCGTCTTTTCCGAACACGCGGACGATGCCGAGAGCCTGGCGCGGCGCGCCAGCGCCGCCATGTACGTGGCGCGGACCGAGCGCAACGGGATCGCGGTGCATTCCGCACGGCAAGAAAAGGCCACCGCGAACCGTCTTGCGGTGATGGGCAAGCTGCGCCGCGCGATCGAGTTCGGCGAGTTCGAGCTGTATTGCCAGCCCAAGGTGGAGATCGGCAATTGCCGCCCCTGCGGCGCCGAGGCGCTGCTGCGCTGGCGCGATCCGGTGCGCGGCCTGATCGGACCGGGATCCTTCATTCCGCTGGCCGAGCAGGGCGGACTCATCACCTCGATCACCGACTGGATGCTCGAGGCGGCCTTCCAGCAGGTCCATGCCTGGCGCGCGGCGGGCAAGGATTACTCGCTGTCGGTCAACCTGTCGGCGCACGACCTGCACGACCCGGCCCTGGTCGGCCGGATCCGCAACCTGGTCTCCACCTGGGGCATCCCGCCCGATGCGATCCAGTTCGAACTCACCGAGAGTGCGCTCATGATCGATCCCGAGGCCGTGATGGTATCGCTGCGGCGCCTGAAGGACCTTGGCTTCGACATCTGGATCGACGATTTCGGAACCGGCTACTCGAGCCTCAGCTACCTGCAACGCTTCCCCATCGACGCCATCAAGATCGACCAGTCCTTTGTGCGGCCGATGACGTCGCAGGCGGACTCGAGCGTGATCGTGCGGGCCACGATCGAGCTGGGACACAACCTGGGCCTGGAAGTCATCGCCGAAGGCGTCGAGGACAGGGAAGTCTGGGCCAGCCTGGAAGCGCAGGGCTGCGACGTCGCGCAAGGCTTTTTCCTCGCCCAGCCCATGCCCGTGAGCCAGTACATGGGCTGGGCCGCGGACTGGCGCGGCAGGACCTGGTAGCGGCAGGCTCAGGCCATGCCGAAGCCGCCCTTGAGCTCTCCCCGCAGGTAGAATAGCACTGGGCGGCCCTGGCCTGCGCGATCACTTCGACGACCCGGTCCAGGCCGACGGTCGGACCCAGGGCTTGCAGCACCTGTGCCCGCTGGGGCCGGATCAGACCGGGCAATCGTCCCAACCACCTCTTGAAACGCGGCGCTTTCATCGGACCTCCGCCTGCGATGCAATAGGCGTTGGACCAGGCAAAACCTCAACAGTTCATGGCGGACCACCAGACAACGGTGATAGCGCCCATAACAACGCCGGTGACCAGGGGACGATCAGTTCCAGCCGCCGGCGTTCGAACGGTAATCCTCGGCGGCCCTGGCCTTGACTTGTGCCTGCTTGTGCATGACCTCGCTTGCGCGCTCCTGGGCGGCTTGCGTCAACAATTCGGTCACTGCGGCGAATACTTCTTTCACGTCGATCTCCTGATAGCGTTGCGGCGCGCGGTCCATCCGGTGCGCCATGGGTTTCCTATGCTCTAGTTATAGAGGCGAAACCCCGCTATTTCCAATTCCGATTGGAAATATCAGACATGGGATGGCTGAATAGGCTAATCGACATGCCGCTGCAGCCATGCCGCGACACCGGCCAGCGAGCGGAAATCGGCAACGGAACGGGTGGCGATCTGCGGATGGCGCGCCTGCAGCATGCGGGCCAGGCCGGCGCCTGGTCCCAGTTCGAGTGCGACCGTCACCCCGGCTTCCGCGATGGCATCCATGCAATCCTTCCACAGGATGGTTTGGGCGAGCTGGCGCGACAGGTGGTCGATGGCCTGGTCGCGGCGCACGATCCGCTCGGCCGAGATGCCGGACAGGACCGGCGCCTGCGGATTGCCGAAGCGGCAAGCCTGGAGTTCGGCCACAAGAGGCGCCACCGCGCCGGCCATGAACGGGGTATGCGACGCCACTTCGACCGGCAGCCGGCTGGCGCGCGCGCCCAGCGCCTGCAGCGCGTGCTGCAGCGCGTCGGCCCGGTCGGCGCGTCCGCCGGCGATGAAGCTGTCTTCCCCGGTCTCGATCGCCACGTCATACCCGGCCTGCCCGAGCGCTGCGCGCAGCGCGCCCTGGGGCAGGCCGGAGATGGCGACCAGGGCCTGCGCCGGCGTGTGCTGCAGGCAGGCGTCCATCAGCCGGGCGCGCTCGCGGGCCAGGGCCACCGCGTCGCGCGGCGCGAGCGCGCCGGCCACGCCATAGGCCGCGACTTCGCCGATGCTGTAGCCGGCCACCACGGCGGGAGCGGGCAGGGCGTCGCCGAGCGCCGTCCAGTTGGCCAGGGTCGCCGCCACGACCAGCGGCTGCGCCAGGCGGTTCGAGAACAGCAGCGCGTCCTGCGCCAGCACCTCGTCGAGCGGCTGCGGGAGCCGGGCCTCGTCGATGAGATCAGCGAGCAGCCGGCTGGCGCGCGCATCGGTGCGCGCCAGCTCGAACATGCCGCGGTGCTGGGCGCCCTGGCCGGGGCAGAGGAGGGCGAGCGTCGCCGTCATGCTAGTGCGCGCCTCCGGTCGCCTCGTTGACCAGGCAGGCCGCGGCCAGCAGGTCGGCCGCGCCGCCGGGCGACAGCCTGCGGGCGACGAACAGGCGGTGGCACTCCTCGGCGCGCGCCTCCCAGTCGGGCGCGGCGCTGCCGCCATGGGCCAGGAAGTCGAGCGCGTGCTGCCGGACGATCAAGGCGCCGTCGGCGCCGCCGCGGTGATAGACATTGGTGTCGCCGATGTGGGCCATCAGGGCGAACAGCGCATCTACCCGGGCCCGGCGCAGGCCGCGGCCGGCCAGCAGGGCCCGGCGCAGCGCCGGCAGCGCGACGTCGAACACGGCCGGCATGCCGAGCGCCGCTTCCTGGCGCGCGCCGCCGACCGCATAGCGGGCCCTGACCCGTAGGCCATGGGAGTCCAGGTCCTGCGGGCGCGCATGCGCGGCCAGCGCCGCGCCCCAGCGCGACACCAGGGTCGAGCGGATGGCGTCGGCGCTGGCGACGCCGCCGCGCGCATGGCAGGCCCCGATCGATGCGCACAGCAGTCCCAGGCCGAAGATGGCGCCGCGATGGGTGTTGATGCCCCGGGTGGCGCCCAGCATGCGCTGCTCGGCCGCCACGCCGAGGCCGGCCAGCGCGGCGAACGAGGCGCCGTCCATGCCGGCCCCGGTGATGCGGGCGAAATAGTGGCGCAGGCTGAACATGCTGCGCATGAAGGTCTCGGCCGTCATGTCGGCGTGGCTGCCGTTGTCGCGCAGCGACACCAGTCCCGGCTTGGGATACAGGCTCAGTTCCGCATACAGGCTGCGCACCGCCAGGCGCGCGGTGCGGGCGCCGATCGCCCGGCGCGCCATGTGGTCCAGGCGGAAGGGACGATCCCGGACGCCGGCGTCCGCCAGGCGCAGGTCGTGGTCGAGCACCAGGTCATGCATGGCTATCCTCCATGGTCGCGAGCAGGCTGTCGAGGCTGACCAGGGCGACGCCCTGGAGGGTCTTGGCGAGCACCCGTCCGCGGGCCTCGGTGGCGCGCGCCAGCTCCTTCCACGCCACGCCCTGCCGGTTGGGGAACACGATCTCGCCGTCCAGCGGGAGCATGTCGGCGCGCCGCCCCAGCAGTTCGAGCGCGCAGCGGTACTGGGCCCGGGTGACCGGATGCAGCAGCAGGTCGATGTCCGAGCCGGGCTTGATGTAGGCCTGGCCGGTGAGGGCCTGCAGCGCCACCGAACCGTAGACGCGCACGTCGAGGCCGGCGTCGGCGGCGTCGTGCACGATCGCGGCCAGCCCGGGCCGCCAGGCCGACGGCACCGCGGCGATCGCGCGCGCCAGCGGCAGGGCCGAGGTGGCGCTCTCGATGTCGGTCACCTCGGCGCTGAACGCGATGCGCGGCTTGCTGCCGTCCGGGCGGGGGGGCAGGGGCAGCCCGAGGGCCACCTGGCCCGGCGGCACCCCGGCACCGAGCCGCGTCACCACCGCCGGCCAGCCGGCCGCGCCCCATTCCGCGAGCGCGGCACTGTCAGGAACCGGGGCGGCCGCGGCCGCGCGCTCCCAGCCGCGCGGCGTCAGCCACACCAGGTCATGCCGGGCGAACATGCTCGCCTGCGCTGACCGCTTGCGCCACCGGCTGCGCCAGCTTGCGCCCGCCGCGCTCGAAGCCCAGTGCGCGGCGGCGGTCGACGCTGTCGCTGTCGCGGATCGCGGCCGCCAGGCGCGCTGCGAAGTCGTCTTCCCAGATCGCCTGCAGGCCGCCCATGCGCAGGTAGTTGCCGGCGCCCGGCGCGAACACCGGATCGGTCTTGGCCAGCTCGGTCAGGCGTTCCTCGGGCACCTTGGTGATGCGCGCCATCGCCGGCAGGCCCATCACCCGGATGGTCGCATCCGGCAGGGCGAAGCAGGCGTCGGCCATCAGGCCGCTGGTGATGAAGCCGCCCGACAGGGCCTGGTCGTACACCAGGCCGATCACCCGGTGGCCCGAGCGGCGCGCCAGCTCGATGCACTTGCCGAGGTGGGCCATGTAGCTGTTGATGCCCAACATCTCGTCGCGGTGGCGCAGGCGCTGGCCCTGGGTATCGACCAGGATCAGGATCGGGCGCCCCGGATGGCGGCGCACCGTCTCCAGCACCGCCCTGGCCTGGGCCAGGGCGATCTCGATGCCGATCGGCGCATGCCCGGTGGTGCCGATCACGGCGACTTCCTGTCCGTCCACGGTGCCGGTGCCGGACAGGAAATGCAGGCGTTCCTGGATGTCGTGCCCTTGCGGGAACAGCTGGGATGTCAAGGTTTGCCAGTCCATCATGCGGCTCCTGCCCGGTGTTGGTTGGCGACGCCGAGAAAATCGTCGACGTCGAGCATGGGGATCGCGCCCGGGTCCGGGATGCCGAGCGCCTTCCAGACCTGCAGCGGCTCGGACTGGGCGCCGAATTCGTCCAGGCGCCGCTCCAGCATCGCCTGCTCGGCCTCCAGCCCCTCCAGGGTCAGGCCCGGATGGCGGGCGCGTCCCTCCGCGATCGCCGCCAGCGCCGCCTGGCGGAAGGCGCTCACGTCGTCGGCCACCAGCACCTGGCAGTCGCCCAGCAGGTAGCGGTGCTTGCCGCCCGTGGTGCGCCAGACCAGGGCGCGGTCGCGCGAATCGAATTCCTCGACCCCGTGCGCGGTCTCGATCACTTCCGGGCCGGACATCGCCAGCCGGCCTTCCTCGGACATCACGACCGTGTTGGCGCAGCGCGCGGCGATGCCCATGCCGCCGAAGCAGCCGTTCGAGCCGCCGATCAGCACCACCACGGGGATGCCGGCCGCGCGCACGTCGAGGATGGCGCGCATCACTTCGGACACGGCGATCAGGCCGGCGTTGGCTTCGTGCAGGCGCACGCCGCCCGATTCCAGCAGCAGCAGGACCGCGTGGGCGTTCTCGGCGACCGCGCGCTGCAGCATGCCGACCAGCTTGGCGCCGTGCACCTCGCCGACCGCGCCGCCCATGAAGCCGCCTTCCTGGGCCGCGCCGAACACCGGCTTGCCGTCCAGGGTGCCGCGCCCGACCACGACGCCGTCGTCGAACGAGACCGGGGCATCGAGCATGGCCAGGTGCGGACTGACCACGCGCGCCGCGGGCGGCAGGAATTCAAGGAAGGAACCGGGGTCGAACACGCGCGCCACCCGTTCGCGGGCATTACATTCGAGATAGCTGCTCATGGTGCTCCCGTCGTCATGGTTTCGGCGGCCTGGTCGAGGCGCAGGCTGACCACCGCGGGCGTGGCGCCCATGTCGTTGATGCAGATGCGGGTGTCGGCCAGCTGCCAGCGTTCGTGGAAGTCGCTCATCACCGCCTGCCAGGTGGCGCCGAAGCCGTTGGCGGCGGTGCGGATCTCGATCTCGCAGGCGCCATTCAGGGGCGCGGGCTCGATCAGCACCTCCAGGTTGCCGGAGCTGACCACCCCGACCAGCTGCGGCGGCACCGCAATCTTCCGGCTGCCGTTCTCGAAACGGAAATTCAAGGTCTCCATCGTGTCTCCTTACCAGTTGCGGAAGCGTTTCGGCGGGTCGTACAGGCCGCCGGAGGCTCTCACCAGGTCTTTCATGGTCTTGGCTGCCAGCAGGTCGCGCGTGGCCAGCCGCTTGTCGATGCCGAGATCCTCGGGGCGCCGGATGACGCCGCGGTCGCGCAGGTTTTCCACCATGCGCTTGTCGCGCCCCATGCCCACCGGCGTGTAGCCGGCCACGCCGCGGATCGCCTGTTCGCGTTCCTCGTCGCTGCGGCACAGCAGCAGGTTGGCGATGCCTTCCTCGGTCAGGATGTGGGTCACGTCGTCGCCGTAGATCATCACCGGCGGGATCGCCATGCCGGCCTGCTCGGCCAGGGTCCAGGCATCGAGTTTCTCGACGAAGGCCGGCGCCATGTGCTCGCGGAAGGTCTCCACCATCTGCACCACCAGTTTCTGGCCGCGCGGGATGGTATTGCGGCCCTCGCGCGCCTGGGCGCCGGCCTTCAGCCAGGCCGGGCTGGCGTGGCGCCGGCCGCGCGCGTCGCTGCCCATGTTGGGCGCGCCGCCGAAGCCGGAGATGCGCCCCAGGGTCGCGGTCGACGAGTTGCCCTGCAAGTCGATCTGCAGGGTCGAGCCGATGAACATGTCGCAGGCGTAGTGGCCGGCGGCCTGGCAGAAGGCGCGGTTGCTGCGCATCGAGCCGTCCGGGCCGACGAAGAAGATGTCGGGACGGGCCCGGATGTAGTTCTCCATGCCGAGCTCGGAACCGAAGGAATGCACCGATTCGACGAAGCCGGCTTCGATCGCCGGGATCAGGGCCGGGTGCGGATTGAGCGCCCAGTGGGTGGCGATCCTGCCCTTGAGCCCCAGGCTGGCGGCGTAGGTCGGCAGCAGCAGTTCGATCGCCGCGGTGTCGAAGCCGATGCCGTGGTTCAGGCGCCGGATCTCGTATTCGGCATAGATGCCCTTGATTGCCATCATCGCCATCAGGACCTGGATCTCGGAAATCTGGGCCGGATCGCGGGTGAACAGCGGCTCGATGTAATAGGGCCTGGGCGACTGCACCACGTAGCCGACCCAGTCGGCCGGGATGTCGATGCGCGGCAGGGTGTCCACGATCTGGTTGACCTGGGCGATCACGATGCCGCCCTTGAAGGCGGTGGCTTCGGCGATCGCCGGGGTGTCCTCGGTGTTCGGCCCGGTGTACAGGTTGCCGTGGCGGTCCGCCGCTTCCGCCGCCACCAGGGCGACGCGCGGCGTCAGGTCGATGAAATAGCGGCCGAACAGCTCCAGGTAGGTGTGGATGGCGCCGATATTCAGCTTGCCGGCGCCGGCCAGGCGCGCCAGGCGGGCCGCCTGCGGCCCCGAGAACGAGAAGTCCAGGCGCGAGGCGATGCCGTTCTCGAACACGTCCAGGTGCTCGGGCAGGGACAGCACCGACAGCAGCATGTGCAGGTCGTGCACGCGCCCCGGGTCCATGCCGGCCAGCGCCTTGCCGAGGAAGTCGGCCTGCTTCTGGTTGTTCCCTTCCAGGCAGACCCGGTCGCCCGGCTCGATCACCTGGTGCAGCAGTTCGACGATGCTCGCGGCCTCGACCACCTTGCCGGACAGCGCCCCGCCCAGGGCATTGCTCGCCCTCTGGAGGCGGGCCAGGCGGTTCTCCTGCAGGCTGTTCCAGCCGCGCCCGGTGCGCTCCTGTTCTGCGTGACCCATTGATGTGTTCTCCATGATAGTGTGACTTACAGGACCACGAACAGCAGCCACACGACGATCGGCGCGACCACGGTGACGATGCCGCCGTAGATCATCAGTTGCCGCAGGAAGACATCGCGGTCGACCCCCTGGGCATTGGCCAGCACCAGCGCGCCGTTGGTCGAGAAGGGGCTGACGTCGACGATGGTCGAGGCGACCGCCATGGCGGCGATGAAGCCGATCGGGTCGACCCCGGTGCCCATCTGCAGGAAGGGCACGGCCAGCGGGATCAGCGAGCCGAGCACCGCCGTCGACGAGGCGAAGGCGGAGACCACGGCGCCCACGAAGCACAGCAGCAGGGCGGCGACCAGCGGCGAGGTGAGGCCGGCCACGCTGTGTCCGACGAAGGTGATGGTGCCCATCTTCTCCATCACGCCCACATAGGTGCTGACGCCGACGATCAGCATGATTTCCGGCCACGAGACCTGGGTGATGGCGCGTTTCTGCACGTTCGGCGCGATCAGGGACAGCAGCAGGCCGATGGTGATGGCGACGAAGCCGATGTCGAGCTTGTACATCAGGGTCAGCACGGCCAGCGCGACCAGGCCGCAGACCGTGAAGACCTGCTGCATGGTGGCGCCCTGGCCGGCCGCAGCCGCGGCGCCCTTGACCGGGGCCCCCGCCATCGCGCCGCCGCCGGCAATGGCGCCTGCGGCGCCACCGGCCGCGCCACCCAGGGCGCCGCCTGCGGCGCCGGTCGCGGAGAGCGCATCCGGGGAGCGCGCCCTGGTGAGCTTCTCTTCACCGAAGGACTCGTCTTCGGCGTCGGCGTAGAGCTGCGGGCCCTGGGCCGGCACGGCGACCTGGGTATTGAAGGCCGGGATGCCTGCCAGGCCCGGACCGCTTTCGCGCCGGCGCATCAGCTGCGCGCCGCCGAACAGGAAGAACAGCAGCACCGACACCGCGAGGTTGACGCCCAGGCTGGCGAAGGCGGTGGTCAGCTCGGAGATCGGCAAGCCGGCCTTCTGCACCACCTTGTTGGTGATGCCGCCGTAGATGCTGATCGGCGAGAAGCCGCCGCCCTGCGCGCCGTGGATCACCATCAGGCCCATCATCAGCGGATTGATCCCGTACTTGGCGGCGAAGCCGAGGGCGATCGGGGCGATGATCGCCACCGCCGCCGGACTGACCGCGCCCACCGCCGTCAGCAGGGCCGTGATCCCGAACATAATCCAGGGAATCGCCGCTATTCGTCCGCCCACCGCCTTCAGCGCGAGCCGCACCAGCCAGTCGATGGTGCCGTTGTTCTGGGCCTGCGCGAACAGGAAGGTGATCCCGACCAGGGTCAGGAACAGTTCGGCGGGAAAGCCCGCCATGATCGCCTTGGTCTGCATGCCTGCGACCAGCGTGCCGACCAGGAAGGCGCCGACGAAAGCAATGACGCCCATGTTGATGGGGAAAATAGTGGCCAGAACGAACATCGCCACGAGTACGTAGATCGAAAGCATGTGAGAGGACATGGTGTCTCCGCTTGAACAAGAGTTGTTCGGGGCAGCGCGTGGACGCGCCTGAAATTATGATGGGACTGACAACAGGTCTAAGGTAACCCCGAAACCTCTCACGAACAATTAGCGCCGCCGGTTGAACGTTTACGCTCAGCGAAAGTGTGGAGTGCGAAGGGTGAAGCGGAGAAGTGCGGGCTCAGGCGGCGAGGTCGCGCCCGCGCTTGAGCATGCGGCAGACCGCCGCCAGGGCCAGCAGGTTGGGATCGCGCTCGCGCACGCGCAGGAAGTTGACGCCGATGGTCTGCTGCATGCGGAATTCCGGCAACAGGGGAATCAGCTGCAGCTTGTCGCCGAATACGTTGCGCACGCGCCCCGGGAGCAGGGTGTAGCCCAGCCCGGCGCTGACCAGGTTCATCAGGGAGAAGATGTCGCTGGTCTTCATCACCACCGTCGGCTGGAAGCCGGCCACCCGGAACGCGTCCATGAAGCCGTGGTAGGTGATGAAGCCTTCGCTGAGGCTGACGTACTTCTCGTGGCCGCACTGGCGCAGGTCGATGGCGGCGGCGCCGGCGTAGGGCGAGCCGGCCGGCGCGGCGAAGTAGATCTCGTCGTCGAACAGGGGGATCGACACGATCTCGGGATCGTCGCCGGGCACCGCCATCAGGGCGGCGTCGATCACGTTCTGCTTGAGCTTGTGCAGCAGGTCGGCGTTCGAGCCCAGCACCAGTTCGGCCTCCAGTTCGGGGCGGCGCAGCTTGATGTCGAAGATGACTTCCGGGGTGGTGCTGGTGGTCAGCGAGTACAGCGACCCGATCCGGAGGTGGCCGGCGGAATAGCCGGCGACCTTGCGCGCCGCCGCGATGCCGTCGCCCATCAGCTTGATGACGTCGCGGCTGACGTCGGCCAGCACCCGCGCCGCATCGGTCGGCATCAGGCTGCGCCCCTTGTGGCCGAACAGGGTGCAGCCCATGCTTTCTTCGAGCGAATGCAGGGCCCGGTGCACGCTGACCACGCTGATCCCGAGGGTTTCCGCTGCGCTGTTCAGGCTGCCGCCATCCATGTAGGCAATCAGGATCTCGAGCTTGCGGAACGTGATCTCTTCGCTAATCTGGCTGCGCATCGGGAATCCTGGAATGTGGTTGGAATGACTATACCGCAGTGTATCCGAGGAAGATACCGCACGCGCTACCCGGCAAACGCCGGGGGCGAGTCCGATATACTGCGGACCTGTTACTGCAAAAATGATCATTCCCCCATGACTGACGCCGATTCCGCTGACCAAACTTCCCTGTCGACCGATTTTCCGGCCGGGGACGCCGCCGGGGAACAGGCAATGCTGGCGCGCCTGCGCGAACTGGAGCGGCGCCTGCAGGAAGAGGTGGCGGCGCGCGAACGCGCCGAGCGCATGCTCGCGCTCGAGCAGCGGCGCAGCAACCGCTTCCTGCGCAGCCTGAAGGATGGCTTCGTGCTGATGGACCACGGCTTCCGGGTCCTGCAGGTGAATGCGGCGGGCATCGCGATCGACGGCCGTCCCGAGTCCGAGATCGTCGGGCGCACGCACTGGGAGCTGTGGCCGGGATCCGAGCACCTGGAAATCGGCAAGGTCTACGAAAGGGTGATGCGCGAGCGCGAGCCGGCCGTGGTCCGCAACTGCTACCACCACAAGGACCGCGAGCTGTGGTTCGACATCCATGCCTATCCCGACGAGGAGGGCATCGCGGTCGTGTACCGCGACATCACCCGGCAGGAGCGCACCGAGCGCGAGCTGCTCGAGCTCAGCCGCAAGTCGGAGCAGCGGCGCCGCCTGTACGAGACGATCCTGTCGAACACGCCCGACCTGGCCTACGTATGGGACCTGAACCACCGTTTCACCTATGCGAACGAAGTCCTGCTCAAGATGTGGGGCATGAGCTGGGACGAGGCCATCGGCAGGAACTGCCTCGAGATCGGCTATGAACCCTGGCACGCCGAGATGCATGGCCGCGAGATCGAGCAGGTCAAGGCGACCAGGGCGCCGGTCCAGGGCGAGGTGCCGTTCAACGGCACCTTCGGCCGCCGCATCTACGATTACATCCTGGTCCCGGTCATCGGGCCGAACGGGGATGTCGAAGCGGTGGCCGGCACCACCCGCGACATCACCGAGCGCAAGGAAAGCGAGATGGCGCTGAAGCTCAACGAAGAGCGCTTCCGCTCCCTGGTCACGGCCAGCACCCAGATCGTCTGGCAATGCGGCGGCGATGGCGCCGTCCACGAGGATTCCCCGTCGTGGCGCGCCTTCACCGGGCGGACCCAGGAGCAGATGGCGGGCTTCGGCTGGCGCGACGCGATCCATCCGGACGACCGCCAGCGCAGCGTCGACCACTGGGGCGCATGCGTCGCCGGAAAGCGGCCCTACGAGACCGAGCAGCGCCTGCTGCGCTTTGACGGCCAGTACCGCTGGACCCTGGTGCGCGCGGTGCCGCTGTTCCACCCGGACGGCGCGATCCGCGAATGGGTGGGGACGCATACCGATATCCAGGACCGCAAGGAAGCCGAGATCGACCGCCAGCGCTTCGTCTCGCTGGCCGAGCGCAGCACCGATTTCATCGGCATGTGCGGCGCCGACATGGTGCCGTTCTTCCTCAACCAGGCCGCCATCGACATGGTGGGCGGCGCCAGGGAAATGCTGCTGAGTATCACGGTCGACCAGTTCATGCACCCCGACGACCGCGCCTTCATCATGGACAGCTTCTTCCCGCAGGTGGCGCGCGACGGCCATGCGGAAGCGGAGATCCGCTTCCGGCACTTCGTGACGGGCGAGCCGATCTGGATGATCTACAGCGTCTACGCCCTGTTCGACGTCCACGGGAAGATCGACGGCTACGGCACCGTCAGCCGGAACATCACCGAACGCAAGCTGGGCGAGGAACAGCTGCGCCATCTGGCGACCGACCTGTCGGCCGCCAACAACCGGAAAACGGAATTCCTCGCGACCCTGGCCCACGAGCTGCGCAATCCGCTGGCGCCGCTGCGCACGGGCCTCGACCTGATGCGGCTTGCCAACCATAACGGCACCGTGCTGGACAAGGCGCACGACATGATGGACCGCCAGCTGCGCCAGATGGTGCACCTGATCGACGACCTGATGGACATCTCGCGGATCAACAGCGGCAAGATCGAACTGAAGCGAACCAGGGTCGAGATCAAGGCGGTGGTCGCCAGCGCCATCGAAAGCGTGCTGCCGATGGTGGAAAGCGCGCACCACAAGCTGGACGTCGTGATGCCGGAGCAGGGGATATGGCTGGATGCGGATCCGACCCGCCTGGCGCAGATCCTCGTGAACCTGCTCGCCAACGCCTGCAAGTACACCCCCAACGGCGGGCTGATCGCGCTGACCATGCATCTCGAGGGCGACGCCGGCCTGGTGATCGCGGTCCGCGACAGCGGCATCGGCATCCCGCGCGCATCGCTGGACGAGGTGTTCGAGATGTTCAGCCAGGTATCGCAGAACATGGGGCGCGCCCAGGGCGGGCTTGGGATCGGCCTGGCGCTGGTGCGCAGCCTGGTGCGGCTGCATGGCGGCGCGGTGTCCGCCGACAGCGCCGGGCCGGGCCACGGCACCACGGTCACGGTGCGCCTGCCGGTCATGGCCGTGAGCGAACCGGGGCCGGGGCGGCAGGGCGCCCGCAGCCTGCCGGCGGGCGGCGCGGTGAAGCTGCGCGTGCTCATCGCCGACGACAACGTCGATGCCGCCACCATGCTGGCGGCCCTGCTCGAGACCGCCGGGCACGCGGTCACCGTGGTACATGACGGCCATGCCGCGCTGCGCGCGGCCCGGGACGGATGTTTCGAGCTCCTGATCCTCGATATCGGCATGCCCGGCCTCACCGGCTACGAGGCGGCGGCGGAGATCCGCAAGCTGCCCCATATGCGGCATGCGCTGCTGGCGGCGCATACCGGCTGGGGCGCCAAGGACGATCGCGCGCGGGCGCTCGGGGCGGGGTTCGACGCCCACCTGACCAAGCCGGCGGGGATGGAAGACATCGAGCACCTGATCGCGCAGCTGCGGCGTTGACACCGTTTCAAGGGGTCCGTCGACACGCTTGCCAGAGGCGCAATGCTGCCCGCAAGATATATTTCCTGTGAATAAGGATTATCGCCGTTAGTGCCTTCAAGATATTCTGTTTATGAATGGCGATTATCATGAACCTCAATTTGATTTTTATCTGGGAGAGTCCATACTAGAGGCACAGAAACAGTTTATCGAGGAAATTCAAATGACTACCGCTACCAACTTCCTGTCCTCCACCCTGCGCCTTGCCCAGACCGTGCTGCAGGTTGTGTCGCCTTCCCACGGCGACACCAGCGAGCTGTCGCAGCTGTACCGCCTGTCGCGCGGCTCCGACTCGGTGCGCCCGGCCGTGAACGCACGCCTGGCCCGCCTGGGCAAGTCCCAGTAAGCCTTCCGGCACACCGCCACACCGGCCCCGATGCACCGGGGCTGCAGCCGGTGCGGTCCTGGGCAGGCGTCCGGGGCCCCGGCGGGCGGCATCCGCCACGGAAGCTGCTATCATCGGGCGTCGCGTGTCCAGGGTCCTTTTCCATGTGCGTTAATTATCGTCCGCCCACTCCCGAACAACTGCATGCGCTGGAAGCCTTCAGCGACCTGCCCGGCGACTGGCGCTGGCCGGACGAAACCTGGAAGGACTACGCCGCGCCCATCCTCCGTTCGGAGCGGGCAGGGCAGCCGCTTGCCTGCCTGGCAAGCTACGGGATGGTGCCGCGCCGGCACATCCCGCCCGGTGTCAAGCCATTCGACACCATGAATGCGCGCGCGGAGTCGCTCGGCGAACGCCGATCCTTCGCGCCGGCCTGGCGCAGGCTGCAGTTCTGCGCCGTGCCGATGACATGTTTCTACGAACCCTGCTACGAGAGCGGGCGTGCGGAGCGTGTCGGCATCGGCATGCGCGACGACGCGCTGTTCTACGTGGCCGGCCTGTGGCGCGAATGGAGCGAGCCGGATGGCAGCATCCAGACCTCGTTCACCCAGATCACCATCAACGCGGACCAGCATCCGCTGATGCGGCGCATGCACAAGCCCGGCGACGAAAAGCGCTCGCTGGTCATCCTTCCCGACGACGAAGTGCGAGCCTGGCTCGCCTGCCCGGACATCGAGGTCGCGCGCAGCTTCCTGCGCGATTATCCGGCCGGGCGCATGAAGGCCTGGCCGGCCCCGCGCACGGTGGCGAAGGCCGCCGCGCTGCCCCAGACCGGCTCCCTGTTCTAGGAGCCTGTCCCGGCTGGCGGCGGCATCAGTCCAGGTTCTCGTGGTGATCCGCGACGCCCTTCTTCCAGTAGGCCGACACCCGCATCGCTTCCTTCGGCACGGCCTTCTCCGCGCCCAGCACGTCGCGCAGGCGGCGCATCGCGCCCGCCTCGCCAGCGCCCCAGGCGAAACCCTCGCCCGCCGGCAGCGCCAGCGCGCGCACCACCGCGATCAGTTCATCCTCATCGGCCACCCAGTACTGCTGCAGCTTTGCCGGGCTGGCAAGTTCCAGGTGGTCGCCTTCGGCGGCGGCCGCCACCACGATCACCTGCGCCGACGCCGGCAATTCCTCGAGGCGGCGCCGGATCGCGGGCAGGGCGGTCGCGTCGCCCACCAGCAGGTGCCAGTCGTAGTCGAGCGGAATGATCATCGAGCCGCGCGGCCCGCCGATGGTGGCGCTGTCTCCCGGCCTGGCCCGGCGCGCCCAGTCCGAGGCCGCGCCTTCGCCGTGCAGGGCGAATTCGATCGTCAGTTCGCGCGATTGCGTATCGTAGCGGCGCGGCGTATAGTCGCGGCGCGCCAGTTCGCCGCTGCCGTCGGGAATCATGAACTTGACGTGGTCGTCGAAGGACAGCGAGACGAAGTCGGCCAGCGAGTCGTCCCTGAAGGTGACGCTGACGAAGTTGGCCCCCACCTGCGTCACCTCGGTGACGACGACCTCGCGCCGGCGCAGTTCGTGGCGGACCCGCTGCACGGCCCTGTGTTTACTCGCTTCCATGCTTGCTCCAGATAGTTGATAATGTCACCTATTATGAAAAAACCAGTTGATAAAGTCAACCAAAATCGCGCGACCGAGGCCGACGATGTCCTCGAAGCCATCCATTCGATCATGCACATGGTGCGTTCGCAGCAGTTGCGGGCGCCGGGCGTGGCGGAGCTGGACCTCACGCACATGGAAAGCAAGGTGCTCGGTTTCTTCGCGCGCCACCCCGGCGCGACCCAGAGCGAGCTGGCGCTGCATTCCGGGCGCGACAAGGCGCAGCTCACGCGCCTGGTGCGCGGCCTGCGCGACAAGGGCCTGCTGGCGGCCAGCGCCGACGAATCCGACCGCCGCAGCACGCGGCTGCAGCTCAGTGCCGAGGGCGAAGCGCTGCACGCGCGGGTGGCGGAGCAGCGCCTCAGGCTGGCCGACCTCGCCCTCGCCGCGCTCGCGCCGCCGGAGCGGGAACAGCTGCGGGCGCTGCTGGAGCGCGTGCAGGCCAGCCTGAGCGCGGCCGGCCGGGACGCATGACTGGCCGCTGGTGAAATATGTAGGACTCCTTGACATATCCCGGCGGTGTGCTAATCTGCCCGCCATGGACATCACACCCGAAACCCCCTGGGACAGCACGCCGGACGTCTCGGCGCGCATCGTCACCGCCATCGCGCGCATCGCCACCGTGCTGCGCTCGGGGATGTGGGAGGTGTCGACCAGCGAGAACCTGAATCCGGCCCAGGCCGAGATCCTGCAGCTGCTGCAGCACCGCACCCGCGGCGTGCGCCTGACCTGGCTGGCGAAGCAGCTGTCGATTTCGGCGGCCAGCGCCAGCGACTCGGTCGCCGCGCTGGTGGCCAAGGGCCTGGTGCGCAAGGCGCGCGCCGAGGACGACGGCCGCGCCACGGCGCTGCACCTGACCCAGGAAGGCGAGCGGGTCGCGCTGCGCCTGGGGTATGCGCTGTCGTTCGCGGATGCGGCGGCATCGAGCCTGCCGCAGGAGCAGCAGGTCCAGCTGCTCACCGGCCTGTTCCGGCTGATCGCCCAGCTGCAGAAGACCGACCGTTTTCCCGAGCTGCGCGCCTGCCTGTCGTGCCGGCACTTCGAACCGAACAAGTATCCGGGGCAGGCCGTGCCGCACCACTGCGCGCTGGTGAATGCGCCGCTGCCGATCTCCTTCCTGCGCATCGATTGCGCGGAACACGAACCGACCGACCCGGCCAGCCAGCGCCGCAACTGGGAAAGCTTCGCCTGATTTTTTTTGCCATCAATAGTTAGGAGTCCTACAATGAACATGCAAGTCCAGCAGCAAGCCGCGCCCGAGTTCGAGGTCTCGGCCTGGTTCAACGCCCCGCAACCGGTGAGCCTGGCCTCGCTGCGCGGCAAGGTGGCGGCCGTGTATGCCTTCCAGATGCTGTGCCCGGGCTGCGTCTCGCACGGCATCCCGCAGGCCAAGGCGATCCGCCAGCTGTTCGCGCAGGACGAGGTGGCGGTGCTCGGCCTGCACACCGTGTTCGAGCACCACGACGCGATGAACGAACGCGCGCTCGCGGCCTTCATCCACGAATACCGGATCGGCTTCCCGGTCGGCGTCGACCAGCCCTCGGAGCACGGCCCGGTGCCGCGCACCATGGCGCGCTACCAGATGCGCGGCACGCCGACCCTGCTGCTGTTCGACCGCGCCGGCGTGCTGCGCCACAGCCTGTTCGGCGCCGCCGAGGACATGCAGGTCGGGGCGCTGATCGGACGCTTGCTGGCGGAGGCGCCGCCGGCGGCCGGCTGCGACAGCGTCGGCTGCCTGCTGCCCTGAAGGAGGACGGCATGGAATGCATCGCGGTCTACCACGTCGCCTTCGAGGACCTGGGCAGCTTCGCCGCGCCCCTGCGCGAACGCGGCTACGGGATCAGCTACCGGCATGCCGGCGCCGAACCGCTCACGCCCGAGGAATGGCGACGGGCCGACCTGGTGGTGGTGCTGGGCGGCCCGATCGGGGCGGGCGACACCGCCCTGTACCCGTGGCTGGCGGACGAACTGGCCGGCATCCGCGCCCGCCTGGCCTTGCGCCGTCCGACCCTGGGCATCTGCCTCGGCGCCCAGCTGATGGCGGTGGCCCTTGGCGGCGCCATCGCACGCCGCAGCGGCCCTGGCGGCCGGCCGCAGAGCGAGATCGGCTGGGGCGAACTGGCGCTGGCCGCGCCGGACGGCGTGCTGGCGGGGCTTGCAGGACTGCCGGTGCTGCACTGGCACGGCGACAACATCGTTCCGCCGCCGGGCCTGGCGGCGCTGGCCTCGACGCCGGGCACGCCCTGCCAGGCCTTCGCGCTGGACGATTACGCGCTGGGCCTGCAGTTCCACGCCGAATTCGCCGGCAGGGCGCTGGAAGCCTGGCTCACCGGCCACGCGGTGGAGCTGGCGCACGCCGGCGTCGAGCTGGCCCGCCTGCGCGCGGACACGGCGCGCCATGCGGCCAATCTGGAGCAGGGCGGGGCGCTGCTGCTGCGCCGCTGGCTGGACGGAATCGACATTTAACCCACACTAACGAAACAAAGGAACCGAAACATGAATGAAACGAACAAGTCGCTGCCCGCCACCCTGTACCACGACGGCTGCTCCACCTGCCTGCAGATCGCCTCCATCCTCGGGCGCGCCATGCCGGCGCTCGAGATCGTCGACCTGAGCAAGGAGACCGGGCGCGTGGCCGAGGCCGAGATGCTGGGCGTGACCGTGCTGCCTTGCCTGCTGGCCGACGGCGAGCTGCTGCCGGTCAGCGAGCACTCGACCCTGGCCGAACTGGCCGCCGGCGCGCACTGACGCGCTGCCCTGCCGGCCATCCTGGCGCGACGGCGCGGCTGGCGGCGGGTTCGCTCGCCGTCCGGCCGCCCGTCCTCACGGCCTGGTTGCGTCGCCGAGGGCGGCCAGCTGTGCCACCAGCTGTTCGGTGCTCACCAGCTGGTGGGCGAAGCTGGCGGCATTGATCTCGTGCGCCGCATGCAGGGCTTCGTCGCTGAACGCGGCCGTGGCGTCGCGCACCAGGGTCACGTGGTAGCCGAGTTCCGAGGCATTGCGTCCGGTGCCTTCGATGCAGGTGTTGGCGACCAGGCCGATCAGCACCACGTGGGTGATGGCGCGCTGGCGCAACTGCAGGTCGAGGTCGGTGTTCGCGAAACCGCTGCTGGCCCAGTGTTCCTTCACCACGATGTCGCCCGGCCGGGGTGCGAAGTCGGGATGCCACTCGCCGCCCCATTCGCCCTTCTGGAACACCAGCGCCCTGGCGCTGCCTGCCTGGTAGGGCGTCATGAACTTCCATCCGTCGAGGTCGCCGTGGTCGTAGCGGTGGTGCGGCACGATCACGACCGGCACGCCGGCCGCGCGCGCGGCGTCCAGCACGGCGCGCAGGTTGGCGTGCAGGCCGGCGGCGTTGCGGGTGGCGGCGATGCGCGGCCACAGCTTGCCGCCGTCGGACAGGAAATCGTTGTAGGGGTCGACCAGCAGCAGGGCAGTGTGTTGCGGAGCAAGCTCGGTGGCAGCCATGATCGTCTCTCCGGTTGGTCTGGACAGCAGCAGGGATCTTTATAGCACGCCGCTCCCCGCGCTTCATGCGGCTTAAGAGAGACATGGCGCCAGGATTGCATGGCGGCTTCACACAATTTCACACCGCCGGGCAGCATCCGGCGTTACGATGTGGATCGTCCCGCCATGCGCCGCAGAGCGCGACGGGCGCCCGCCAACCATGCAACCTGAAGGAGCGATCATGAAGATTCAGGATTCGGTGTGTTTTGTCAGTGGCGCCAACCGCGGCATCGGCCTGGAGTTCGCGCGTGCGCTGCTGTTGCGCGGCGCCGCCAGGGTCTATGCCGGGATGCGCGAAACCTCGCATTTCAGCGAACTGGGCGTGGTCCCGGTCGCGCTCGACCTGCACGACATGGAGAGCGTCATGGCCGCCGCCGACCGCTGCGGCGACGTCAACCTCCTGATCAACAACGCGGGCGTCGCCTACGTGGCGCAATCGGTGCTCGACCCCGCGATCCTGTCCGATGCGCGCGCGATGTTCGAGACCAACTATTTCGGCACCATGCGCGTGACCCAGGCCTTCGCGCCCGCCCTGCTGCGCAACGCGCCCGGCGCCATCCTCAACGTGCTGTCGATCGCCTCGTGGATCGCGGGACCGGCGCTGGCCGCGTACTCCGCCTCCAAGTCGGCCGAATGGAGCTTCACCAATGCGCTGCGGATCGAGCTGGCCGATACCAGGGTCGAGGTCAGCGCCCTGCACATGGGCTTCGTCGACACCGACCTGACCCGCGGCATGGAGGTCGTGAAACTGTCGCCGCAGGATGTGGTGAGAATCGCACTCGACGGCCTGGAACAGGGCATGGCCGAGATCATCGCCGACGAAGGCACGCGCGCCGTGAAGCACAGCCTGGGCTCGCCCGGCGCGGCCTACCTGAATCCGCCGCCGATCCATTGATCAGCGCGCGGCCGCCGTTTCCCAGGGCACGCCGTCCTGCCAGCGCGCGGCCAGCAGGTCGATGAAGGCGCGGATGCGCGGCGACAGGTGGCGCTTGCTCGGGTACAGCAGGTCGATCGGATCCGGGGCGGGACGGTAGTCGTCCAGCACCTCGACCAGGAGGCCTGCGCGCAGGTCCGCGCCGACGATATAGGTCGGCAGGGTGACCAGGCCGAAGCCGCCCAGCGCCGCCGCGCGCAGCGCTTCCGAACTGTCGATGTGCAGGCGCCCGGGGCCGTCGAAGCGCCAGGGACCGTCGGGCGTGATGAAGTCCCAGCCGCGCGGCCGCCCGCCGGCGACCAGCACGATGGCGTCATGCGCGGCCACTTCCTGCGGCTGCAGCGGGGCGCCGCGCCGCGCCAGGTAGCCGGGGGCGGCGCAGGTGATGAACTGCTGGCGGGCAATGGTGCGGGTCAGCAGTTGGGTATCGTCCCGGGGCGCGGCGATCCGGATCGCGATGTCGAAGCCTTCCTCGACCAGGTCGATGAAGCGGTCGGTGAGCGCGATGTCGGCGCGCAGTTCGGGCCACTGCTTCAGGTAGGCGTCCAGCAGCGGCAGAATGTGGCGCTGGCCGAAGGACAGCGGGGCCGTCAGGCGCAGGGTGCCGGTCGGCCGGGCGCGGCGCTGCGCGATGGTGGCGTCGATCTCGTCCAGGTCTTCCAGCACCTGGCGGTAGCGCTCGACCACCAGCTTGCCTTCGTCGGTCAGGCTGAGGCTGCGCGTGGTGCGGTTCAGCAGGCGCACGCCGAACCAGGACTCCAGGCGCACGATGCTCTTGCCGATGGCCGAGCGGGTGACGCCGAGCACGTCGGCGGCGGCGGTGAAGCTGCCGGCCTTGACGGCGGTGACGAAGGCGGCGATGTCGCCGAGGCGGTGCGGTTCCATGGGCGGGCCAGGTACTGGACACAGGGATTATTCTCGGGTTCCGGCGCCCTGTCCACCGGACAGAGCGCCCCCTGTCCACCGGACAGGACGCCCCTGTCCAGCGGCAGGCGGGAAGGGCGGTGGTGCACGGCCGCGGGGTAAATCCAGTATGATCGGTTCGTGTCAAACCACCAACCATGTAGCCAATCCGTGAGCCGGCAATTCGACGATATCCTGCTGGGCAGCATCGAGCTGTTCTGCTCTGCTGCCGAACTGGGCAGCTTTACGGCGGCGGCGACGGCGGCCGCGGTGACGCCCGCCGCGGTGAGCCGCGCGGTGTCGCGCCTCGAGGCGCGCCTCGGCGTGCGCCTGTTCGTGCGCACCACCCGCACCCTGAACCTGACCGAGGCGGGCCGCGACTACTTCACCCAGTGCCGCGAGGCGCTCAACCAGCTGGTCGAGGCCGAGCGCCTGGTCACCGGACGCCAGAGCGCGCCGGCCGGGCTGCTGCGCATCAGCATGCCCACGCCCTATGGCCACTACCGGGTGCTGCCGCTGCTGCCGGCATTCACGCGCCAGTTCCCGGAGGTGAAGGTGGAGTTCCACCTGAGTAACCGCAACGTGGATTTCGGCGACGAGGGCTTCGACCTGGCCATCCGCGGCCGCGCCCCGTCCGATTCGACCATGATCTCACGCAAGCTGGAGGATGCCGAACTGGTGGTGGTCGCCACGCCCGCCTACCTGAAGCAGGCCGGCACGCCGGACTCGCCCGAGGCGCTGCGCGAGCACAACTGCATCCAGTTCGCCCTGCCCAGCACCGGCCGCAACATCCCTTGGCTGTTCCGCGACGGCGAGGAGGACATCGAGATGCAGACCACCGGCCTGTACGGCTGCGCCGAGGATATCCTCGGGGCGGTGACCCTGGTGCGCGCCGGCGGCGGCATCTTCCAGACCTACCGCTTCATCGTCGACAAGGACATCGAGGAGGGCCGGCTGGTCGAGCTGCTGCCCCGGTATGGCGGGCGCTCGCGTCCGTTCTGCCTGCTCTATCCCCATGGCCGCCACGTCGCCCTGCGCGTGCGCGCCTTCGTCGACTTCCTGGTCGATGCCTTGCGTGACCAGCCTGCCAAACAGGCCGCGCGCAAGGTCAAGGCCGTCGTCTGATTCTTTCCACGGCACCCGCCAGTGCCGACTGCATTCGTTACATGATGTATCGATTGTCTTGCCTGCCTCCATCTTTTTCCGAATCTCACGACTCCCTATAGTGCAACCCAAGGACGGCGCGTTGCCGCCGGCACCTGGTAATGCTGTAGGAGAACGTCGTGAACACCATTCGTCACCTGATCAACCGGCTATTCAAGTCATCCGATACTACGCAGGAGAGCATCATGAACAAATCGATCGTCATCGTATTCCATAGCGGCTACGGCCACACCCGCAAGATCGCCGAAGCGGTCGCCGAGGGCAGCCGCGGCCAGCTGCTCGCCATCGACGCCGAGGGCAACCTGCCGGAAGGCGGCTGGGAGTCGCTGGCGGCGGCCGACGCCATCGTCTTCGGCTCGCCGACCTACATGGGCAATGTGAGCTGGCAGTTCAAGAAATTCGCCGACGAGTCCTCCAAGGTCTGGGGCGCCCAGGGCTGGAAGGACAAGCTGGGGGCGGCCTTCACCAACTCGGCCTCGGTGGCCGGCGACAAGCAGACCACGCTGTACACCATGTTCACCCTGGCCCAGCAGCACGGCATGATGTGGGTCGGCACCGGCATGATGCCGAGCAACGCCAAGGCGGCGCGGCGCGACGACGTGAACTACCTGTCCTCGTTCGCCGGCCTGGCGACGGCCACGCCCTCGGACGCCTCGGCCGACGAGATGGTGCGGGGCGATCTGCAGACCGCCATCCTGTTCGGCCAGCGCGTGCGCGACAGCGTCGCCCGCGTGGCCTGAGCCAGAACCGGCGCGACGGCGGCCGGCAGCGCCGCCGCGCCCGACCGGAGACCATCATGCAAGACCACCAATCCATCCTGATCGTGCTGGCCGACTACTTCAACGGCCTGTACACCGGCGACACCGCCTTGCTGCGTTCGGTGTTCCATCCGGAAGCCGCGCTGTTCGCGCAGGTGCGCGGCCAGCCCTATTACAAGCGGCTCGACGACTACCTCGACGGCGTCGAGCACCGCCAGTCGCCCGAGGAGCTGGGCGAGGCCTACCAGATGAAGGTCGTGTCGCTGGACGTGACCCACAACATCGCCACCGCCAAGGTGCACGTGCCGGCGCTGGGCTTCAACTACTACAACCATCTCACCCTGGTGCGCGAGGATGGGATCTGGGTCATCGTCAACAAGGTGTTTGCCGATGTGCCGCAGCAAGTGCTGGTTGGCGGCAAGGAAGCGTAAGGTTTCACGCTCCGGCAACAAATCAAGGACCCGTTCGGGTCCTTTTTTCCTGGTTCTTCATGGATGAACGGGAAGACATGCGGCATTCAGGGTCAGGTCTGTCATTCGGACATGGACGCACAACCCTTGCGAAATCTCAGAACGGTTTTAAGCATGCCGAGACTTTTTTCCTCTTTCCGACATGGTCCGTGACGCACCGATTGCGGTGACGAATGTGAGCCGAGCATGGACGAGTTTGGAATCAAAAAACCAGCATTTTGAAGTGGAGCAAAGGTGCTCGATCGGTGTCCGAATGACAGACCTGACCCTGAATGCCCCGCCTTGACTTCCCACTCGTCCGTGAAGCCCTTTTTGGGGCGTTCATACGCCTGCGCGCTCGAGCAGGACGTGGATTTCGGCCGCGATCGTGTCGACGTGGGTCTCGAGCGCGAAGTGGCCGGTATCCAGCAGTTTCACGACAGCGTTCGGATTGTCGCGGCGGAAGGCTTCGGCGCCCGGCGGGATGAAGAACGGGTCGTTCCTGCCCCAGATGACCAGGGTCGGCACCTGCGTCTCACGGAAGAAGGCCTGGAAGCGCGGGTACAGCGCGAGGTTGCTGGCGTAATCCAGGAACAGGTCGAGCTGGATCTCCCCGTTGCCCGGACGCTGCATCAGCGCATGGTCGAGCTGCCAGGTTTCCGGCGCCACCTGTGAAGGATCGGCCACGCCGTGCACGTACTGCCACCTGGTCGTCTCGAGGGTCAGCATGACGCGGATCGCATCGCGGTTCTCCGCGCTCGGCTCGGCCCAGTACTTCCTCAAGGGCGCCCAGGCGTCGCCCAGGCCTTCCAGGTAGGCGTTGCCGTTCTGCGAGACCAGCGCGGTGACACGCTCCGGATGGGCGGCCGCAAGGCGCAGGCCGGTCGGGGCGCCATAGTCGAACACATAGAGCGCGTACTTCTCCAGGCCCAGCGCCCGCGTGAAGGCATCCATCGTCAGCGCCAGGCTGTCGAAGCTGTACACGTAGTCGCGTCCCGCCGGCACCTCGGTGAAGCCGAAGCCCGGCAGGTCCGGGGCGATCACGCGGTACTTCGTCGCGAGCAGGGGAATCAGCTCGCGGAACATGTGCGACGAAGTCGGGAAGCCATGCAGCAGGAGCATGACCGGCGCGTCCTTCGGACCGGCTTCGCGGTAGAAGACATGGACGCCGTCGGCTTCGACGGTATGGAAGGCGGGGCGGATGTTCGGCATGAGGGACTCCTTGGGTGGGGTTCGATGGAAACCTGTTAAAATCGGTTTTACAGGTTACAGGCTCCAGATTATACGATTCAAGTAACCTGTCAATATGTTTTTAAGTGGTTACATGCATGAGGGAGAGATGCGATGGACAAGCAGTCCCCGGGCGCCGGGATCGAGCTGTATGGCGACCACCTGGTGCTGGACCTGATGAATACGGTCATGACCGTGGACGGAAACAAGGTGGAGCGCTGGGAAAGCGATGCCGAGGTGCTGGCCTGGCTGCGCGGCGCGCTCGATCCCGCGGTCGAGCTTCCCGCGCACGCGGCGCCCGGTTCGCTGGCCGCCGCGCGCCTGCTGCGCGAGCAGTTGCGCGCGCTGGTGATGGCGCACAAGGATGGCGGCGCGCCCGACCTCGCGCTCCTGAATGGCTTGCTGGAACGGGCGCCGCGCCAGCTGCTGGTGCGCGAGAAGGACGGCGCCGCGCGGCTGGGGCGCCGCTTCGCCGGCGAGCCGCATGACGCGCTGCTGGCCCCGGTGGTCGAGGCGGCGGCCCACCTGCTGACCGAAGAGCGCTTCGAGCGCGTCAAGCGCTGCGAGAACCCGGCCTGCACCCTGTGGTTCCTCGACCGCTCGAAGTCGCAGCAGCGCCGCTGGTGCAGCATGGCGCTGTGCGGCAATCGCCACAAGGTGTCGAGCTTCCGCAAGCGCAAGGCCGCCGCCTGACACGGCAAGGGCCGGAGCGCCTGCGCGGTCCGGCCCGATGATCGGGTGCGGCGGGAGCGCCGCACCGGCCTGGCTTACTGCTTCCGGTAGGCCGCGGTGGCGGCGCCCAGCTTGCGCTCGACCTCGGGAGACTTCTGCAAGCCCTGGCCGACCAGGGACTTCAGCCGTTCCTGGGTGGCCGGACGGCCGACCGAGGCGATGAAGGCGTCCCAGCCCGGCTGCATCTCGGCGTCCGGCGGCAGGCTGGCGCGGTCGACCAGCTTCTTGGTCTCGACGATGGCCTCGCGTTCGAACGAGGCGATGCGGCGCGCCAGTCTGTCGACGAAGGCATCCAGCTCGGCATCCGGCAGGCTCCGGTTCACGTAGCCGTAGCGCTCCGCCACGTCGCCGCTGATGTCGTCGGCGCCGACCAGGATTTCCAGCGCGCGGCCACGGCCGACCAGGCGCGGCAGGCGGGCCATCGGGCCGCCGCCGGCCACCAGCCCGGCGCCGACCTCCCATTGCGACAGGATGGCCTTCTCGCGGCTGGCGAAGCGCATGTCGGATGCCAGCACCAGTTCGCTGCCGATGCCGGTGGCGCGGCCGCGGATCGAGGCGATCGTGATCACCGGCAGGCGCGCCAGGCGGACCATCAGGTCCGGCACCGGATGCATGCCGGTCGGGCCGGGCTCCATCCCGGTCGATTCCTCGACCGCCGACAGCAGGTCGTAGTGGGCGATGAAGTAGCCCGGCACGGCGCTGTCGAACACCACCACCTGGACCTTCGGGTCGGCCTCGATCTTCTCGATAATGCGCACCAGCTGGCGCACTTCCTTCGGCCCGACGATGTTGAACGGCGGGCTGGCGAAGGTGACCTTCCAGTAGGTCGGGGTGATGCGGGCCAGGCGGATCCGGGCGCCGGGCGCCTCGGCATCGCCGCCTGCCGCCGCGACGGCGGCAGGGGCTGCGGTTGTCGCGGGCTGGTTGTCGGCCGCGTGGGCGGAACCGAGTGCGAACGCTGCGGCGACAGCCGCTGCGGCCAATCTTGAGACAGTCGTTTTCATGTCAATTCCTTGTTGGTGGTCATCCATCGGGTGGTTCAGGCGGCCGCCCTGGCCTCGGCGTACTTGTCCATCGCCGCGCGCAGGCGCATGTCCAGCAGCTGGGCGTGGGCGTAGCCCGGGCTGACTTCGACGATGCCCTTGCCGGTGTCCAGCAGCAGCGCCGGGAAGCTGCGCACGCCGAGCAGGCGGGCGCGCTTGAAGTCGGCGCGGGTTTCCTCGATCGCGGCTTGCGAGGCCCACTCGGCGTGGAAGCCCGCGACCTCGACGTCGTAGCCGTCCGCCTTCAGGGTGGCGACCGCCACTTCCGACAGCACCCGGCCGTCCGTCGTGTCGAGCCCTTCGACATAGAAGGCGTGCTGCAGGGCGCGGAACACGGCGAGCAGGTTCGCCTGCGGGGCGATGCGGCGCGCGCTGACGACGGTCCGGCAGATCGGCTCGGTGTCGTACACGAAGTTCTCGCGCGCCAGGAAGGCCTTGCGGTTGAACGGCAAGCCGCTGTTGGCTTCCACCCGTTCCCAGTGGCCGAGGCGGAACTGCTTGCCGTCGTCGTCCAGGATGTCGGTGGCGCCGGCGCGCACGCCGCCGACCACGATCTCCAGCTCCAGGCCCGGATGCTTTTCCACCAGCGTGGTCATCTCCTTGCCGAAGCCGTAGCACCAGGAGCACATCGGATCGCCTACATAGATGAGTTTCATGTCGTTCTCCCGTCGGGTAAGTGGATCAGAAGACGCCGGTGGTGGCGCCGCCGTCGACCGGCAGCACGATGCCGGTGGTGAAGCTCGAATCGGTCAGGTACAGCACGGCATCGACCACGTCCTGCACCACGCCGGTCGTGTGGCTCGGCGCCAGGGTGTTGTAGAAGGCGCGCGTGCTTTCATAGTCGCTGTGCAGCGGGGTCTGGATGATGCCGGGCGCCACCGCGTTGACCTTCACGTTCGAGGGCGCGAGTTCCAGGGCCAGGGCGCGCGTCGCCTGGTTCAGGCCGCCCTTGATCAGGACCGGCAGCAGGGCCGGGACCTTGGCGTTCGGCTGCACGGCGATGCTGGCGGTGATGTTGACGATGTGGCCCTGCTTGCGCTCTGCCATGTGCTCGGCCGCGAGCTGCGACGGATAGAAGAAGCCCTTCAGGTTGGTGCCCACGATGGCTTCCACGTCGTCGCTGGTGTAGTCGGCGACCGGCTTGGCGATGAAGATGCCGGCATTGTTGACCAGGATGTCGACCTGGCCGAAGGCGGCGATGGCGCGGCTGAAGAGGTCCTTCGCGGTCTGCGGGTCGGCGATGTCGCCGGCCACCGGCAGGAAGTTGGCCGGGTTGCCCAGCTGGGCGGCGGCTTCGTCCAGGCGCTCCATGCTGCGGGCGTTGCCGACCACGTTGTAGCCGCGCGCCAGGTAGGCTTCGGCGATCGCGAAGCCGATGCCGCTGGATGCGCCGGTGACGATGACAGTCTTTTGGTTCGAGCTCATTTGTTTCTCCTTCGGGGTTAGGGTCAGCGCAGCGTTCGTTGCTGCGATGGGGAAACTATACTTTTGCGCCCGGAGGAGATAAATGGGCTTTGGCTCAAGAGAATTGATACATCATGTAAAGAGTGAGGTGAAAAAATTGGCGCGCAGATCCTGCGCGCCACCGGAGAGCCGGGCTGTGTTCAGGACACGGCTTTTTCCGCGACCGGCGCCGCGGCGCGCGCGGCCTGGCCGCCGATCAGCCGGCTCGTATGGAGGGCGAGGCCCAGGGCGGCCGCCAGGAAGGCCGCGCCGAGATAGCCGAGCTGCGCGCCGGTCAGCAGGTTGACGCCGACGCCGCCGATCAGGCCCGCCGACGAGACGCCGACATACAGCGCCGCCGAGTTCAGGCCGAGCAGCAGCGGGGCCGCCGCGGGCGCCAGGCCGATCAGGCGGTGCTGCTGCGGCACCAGCAGGCCCCAGCCGCACAGGCCCCAGATCGCCATCACCAGCGCCGCGCCCCACAGGTGGGAAGCCAGCAGCGGCATCGCGACGAAATTCAGGGCGGCGGCGGCCAGCGCGACATTGATGATCGCACGGCTGCCGTAGCGGTCGGTCAGCTTGCCGGCCACCAGGTTGCCGACGGTGGCGGCCACGCCCCACAGCAGCAGCAGGCCGGCCAGCACGCCGGGCTTGCCGCCGGTCGCGCCGCCGAGCGCCACGCCGACATAGGTGTAGACGGTAAACAGGCCGGCATAGGCGAGCAGGGTGGTGAGCAGGGTCAGCGCGATGCGCTTGTCCTTCAGCGGCGACAGGCGCTGGCGCAGCGAGATCGCGGGCAGCGGGGCGATGCGCGGCAACAGCAGGTAGACCGCCAGCATGGCCACCAGGCCGACGATGGTCACGAACCACATCGTCGCGCGCCAGCTGGCCAGGCCGCCGATGAAGGTGCCGATCGGCGAACCCAGGGCGGTGGCGCTCGTCAGGCCGGCGATCACGATGGCCAGCGCGCTGGCGCGCTTCTCGGGCGCCACCAGCGAGGCGCCGGTGGCGGTCGCGGTCGGGCTGAACATGGCCGCGCCCAGGCCGGCCAGCAGGCGGCTGGCGAGCGCCCATTCGATGGTCGGGGCGATGGCGGTGATCAGGTTGCCGGCCACGAACACCAGCAGGCCGGCCAGCAGTAGGGTCTTGCGCGGCCAGTGCGCCGCCAGCGCCGCGATGACGGGCGACAGCAGGGCATAGCTGAGCGCGTACAGGGTCACCATCTGGCCGGCGAGGGCGATGGAGACATCCAGCGACTGCGCCACTTCCGGCAGGATGCCGGCGATGACGAAGCTGTCGGTGCCGATGGCGAACATGCCAGCCGCGAGAACGAGGAGACGACGGTCCATGTGAGGATTCCTTTGGGTTGAGGGTCCCTTGTCGGGACCGGATTTCAGTTTCAAGATGAAACTTAACACGGTCGGTTGCATGATGCAACCCCTTCGGCTACACTGAATCCATGAAACGAAAAGACTTCAGCGAAATGAATTGCTCGATCGCCAAGGCGCTCGACCAGATCGGCGAGTGGTGGAGCCTGTTGATCGTGCGCGAATGCACCTTCGGGACGACCCGCTTCGACCAGTTCCAGGAGCGGCTGGGCATTGCCCGGAATATCCTGGCGAGCCGCCTCAAGCGGCTGGTGGAAGTGGGAATCCTGGAGAAGTTCGCCCTCGGCGAGAGCGAGCGCGCGTCCGGGTACCGGCTCACGCAAAAGGGAGAGGAGCTGTTTCCGGTCCTGGTGGCCCTGCTCCAGTGGGGAGACAAGTGGGGATCGGCGGAGAGTTGCCCGTCATTGAAGCTGGTCGAGCATGCCAGCGGCGCAGCGGTGGGGCCGGTCGGCCCGGTGTCGCCGGCGGGGAAGGTGCTGGGCCTGCGCGAAGTGCGCCTGGAGCCCGGGCCGGGGGCGACGGCCAGGACCGAAGCGGTGCTGGCCGCGCGCAACCGCGCGATCCTGGGGCTTGAAACGCAGGCCGACCAGGGGTAGCCGGCCTGCGGCCGAAGGCGCCTCTAGCGCCGCTCGCTTTCCTTGCCGCCCAATACCAGCGTCCGGCCAAGCGCGCGCGTGGCGAAGAAGCCGTTTTTGGCGAATTCGCCGCCCACGCCCACGCTGAGCAGGCACGAATAGTCTTCCTTGCCGGCCGCGCCTCCCAGGTGCTGCACCCACGGGTCGCGCGCGACCTGCGCGGACTTGCCCGCCTCGCGGCTGGCGGGGCGGGACGCCGCCTGGGTGCTGGCCTGGCCCTTCAGCGCCTCGGACACCGCTGCCGACGACACGCCGCTGGCGCTGCACGACACCAGGTCGCATACCGAACGGTCCCCGGCGCTCGCCGGCGCCGCCGCCACGAAGGCGGCCGCCGCCAGCAGGCAGGCCTGCACGGCCCACATTGCCTTGTTTTCCATATGATTACTTCCTCCATCAGGTTGCCCGCGCGGCCCGGGCGCGGTGAATGCTTGCATGGCCACGATTACACACCAGCAGCGTGCCGGCATGGCGACGCTCTGTAGCGGATGGCCGCGCCGACACATTGAGAAACAAGAAAGCGGCGATACGACACGGCGGCGGGCACGAGGCGGACTGCCGCCCCGTGACCCTGGCCGTGTTCTTTAGTGCCGGGCGCGCCAGTGGCCGGCCGGCTCGTTTGGTGCGCGGCGCAGCAGGTGGTCGAGCGAGAATGCGCCGCCGCCGCGCGCGACCAGCGGCAACAGCAGGGCGGCCCAGCTCAGGTGGGTCGGCCAGGCGTCGGGATAGACGAACAGCTGGATCACCGCCGTCATGCCCAGCAGGGCCAGCCCCGCGAAGCGGGTCGACAGGCCGAGCACCAGCAGCAGCGGGAACAGGTGCTCGGACACGGTCGCGAGCTGGGCGGCCAATTCGGGCGGGATCAGCGGCAGCGCGTATTCGTACTCGAACAGCTGGTAGGTTCCCTCCTTGATCGAGAACAGGCCTTCGACCTTGGTGCGTCCCGCCCGGAGGAAGATCGCGGCGACCGAGAGGCGGGCGACCAGCAGCAGGAGCGCGGGCGGAAGCAGACGTTCGGCCATGGTGGACATGGCGGACAGGGGATGGGTGTTGGAATGCATGGTGAGCTCTTGATCGGATGTGTAGGTGTGTACCAGTGGGTCACTTGGCAACAGAGCGTGGCATAAAAGCGCGTCTTTTTGCGCCAGGCGTTGTTGCAAATCCTCGCGATAGCCAGCTATCGCTGCGGTTTGCGCCTGGCCTGGCGCAAAAATCCATCGCTTTTATTGGCCACTCCCGTCGCCAAGTGACCCACTAGGTGCGCCATTTGCCCTTGCGGACCAGTTCCAGCGCCGCGTCGGCGAAGGCCTGCGGCGCCTCGAACGGCAGGTGGTGTCCCACGCCTTCGAGTTGGCGGTGGCTGTGTGCGCCGGTGAAGGCGATGCCGGCGCTGCTCGCCGCCACCCCGCTGGCCGCGCCGGCCAGGGTGATGGCCTGCACGCCGGTGGTCGGCTGCTGCGCGAATTTCTTTTCCAGCGCCTCATAGTGCGGGTCGGCCTCGGCGCCGCCATGGCGGCGGCGCCAGGCGTGCACCAGGATCCCGACGTAGTCCGGGTTGTCGAAGCTGGCCGTGGCGCGCCTGAACAGCGCTTCGTCGAAAGGCGCCCTGGGCGAATGCTTCTTCCACAGGCTGCGGGCGATCGCGCGCCGGTTCTTGTCCAGGTCGAGGCGGCCGGCTTCGGTGCCGAAGACGTGCCGGTGCCAGGGCGTCGCCTCGTCGATGCGGTCCAGGCCCGCCAGCACCAGGCCGATGCAGCGGGTCGGGCGCACCACCGAAGCGGCATAGGCGGCGTGCGCCCCCCAGCCGAAGCCGGCGAACACGGCTTCCGGGAAGTGCAGGGCGTCGATGAAATCGATCAGGTCCTTGCCGAGCGCGGCCTGCTGGGCCGAGCGCGGCGCGCCTGGATCCTTGAAGCGGGTGCCGCCATGGCCGCGCAGGTGCGGCACCAGCACCCGCATGCCGGCGGCGGCCAGGATCGGCGCGACCCTGGTGTAGCTGTGGATGTCGTAGCCGAAGTCGTGCGCCAGCACGACCGGGCGTCCGTCTTCCGGGCCGGCCGCGTAATAGGCGATATCGAGGTGGTCGGTCGAGAGGCGCTGCAGCGCGAGCGCGCCCTTGGCGTCGCCCGCGGCAGGAGCGGCATGCAGCGAGGGCAGGGCCAGCCCGGCCAGTCCGGCCGAGGCGGACAGCAGGAAGGCGCGCCGCGCCGGGAATTGCTGGGACATGGGGTTCTCCTTGTGAATACGTGCGTCAGTCGGCCGTGATGCCGGTGATCAGTTCGGCGCCGATCCAGTCGGCCAGCAGCGCGCCGGCGCGGGCGATGCCCTCGTCCTCGCCGAGGCGGCCGACCAGCATCTCGCACAGGGCGCTGAAGCTGCCGTGCACCTGCAAGGTGGCGAGCGCGTCGAGCTCCAGCAGGTCGGCCGCGCGCAGGCAGGACACGTAGCCGCTGCGCCAGACGATCAGCGCCCCCGGCTCGGGCAGCATTGCGCTTTCCGGCGGCGTGGCGCCGCTGCCCAGGGCGCGCCAGATGGCGGCGGCATTGGTGGTGGCGGCGCGCATGCGCAGCGAGGGGCTCAGGCGCAGGTGCACGGTGTCCCAGTCGACCCCGGCGAAATCGGCGGGGCCGACGGGCAGGGCGTCGGCGGCGATGAAGGCCGCGCCGAGCGCCAGTTCGATCCAGGCCAGCTCGTGGATGTCGGGGTTGGCGGGAAACAGCGCCGCCAGGGTGGCGTCGAAGTCGTCCGCATAGGCGTCCAGCGTCCAGGCATGCGGCGGGTACTTGCCGATGTGCCGGACCGCGGCGTGCAGGAAGGCTTCCTCGCCCATGTGGGCGCGCAGCTGCGGATAGCTCTCCTCGAGACAGCCGACGAGCTGCGCGCGGTAGTTGTTCTGGTAGACCGCCAGGCCGGCGCCGGTGGCGCCTGCGAGGCGCCCGGCCGCATCCTGGGCGCCGCTGGCCAGCCACAGGCGGAAATCGCGTTGCAGGTCGCCGAGTGTCATGCGTGCTCCCTGGCCGCCAGGCGGCGTGCGGTGTCGAGTTCCGCCAGCAGTTCGGCCAGCGGCGGGATGTCGCCGTCGCGCTCGATCATGGTCGCCACCGGACCGCACAGCGCGGCCGCCCTGGCGTACAGGTCCCAGACGCCGTCGGCCACCGGGCTGTCGTGGGTGTCGATGAGGAGTTCGGGTCCCCGGCTGTGGCCGGCCAGGTGGATCTGGCGCACGCGCTCGGCCGGCATGCCTTCCAGGAAGGCATGGGCGTCGAAGCCGTGGTTGGCGGCGCTCACGTAGACGTTGTTCACGTCCAGCAGCAGGCCGCAGCCGGTGCGCCGGCTCATCTCGGCGATGAATTCCCATTCGCGCATCTCGGCGCCGGCGAAGCTCAGGTAGCTGGATGGATTCTCGAACAGCATCGTGCGTCCGAGTGCGTTCTGGGCCCTGTCGATGTTGTCGCAGACGACAGCCAGCGCTTCCTCGGTGTAGGGCACCGGCAGCAGGTCGTGCGAATTGAAGCCGCCGATGCGCGACCAGCTCAGGTGGTCGGACACGAACAGCGGCTGGATCTCGTCGACCAGGGCCTTCAGGCGCGCCAGGTAGTCGTCCCTGAGTCCGTCCGCGGAGCCGATCGACATCGACACGCCGTGCAGCACGACGGGATGGCGTTCGCGCACCTGGCGCAGGATGTGGCGCGGCTGTCCGCCGTCGATCATGAAATTCTCGGAGATGACTTCGACGAAGTCGACCGGCACGCCGGTCTCGAGGAAATCCTGGTAATGCTCGCGGCGCAGGCCCAGCCCGAAGCCGGGGAAGCGTTGCGGTAGTGATTGAGCGGACATGATGTACCTGAGGGTTGGCTGGAGAAGAGCCCGCCCCCTCGGGGGCGGGCGGCGAAGGCTTAGCCTTTTTCGGTCAGGGTGCCGCCGGCCGCCTTGCACTCGGTCGGGGTCTTGACGATGACGCCCTGGCCCTTGCACTCGTTCAGGCCCTTGCAGTCGTTCTTGGCGGTGGCGCACAGGCTGGTGCCCTTGCAGGTGTTGACGCCGTAGCAGCGGCCCGGCTGTTCCTTCTGGGTGGCGTGCGCGGTGGTGGACATGCCGACGGTGGCCAGGGCGATCATGGCGGCGGCGCCGGCGAAGCTGAGACGGGATTTCAGTTGAGCGTTCATGCGATTCTCCTAATGGGTACTGCGGGTGGATGGCAGGGCGGCGCAGCGCGACGCATGCCGTGTAAAAAAACTTATCTGGCGCCGAGCGCCGCCTGTTCGATGACTTTCGCCACCTCTTCAGGCTGCGAGATGTGCACCGCGTGGCTGGCCCCGATCTCGGTGATCCTCGCGCCGGCGCGCTTGTACATCCAGCGTTGCAGGTCGGGGTTGATGATCCGGTCCCGGGTGGCGACGATCCCGTAGCTGGGCTTCTTGTGCCAGGCCGCGAAGGTGCTCGGCGTGCCGAGGAGGACGGTGCTGACCGGGACCTGCGAGGCGGCCAGGAAGTTGGCGCGGTTCACGGTCATGTCGTGCGCGTAGTCCGCATGGAACTTCGCGGCGTCGAAGAACTGGAACCCGGCCCGGTCGGCCTTGATCGCGTCGGTGGCGCCCGGCATCGAATCCATCAGCTGCTGCGAGGTCTCGCCGATTTCCGGCACCAGCGCCGCGACATACACCAGGGCCTTGACCTTGGCCCCGGTGGCCACGTTCGACATCACGGCGCCGCCGATCCCGTGCCCGACCAGGACCACGTTGCCGAACTGCTGGAACACGGTCTTGCGGGCCACCGCCACGTCGTCGTCGAGCGAGGTATGGGGCGGCTGGGCGACGGTCACCTTGTAGCCCTTGTGATACAGGATGTCGTGCACCACCCGCCAGCCCGAGCCGTCGCCGAAGGCGCCTGGAACGATGACGATGTTCCTGGCGCCCGGCGGCGCGCTGGGAGCCGCCATGGCCTGGGGTGCGGCAACGGCCGCCGCGACGGCGACGAGAGCGGCGAATCGCACCACGCTCACGGAATGAGTGCGCTGCATTGCCTCAGGCCCTTGGCTTCAGCGAGCCGAAACCTTTCGGGGTCTTGATCGTGGTGCAGGTGCCTTTCTCGACCAGGGTCCAGGCGTCGCCCTGGTAGTCGACCGTCGAGGTGCCCGCGCACGAAGTGCCGGCGCCCGCGGCGCAGTCGTTCTGGCCGGCGAGCGAGACGCCGTAGCACTTCTCCATGGCCTTTTTGGCCGGCTCGGCCTGGGCGGCGCCTGCGCACAGGGCGATGGCGAGGGTGGCGGCGATGCTTGCGTACTTGCGGTTCATGGCGATACTCCTTCTGTCAGGTGGGTGGAAGTCCGGGCGGGCCGCCTGGAGCTGTTCCTCGGTGCGCCTTGTGTGGCGCATGATTCACAGCTTAGGGGTCCCGTGTATCCCTGCTATGTCGTGTTTGCCCCGGTTTTCGGACCTATCGTGTCGAACGCCGGGACCGAAACACGCCGACACAAATATCGTCCCGGCCTGTCCGCTTACTTGGCGTCGAGCGCCGCCTGCACGATCACCTGGGCGACTTCTTCCGGCTTGGACAGCTGCAGTGCGTGGCTGGCCTTGATCTCGGTGACCTTCGAGCCGGCGCGCTTGTACATCCAGCGCTGCAGTTCCGGGTTCAGCACCAGGTCCTCGGTCGCGACGATCGCGTAGCTCGGCTTGTCGCGCCATGCGGCCGCCTTCGCGCTGGCGCCCAGCACCTTCTGCGGAATCCCGGGTTGGGCGACCGACATGAAGTTGGTGCGGTTCGGCGGCAGGTCGGCGCCGTACACGGCCTGGAACTTCCCGGGCGTGATGAACTGGCGGCCGTCGCGCACCTGGATCTCCTGGTTCAGCGCGGGCCTGGATGCGATCAGCTGGGCGGCGCTTTCGCCGGCGGCAGGCTGCAGCGCGGCGACGTAGACCAGGCCCTTGACCTTGCCGCTGCCGCCGGCGGCCGAGATCACGGCGCCGCCGGTGTCGTGGCCGACCAGGATCACCGGGCCGTCCTGGGCTTCGATCGCGGCGCGGGTGGCGGCCACGTTGTCGTCGAAGCTGTTGTGCGGCTGCTGGACCACGGTGACCTTGTAGCCCTTGATCCAGAGCTGGTCGTGGATCGCGCGCCAGCTCGAGCCGTCCACGTAGGAACCGTGGACGAGGACGACGTTCTTCGCGCCGGAGGTGACGGTGAGCGGAAGGGCGCTGGCGATGGCCGGCAGGGTGAAGGCCACGGCGAGGGCGGCGGTCTTGATCATGTTCATGGATGACTTTCTCGGTTGAGGTGAATGCATCTATATCGGACTGGCTAGAATCGCATGCGATATAAATTGCCGAGCAAGAGTAATGAGCTCATCCGATCATGTCAAGCGCCTTCGATCACATCGCATGCGATCAATAGGCTCGCGGGAATGGCGATGCGGCGTGGCGCCGCGGGGCGGGCGGAGGTGGAGGAGGGGAGCGGCCGTCGTGCGACGACCGGCGGGAACGACGCCGGCCGGGCCCGGTGGGCGGCCGCGCGGCTGCACGGCCAGGTAGGCCGGCGCCGGACGCTTAGCCGCGCGCCTTGACGACCTTGATCAGCCGGTCGCGCAGGGCGGCGATGGATCCCTGCAGCGCCGCGAATTCCTCGGGAGTGAGCGCGGTCTCGTCCTTCAGGCCCTTGCCGAGCGCGCTTTCACGCAGGCGGTAGCCGGCCTCGGTCAGCGCCACCCGGACCTGGCGTTCGTCCGCCGGGTCGCGCTGGCGCCGCAGGTAGCCCATGGACTCGAGCTTCTTCAGGATCGGCGTGAGCGTGTTCGATTCCAGGAACAGCTTCTCGCCCAGGCCGCTGACGGTCTGGTCGTCCTCCTCCCACAGCGCAATGATGGTGATGTACTGCGTGTAGGTCAGGCCCAGTTCTTCCAGGAGCGGCTTGTAGGCCTTGCCCAGCGCGAGGTTGGCCGAATAGATGGCAAAGCACAGGTATTGCGACAGCTTCGGGATGCTCGGGTCGTCGGGACGCGGGCGGGTGGCGGTTTTCATCGATCTTCTCCTGGATACATTAGGAAATATTATAGCTCGAACGCGATTCTTCAAGATCCTCTGGTTTTTTGGCTGGTCTGTGGTAATATCAATCGCATGCGACGTAATCGCATTAGATTAAACACTCTTTCACACGACATCACAAGGAGATCTCCATGCACACCATCGAACAGGTTCTCTACACCGGCAAGACCCGCACCGTCGGCGGCGGCCGCGACGGCGTCTCGCGCAGCGACGACGGCCGTCTCGACGTCCAGCTGACCGGCTTCTACGCCGAAGGTCCGGGCACCAACCCGGAGCAGCTGCTGGCTGCCGGCTGGTCGGCCTGCTTCCTGGGCGCGATCCGCATCGCCGCCGGCGAGCAGCAGGTCAAGATCGGCGACGACGTGAGCGTCGACACCGAAGTCGACCTGGCCAAGGCCAGCACCGGCTACGTCCTGCAGGCCCGCATGAACGTCAGCATCCCGAACCTGGCGCCGGAAGTGGCGCAGCAACTGGTCGACCGCGCGCACGCCACCTGCCCGTACTCGAAGGCCCTGCACGGCAACATCAACATCAGCACCCGCCTGGTGTAATCCAGCGGAACCACGACGCCGTGCATCCTGCGCCGCGTCGTGGAGCGCGGCATCGGCGCCGGTCACGGCCTCGATGCCGCGTTGTCATTTGAAGAAAACCCGTCCCCATGCGGATGGGAGAGCAAGACGGAGATCTGACATGCAAGCACTGAACAAAGCGAAGGCCGCGGGTATCGCGCTGGCGCTGGCGGGTGTGGCTGCCGCGCTGGCGGGCTGCTCGGACGTGGTGGGGAGCGAGGCCAGGCCGGCCGCCGCCGGCGGTCCGCCGGTATCGGCGGCGCTGGTGGTCGAACAGGCAGTCACCGAAACCCAGGAATTCTCGGGACGCCTGGAGGCGATCGACCGGGTCGAGATCCGTCCCCGCGTGGCCGGGTTCATCACGGCCGTGAACCTGCGTCCGGGCGCCGAAGTGAAGAAGGGCGAGGTGCTGTTCGAGATCGATCCGCGTCCGTTCCAGGCCGAAGCCGAGCGCGCCGGCGCCGCCGCCGCCGCGGCCCGCGCGCGCGCCGAACTGGCCCGGCTGGAACTGGACCGCGCCGCGAAGCTCGTGGCCGACAAGGCGATCGCCCAGCGCGAATACGACGAGCGCGCCGCCAGCCGGAAGGAACTCGACGCCGGCGCCCGCGCCGCCGAGGCCCAGGCCGCGCTGGCCAGGCTGAACCTGTCGTATACCCGCGTGACCTCGCCGATCGACGGCCGCGTCTCCAAGGCCGAGATCACCCTCGGCAACCTGGTCGACCAGTCGGCCGTCCTGACCTCGGTGGTCTCGCTGGAGCGCATCTACGCCAGCTTCGACGGCGACGAGTCGACCTACCTGCGCGTCAGCCAGCGCGCCCACCGCGGCGAGGCGGTCACGGTGCGCGTCGGCCTGGGCGGCGAGGAGGGCTTCCCGCATGCCGGCAAGCTCGAATTCGTCGACAACCGGCTCGACGACCGCAGCGGCAGCGTGCGCATGCGCGCGGTGTTCGCCAACGCCGGGCGCCGGATGGCGCCCGGCCTGTTCGCGCGCGTGCAGATCGGCGGCGGCGAGGCCCGCAAGACGGTCCTGATCAGCGACCGTGCGGTCGGCACCGACCAGAGCCGCAAATTCGTCTATGTCCTCGACGCCAAGGGGCAGGCCGAGCACCGCGACGTCACGCTCGGTCCCCTGGTGGATGGCCTGCGCGTGGTGCGCAGCGGCCTGAAGCCGGGCGAGAAGATCGTCGTCAACGGGCTGCAGAGGGTGCGCCCGGGTGTGCCGGTCCAGCCCACCCTGGTGCCGATGCGCACCGCCGCGGCCCCGGCCAACGCGACAGTCACTACGGGCGCGAAGGGGTAAACCATGAACTTCCCGCGCTTCTTTGTCGACAAGCCGATCTTCGCGGCGGTGCTCTCGGTCCTGATCTTCGTCGCCGGCCTGATCTCGATCTTCCTGCTGCCGATTTCCGAATACCCCGACGTGCAGCCGCCGTCGGTGGTCGTGCGCGCCCAGTACCCGGGCGCCAATCCGAAGGTCATCGCCGAGACCGTGGCCACGCCGCTCGAGCAGGAGATCAACGGGGTCGAGAACATGCTGTACATGACCTCGCAGAACACCTCGGACGGCGCCCTGCTGCTGACGGTGACCTTCAAGATCGGCACGAATGTCGAGCAGGCCGAGACCCAGGTGCAGAACCGGGTGCAGCGCGCGCTGCCGCGCCTGCCGGAGGAAGTGCGGCAGATCGGCGTCACCACCCTCAAGAGTTCGCCGACCCTGACCATGGTGGTGCACCTGGTCTCGCCGGACGGCCGCTACGACGACCTGTACCTGCGCAACTATGCGGTCCTGAACATCAAGGACCAGCTGGCGCGCCTGCCGGGCATGGGCGAGGTGGTGCTGTTCGGCGCCGGCGACTACGCGATGCGGGTCTGGCTCGACCCGCAGAAGGTGGCGGCGCGCCACCTGAACGCGAGCGACGTGGTGAAGGCGATCCGCGAGCAGAACGTGCAGGTCGCGGCCGGCGTCGTCGGGCAGGGGCCGGCCAAGGATGCGGACTTCCAGCTGACGCTCAACACCCAGGGCCGCCTGCAGAGCACCGAGGAATTCGGCGACATCGTCGTCAAGACGGGCGAGGACGGCGCCGTCACCCTGCTGAAGGACCTCGCGCGCCTGGAGCTGGGCTCGAATTCGTATGCGCTGCGCGCCCGCCTGGACAACGAGGCCGCGGTCGCGCTGCCGATCAAGGAAGCGCCGAATGCGAACGCGCTGCAGCTTTCGGGCGACGTGCGCGCCACGATGGAAGAGCTGTCGAAGAACTTCCCCGACGGGATCGAATACCGGATCGCCTACGATCCCACCCAGTTCGTGAAGGAATCGGTGAATTCCGTGATCCACACGCTGTTCGAGGCCGTGGTGCTGGTCGCGGTGGTCGTGATCGTGTTCCTGCAGACCTGGCGCGCGTCCGTCATTCCGCTGCTGGCGGTGCCGGTCTCGGTGGTCGGCACCTTCGCCGTGATGCTGGGCTTCGGTTTCTCGATCAATACCCTGTCGCTGTTCGGCCTGGTGCTGGCGATCGGCATCGTGGTCGACGACGCCATCGTGGTGGTGGAAAACGTCGAGCGCAACATCGCCAACGGCCTGTCGCCGCGCGACGCCACCATCCAGGCGATGAAGGAAGTCAGCGGCCCGATCATCGCGATCGCGCTGGTGCTGTGCGCCGTGTTCGTGCCGATCGCCTTCGTCTCCGGCCTGACCGGCCAGTTCTACCGCCAGTTCGCCCTGACCATCGCGATCTCGACCGTGATCTCGGCCTTCGCGTCGCTGACCCTGGCCCCGGCCCTGTCGGCCAACCTGCTGCAGCCGCACGGCGCACCGAAGGACCGCCTGACCCGCATGATCGACGCCGTGCTCGGCCGCTTCTTCGCCCCCTTCAACCGCTTCTTCGGCCGCTCGTCGGAAAAGTACGAAGGCGGCGTGAAGAGCGTCCTGCGCCGCAAGACCGCCGCCATCGGCGTCTACCTGGCCCTGGCCGTCGCCGCCGTGTTCATGTTCAAGGCGGTGCCGCCGGGCTTCGTGCCGCAGCAGGACAAGGGCTACCTGATCGGTTTCGCCCAGCTGCCGGACGCCGCCTCGCTCGACCGCACCGACGCCGTGATCCACCACATGTCGGACATCGCCAACGAAATCCCCGGCGTGCAAAACGCCATCGCCTTCCCGGGCCTGTCGATCAACGGCTTCACCAACGCGCCGAACGCCGGCATCGTGTTCACCGGCCTGAACCCCGCCGACCAGCGCACCGGCAAGGGCCAGAGCGCGACCGAGATCGCGGCCGAGATCAACAAGCGCATGAAAGCCATCCAGGATGCCTTCGTGCTGGTGCTGCCGCCGCCCCCGGTCAACGGCCTGGGCACCACCGGCGGCTTCAAGATGATGATCGAGGACCGCGGCAACGTCGGCTACGAGGAGCTGTACAAGGCGATGCAGGCGATCCAGGCCAAGGCTGCGCAGACGCCGCAACTGGCGGGCGTGTTCTCCAGCTACCAGATCAACGTGCCGCAGCTGTTCGCCGACATCGACCGCGTCAACGCCAAGCAGCTGGGCGTGCCCCTGGCCAACATCAACCAGACCTTGCAGATCAACCTCGGTTCGCTGTACGTGAACGACTTCAACCAGTTCGGCCGCACCTACCAGGTGCGCGTGCAGGCGGACGCCCAGTTCCGCTCGCACCCCGAGCAGATCGAGCAGCTCAAGGTCCGCAACGACAAGGGCGAGATGATCCCGCTGTCCTCGATCATGCGCATCAAGGACACCTATGGCCCGGACCGCGTGCAGCGCTACAACAACCATGTCGCGGCCGAGCTGAATGGCGGCCCGGCCCCGGGCGTCTCGTCCGGCCAGGCCCAGGCCATCATGGAGCAGATTGCGAAGGAAACGCTGCCGAAGGGCGTCAGCTACGAATGGACCGAGCTGACCTACCAGGACATCCTGGCCGGTAACACCATGATCTACGTGTTCCCGCTGTGCGTGCTGCTGGTGTTCCTGGTGCTGGCCGCCCAGTACGAGAGCTGGACCCTGCCGCTGTCGGTGATCCTGATCGTGCCGATGTCGATCCTGTGCGCGCTGATCGGCGTGAAGCTGACCGGCGGCGACAACAACGTGTTCACCCAGATCGCGCTGTTCGTGCTGGTCGGGCTGGCCTCGAAGAACGCGATCCTGATCGTGGAATTCGCCCGCGAGCTGGAGGAACACGGCCGCAGCGTGGTGCAGGCCGCACTCGAGGCGAGCCGCCTGCGCCTGCGTCCGATCCTGATGACCTCGATCGCCTTCATCGCCGGCGTGGTGCCGCTGGTGTTCTCGAGCGGCGCCGGTTCGGAGATGCGCCATGCCATGGGCGTGGCCGTGTTCTCGGGGATGCTGGGCGTGACCGTCTTCGGCCTGTTCCTGACCCCGCTGTTCTACGTCATGCTGCGCATGCTGGCGCAGCGCTTCGAACGCCGGCCGGCCCATGCGGCCCATGCCGCCCACACCGAGTCGGAAGGAGTCACGAAATGAAAGCGATGTTCCGTGTCCGGGCGCCCGCGATCGCCGCGGCCATGCTGCTGTCGGCCTGCGCGGCCCCAGGCTTCCACCAGCCCGAGGTCGCCGTGCCCGGGCGCTTCCGCGAATCGCAGCAACCCGCCGCCGGCGCGGTGCATACCGCGCCAGACGGCACCACCTGGAAGCTCGGCCGGCCCGTTGGGGAATTCGCGCGCGGCGAATGGTGGCGCGTGTTCGGCGATGCGCGCCTCGACGACTTGATCGAGGAAGCGGACGCCAACAACCAGGACCACGCGGCGGCCTACGCCCGCCTGCGCCAGGCGCGCGCGCTGTTCGCGGCGGCCCAGGCCGACCGCAGTCCGCAGCTCGACCTCGGGGCCGGCGCGCAGCGCGGCCGTGTTCCCGGGCAGGGCGGCGCGCCGGCGCCGGCCAGCAGCTACACCGCGCGCCTCAGCGCCAGCTACGAGGTCGACCTGTTCGGACGGGTGTCCTCGAACGTGGCGGCGGCGCGCAGCGACACCCTGGTCAGCGCGGCCAGCTACCGCTCGCTGCTGCTGTCGCTGCAGGCCGACGTGGCCCAGGCCTATTTCCGCCTGCGTTCGCTGGACGCCGAACTGGCCAACCTGGGCCAGACCGTCTCGCTGCGCGAGGAGACCCTGAAGGTGACCGAGCGCCGCCTGGCCCTGGGCGACATCGGCGAACTGGATGTGGAGCGCGCCCGCACCGAACTGGCGATCGCGCGCGCCGAGGCGATCGGCCTGCAGCGCCAGCGCGCGAACAGCGAGCATGCGCTTGCGGTCCTGCTGGGCAGGCCGGCGCCGGACTTCAGCTTCCAGGCCGATCCGCTGCCGGCGGCGGGGACGCTGCCGCAGGTCCCGTCCGGCCTGCCCTCGGCGCTGCTGGAGCGCCGTCCCGACGTCGCCGCCGCCCAGCACGCGATGCGGGCCGCGAATGCCCGCATCGGTGTGGCGCGCGCGGCGATGTTCCCGGCCATCAGCCTGAATGCGGGAGGAGGCAGCGTGGCCGGGGCTGCGAGCAGCCTGTTCAGCTGGAGCACGCGTTCGTGGGTGCTGGGCGCCTTGCTGCAACTGCCGCTGCTGGACGGCGGCCGCAACCGCGCCAACGTCGAGCGCAGCGAAGCCGTGCTCGAAGAGGCGGTCGGCAGCTACCGCCAGCGCGTGCTGGTGGCGTTTGCCGAGGTCGAGGACAACCTGGCCGGCCTGCGCATCCTGGGCGAGCAAAGCGTGCGGATCGACGAGGCGGTGGTCTCGGCGCGGCGCGCGGCCTCGCTGGCGCAGAAGCGCTACGAGGCGGGGCGTTCGGGTTACCTGGAACTGCTCGACGCGCAGCGGCAGCTGGCGCTGGCGGAACGCAGCGCGGTGCAGTTGCGTGGGGAGCGCGTGCTCGCGACGGTCGCATTGATCCGCGCGCTGGGTGGCGACTGGAGGGAAGGCGGCGCCTGACCGGTCCGGAAGCGTCTCCATCCGCGGCGGTGCACCCCAGTGCCCGCCGCTTTTTTTGGGTTCTTCAAACGGCATTCAGGGTCAGGTCTGTCATTCGGACATGGGCGCACAACCCTTGCGAAATCTCAGAACGGCTTTAAGTATACTGAGATTTTTTCCCTCTTTCCGACATGGCCCGTGATGCGCGGCTTGCGGTGACAAATGTGAGCCGAGCATTGACGAGTTTGGGATAAACCGACCAGCACTTTGAGATAGAGCAAAGGTGCTCGATCGGTGTCCGAATGACAGACCTGACCCTGAATGCCGCGGATGCTGGCTGGCCCGGTCAGGGACAGACCGCAGGAAGAACTAGGCGCGCTTCGAGGCCGCCTTCGGAGCGGCGGTGCAGGGTAAGCGTCGCACCGATCGATACCGCCAGCTGCCGCGCGATCGCCAGCCCCAGTCCGCTGCCCCCGGTGGCCCGGTTGCGCGACGACTCCAGTCGGAAAAACGGCTCGAACACCGCTTCCAGCATGTCCTCGGGAATACCCGGCCCGCGGTCGAGCACCCGGATGACGACTCCGCCATCCGCATTGCGCGCCACGACCAGTTCGGCATACCCTGCAAACTTGAGCGCATTTCCGGCCAGGTTATTCAGGATCCGCCGCAGCGCCTTCGGCCGCGTGCGCAGCGGTGCACCGGCGCGCCCCGCCAGCACGACGGCCGCCCCGCAATCGGTGTAGTCGAGCACCAGGCTGTCGAGCTGGTTGTCGAGGTCGACCACGCACGCCGCCTCGCGCTCGCCATGCATGGCGCGCGCGTACTGCAGGCCTTCCTTGGCCATGTCCTCCAGTTCCAGCAGGTCTTCGCGCAGGCGGTCCTGGGAATTGTCGTCATCCATCAGGTCCACGCGCAGGCGCATGCGGGTGATCGGGGTCTGCAAATCGTGGGAAATCGCGCCCAGGATGCGGATGCGCTCGTCGATATAGGCCGCGATCCGGCGCTGCATGGCATTGAAGGCGCGCGCGGCGCGCCGCACCTCGGACGGGCCTTCTTCGGACACCGCGACCGGCCGCAGGTCGGGACCCAGCGCGTCGGCGGCGTCGGCCAGGGTGCGCAGCGGACGCGTCGCCACCCGCACCGCCAGCCAGCAGCAGGCCAGCAGGATCGCCAGCTGCGCGCCCAGCACGTAGGGCAGCCAGTTCGACAGCGGCAGCCCGCGCATCGGCATCAGGTCGATCGTCAGGGGCGTGCCGTCGCTCAGGTTCAGGTGCACCTGGAGCCGTTCGCGTTCGCCCGGCACGGCGTTGACGCTCAAGGGATAGTCGCGCCCGATCGCCTCGCTGATGGAGGCGGCGGCGCGCCGCGACAGCTCCGCATCGGGCGTACCGCCGCTCTCGCCGGGGCCGAGGATGAAGCGGTAGCTGTTGCGCGCCAGGCGCGGCAGCCATTGCGGGCGTTCCTCGGCCGGCAGCAGGTCGAGCAGGGCGACGGAACTGATCACTTCGCGATGGATGTAGCCCATCATGACGTCCATCGTCGCCCTGTTGCGCTCGGTGACGGTCAGGGTGAACGACAGGGTATGGGCCACGGCCAGCCCGGCGAACAGGATCAGGGCGAGCCGGGCGAACAGGCTGTCCGGCCACAGGCGGGAAAGAAAGGCGGACAGCCGCCTCACGCCTGGGCCTCGAGCACCGTGACGGCGGCCGAGAACACATACCCCTCGCTGCGCAGGGTCTTGATGTAGCGCGGCTCGCGCGCGTCGTCCAGCAGGCGCTGGCGCAGGCGGCTCACCAGGATGTCGATCGAGCGGTCGAACAGGTCGACCCCGTAGCCATGCGTCAGGCCGATCAGCTGGTCGCGGCTCAGGACCTGCTGCGGATGGTCGAGGAAGACGCGCAGCAGGCGGTACTCGGCGCCGCTCATCGCGACCACCACGCCCTCGCTGTCGATCAGGTGGCGCGCCGCGGTGTCGAGCTGCCAGTCGCCGAAGGCCAGCAGGCGCGCCGCTTCGGTGATCTGCATGTTGGGCGGCAGCATGCGCGTGCGGCGCAGCACCGCGCGGATGCGCGCGAGCAGCTCGCGCACCGCGAAGGGTTTCGGCACGTAGTCGTCCGCGCCCATCTCGAGCCCGACCACGCGGTCGGTCTCGTCGTCGCGCGCGGTCAGCATCACGATGGGCACCGCGCGGTGCTTGCCCGAGCGTAGTTCGCGGCACAGCACCAGGCCGTCGTCACCGGGCAGCATGATGTCGAGGATGATCAGGTCGGGCGTGGCGCGCTGCAGCGCGCTCCACATCTCCCTGCCGCTGGCGGCGAGGGTGCAGTGCAGCCCCTGCTTTTCGAGGTAGGCGCCGACCATTTCGCGGATGCCGCGGTCATCGTCGACGATCAGGACGTGTTCACTTTCGCGCATCGTCGTCCTCCCCGCCGGTGAGCACGCGGTGGCGCGCCGGGGTGAGCGGGCAGGGACCCGGCACGGTTTCGCAGGTGAGGGCGCCGGCCATCAGCGCGAGCCAGACCAGCAGGCGCCTCATGGCCGGCTCCTGCCGCCGGCTGGCGCGGTGCGGGAAACAAGCGGGTGGGGAAGGGTGTGGGACATTGGCGCATTCCTTTCAAAAAAGGAATTTAGCCCAATGCTGCAGCTGAATTGTTTCTTACTGTGTATGGGCCTGCGAGGGATACAGTAGCATTCAAAATTCTTTCCGGCGCAGTGAACTGACGAGCCCAGCTAGAATGTCGGTATGCCAAGCAAGTCTCCCATTTTCCCCGGCCCTCGTACGGCCCGTGGCGCCGTCCTCGCGGTCCTGTTGTCCAACACCGACCAGACCGGCGCCGAACCCTTGCGCGGACGCGTCACGCTGGCCGCGATCGTCCGCATCCTGAAGCGCAAGTACCACTGGCCGATCGAAACCACGAGTTTCCCGTCCAACGCCGCCGACGGGCGCGCCACCTGGGCCACGGTGTACAGCCTGCCGCCCGACGTCATCGCCGCCGCCATGGACGCCAGAGGCCGCGACTGGCTGAGAAGCAGCAGGGATTCGTCGTGAACGATCTGCCCCGGGATGCTTGCATGCATACCAAGTAGTTCTGACTTTTCCCCGTGAACATGTGATGATGAAACGATCATCAATATGAACAGGGAGAAAGTGCATGCGCCGCTTGGTATGTTTGTTGATCTCGATGGCTTGTTCAGGCCTGGCCGCTGCCCAGGGCCATCGTCCCGATTTCGATCCCAGCACCCTGAAAGGCCCGGCGTCCGGCACGCAGAACGAGGTGCTGGTGCTCGGCTCGCCCCACCTGTCCCAGCTGCCGTCTTCCTTCGACGCGGCCACGTTGCAGTTGTTAAACGATCGCCTCGCCGGCTGGCGGCCGCAGGCGATCGCGATCGAAGCGCTGTCCGGAGCGCAATGCGATTTCCTGCGCCGCCATCCGCACCGCTACAAGGACACGGTCGATTCCTATTGCTGGGACCTGGCGCCCGCGCAAGCCGCGACCGGACTCGACGTCGCCGCGGCGACGGCGCAGGCCGAGCAGCTGCTGGCCGCCTGGCCCGCCGACCCCAGTCCCTCCCAGCGCCGGCGCCTGGCGGCGCTGTTCCTCGCAGGCGGCGAACGGGCCTCGGCACTCGTCCAGTGGCTGCGCCTGCCGGAAGCCGATCGGCGCGCCGGCGACGGCCTCGATGCGGCGCTGGCCGGGCAGCTGCAGGCGCTGGAACGCCGGCGCGACGAACGCACCCTGGTTGCCGCCCGCCTGGCGGCCCGGCTCGGACACGAGCGCGTCTATCCCATGGATGACCATACCGCCGACAGCGTGAGTACGGACCAGAAGGCCTATGGCGAGGCGCTCTGGAAGGCCTGGAGCAACCCGGCCACGGAGAAGCGCAAGCGCCTGGACCAGGCGCTGGACGAGCGGCTCGGCACATCCGACGGTGTGCTGGCGATGTATCGCGCCGTCAACGCACCCGACCGGGGCAGGCTCGTCTTCGACAGCGATTTCGGTGCGGCCCTCAACGAACCGTCTCCGCAGCGTTTCGGGCGCGAGTATGTCGGCTATTGGGAAACACGCAACCTGCGCATGGCGGCGAACATCCGCGACGTGCTGGGCGCGCGGCCCGGCATCCGCATGCTGGTGATCGTCGGGGCGTCGCACAAGGTCTATCTCGACGCCTACCTGCACCAGATGCACGACGTCCGCCTCGTCGACGCCGCGACCGTGCTGCGTTGACCCCAGGGCGGGGGTTATCTTTTCACAGGCGGCGCCTGTAGATTTCATACTGAACTGCACCAGACGGCAGCTTGCCCCCGGCCCTCTACTCACGGATCAGCATGAAACCTCGACTCCTCCTTGCGATCGCGCTGGCCGCCTCACAGCCGGCCTCCGCCAACGATTTCCTCAACGGCCTGGCAAAACAGGCGATCAACAGCGCGTTCCAGAAAGTCCTGGCGGGCCAGCCAGGCACGCCCAGGCCGGCCCCCGCCGTCGCCGCCGCTTCCGGGGCTGCCGGCGGCGCGCCCCTGGCGCCGCCGCGCGCCCGCATCCGGTTCGACGAGGGAGCGATCTTCTACGCCGACTACATGGCCGACTACTGGAGCCGTCCGGACGCCGTGACGCGCGGTACGACACCGTCCGCCGATGCGCCCGGCAACATCGTCGCCATGCCGTCTCGCTTTGGCGGCAAGCTGAACCAGCCGGGCGTGGCCGAGATGCGGCGCAAGCTCGAGGCGGTGTTTCCCCGCGTGCTGGCGCACCCGGCGCTGGCGAACATCCGCGGCGCCAGCCTGCGGCCCGGCGCCTATTTCGGACACGGGCGGGGCGGACCGATGGGACATGCGCTGCCCGGCAAGGCGAGCTTGATCGCCTATCCGGTCAACCTTGCCGATCCCTTGACGCAAAAATTCCCGGACGGTACGTTCCATACCCCCGGCGAGGGCCCCAGCCTCGTGATATCCGTGAACGATACGGATGAGCTCGCGGGCCGCCAGCCGGTCGGCACCCGGAACGGCATGACGGTCCTGCGGGACGGCTACATGCTGGCGATATCGAACACGGATCGTCCGCTGTACGTGAGCGACGGATCGGGAGGCCAGGTGATGAATCCCGACCTGATCGATACCTCGCGGCCGCGTTCGGATATCCAGTTCATGACGGTCTACGTGGGCAGGTCGTCCTCCGAGACCTCGGAAATCGTCCACCAGCGGGTGCATCCCACCACCAATACGGGCCGCCTGGTGGGGGTGCTGTACAACACGGATTGGCGGGCGTTGCTGCAGGAGGTCGACGGCATACGCTGACCCCCCGCGCTGCCGCTCAGCCGCGGTCGTCGTCCCGGTAGACGCGATGGAAGCGGCTCCCCAGCCGCGTCAGCACTTCGTAGCCGATGGTCCCGGCCTGGGCCGCGACCTCGTCCACGCCTTGCCGCGCACCCAGCAGCTCCACCAGCTGCCCGGGCGCCACGCGCGCTTCGGGAATCCCGGTGACGTCCAGCGTGATGCTGTCCATCGACACCGTTCCGGCAAACGGCACCGCCATCCCATCCACGAAGGCCTGTCCGCGGCCGGTGAGGGCGCGCTGCCAGCCGTCGGCATAGCCGAGCGCAATGGTGGCGATGCGGCGCGTGCCGCCCGCCACATAGCGCGCGCCGTAGCCGACGATGTCGCCTTCGCGCACCGTGCGCACCTGGACGATGCGGGCGGCCAGCGACACCGCCTGGCGCAGCGGATTCGGCGCGCCGGGCTGCGGATTGATCCCGTACAGCGCCGCGCCGGGACGCAGCAGGTCGTAGTGGTAGTCCGTCCCGAGGAACACGGCGGAGGAGTTGGCCAGGCTCGCCGGCACGCCGGGGAAGACTTCGCGCAACTGCTCGAAACGGCGGCGCTGAAGGCCGTTCATCGGATGGGCGGGTTCGTCGGCGCAGGCCAGGTGGCTCATGAACAGCTGCGGGCGCACCCCGGCCAGCCAGCCAGGATCGGCGCTGAGTGCGGCCAGGTCGGCCGCCGCCAGTCCCATGCGCGACATGCCGGTGTCGGCCTGGATCGCGGCCGGCAGTGCGCGGCCCAGCCGGCGGGCGCAAGCGCGCCATTCCTGCAGCTGGCCCGGATCGTTCAGCACCGGCACCAGGTCGTGCTCGAGGAAGTCGTGCGCGGTGCCGGGGGGAGGGCCGTGCAGGACGTAGATGCCGCAGCCGGCCGGCAGCAGCTGGCGCAGGCGCATGCCTTCGCCCAGGTGGGCGGTGAAGAACACCCGGCAGCCCTCGAGCGCCAGCGCCGGCGCGACCTGCTCCATGCCCAGGCCGTAGGCGTCGGCTTTCATGACGGCCGCGCAGACGGCGCTGCCGCCCAGTGCGCGCAGCTGGCGGTAGTTGGCGCGCACCGCGGCCAGGTCGAGCGTCAGGACCGCCCCGGCGCGGGCGGCGTCGGCGAAGGCGGGCATCGGATTCACGCCTTGACCAGTTCGCCCTGCGGCGCCGAACCGGCCACGCCGGCGTAGCGGAACACGGCGAGGTCGTCGGCGCGGATGGCCGGCGCCTTGCCGCTGACCAGATCGGCGATCACGCTGGCCGAGCCGGCCGCCATGGTCCAGCCCAGGGTGCCATGGCCGGTGTTCAGGTACAGGTTCGCCAGCGGGGTGGCGCCGACCACCGGGGTGCTGTCCGGCGTCATCGGGCGCAGGCCGGTCCAGAAGCTGGCCCTGGCGGTGTCGCCGCCGCCCGGGAACAGGTCGTTGACGACCAGCTCCAGGGTTGCGCGGCGGCGCGGGTTGAGTTCCTTGCTGTAGCCCGCGATCTCCGCCATGCCGCCGACGCGGATGCGGTCGTCGAAGCGGGTGACGGCGATCTTGTAGGTCTCGTCGAGGATGGTCGACACCGGCGCGCGGCTGGCGTCGGTGATCGGCACCGTGATCGAATAGCCCTTCAGCGGGTAGACCGGCACCGGGAACCAGCGCTGCAGCAGCAGGCGCGAATAGCTGCCCAGGGCCAGCACATAGCGGTCCGCCGTGTAGGTGCCCTTGCTGGTCACCACGCCGGTGATCTGGTCGCTGTTCGCGGTCAGGGTGTGGATCGTGGTGTCGAACTCGAAGCGCACGCCGAGCGCGCGCGCCATCTCGGCCAGGCGCGTGGTGAACAGCTGGCAGTCGCCGGTTTCGTCGTTCGGCAGGCGCAGGCCGCCGACCAGCTTCTCGCGCACGTTGCCCAGCGCCGGCTCGGCCTGGGCCAGCTGCTCGCTGGCCAGCAGTTCGTACTGGACGCCGGCCTGTTTCAGCACTTCGATGTCGTTGGCGGCGTTGTCGAACTGCTGCCGGGTGCGGAACAGCTGGATGGTGCCCTGCTGGCGGCCTTCGTAGGCGATGCCGGTGTCGCGGCGCAGTGCGCGCATGCAGTCGCGGCTGAATTCGGACAGGCGCACCATGCGTTCCTTGTTGACCGCGTAGCGGTCGCTCGAACAGTTGCGGAACATCTGCCACATCCATTCGAGCTGGAACAGGCTGCCGTCGGGACGGATCGCCAGCGGCGCATGGCGCTGGAACAGCCATTTCGCCGCCTTCAGCGGGATGCCGGGCGCCGCCCAGGGCGTGGCATAGCCGGGCGAGATCTGGCCGGCGTTGGCGAAACTGGTCTCCAGTCCCGCACCGGGCTGGCGGTCGATGACGGTGACGGCATGCCCGGCTTTCGCCAGATAGTATGCGGTGGTGACTCCAACCACTCCGCTGCCCAGCACGATGACTCGCATATGTTCCTCGAATTATTTTAGGGATTCAGAAATTGTTTCCATCGTAGCGCGAGCCCTGCCATAATTGTTTCTGTTAATGATCGTGTTTTCGGAAATTTCTTATGCGCGTGCAAAAAGAGTCAAACCGCGTCCTCGACCGCATCGACCTGCATATCCTGGCGATCCTGCAGCAGGACGGGCGGATCGTCATGAAGGACCTGGCCGAGCAGGTCGGACTGTCGCTCACGCCCTGCATCGAACGGGTCAAGCGCATGGAGCGCGACGGCGTGATCACGGGCTACCACGCGCGCGTGCAGCCCCAGGCGCTGGGCCTGCAGATCCTGGTGTTCGTCGAGATCACGCTGCAGCAGAAGTCGGAGAAGGCCTTCGACCGCTTCAAGCGCGCCATGTTCGCGATTCCCGAGGTGATGGAATGCCACCTGGTGTCGGGCGACTTCGACTACCTGATCAAGGCGCGCATTCCCGAGATGTCCGCCTACCGCAGGCTGCTGGGCGAAATCCTGCACGTGGCCGACGCCGGCCAGTCGAAGAGCTATGTGGTGATGGAAGAGCTGAAGGAAACCATGGCGCTGTCGATCGAGCGCTAGCGCCCGGATCGCCCGGCAGGGCGGTGGCGGAACGCAGCGCGCCACGCCCGCGACGCCGCAAGCGTGGCGGGCGCGATCGCCGCCCGGCCGCTCAGCGGGCGGCGAACTCCGGCTGCGCCATCCATGCGGGCATGGGGCGGGTCCTGCCGGGGCTGTCGGGCGCCGTGCGGGGCGCCCGGGTGTACGCGGGCTCGACAGGAAGCGCCCGTTCGTCCGCGCTGTACCTGACCGGAGCGGTGAAGCAATAGCCGCGTCCGGCCACGTTGACGATGTGCGGGCAGGGCCCGTCGCAGCCGACCAGCCTGCGCAGGGCCGCGATCTGCACCCGCAGGTTGGCCTCGACCACGACCGTGCGCGGCCACACGCCTGCCATCAGGGTGCGCTTGCTCAGCACTTCGCCGGGGTGTTCGACCAGCAGCGCGAGCAGGTCGAAGGCGCGGGCGCCGATGGCGACCCGCTCGCCCTGCCGGAAAAGCTGCCGCTGCGCTGGCCGCATGTCGAAATCGAGAAATGAAATCGCTTGGGGAACCGTTGCGCCGGTATCCATGATTGTCCTCATCTATCAATAGCAGGAGACGGCCCGGGGGATCGTCGTCCGCCAGTGCCGCTTCCTTCATTATGGGACGCGGCTGGCGGTCTCACTAGGAGAAATCTGCTGTCATTGCATGATCGGCATGACAGACGGACAAGCATGGATGCGCAAGCGCACCTGCGGCCGGTCCGGCCGGCAGGTGCGCAGAGGATGGTCATTCTTCCTGGAACGCTTCCTCGCGCTTTTTCTTCAGCGCCGGGAGGGCGACCAGCACGATCAGCAATGCGGTGGCGACCAGCAGGGCCAGCGACAGCGGGCGGCTGAAGAACACGGTGAAGTCGCCGTGCGACAGCAACAGGGAGCGCCTGAAGTTCTCCTCCATCATCGGTCCGAGCACGAATCCGAGCATGAGCGGAGCGCCTTCGCAACCCAGCTTGGTGAACAGGTAGCCCAGCACGCCAAAGCCGGCCGTCAGGAAGACGTCGAAGGTGCTGCTGTTCACCGAGTAGACGCCGATGCAGCAGAATACCAGGATGGCGGGATACAGCAGCTTGTACGGCACCTTCAGCAGCTTGACCCAGATCCCGATCAGCGGCAGGTTCAGGATCACCAGCATCAGGTTACCGAACCACATCGAGACGATCAGGCCCCAGAACAGCGTCGGACTGGTCGTCATTACTTGCGGGCCGGGCTGGATGTTATGGATGGTCATCGCTCCTACCATCAGCGCCATCACCGCGTTCGGGGGGATGCCCAGGGTCAGCAGCGGGATGAAGGACGTTTGTGCGGCCGCATTGTTGGCCGATTCCGGCCCCGCGACCCCTTCGATGGCGCCCTTGCCGAATTCCGCGCTGTGCTTGCTGACTTTCTTCTCCAGCGAATAGGCGCCGAAGGCGGCCAGCGAGGCGCCGCCTCCCGGCAGCACGCCCAGCGCCGAACCGAGCAAGGTCCCGCGCAGGATCGGCGCGACCATGCGCCGGAAATCCTCCCTGGTCGGGAACATGGTGGTCAGCTTGTTGGTGAAGACTTCGCGGCTTTCCTTCTGTTCCAGGTTCTTGATGATTTCCGCGAAACCGAACACACCCATCGCCACCGCCACGAAGCTGATGCCGTCGGACAGTTCGGGGATATCGAAAGCGAAGCGCGATACGCCCGAGTTCACATCCGTGCCGACCACCCCGCCCAGCAGGCCCAGGCAGATCATGCCGATCGCCTTGAGCAGCGAGCCCGAGGCCAGCACCACGGCGCCGATCAGGCCCAGCACCATCAGCGAAAAATACTCGGCCGGACCGAACTTGAAGGCCATCTGCGCCATCGGTACGGCAAAGGCGGCCAGCAGCAGGATGCCCGCGCAGCCGGCCAGGAAGGATCCGATGGCCGCCGTACTGAGCGCGACACCGGCGCGCCCGCGCCGCGCCATCTGGTAGCCGTCGAGGCAGGTGACGACCGACGAGGTTTCCCCGGGCAGGTTGACCAGCACGGCCGTGGTGGAACCGCCATACTGGGCGCCGTAGTAGATCCCGGCCAGCATGATCAATCCGCCCAGCGGCGGCAGCGCATAGGTGGCGGGCAGCAGCATGGCAATGGTGGCGACCGGCCCGAGGCCGGGGAGCACGCCGATCAGGGTGCCGATGACGGCGCCGACGAAGCAGTAGACCAGGTTGACCGGGATGTTGGCGGTGACGCCCAGGAGCGTGACCGGCTCCATGGCGAGCACGGCCGAGAAACCGATCGAGAGATGGGACAGGAAGGCATCCATGCTGGTGTCCTTAGACGTTGAACACTGCCGGCCACAGCGGGAACTGCAGGTCGAGCAGGTAGATGAAGACGGTGAGCGAGATCGCGATCAGCACGGCCGCATTGCCCAGTGCGGCCTTCCAGCCGAATTCGTGGCTGGCATGGCTGGCAATGCAGACCAGCAGGAACAGGCAGGCGACCAGTCCCAGGGGCTCGAGCAGCACGCCGAACAGCACCACCGGTCCCAGGATCAGCAGCAAGGTTGACCAGGAAAATTTCTTGACCTTGTCCAGCTCGGCGCTTGCGGCCAGGGCGCCCAGCGCGACGCCGATACCGATCGCGACCAGCAGCACGCCGACGATGGTCGGGAAATAGCCTGGTCCCATGCGTTCCGCCGTGCCGTAGGCGTAGCTGCTGCCGATGCCCGCGAACTCGCCGCCGAAGACGACGAACAGGATGCCGGCCCAAAAATCCTTTTGGTTTCGTATTTTCATGAGTCCCTCAGAACAGGTGATTGATGCCGAAGGAGGCGCCGCGCTGGCGCTGCTGTCCGCTGGCGGGAACCAGGGCGCCTTCGTAGCGGTTCAGGTCCAGTTCGGCATACAGGTTGGTGCGCTTCGAGAATGCATGGCTGGCGCCCAGGATCAGCAGTTCGCGCTGCCCGTTGCCGGCCAGGCTGGTGAAGCGCGAGCGGTAGGCGGCCAGGGCCACTTCGACTGCCGGCGTCACGTCGTAGCTGATCCCGGCCCAGGTGGTCTGGTTGCGGTATTCACCCGCGCTGGCCGTCGCCTGCCGTTCGCGCGACTGCCCGATCTTGACGGTCGCCTTCCCGGCCTTGAATCCGCCACCGGCGACATACGCATGGTTGTCGAAGCCGGCGGCAGTTTCCTTTTGCGTGTAGGTGGCCGCCAGCAACAGTGGCCCGCCGGCGTACATGAAGCCCGCCGCCTGGGCCGATCCCTTGCTCGTATCGCCCGCGATCTCGCCGGCCGCATATTGCACCTGCAGCGTGAGCGGACCGCTGGTGCGGGAATACAGCACACTGTTGTTGAACCGGGTGCCGGAGGACGACGATGCGCCCAGGCCGGCAGTCCTGGCGGCTTCCGGCAGGGTGGTGCCGGCGCCCGAGGACAGGGGCACGATGCCGGTGTAGTGATGGTCGAACGGATCCAGGAACTTCTCCGTCCGGAAGGCAATGGTGTACTGGCGGCCGAGGTCGATGTTGCCCCACTTGCCGCCGATCCCGACCGATGCCGTGCGGTTGAACAGGACGCCGTTGCTGTTGTCGAGCGCGCCGCTCTTGCTCACGAAGCCGCTTTCGAGCGTGAAGCGTAGCTTGTTGCCGCCGCCGATGTCTTCCGATCCCCGGAATCCGAGCCGGTTCGAATAATAGTTGCCGGTTCCCATGGTCAGCAGGCCATCGCCCTCCGCGTTGACATTGGTCTGGTAACGCAGGCCCGCATCGATCGAGCCGTACACCGTCACATTGGGTTGGGCGTGGCCGCTTGCGGCCGCCATGCTGGTCAACCAAAACATCAGGGTGGTCTTCTTCATCGCACTGTCTCCTCTTGTTGTCATGGGCATTGCCAGGCCCTCATGCCGGATGGCAGGCGCGGCAAGGCCCCTCCGCGCGGTCGCACGGATCGTTGTCGTGTTCGGGTAGAGGTCCGCCGGACGGCGGAGCCTGGGGGATGGAGCGGGGCTTAGTCGACCTTGGCGCCCGAATCCCTGACCACCTGGCCCCAGCGCGGGATCTCGGCCTTGATCAGGGTGCCGAACTGGTCAGGGCTGCCGCCCAGCACATTGCCGCCTTCGACAGTGATTTTCTTGCGCACTTCCGGCATGGCGAGCACCTTGTTGATCTCGGTGTTCAGTCTGGCGATCACCGGCGCCGGCGTGCCGGCCGGGGCAAGCAGGCCGAACCAGGTGCGGGCGTCGAAGCCCTTGTACCCCGATTCGTTGATCGTCGGGACCGAGGGCAGGTCGGCTGCGCGCTGCGCCGAGGTGACCGCGAGGGCGCGCATGGTGCCGGTCTTGATCTGCGATTGCGCGGTCGGTATCGACGACATGAAGACCTCGATCTGGCCGCCGATCAGGTCGGTGATGGCCTGGGAGGAGCCCTTGTAGGGAACATGCTGCAGCCTGATGCCGGCTGCCTTCTGGAACAGTTCGCCGGTCAGGTGCGCCACCGTCCCGTTGCCCGGCGTACCCAGGGTCACCATTCCGGGTTTGGCACGGGCTGCGGCAACCACATCGGCCAGCGTCTTGTAGCGGGAAGTGCTGGCCACGACCAGCACCAGCGGGGCGTCGGCCACCGTGCCGATGGGGGAGAAGTCCTTGACTGGGTCGTAGGGCAATTTCGTGTACAAGGTCGGGTTGACCGCCAGGTTACTGGTTTGCCCCAGGACGATCGTGTAGCCGTCGGGCTTCGCCTTGGCGACCAGGTCGACGCCGATGTTGCCGCCGGCGCCAGGGCGATTATCGATGATGACCGTCCATTTCAGGGTTTCGGTCAACTTGTTGCCGACGACGCGGGCGATGATGTCCGTGCCGCCGCCCGGCGGGAAGGGGACCACCAGGCGGATCGGCTTGGCCGGGTAGGCTTGCTGGGCGGATGCCAGGGCGCTCATGCCGCTCAGGACAAGGGCGAGGATGCTGCGAACGGTGAATGTCATGCTTGTCTCCTGAAGTTATATATATACGTTGTGTTGCCGAGGGCGGTCTTTAGGCCGCGATTTTGTTGCTTACAGCAGGTGCAGCCTGGCGCGGCTTGGCGCTCAGTACCAGCAGCACCGTGATGCTCATTGCCGCCAGCACCGCGATCGGCGACAGGGCCAGTGCGTGGCTGCCGGTCGAGGCCTTGATCCAGCCGTAGACGTTGACCATCAGTCCGCCTCCGATCAGGTTGGAGACGGCATTGATGCCGGCCAGGCCTGCGGCGGCGGAGCCCGGTGCGAGCCAGCCGGTGCTCAGCGCCCAGAACGGACCCTTGAACGAGTAGACACCGATCAGTACGAAGCTCAGCAGGACGATGGTGGGCAGGAGCGACGAGGTCACCAGGGTGCTCAGCATCCCGACGGCGATCAGCGCCAGCGGGATGACGGTATGCCAGCGGCGTTCGTTCTTGCGGTCGGAACGGCGTCCCCACCAGATCATCAGGACCGCCGCCACGGCGTAGGGAACCGAATTCAGCAGGCCGGTCTCCATCACGCTCAGGCCGAAGGATTTGATCAGCTGCGGCTGCCACACGCCCAGTACCGAGCCGGCGGCGGAGGCGGTCGAGCACACCAGCGCCATCCCGATGACTTCCTTACTGCGGAACAGTTTCCAGAGCGAGACATGCGCCACCATCTTCTTCTCGGCCCGTTCGCGCTGCATGCGGGCCGCCAGCCATTCGCGCTGCTCGGCCGTCAACCATGTGGCCTGCTCGGGGCGGTCGGTGAGGTACCACAGGCATGCGATCCCCATCGCGACCGTCGGCAAGCCTTCGAGGATGAACAGCCATTGCCATCCGCGCAGGCCCAGCACGCCATCGGCCTGGAGCAGCAGGGCGGACAGGGGTGAGCCGATGAAGCTGGCCATGGGGATGGCGATCATGAACATGGCGACGAAGCGGCCCCGGTAGGCGGCGGGAATCCAGAACGTCATGTACAGCATGACGCCAGGGAAGAAGCCTGCTTCGGCCGCGCCCAGCAGGAAGCGCAGGACGTAGAGCGTGTTCGGACCCTGCACCAGCGCGTTGCTCGCCGAGATCAGGCCCCAGGTGATCATGATCCTGGCGATCCACTTGCGCGCGCCGAACTTTTGCAGGGCGAGGTTGCTGGGAACCTCGAAAAAGAAATAGGCGATAAAGAACAGGCTGCTGGCGAAGCCGAACATCTGCGGGGTGACGCCGATATCGTGGTTCATCTGCAAGGCAGCCATGCCGATGTTGCCGCGGTCGATGAACGCGAGCAGGTAGCATACGATCAGGAAGGGCATCAGGCGCCAGGTGACCCTGCTGACGGTCTCCTTTTCCAGGGCGTCGTCGTTTTTCATTGTCTTCATTCTTTTCCTCCAAACTACCTGTCTTCGAATGCGCCCGGATGCGCGCATTCTTGTTCCGCTACCGGCCAGGCTTAACGTGCGAGCTCGTCCAGGATGTTTTGCGCCGCACCGGTGCCCATGCCGACATAGGCATCCGCCGTCACGCCGGCGATGTGCGGCGTGAGGATCGCATTCTGCAGGCCGGTGAATTCATGGCCGCCGGTGAAGGGTTCGACCTGGAAGCTGTCGAGTCCTGCGGCGCGCAGCTTGCCGCTGCGCAGTGCCTCGGCCAGCGCGGCTTCGTCGATCAGGCCGCCCCGGGCCGTGTTGACCACGATGGCCCCATCGCGCATCGTCGCCAGGGTCCCGGCATTGATCAGCCTGGCGTTCTGTTGCGTCAGCGGGCAGTGCAGGGACAGCACGTCGGCACTGGCGATGACCTCGTCCAGCTCGCGCAGTGCGATGCCCTCGGGGACGGCGGTGGCGCAGGGATCGTAGGCCACGACCCGCATGCCCAGCGCGGCGCCGGTGACGGCGACCTGCCGGCCGATGGCGCCCAGCCCGACCAGGCCCAGCGTCCGTCCCTTCAGTTCCAGGCTCTTGTGGACCGCCTTGTCCCAATGGCCGGCGCGCATGCGACCGTCCAGGTGCACCACGCCCTTGGCGCAGGCCAGGATCAGGGCCCAGGTGTGTTCGGCGACGGCCGCCGCATTGGCGCCGACGGCGGCCCGGATCGCGATGCTCTGCGCCCTGGCGGCCGCGGCGTCGATATTGTCGATGCCGGTGCCATGCTTCGAGATCACCCGCAGTCGCCGGGACGCGGCGATGACCCGGGCCGAGATGCGGCCGTAGCGCACGATCAGGGCGACCGGCTGGAACTGGCGGCACAGGGATTCGAGCAGGTCTTCGCCGCATTCCTTGCCGGCATAGACGACGTCGAAGCCGGACAGCAACTCGAGTGCCTGTGGAGCGAGGTCGGCCCCGGTCACCAGGATCACGTCCCTGGCGTTGATGGCGGCTGGTCGGGCGCTCACGATGCGGCTCCTTCCAGCACCACGCCGGCCTTGCGCAGGGCGTCGTCGAGCCAGCTCGGGCGCAGTTGTTGACCGCTGCGGATACCCTGGATACGGGCCGTCTCGTCAGCGACTTTCTTCGCGGCCAATTCGACCACGGCCGGCACCTTGCTGGTTTCGACGACCACGACACCGTCGGCGTCGGCGACGATCAGGTCGCCCGGGTGCACCACCGTGCCGCCGACCGAGATCGGGTGGTTGACCCGTCCCGGCACCAGCTTGGTCGGACCGTTCGGGTTGGCGCCCACAGCGAACATGGGGAAGCCCAGCTCGCGGATGGCTTCCGTGTCGCGCACCGAGCCGTAGACGACGACGCCCGCGATTCCCAACGCCATGCATTGGGACACCATGATCTCGCCCATCAGCGCACAGGTTTCATCGCCCTTGCCGTCGATGACCAGCACGTCGCCGGGCTTGGCCAGCGACATCGCCGCATGGATCATGAGATTGTCGCCGGGACGGACCTCGACGGTCAACGCCGGTCCGGCGATCCGCATGGCGGGAGCAAGGGGAGCGATCCTGCTGCCGAGGGTGCCGCGGCGGCCGGCCACGTCGGCCAGGATCGAGGCCTGGTAGTGGGCGGCGGCCTTGACCAGGCCGGAATCGACACGCTCGAAATCACGGATGACGTCTGGAGGGGTGGAATGACTCATGGTTGATCCTGTAGTAGTTGGGACGGTTGAACCTGCCGTGCCGCCTACGTGCGTCTACAGGAGGACCGGCGCAAAAGCGGCCCGGTGTGCGGTCGATGGCGTCTCCTGCCTGGCGCTCGTATCCAGCCTTTCGGCGGCACGGCTTGTTATGTGAGCCAAGTATAGGAAGAGCGATCTATAATGAATATTCACTTATTTTTTGAATTCTTAAACTTTCAGGAATAGATCATGGATTTCCGGGATTTGCGCTACTTCGAGGTGATCGCGACCGAGGCCAACCTGGGGCGCGCCGCGGAACGATTGTTCCGGACCCAGCCGGCGCTGACCAAATGCATCGACCGGCTCGAGGCGGACCTGGGGGCGCAGCTGTTCGAGAAGAGCGGACGCAACATGCGCCTGACGGCGGCCGGCGCCGTGTTGCTTGCCCGGACGCGCCAGCTCGCGCTCATGGTCGAGGACACGTCGCGCGAGATGCAGGAACATGCCAATGGATTGCGGGGAACCCTGCGCGTGGGATGTGTCCCGACGGTCGCCGAACACCTGATGCCTGTCGTGTTCCAGGAACTCCTGGCGGAAGCGCCCGAGGTGAATGTGGAACTGATGGTGGCCATGAACGATGCCATCCTCGGCGCGCTGCGGGATGGCCAGCTCGACCTGGTCGTCGGTCCGGTGGTCGACGCCGACGAGGAGCTGGAGTCGGAACAGTTCGCCGAAGACGAGGCCGTTGTCATGACCAGCAAGGATCATCCCATTTTCAGGGGCAGCTATACCTTGGAGGATTTGCTCGATTACAAGTGGCTATTGCCCGCGACAACGGTGGCGAGCCGGCAGTTCCTCGACCAGGCCTTCGCCCGCAAGGGCCTGGCGCGGCCAACCGTCCAGATCGAATCGAACGTCTTGAACATGATTCTTCCGATCATCGAGAAGACGCATCTGCTGGGCTTCGTGTCGCGCTTCAACCTGCGCTCGGAGAGGGCGAACCTGCGCGAAGTCGAACTGCCCGAAACGACCATGAAGCGCCGGCTCGGGCTCACGTATCGAAAGACGGGCTATATTTCCCCGGTCATGCAACGGATCTCGGCCATCCTGCGCGCCAAGGGGACCGAGTCATTGGGCGGGCTCGGATAGGGCCAGGCGAGTACTTAGGGATTGCGCGCGGCCTGCGCCTCCTGCAGTACGACGATGTGCTTGCTGATCGCGGTGGCTTGCGCCTGCAGTTGCGGCACGATGTTCCCGAGCTCGTCGATTTCCTCGCTGGTATTTTGCGTCAACATCAGCAGGCTTCCCGTCACCTCGCCCGACTGCAGCACGATGGGCACTGCCACGCCCAGCATCTTCGTGTTGATCTTCCCTGTGTGCATCGCGTAGCCATTCTTGCGTATCTGCGACAGCTTGTCCCTGAATTCTTTCCACGTCGACCCAAGTCGCGCATCGGCGATGGCTTCCTGGCTGGAGAGATAGAGCGACTTGATCGTATGCGCCGGTAGATGCGCAAGGATGGCCTGGGAGCCCGCGCCCTGGAACAAGGGAAACGGGGTGCCGCGGTCGCGCAGGATCGGCATCGATTCGCTGTCCGTCCGGATGGCGTCGGCACCGGTCTTGTAGATGCACAGGACACGATCGTTGTACAGCGTGCACAACAGCAGCGCGCGGTTCGCACAATACTGCTGCAGGTTCGACATCGCCAGGGTGCCCGCCACGAACAAGGGGTCGGTCAGGCGCAGCAGGCGCTCCAGCTCGACGATCTTCGGTCCCAGCGAATAATTTCCTTTGCCCAGCTGCGCAAGAAATCCCGCACTGGACAGCTCCTTCAGGTAGCGGTAGGCCGTGGATTGGCTGACGCCGAACAGGGCGGCGACATCCTGCACATGCAAGGTGGTGCGATCGATGTTGAACAGGTCGAGGATGTTCAGGATCTTCGACGACGAACTCGCGGAATTCTCGCGTTCCGCGGATTTCGGCTCGGACGACAGGGGCGGGGCTGAGTCGTCGGCAGTCAGTGCGACTTTTTCCAGTTTCATCGGTCTTGTTGTGCTTACAAAAATTAGTCCAGAGCCACCATTGTAGTGGGAGCAGGGAGTCGGGACACCGGCCATCGATATTTTTCCGTCAGTAAACGTACCGCCAGCGCATCCGAGTGTGCACCAGGATGCCGTGTTGCGCAAACAATTTATCAAAATATGAGAATTAAACTTTTTCTTGATATGTGCGAAAAAACCTCTTAAGATCGATCCAGTTCGAAAAAACGATGCCGGACAGGACTGACGTTCCGGTCACGGAAATTCAACCTCCACTTACGAAATGGAAATCACATGAGCACATCCGACGTCAAGAAAGACTACGAAGAATATGCAGAGGCAGGCCGCATCTGGGGCCAGGTGCCGGCTGACCGTATCAAGAAGATCAAGTTCGAGCGCGCCTCCGCGGAGACCGTCGCACGCTTCCTGGCGCTGCCGGACCTGACGACCACCGTGTCCGACGTGCTGGACTCGCTGGGCATCTGCGGCGTGATCGCGGGCTCCCACATCCCGGCGCTGGTGGCCGGCAAGAAGATCGTCGGTCCCGCCGTCACGCTGCGCTCGATCCCCGAACGCAAGACGCCGACCCGTGCCTATCTCGACAAGGAGCCGATCAAGATGTCGACGCGCGAGATCTATTACCTGTCCGAACCCGGCGACGTGCTGGTCGCCGATTTCGGCGGCAACAAGGATGTCTCGAACATGGGCGGACAATCGTGCATGGTGGCGAAAACCACCGGCTTCGCCGGCGCCATCGTGAATGGCGCGGTGCGCGATCTCCCGGCGATTCGCGAACTCGACTATCCGGTGTGGGCGACCGGCGTGACCCCGATCACCGGAAAATTCCGGATGGAGGCGATCGAGATCAACGGCCCGGTCACCGTGCACAATATCGTCGTCTATCCGGGCGACCTGATCGTGGCCGATGACTCCGGTATCTGCGTGGTGCCTGGCGAACTGGCGGAGCAGGTCGTGACCGAGGCCGAAGCCATCGGCAAGGCGGAAGACACGATGCGCGACCTGATCGCCAGCAAGGCGCCGCTGAGCGAACTGCGCCCGCTGTTCCGCAAGCGTTACGACTGACCGAAGGCGTCGGGCGGCGTCCTCATGCGCCGCCGGTGCCACGCAAGTACGCATTACCCTGAAGAACCCTTACGTTTGATGGTGGAACCACGATGAAGAATCTCTTGAAATTTGGCTTTTACCTGGCATGCCTGGTTCCTGTGGCGGCGGCTTCCGCCCAAGGCGCCGCACACTATCCGTCGATGCCCGTGAAGATCGTCGTTCCATTCGCACCTGGCGGCGGCACGGACGTGATCGCCCGAGTGATTGCCCAGAGCCTGAGCAAGCGGCTGGGGCAACCGGTCATCGTGGACAACCGGCCCGGGGCCGGCGGTTCGCTCGGCGCGAGCCTGGTCGCCAACAGCAAGGCCGATGGCTACACTTTGCTACTCGGCAGCAATGGACCGATTTCGATCAATCCCTCGCTGTACCGAAAGCTGTCGTATTCGCCGACCCGTGACTTTGTCCCGGTCGCGAACATCGCCTCGGTTCCCTTCCTGATCGTGGCGCATCCATCCCTGCCCGCGAACAACATCGCGGAGCTCGTCAAGCTGGCCAGGAAGACGCCGGGTGCGATCACCTATGCCTCCCCCGGCAATGGCACGACCAACCACCTCGTCGGCGCGATGATCGAGGCGATGGCGGGCGTCGACATGCTGCACGTGCCCTATAAGGGCGCTGCCGCGGCGGCGAACGATGTCATCGGCGGACAGGTCGACATCATGTCCGGCGACGCCAATACCCTGCTGCCGATGGTGAAGAGCGGCAAGCTGAAGGCGCTCGCGGTGACCGGTTCCCACAGGAGCGATGTGCTTCCCAACGTGCCGACCGTCGCCGAAAGCGGGCTGCCGCAGTTCGACGCCACCGGCTGGTTCGGCCTCTTCGCACCGCGCGCCACCCCGGCCGCGATCACCGCGAAACTGAACCGGGAAGTCAACGAGGTCCTCAAGGACGAAGGCGTCAAGCAGCGCATCCATGCGCTCGGCGGCGTCGTGAACGGGGGCACGCCGGAAAAATTCCTGGAAATGACCACTGACGAATCCAGGAAGTGGGCCAAGCTCATTAGTGATCGAAAAATTCCCGTAGAGCAGTAAGCCGCCCGCGGCAACGCGCTGTCGCCGGCGTAGCGCTCACCCCTGATTCACTCCTGACCGAATCCACGATGCATGCCAACAGGCATGCAGGGGGAGCTTTTTGCCTGAATGTTGCCTGGACCGGGGAAAACCGGGACGCGTCACACCTCGCGAGACGAACAGGCTTTCTCTTACATAAAATAATGGAGACAAACATCATGAACAAAGTAGTGGCTTTCCTGGGCTGCGCGGTCATCGCGGGCAGCGCCGCGGCGCAGTCGAGCGTTTCGCTGTATGGCATTGCCGACGCCAGCATGAACTACACGGACTACAAGCGCGCCGCCGCCGGCCATCTGCTTGCCGTGGACAGCGGCGGCGGGCAGTCGGCCCGCATCGGCTTCCGTGGCAGCGAGAACATCGGCGACGGACTGTCGGCCTTTTACCAGCTCGAGGTCGGCTTCGGGATGGACACCGGCGCCTTGCTGTACAACGGCAGGCTGTTCGGCCGCCAGGCCATGGTCGGCCTCGACAGCAAGACGCTCGGCGCCATCGCCCTGGGCCGCATCTCGCCATTCTCGGCCGGCGCGGGCGTGTACGACATGTGGCGCACGATCGACCCGTTCAAGACGGCGTTCGGCATCGCCGGTTCGAACAATACCTTCTCCGCGGGCGCGATTCGCCTCGATAACGCCGTCGCCTACAAGACGCCGGTGCTCGGCGGCATCCAGGCCGGCGTCATGTATTCGTTCCAGTCGGCCCTGGCGCCGACGGCGGAAATTCCCGGCAGCCGGAACAACACCCGGACGGTGAGCACCGGCCTGAGCTACACGGCCGGGCCTGTGTATGCCGTCATCACGGTTGACATGATCAAGCCGGCGGTCCTGTCCACGGGCCCGCTGGCAGGTCGTGCCTATCCGACCCAGAAGACCTTGCAGGTGGGAGCCACCTATGACGCCGGGGTCGTGAAGCTCCACGCCGCCTATGCGAAGCAGAAGGATCACTCGGTGTATTCCCCGATCGCCGAGGAACTCGGCGTCGTGAGCACGGTGGATCCTGCGGCGCGGCCCGATGCGGACACCTACCTGCTGGGCGTCACCATCCCGATCCGGCAACACAGCTTCCTGGCCTCGTACCGGCTGCGCGACGGCAAGCCGTTCCGGACGACGGCGACCTCGACCTTCGAAGCCGACCGGCGCGTCCTTGGCTTTGCCTACCTGTATTCGCTGTCGAAACGCACCCGCCTGTACACCGAACTGGCCGAGTCCAGCGGCAGGAAGTCGATTGCCGAGGGCATCGCCGCCACGGATACGTATAACCGGCGTGAATTCCGTCTCGGCATCAATCACACCTTCTAGGCGACACAGGGCGAGATTCGTTCGTACATCACATCATGCAGATCAAAAATCAACAGGACTTTTGGGCGGGCCTGCTGTTCACCGCCTTCGGACTCTTGTTCGCCGGCTTCGGCACCCGGTATGCCTTCGGCTCGGCCGCGGACATGGGCGCCGGTTATTTTCCCACCTTGCTGGGTGTGCTCATGACCCTGATCGGCCTGTTCGTCGCCGCCGGCGCGCTGTCGCCGAAGGCGGAGGAACAGAAGGTGAACCGCTTCGCCTGGACCACGCTGCTGCTGGTCCTGGGCTCGGTGGTGCTGTTCGGCCTGCTGCTCGAAGCGCTCGGCCTCGTGCTCTGCATCCTGATGGTGGTCGGCGTCTCCAGCTATGCCAGCCATGAATTCTCGTGGAAGGCCGCGATCGCCAACGCGGCCTTCCTGATCGCCCTGAGCCTGTTCGTCTTCATCTACGCCCTCAAACTGCAGTTTCCCATCTGGCCGGCCGTGTTCAGCGCCTGAGGATTCACCATGAACGATCTTCTTTCCCATCTCTCCATCGGCTTCGGCGCGGTGCTGGCATCCGAAACGCTGACGCTGTTCGGCATCACGATGAGCATCCCGATGAACCTCGTGTATTGCCTCATCGGGGCCATCATCGGCACCCTGATCGGGGTGCTTCCCGGGCTTGGCCCGGTCGCGACCATCGCGATGCTGCTTCCCGCCACCTACGCCTTGCCGCCGCTGGGCGGCCTCATCATGCTGGCGGGGATCTATTACGGCGCCCAGTATGGCGGCTCCACCACGGCGATCCTGGTCAATTTGCCCGGCGAGACGTCCTCCGTCGTCACCTGCATCGATGGCTACCAGATGGCGCGCCGCGGCAGGGGCGGCGTGGCATTGACCACCGCCGCTGCCGGCTCGTTCTTCGCCGGCTGCGTCGGCATCCTGATGCTGGCCGCGTTCGCCGTGCCGCTGGCCGACGTCGCCTTCCAGTTCGGACCGGCCGAGTATTTTTCGCTGATGGTGCTGGGACTGATCGGCGCCGTGGTCCTGGCGGCGGGATCGCTGCCGAAGGCGATCGGGATGATCTGCCTTGGGCTGTTGGGCGGCACGGTCGGCACCGACATCAACTCCGGCGCTTCGCGCTACGCGTTCGATATCCCGGAGCTGGCCGACGGGATCGGATTCGTCGCCGTCGCGATGGGGGTGTTCGGCTTCGCCGAGGTGATTACCAACCTGGAGCAGAAGGGACAGCGGGAAGTGTTCACCAACCGGCTGACCAGCATGTTCCCGAGCAAGGATGACTTCCGCCGCATGATCGCACCGATCCTGCGCGGGACGGCGCTCGGCTCCGCGCTCGGCATCCTCCCCGGCGGTGGCGCGGCGCTGGCGGCGTTCGGCGCGTATTCCCTGGAAAAAAAGGTCGGCAAGAACAAGGCCGAGTTCGGCAAGGGCGCCATCGAAGGCGTGGCCGGCCCGGAGTCGGCGAACAATGCGGCCGCCCAGACCTCGTTCATCCCGCTGCTGACCCTGGGAATTCCACCGAACGCGGTAATGGCGCTGATGGTGGGCGCCATGATGATCCACAACATCCAGCCGGGCCCACAGGTCATGACCAGCAATCCCCCCCTGTTCTGGGGACTGGTCGTCTCGATGTGGGTCGGGAACGTGATCCTGGTGCTGCTGAACCTGCCGCTGATCGGCATCTGGGTCAAGCTGCTGACCGTGCCATACCGTTTTCTTTACCCGGCCATCCTGGTGTTCTGCTGCATCGGCGTCTACACCGTCAACAACAGCAGCTTCGACGTCTTCATGACGGCCGGATTCGGGGTGCTCGGCTATGTGTTCATCAAGCTCGGTTGCGAGGGCGCTCCTTTGATGCTGGGCTTTGTACTGGGGCCCATGATGGAGGAGAACTTCCGCCGCGCCCTCCTGCTGTCGCACGGCGACTTCAGCGTGTTCTTCACGCGCCCGATTTCGCTGGCGCTGCTCGCCGCCACCGTGATCCTGGTCGTGATCGTCGCGCTGCCCTCGATCAGGAGCAAGCGCGAGGAAGCGTTCCAGGAAGAGTGACGCGGTAACGCCGGCGGTCACGGTTCCCCGGTTGCCTCAACCGGCCTGTTTCCTGGCGGCCGCACGCTGGCGGCGCAGGGTCACCATCTCGCCGCCGTGGCCCCAGTTGTCGGTATTGACTTCGTCGATGACGACGAAGGTCGATTCGGGATCCTTGTCGAGGACCTTGACGACCAGGTCGGTGGCGCCGGCGATCAGTTGTTCCTTCTGCTGTTTGGTGACACCTTCGTCGGTCACCTGGATCAGGATGTAGGGCATGACGTTCTCCTTTGTGCGGTGGATGGTGGGGGCGGCGCCTGCGCCCCGTGGTGCAGCGCGCCGTCCATGGATGCCACTATAGGCCGGCGCCCAAGCCGGAAAAAGATGGACTTGGGAAAGACAATCGATACACGATGTAATGAATCGCCGGATTCCGCACGCGCCCGCGAACGGCTGGGCAGGAGGAGCACCGCGGCCGCGCCATTCGTTACATGGCGTATCAGCAGAATTTCCTTATACTTGATTATCGGATAGTAAAGCCAGCCTATACTCGAGCCATCGTCAACTCTGTTCTATCGAGGTAACCATGACCGCACTGACGTCCCTGCTGGGCATCCGCCACCCCATCATCCAGGCGCCGATGGCCGGCGTTTCCACGCCGCGCCTGGCCGCCGCCGTGTCCGAGGCCGGCGCGCTCGGCTCGATCGCCGTCGGCGCCGGCAACGCCGAACAGGCGCGCGCCGCGATCGCCGAGGTGCGCAAGCTCACCGGCAAGCCCTTCAACGTCAACGTGTTCACCCACCGCCCGGCCCAGGCCGATCCGGCGCGCGAAGCGGCCTGGCTGGATTACCTGCGGCCGCGCTTCGCAGCCCAGGGCGCCCAGGCGCCGGCCAGCCTGCGCGAGATCTACACCAGCTTCCTCGGCGACCCCGCCATGCTGGAGGTGCTGGTGAGCGAGCGTCCGGCGGTGGTCAGTTTCCATTTCGGCCTGCCGACCGCGCAGCAGGTCGAAGCCCTGCACGGCGCCGGCATCGTGCTGATGGCGAGCGCCACTTCGCTGGAAGAAGCGCGCCGGATCGAGGCGGCCGGCATCGACGTGGTGGTGGCGCAGGGCTATGAAGCCGGCGGCCACCGCGGCGTGTTCGACACGGAGCGGCCCGACCCGGCGATCGGCACCCTGGCGCTGGTGCGCCTGCTCGCCGCGCGCCTGCGCATCCCCGTGGTGGCGGCGGGCGGCATCATGGACGGGCAGGGCATCGATGCGGTGCTGCGCCTGGGCGCCAGCGGCGCCCAGCTGGGCACCGCCTTCATCCTGTGCCCGGAATCCTCGGCCACGCCGCACCACCGCGGCCTGATGCGCCAGGGCGGCGAAGGACTGGACACCGCGATCACGGCCGCCATCTCCGGGCGCCCGGCGCGCGGCCTGGTGAACCCGTTCTTCGACGCGGTCGGCGCGGCCGGCCATCCACCCATCCCCGACTACCCGATCGCCTACGACGCCGCCAAGGCCCTGCATGCCGCGGCCGCGGCGCGCGGGGTGCAGGATTATTCGGTCAACTGGGCCGGGCAGGGCTTCGCGCTGGCGCGTGAAATGCCGGCTGGTGAACTGGTGCGCACCCTGGCCGGGGAAATGCAGGCGCGCTGACGACAAGCGGGGCGCGGCGGCGTCATGCCCTCGCACCCTGCGATAGGGAGGTGAGATGCCGCGCAAGCATGCCATGCCGCTCGAACAGGTGCGGCGCTACCTGGAACCGGGACCGGTGGTGCTGGTCTCGTCCGCGCACGGGGAAGAGCGCGACATCATGGTGATGGGCTGGCATACGGTGATGGAATTCAGCCCCTCGCTGGTCGGCTGCGTGATTTCCTCGGCCAACCACAGCTACGGGCTGGTCCGCGCCAGCGGCGAATGCGTGATCAACCTGCCGACGACGGCGCTGACCGAACAGGTGCTCGGGATCGGCTCCACGAGCGGGGCCGACATCGACAAGTTCGCCTGCTTCGGCTTGACGCCGGAAGCGGCCGAGGTGGTGGGCGCGCTCGCCATCGGCGAGTGCCACGCCCAGTTCGAATGCCGGCTGTACGACGACAGCCTGGTCGACCGGTACGATTTCTTCATCTTCGAAGTGGTCGCGGCCCGCGCCGCCGCCACGCCGAAGCACCCCCAGACCCTGCACTACAAGGGCGACGGCGTGTTCATGGTGGCGGGCGACATCATCCGGCGCCGCCGGTCCGGGCTCAAGTAGGCGCCGGGCCGGCCGCCGTCCTTACAGCGCTTCGAGCGCCAGCGCGATGCCCTGGCCGCCGCCGATGCACAGCGAGACGATGCCGCGCTTCGCCTGGCCCAGCCGCATCGCGTGCAGCAGCTTGACGGTCAGCACCGCGCCGCTGGCGCCGATCGGGTGGCCGTGGGCCACCGCGCCGCCGTCGATGTTGATGGCGTCGTGCGGGATGCCCAGCGCCTTGGCGACCGCGAGCGGCACCGCGGCGAAGGCTTCGTTGATCTCGAAGCGGTCGACGTCTTCCAGGCGCCAGCCGGCGCGCGCCAGCGCCAGCTGGATCGCCGGCACCGGGCCGAGGCCGAACATGTCGGGCTCGACGCCGGCCACGCCGACCGCCACCAGGCGCGCGAAGGGCTGCAGGCCCAGCTTGTCGGCGTGGGCGCGGTGGGTCACCACGGTGGCGGCCGCGCCGCTGTTCAGGCCCGGGGCATTGCCGGCCGTGATCGTGCCGCCGTCCTGGAAGGCCGGGCGCAACCTGGCCAGCGTCTCGATGGTGGTCTCGGGGCGCACCGCCTCGTCGCGGTCGAACACGATGCTGCCTTTCTTCTGCGGCACCTCGACGCCCACGATCTGGGCGGCGAAGGCGCCGGCCGCCTGGGCCGCGGCGAAGCTCTGCTGCGAGCGCGCCGCCCAGCGGTCCTGCTCGTCGCGGCCGATCTCGCAGCGGGTGACCAGGTTCTCGGTATGCCAGCCGGAGTGCTTGCCCGAGAAGGCGTCGTTCAGGCCGTCGTACAGCAGGCTGTCGAGGATCTCGGTGTGGCCCATGCGCGCGCCCCAGCGCGCCTGCGGCATCAGGTAGGGCGCCTGGTCCATGTTTTCCATGCCGCCGGCGATCAGGAGCTCGCCCTGGCCGGCCAGGATCTCGGCCGCCGCGCTGGCGATCGCCTGCGCCCCCGAACCGCACACCCGGTTGAGGGTCATGGCCGGTACGTTCACGCCCAGGCCCCCATGGATCGCCGCCTGGCGCGCCGGGTTCATCCGGTTGCCGGCCTGGACCACGTTGCCGAGGATGACGCCGTCGACCTGGCGCGCATCCAGGCTCGCCTGGGCCAGCACGCCGCGCACGACGGTGGCGCCCAGTTCGGTGGCGGGAACGGTCTTCAGGCTGCCGTTGAAGGCGCCGATGGCGGTGCGCAGCGGAGCGCACAGGACGATGTCGCGTTGGGTCATGGGTTTTCCTCTCATGCAATGGTGGAAGATGAAGCTTCGAAAATGCAAGTGAGAGTATATACACCTATTTGCGGACCTGCAGCGGTTCTTACTTAAGGGAGAGGAGAGTCTCAGTCCTCGGCGGCCGCCGGCGCGCCGACCAGGTCGTGCACGCCGCTGGCGACCACCGCCGCCATCATGGCGCGCAACTGTTCGACCTCGAGCGCGCCGAAGCGCTCGGCGAACTGCTGCTGGGCGCGTTCCCAGGCCGGCATGGCGCCCTCGATCACCTCGCGTCCGCGCCCGGTGAGTTCGATGACCCGCTCGCGCCGGTCCAGGGCGCTCGGCCGGATGCTGACCAGCTCCTCGCGCACCAGCGGCTGCAGGTTGCGCGCCAGGGTGGTGCGGTCCATCACCATCGCCCGCGCCAGCTGGTTGACGTTGGTCTGCGCCCTGAGCAGCTTGGCCAGGATCGAGAACTGCGTCACGCGCAGGCCGGTACCGCTGAGCACCTGGTCGTAGTACGAGGTCAGGTAGCGCGACGCCTGGCGCAGGGCGGAGCAATAGCAGGGCGTAGTGGCAAGCTTGTCGGAAATCATCGTGTTACGGCAGCGAACCGCGGACCCGGGTGGAAAAATTGCAGTATACCGGTTCGCGCGCCTTTTCCAGCGTGCACGCGCAGCCCGGCCTCAGTGGGAAGCGTTCGCATGCTGGCAATGCAGGCCGGTCGAGCGCACCCAGGCCGGCAGTTCGCTGGCCGGCAGCGGCGGCGCGACGTAGTAGCCCTGGGCCTCGTCGCAGCCGCAGGCCAGCAGCGCATCCCAGATCTCGCGCGTGGCCGTGCCTTCGGCCACCACTCCCAGGCCGAGGTCGTGCGCCAGGTCGATCGTGGCCTTGACGATCGCGCCGGCGCGCGGGTCGCGCAGCATGTTGGTGGTGAAGCCGTGGTCGATCTTGATCACGTTCACCGGCAGCATGGTGAGATAGTTGAGCGACGAGTAACCGGTGCCGAAGTCGTCGATGAACAGCCGGAAGCCCATGCCGCTCAGGGTATTGAGCTGGGCGATCGAGGCGTCCGGGTCGACGATCAGGCTGCTTTCGGTGATCTCCAGGCCCAGCCAGTCGGGCGTCGCGCCCCAGGTCGCGAGCAGGGTGCGCAGGTCGGCCGGCAGGTTGCCCGCGGTCAGGTTGCGGGTCGAGAGGTTGACCGCGATCGGCAGCGCCAGTCCATCCCGGCGCCAGCTGTGCGACTGGCGCATCGAGGCCTGCAGCATGTGGCTGGTCAGGGTGTGGATCAGTTCGGTGGACTCGATCAGCGGCACGAATTCGGCGGGCGGCACCATGCCGAGCTGGGGATGGCGCCAGCGCACCAGGGCCTCGACCCCGATCACCTCGCAGCTCGCCATCGCCACCTTGGGCTGGCAGTACAGTTCGATCTGCCCTTCCTCGATCGCGTTGCGGAACTGGCCGAGCAGGGCCAGGCGCTGCGGATCGTAGGGGTCGAGCGCGGCCTCGTACACCATGGCCTTGTGGCCGTGCTGGCGCGCCAGGTAGACCGCGACGTCGGCCTTGCGCACCAGGTCGGCCGGGTTGTGCGCATGGCCGGGCGCCAGCGCGATGCCGATGTGGGCGCTGATCTCGTACTTGACCCCGCCGATCAGGAAGGTGGTCTCGAAGGCGCGCGCGACCTTCTCGGCCAGCGCGCTCGCGTTGTAGGCGCGCGTGCCGTGCAGGATGGCGGTGAACTGCGCATTCCCGCAGCGCGACAGCTGCGCGTCCTCGCCGACCAGCATGGCCAGGCGGCCGGCGACGTCGCGCAGCAGGGTGTCGCCGTTCATGTGGCCCAGGGTCAGGTTGATCTCGCGGAAGTGGGCCAGCTCGATGGTGAGCAGGGCCACCGGTTCCTCGCGCTCCTCGCCGGCGCGGAAGGCGGCGTCCAGGAACTGGCGCATCGCCACCCGGTTCGGCAGGCCGGTGATTTCGTCGGAGAAGGCGAGGCGGTGGATCTCGTTCTGCGCGCGCTTGAGATCGGTGACGTCCTGGATGATGCCGACGATGCGGCGCGGCGCGCCGTCGCGGCCGCGCACGATGTCGGCCTGCGAGTGCGCGTAGCGGATGTCGCCGTCCGTGTGCACGATGCGGTACTCGTGGTCGTAGCGCAGGCCCGGGGTGTCGAGGGCGCGCTGGCGCGCGGCCGCCATGCCGGCCACGTCGTCGGGATGGACGCGGTCGAACAGGTCGACGAGCGTATACGGCTCCCGGGCCGGGCCCTTGCCGGCCGGGTCGAGCTCGAACAGGCGGAAGGTCTCGTCCGAGGTGGTCTCGATCACTTGCGTGGCCACGTCGGCGACCCAGGTGCCGATGTGGGCGATTTCCTGGGCGTGGCGCAGGTCGGACTCGGTGCGCACCAGCAGGTCGCGCAGGCGCTGCTGCTCGGTGACGTCGACGGTGGCGCAGGCGAACCAGTTGCGCGACCGGCGCTCGCCCGCGACCCGGCGCCCGCAGGCGCGCAGCACGTGCTCGCTGCCGTCGGGCCAGGTGACGGGCAGGGCGCACTCGAAGGCTTCGCCGTCCAGGATGCAGCGTTCGATCGCCTGTTCGAAGGCGGCGCGCTCGTCCGGATGCACGGGGGCCAGCAGGGCTTCCAGCGAGGGCGTCACGCTGGCCGGGTCCAGGCCCAGGTTGCGGTATTGCTGGGCCGACCAGTTCATCCTGCCGGTGCTGAGGTTCAGGATGCCGCCGCCCATCCCCGTCACTTCCTGCGACACCGCGATCACGTCCTGCAGGTGGGCCAGCCTGGCCTGGGCATCCTCGGCTTCGGACTGGTCCTGGGTGACCACCAGCACCGCGGCCGGTTCGGTGTCGTCCAGCCGGTAGCACAGCAGGTGGCAGCGCACGAAGGAGCCATCCCGGCCCAGGTGGCGCAGCCCCGGCAGTTCGGCCTCGCCTGTGACGGCGGCCTCGGCGACCGCCGCGTGCACCCGGTCCTGGTCGTCGGGCTGGAACAGCGCCAGCAGGTCGGCGCCGCGCCATTCGTCGGCCTGGTAGCCGTAGGCGGCGCCGGCGCAGGCATTGATCGCCATCACGCGCAGGCTGGCGCTGTCGCACACCAGCATCGGCGCCGGCGCGCGCTGGAACGCGATGCGGTACCACTGGCTGTGGGGGGCATGGTGCGCATGCTGCATGGCCTGACTCCCGGGCCCCGCCGCGGGACGGAGCGTTGTTGGGCTGTGAATACTATGGGCTAAGCGGCTACCCGCGTCCAGTCATTTTGCGCCTTTCCCGCGCCTGCGTCCAAAGGGGAGAGACGGTGCGGCGCAGTGGGCGGCGCCTTGCCCGCGGGCCGCCACTGATGGCATGATTCAAACGATTTGAATTGCCGAGACCCTTATCCGCCATGACCACTCCCCGCGACGCCCTGACGCCCGCCGCCCTGGCGATGCTGTCCTCCATTGCCGAGCACGGCAGTTTCGCGGCCGCCGCGCGCGCGCTCGGCATGGTCCCGAGCGCGCTCACCTACCGGGTGCGGGTGATCGAGGAAGCGCTCGACGCCCTGCTGTTCGACCGTAACTCGCGGCGCGCGCGCCTGACCGAGGCCGGCGCCGAGCTGCTGCGCGAGGGCGCGCGCCTGCTGGACGACATCGACGCCATCGCCAACCGGGTGCAGCGCGTGGCGACCGGCTGGGAATCGCATTTCACGATCGCGGTCGACAGCGTCATCGACCGCGCCACCATGATGGAGCTGTGCGCCGCCTTCTTCGCGCTGGACGCGCCGACCCGCCTGAAGCTGCGCACCGAGACCCTGTCCGGCACCCTCGAGGCGGTGGTCACCGGGCAGGCCGACCTGGCCGTGGGCGTGGTGCTGGACGCCAGGAACCGGGTCGGGCTGCAGCGCGAAACCCTGGGCACCCTGGAATTCGTGTTCGCGGTCGCAGCCGCGCATCCGCTGGCGGCGGCGCCGGAGCCGCTGGCCGAGGACACGGTGCGCGCCCACCGCGCGGTGGTGCTGGCCGATTCGGTCGGACGGGGCGACGGCCTCACGGTCGGCACCCTGTACGGGCAGGAAGTGTTCACGGTCGGCGACGTGCACGCCAAGCTCGAGGCCCACCTGCGCGGACTGGCGATCGGCTACCTGCCGCTGCCGCTGGCGCGTCCCTACCTGGCCAGCGGCGCCCTGGTCGCCAAGCGGCTGGCCCGGCCCGAGCACCGCCTGACATTTTCCAGCGTCTGGCGCAGCGGCGACAAGGCCAGCCAGGGCAGGGCGCTGCAGTGGTGGCTGGAGCAGATCCGCAGCCCGGTGACCCAGGCGGCCCTGCTCGGGGAGCGGAGTGCGGGGCAGCCGGCATTCAAATAATTTGAATGCTGCCGTCGGAAATCTTGCGTGGCCGTCGGGGAAACGCGGCGGATAATGCCGCTTCGCCGCGCCGACGGACCATGCCTGCCGGCCCAACCATCCACTACACGGACATCCAGAATGAAAAAACTGACCGCCTTCCTGCTGGCCGCCGGCGTCTCGCTGAGCGCAGCCGCCGCCCCGGAAACCTATGTCATCGACGGCACCCACACCCTGCCGCGCTTCGAGTACAGCCACTTCGGCTACTCGAACCAGGTCAGCCGCTTCGACAAGACCAGCGGCAAGATCGTGCTGGACCGTGCGGCCAAGAGCGGCTCGGTCGACGTCGTGATCGACACCACCAGCATCAACACCGGCTTCCCGGTCTTCAATGGCCACATCCAGGGTGAAGACTTCCTCGACACCAAGAAGTTCCCGAGCATCACCTTCAAGTCGAACAAGCTGAATTTCAACGGCGACAAGCTGGCTTCGGTCGACGGCAACCTGACCATCAAGGGCGTGACCAAGCCGGTGCGCCTGGATGTCACCTCGTTCCAGTGCATGGCGCACCCGCTGCTGAAGAAGGATGCCTGCGGCGCGAATGCGGTGGCCACGATCAAGCGCAGCGAGTTCAACGCCGGCAAATACGCTCCCTACGTGGGCGACGACCTGACCCTGACCATCCCGGTCGAAGCGGTCAAGGAGTAAGTCCCACCCGGCGCAGTAATGCCGTTCAGTCGGTAGCGTGGGCGGATTCTCCGCCCGCGCTACCGCAGGATCGCCACCAGCACCATCGCCAGTCCCGCCACCGACACGCTCCACACGAGCGTGCGCAGCACCGGAATCCCGGCCGCATACAGCGGCACGTAGACGATCCGCGCCAGCAGGTACAGCCAGCAGCCCCACCGGGTCAGGTCGCCCTCGCGGCCGCCGACATGGGCGATCAGCACCGCCGCCGCGAACAGCGGCAGGGTCTCGAACAGGTTGGCCTGGGCGCGCTGCAGGCGCGCCGTGACCGCGCCCGCCGGCGGCGCGTGGCCGTCGCGCGCGCCCACGTTGTAGTCCAGGCCCGTCTCCTTGCTGCGCAAGGTCGCCGGCAGCAGGATCTGGACGATCGCCAGCACCAGCGTCCATCCAAGTAGTGTCAGTTCGGTGCTCATCGCTTTCCCTTCGGTTGTCGTTTCGCCAGACTGCACGGCGATGATACGACGGCCCGCTCTGCCGCGGAACGCTTTTCTCGACAGCGTATCAGTCCGGCTCCAGCCCGAGCAGGTCGGCGCGCGGCCGCCCCCATCGGGGCAGCGGCGCCGGGCATGGCTGCCCCGCGCGTTCGGCATAGGGCAGGCTGGAGAAGTTCGCCTCACCCGGGCGGCTGTAGCGGACATCGGTGGCGATCCCGCCGGCCAGGTAGGGTACGCGGGCGAAGCGCAGCCAGGCGTCGAAGTGGCAGTTGTCGCGCTGGAGGGCGCGCAACTGCGCCAGGCTGCCGCCGGTGTGCGCATTCCAGGCCAGCGCGGCCGGCCCGGCTGCGCCGCCGCCGAAGCGCGCCGGGCAGTGCGCGACCGGGTTCAGGCCGGGCGCCAGGCTCAGCACGCCGAGCCGCACCGCATAGCTGCCCTTGCGGCCATCGTCGCTGACGGTGGCGAAAGCCCAGCACAGCGGGTTGGACGGGAAGGCCGACAGCGGCAGGTCGAGGATGCGGCTGCCGGGGTCGAGCCGGAGCTGGGCCGCGCGCACCTGCGCGCGCGCTTCGTTGCCGGCGACGGCCTGCACGCCGACGAAGCCCAGACTGGCCGCCAGGGCGGCCAGCAGCCCCGCCGCGGCGCCGCGCAGGCGCGCGGCCAGCGCCACCGCGCCGCCCAGCAGTCCCAGTCCCAGCAGCGAACCCCATTGCAGGAAGCCCTGCAGCGTGAACAGCACCGGCGCCGCGGCCAGCAGGACCAGCAGCACCCGGCGCGGCCGCCCGCCCGGCGCCAGCATGGCCAGCGCGACGCCGAAGCTGCACCAGAACACCGGCTCGATGATGAACACCATGTCGCCGTACAGCCAGCGCGCATCGAGCGGGTGGAAGGGGTGCAGGCCGTACACGTTCAGGGCGTCCATCGCCAGGTGCAGCAGCATCCCGGCCACGCTGGCGGCGAGCACGCCCCGGCGCGCCGCGGCGCTGCCGGCCAGCAGCCGGCGCGCGCCCGGCCACAGCAGCCAGAGCAGGGCCAGCAGCAGCGCCACCTGGGGCAGGGCGTACAGCAGGGTGTGGGTATGGCCGCGGTGGTGCATCAGGTAGCCGAGCGGCTCCGCCAGCAGCGGCGTCAGGAACAGGTCGAGGTCGGGAAAATTGCTGGAAAGTAGACCGGTGGCGAGCAGGACCCGGCGGCGGGTGCGCGCGCGTTGCGGGTCGGGTTCGGCCGGCAGGGCGCGGTCGGCCAGTTCGCCGAGGGCAAGGCCGACCAGGGAATGGGAAAGGTTATCCATTTCGAAATCTTACACTGCCAACAAGTTTTGACGTGCGACAACAAGTTTTTCCTCTCCCTAGCGCACGACTTATCTGTGCTTTTTGATGTAGGTCAAAAAATTTGTGAATACCCTTCGCTAGAATGCAAAACATTGCTTGTAGGAAAAATAGGAGCCTGTCGTGCGTAACAACCAGCCGGTCACCGGCATCGAGTACCTGTTGAAAGAGGGCCAGTCCATCGTCTCGAAAACCGACGTCAAGGGCCGGATCACCTATGTGAACCCGAGCTTTGTCGAGGTCAGCGGATTTTCGGAAGCCGAGCTGCTTGGCAAGGCCCACAACCTGGTGCGCCATCCGGACATGCCGCCCGAAGCCTTCGCCGACCTGTGGGACACCCTGAAGAAGGGCGAGCCCTGGACCGGCCTGGTCAAGAACCGGCGCAAGAACGGCGACTTCTACTGGGTGGTCGCGAACGTGGTGCCGGTCAAGCAGGGCGGCGAGATTACCGGCTACATGTCGGTGCGCACCGCGCCGACCCGCGAGCAGGTGCGCGCGGCCGCCGAGCTGTACCGCAGGATCCGCGCGGGCGAGGCGAAGGGCCTGGTGCTCGCGCGCGGCAAGGCGGTGCGCGGCGGCTGGCGCCTGCGCCTGGCCGGCCTGCGCGAACTGCCGCTGACGCGCCGCCTCGGCGTGATGATGGGCGCCCAGGCCGCGCTGCTGGGCGGGCTGGGGCTCACGGCCGCCAGCACCGTGTGGCAGGTGCTGGCGGCGCTGGGCGCGGCCGGCACCCTGGTGGCCTGGGCCGAACTGCACCGCACCATCGCGCGGCCGCTGGCCGACGCCACCGCCAGCGTCCACGCGCTGGCCGGCGGCGACCTGGCCCATCCCTGCGCGGTCCGGGGCGGCGGCGAGATCGGCCGCCTGCAGCTGGCGCTGCGCCAGCTGAATGTCAACCTGAAGGCGATCGTCGGCGACGTGCGCAGCAATGTCGACTCGATCGAGTACGCCGCGCGCGACATCGCGGCCGGTAACGCCGACCTTGCCAGCCGTACCGAGGCGCAGGCGGCCAGCCTGGAACAGACGGCCAGCAGCCTGGGCCAGATCGCGGCGGCGGCCAGCCGGAATACCGACAGCGCGGAACGCGCCGACACCCTGGTGATAGCCGCTTCCACCGTGGCGGGCCGCGGCGGCGATGCGGTCGAGCGGGTCGGCAGCACCATGGGCCAGATCAGCGCTTCCGCCACCCGCATCGTGGACATCATCGGCCTGATCGACGGCATCGCCTTCCAGACCAATATCCTGGCCCTGAATGCGGCGGTCGAAGCCGCGCGGGCGGGCGAGCAGGGGCGCGGCTTCGCGGTCGTGGCCGGCGAGGTGCGCAGCCTGGCGCAGCGCTCGGCCACGGCGGCCAGGGAAATCAAGGTCCTGATCGACGCCTCGGTCGGGCAGGTCGGGGAGGGCAGCGCCCTGGTGGTCGACGCCGGCCAGACCATGCGCGAGGTGGTGGCGTCGGTCCGCGACGCCGCCGCCATCATGGGAAAAATCACAGGCGCCAGCCGCGAGCAGGGACAGAGTATCGCCCAGGTCAACGACGCCATGGCCCAGCTCGACGCGATCACCCGCCAGAATGCCGCCCTGGTCGAGGAAGCGGCGGCGGCTTCCGGCAATGTGGCGGACGAGGCGGCCCGCCTGGTGCAGGCCCTGTCCGTGTTCAAGTTCCACGATGGCCAGGGCGGGCGCCGGCCTTCGCCTGCATCCGCGCTGGCGCTGGCCGGCAGCCGGCACTGATCAGGCCCGGGACCTCATGTCTGCGACGCCGCCAGGAAGGGCAAGGCGCGCGCAAGCAGCAGTTCGGGCGCTTCCTCGGGGATGTAGTGACCGCAGGGCAGCGCTTCGCCCTCGACATCCTGGGCCAGATGACGCCATTCACGCAGGGGAGCGAAGCAGCGATGCACCACGCCCTGCGCTCCCCACAGGACGAGCAGGGGCATCGGCAGCCGGAAGCCGTTGCCGATGTCGATCCGGTCGTGTTCGAGGTCGATGCCGGCCGAGGCGCGGTAGTCCTCGCAGATGCCGTGGGCGGCGCCGGGCAGGGCGAGGCAGCGCGCATATTCCTGCAAGGCACGCGGATCGAAGGGCGCCAGTCCCGCGCTCCTGCGCCCCATGACATCCCTCACGTAGGCCGCCGGATCGGCCTCGATCAGGCGTTCGGGCAGCGGTGCCGGCTGGATCAGGAAGAACCAGTGCCAGTAGGCGCGCGCGAACTGCTCCGTGGTTTGCGCATACATCGCCAGCGTGGGCGCGATGTCGAGCAGGACCAGGCGTTGGACGGCGTCGGGATGGTCGGCCGCCAGTCGGTGGGCGACGCGTGCGCCGCGATCGTGCGCCATCACGCTGAATTGCGCGAAGCCCAGCGACTGCATGACACGCAGCATGTCGCCGGCCATCGTGCGCTTGCTGTACTGAAGGTGGTCGCTGTCGCCGGCCGGCTTCGAGGAATCCCCATAGCCGCGCAGGTCGCAGGCGATGACGGTGAAGCGCTCGCGCAGGCTTGGTGCGACCTTGTGCCAGATGGCGTGGGTCTGCGGGTGGCCGTGCAGGAGCAGGAGCGGAGGGCCGTCTCCGCCAATGAGCGCATGGATGTTCACGCCGGGAGAAACCTCGACCTGCTGCGAGCGGAATCCAGGAAAGAGCTGGGTGCTTGTCATGATCGTATCGAAATTAAAGTGACTGATCGGGCCTGGCGCGTGCCTGGGATGCCACGTTCTTCAGCCAGGGATGGTATTCCTGCCAGCGCGTCGCCAATTCCTTGATCGCGGACAGGTGCGGCAGCGATGCGCCGAGCATGTCCCAGGGGCGCTGCCGGATGTATCCATCATATTCAAAATATGAGGCAGAATAATTGATATTCAATTACTTCATTCGGTCGCACAGGTTACGAATAAAGTTCTTGAGGATTTGTCCTCCCTTGCCCTGGCGGTGAAGCGCGGCAGCCTTGCCGCTGCAAGCGCCGCGAAGCGGAGAAGCGGGAAGGGCAATGGAAGCGCTGCCGAGTTGCCATGGTGGTCAATTTTTCAGCTCGGCAGTCTCTGTCATATTTGATGCAAGTCAAGGATTTCGCAGAAGCAGATCAATAGACTGACAGCTGATCATGTCGCTTTGCATTTCCGCAAGGCGCACGCAGCTGGAGTTTACTTGTCATGCTCGTTGAAGTGTCACCGGCCGCCCCCAAGGCGGCGCCCATCGCCCTGCACCCTGTCGTCGAATTCGATGCCGACCTGCTCGGCCGGCTCGGCAAATCCGGCCCGCGCTACACTTCCTACCCGACCGCGGACCGCTTCAGCGCCGAATTCGGCTACCGCGACTACCTGCACGCCGTCGCCGGCGTGCGCACCCGCGGCGCCAAGCGTCCGTTGTCGCTGTACATCCACATCCCGTTCTGCGACACGGTCTGCTATTACTGCGCCTGCAACAAGATCGTCACCAAGCGGCGCGACAAGGCGGCCACCTACCTGTCCTACCTGAAGCGCGAGATCGAGATGCAGGGCCTGCTGTTCGCCGGCATCAACGAGGTCGAGCAGTTGCACTTCGGCGGCGGCACCCCGACCTACCTGTCCGACGCGCAGATGGGCGAGCTGATGGACCACCTGCGCCGCAGCTTCCGTTTCGCCTCCGACGAGATTGGCGAGTACTCGATCGAGGTCGATCCGCGCACCGTCTCCGTCGAACGGGTGCACGGCCTGCGCCGCCAGGGTTTCAACCGCATCAGCCTGGGCGTGCAGGACTTCGATCCGGAGGTGCAGAAAGCCGTGAACCGGATCCAGCCCGAGGCCGAGACGCGCGCCATCATCGACGCTTCGCGCGCCGCCGGCTTCCGCTCGGTCAGTATCGACCTGATCTACGGCCTGCCGAAGCAGAGCCCCGAGAGCATGGCGCGCACCCTGGACCAGGTGGTGGCTGCCGACCCCGACCGGATCTCGGTCTACCACTACGCCCACATGCCGCACCTGTTCAAGCCGCAGCGCCGCATCAGCCCGGACGACATGCCGGACAGCGAGGCCAAGCTGGCGATGCTCCAGCTGTGCATCGAGCGCCTGACGGCGGCCGGCTATGTCTATATCGGCATGGACCATTTCGCCAAGCCGGGCGACGACCTCGCCGTGGCCCAGCGCCAGGGCCGCCTGCACCGCAACTTCCAGGGCTATTCGACCCATGCCGACACCGACCTGGTGTCCTGCGGCGTCTCGGCCATCGGTGCGGTGGGGGCAACCTACAGCCAGAACGCCAAGACCCTCGACGCGTATTACGAGCTGCTCGACCGCAACGAACTGCCGGTGGCGCGCGGCATCCGCCTCGGCATGGACGACGCGCTGCGGCGCACCATCATCCAGAAGCTGATGTGCCAGTTCGAGCTGTCGGTGCCGGCGATCGAGCAGGCCTTCCCGATCGTGTTCGGGGCGTACTTCGCGAACGAGCTGGCCCAGCTGCGCCGGATGGAGCGCGACGGACTGGTGATCCTCGGCGACGAATGGATCAGCGTGACGATGAAGGGGCGCCTGCTGATCCGCAATGTGTGCATGGTGTTCGACCGCTACCTCGCGGCCCGCGCCCCGGGACCGCGCCATTCCCGGACCATCTGATCGTTTGACAAGCGAAAGAGGCGCATGAACGGCATCAGCCTGATTCCCGTGTTCCTGGTCGGCCTGCTCGGCAGTGTCCATTGCGCCGGCATGTGCGGCGGCATCGTCGGCGCCCTGGCGGTGGCGGGAGGGCAGCCAGGCCCGCAGCCCGGCGCGCGGCCGGCGTTTCCGGTGCCGGTGCGCAGCGCGGCCGCGCAGCCGGCGGCGCGGGTGGGCGCCTACAACGCCGGGCGCATCGCCAGCTACATGGCGGCGGGCGCGCTGGCCGGCGGGCTGGCGGGCGGCGCCGCCAGGCTGGCCCAGCTGCCCGCCCTGCAGGCCGCCGGCTACTGGGCCGCGAACCTGATGCTGGTGGCCCTCGGCCTGTTCCTGATGGATGCCTGGCGCGGCCTGGCGCGGCTGGAGCAGGGCGGCCAGGCGCTGTGGAGCCGGGTGCGTCCGCTGCTGCGCCGGGTCGGCGCGCCAAGCACGCCCGGACGCATGTTCGCGGCCGGCGCGCTGTGGGGCTGGCTGCCCTGCGGCATGGTGTACAGCGTGCTGGTGACGGCGATGCTGAGCGGCTCGGCCCTGGGCGGCGCCGGCGTGATGCTGGCCTTCGGCCTGGGCACCCTGCCGATGCTGGCGGCGCTCGGGCTGGCGGGCGACAGCCTGCGCGGCCTGCTGCGGCGGCGCCCGGTCCGGATCGGCTGCGGCCTGCTGATCCTCGGATTCGGCCTGCTCGGCCTGGCGCGCGCGCTCGGGGGCCTGCCGGCCAGCTGGGTGCAGGCGCTGTGCGTGGCGCCCGGGAGCGCGGCATGAGCGCCGTTCTGGCGCAAAGCGTGGCGCAAAGCGCGGCGCACAGCGCGGCGGCCGCGAACGCGCGCGATGGATGCTTTCACTGCGGGCTGCCGGTGCCGGGCGGGAGCCGCTGGGCGGCGACGATCGCCGGCAGTGCGCGCAGCATGTGCTGCCCGGGTTGCGCGGCGGCGGCCCAGGCCATCGTCGACGGCGGCTTCGGCGACTACTATGCCACCCGCACCGAATTCGCGCCCCAGGCCGACGGCGCCGCGCCCGACGCGCCCGAACTCGCGCTGTACGACGGCCAGGACGCGGACGGCGAGGGCGTCTATACCGTCGAAGGCATGCGCTGCGCGGCCTGCGTGTGGCTGATCGAACGGCGCCTAGGGCAGCTGCCGGGGGTGATCGAGGCCAGCCTGAACGTCGCCACCGGGCGCCTGCGGGTGCGCTGGGAGCCGGGCGCCTGCACGCCGAGCCGGATCCTGCGCACCCTGCGCGCGATCGGCTACACCGCCTATCCCTACGATGCGCGGCGCCACGGCGAACAGCTCGAGCGCGCCCGCAAGACCCTGTTCCGCCAGCTGTTCGTGGCCGGACTGTCGATGATGCAGGTGATGATGTACGCGCTGCCGGTCTACATGGCGGCCGACGGCAGCATGGAGGCCGGCATGACGGCGCTGATGCACTGGGCCTCGCTGTTCCTGACCCTGCCGGCGGTGTTCTATTCGGCGCGGCCGTTCTTCGCCGGCGCCTGGCGCGACATCCGGCGCGGCATGCCCGGCATGGACGTGCCGGTCGCGCTGGGCATCGTCGCGGCCTTCGGCGGCAGCTGCGCCGCGCTGCTTGCCGGCCAGGGCGAGGTCTACTTCGATTCGGTCACGATGTTCGTGTTCCTGCTGCTGGGCAGCCGCTATCTCGAGCTGGGCGCGCGCCGCAAGGCGGCCGAGGCGCTCGAGCGCCTGCAGCAGGGCGTGCCGGCATCGGCCCTGCGCCTGCGCGGCGATCCCGCCTTGCGCGACACCGAGCTGGTGGCGGCCGGCGCGCTGGCGCCGGGCGACCTGGTGCTGGTGCAGGCCGGCCAGGCCGTGCCGGCCGACGGCGTCATCGTCGAGGGCGAGACCGAAGTCGACCTGGCGCTGCTGACCGGCGAGAGCCGCACCCGCCGCCGCACGGTGGGCGACCCGCTGCCGGGCGGCGCGATCAACGCGGCCCAGGCGGTGGTACTGCGCGTGAGCTCGGCCGCGACCGACAGCACCCTGGCGATGCTGGTGCGCCTGGTCGAGCGCGCGGGGCAGGGCAAGCCGGCGCTGGCGCTGTGGGCCGACCGGGTCGCGGCCTGGTTCGTGCTGGCCCTGCTGGGGCTGACGGTGCTGGTGTTCTTCCTGTGGCAGGCGTTCGACCCGGCGCGCGCCTGGCCGGCCGCGATCGCGGTGCTGGTGGTGTCCTGCCCGTGCGCGCTGTCGCTGGCGACGCCGACCGCGCTGGCGGCGGCCACCGACCGCCTGCTGCGGCGCGGCGTGCTGGCGGTGCAGCCGCATACGCTGGAAACCTTCGAGCGCGCCACCCATGTCGTGTTCGACAAGACCGGCACCCTGACCGTGGGCCGGCCGGTGCTGCGCCATACCCTGGCGGTCGGGGCGCTGGGCGACCTCGAATGCCTGCGGATCGCGGCCGCCATCGATGGCGACAGTCCGCATCCGCTCGGGCAGGCGATCCGCGCCGCCGGCGGGCCGGACCTGCCGGCCGCCGAGAACGTGCGCTACGTGGTGGGGCAGGGCGTCGAAGGCTGGGTCGAGGGGCGCCTGTACCGGATCGGGCGGGCCAGCTTCGTCGAGGGCCTGGCCGGCGGCGTGGCGCGGGCCTCGGCGCCGGCCGGCACCACCTCGGTCTGGCTCGGCACCGCCGGCAGCTGGCTGGCGCGCCTCGACCTCAGCGACGCATTGCGGCCCGAGGCGATCGAGGTGGTGAAGCGCTTCCAGGACAGCGGCAAGTCGGTGGTGCTGCTTAGCGGCGACGAGCAGAGGGCGACCCAGGCGGTGGCCACCCAGCTGGGCATCGCCACCGCCATCGGCGACCGCCTGCCGGAAGAGAAGCTGGCGTATGTGCGCAAGCTGCAGGCCGAGGGGGCGGTGGTGGCGATGGTCGGCGACGGCATCAACGACGCGGCGGTGCTGCGCGGCGCCGACGTCTCGTTCGCCATGGGCGGCGGCGCCGAGCTGGCCCAGCTGCATGCCGACGGCGTGCTGCTGGGCGGCGACCTCGCGCCGCTGGCCGACGCGGCCGAGACCGCGCGCCGCAGCTTCGCGGTGATCCGCCAGAACCTGATCTGGGCCACGGCCTACAACCTGGCCGCGATCCCGGCGGCGGCCACCGGCATGCTCGATCCCTGGCTGGCGGGGATCGGCATGGCGGCCAGCTCGGCGGTGGTGGTGCTCAACGCGCTGCGCCTCAGGAGGGATTGAGATGGAAGCCCTGTACCTGCTCATCCCGCTGAGCGTCTGCCTGGTGGCGCTGGCGCTGTGGATTTTCTTCGGCGCCGCGGACAGCGGCCAGTTCGACGACCTGGAGGGGCCGGCGCTGCGCATCCTGCGCGATGACGATGGCGCACGCGACGAGCCCGGCGGGGGAGCGGCGGGGCCCTGAACAGGCGCGGGCGGCCTACATCGACGGTCCGCGGCCGCTGTGCTGTTCCTTCTCGATCCGTTCCTGGCACCCGATGCAATGGCGCACCGTGGGCGTGGCCAGCAGGCGTGCGTCAGGGATCGCGCATCCGCAGGATTCGCAGATGCCGGCGCCGCCGGATTCGAGCTTGCCGAGGGCGATGTCGATCGCCTGCAGCATCTCGGACTCGTGCCGGGCGAAGTACTGCTCCTCGTGGCTGATCATCTCCGCGCTGACGCGGTCGTCGCCCGGCGCTTCGTGCGCCAGCGGGCCGATCGTCGGGGCGTCGCCTTCGGCGGCTTCGGTGCGCGCACGCACGGTGCGCAGCATGTCCTCGCGCGCCTGCTGCAGGCGCTTGCTCATCTCATCATGTACGGCTGGCGAAAGAGGCGGCATGGTGTTTTCCTGTGTGTGAAGGCGCCATCCGGGGACGGTGGGCCGTCCGTCACGAACCTTGATTCACCTCAAAGCCGCATCGCTGGATGTGCCGGGCAAGGCCTTGCTCACTCGGGTGCAACACTTCGCTGCATACACCAGCCGATACTGAACAATTTGATTCACATCAAGGATTTTTAGGGTCCCCAACAGCACACTCCTGACTGTCATCCATTTGATTGATCAGGAGAGCATCTTGGACAGCAGTCTAAACTATAACTACAAGATCGTGCGCCAGTTTGCCATCGCGACCGTGGCGTGGGGCGTGATCGGCATGGCAGCGGGCGTGTTCATCGCTGCGCAGCTGGCCTGGCCCGCGCTGAACTTCGATATCCCATGGCTGAGCTACGGGCGCCTGCGGCCGCTGCACACCAATGCGGTGATCTTCGCGTTCGGCATCTGCGGCCTGTTCGCCACCTCCTACTATGTGGTGCAGCGCACCTGCCAGGTCCGGCTGTTCTCCGACCGGCTGGCGGCCTTCACCTTCTGGGGCTGGCAGGCGGTGCTGGTGGCGGCCGCCATCTCGCTGCCGATGGGCTTCACGCGCGGCAAGGAATACGCCGAACTCGAATGGCCGATCGCGCTCCTGATCACCGTGGTCTGGGTCGCCTACGCCGTGGTGTTCTTCGGCACCATCGTCAAGCGGCGGGTCCAGCACATCTACGTCGCCAACTGGTTCTTCGGCGGCTACATCCTCGCGGTGGCGATCCTGCACGTGGTGAACGGCATGGCGATGCCGGTGTCGGCGATGAAGTCGTACTCGGTGTATGCAGGCGTGCAGGACGCCATGATCCAGTGGTGGTACGGCCATAACGCGGTGGGCTTCATCCTGACCGCCGGCTACCTGGGCATGGTGTACTACTTCATCCCGAAGCAGGCCGAACGCCCGGTATACTCGTACCGGCTGTCGATCGTGCACTTCTGGGCCCTGATCTTCACCTACATGTGGGCCGGCCCGCACCACCTGCACTACACCGCGCTGCCCGACTGGACCCAGTCGATCGGCATGGTGTTCTCGCTGATCCTGCTGGCGCCGTCCTGGGGCGGCATGATCAACGGGATGATGACCCTGTCGGGGGCCTGGCACAAGCTGCGCTCGGACCCGCTGCTCAAGTTCATGATCGTCTCGCTGTCGTTCTACGGCATGGCCACCTTCGAAGGCCCGATGATGTCGATCAAGACCATCAATTCGCTGTCCCACTACACGGATTGGACCGTGGCGCACGTGCATGCCGGCGCCCTGGGCTGGGTCGGCTTCATCACCATGGGCTCGGTCTATTACCTGATCCCGCGCCTCGCGGGGAAAAAGCAGATGGCCAGCATGGCCCTGGTCGAGACCCACTTCTGGGTCGCCACCATCGGCATCGTGCTCTACATCGCCTCGATGTGGATCGCCGGCGTGATGCAGGGCCTGATGTGGCGCGCGGTGAACCCGGACGGCACCCTGACCTATACCTTCGCGGAAAGCGTCAAGGCCACCTATCCCTACTACGTGATCCGCTTCAGCGGCGGCCTGCTGTACCTGTCGGGCATGCTGCTGATGGCCTACAACACCTGGATGACGATGCGCGGCACCGTGAACGTCGACGCGCGCATTCCGGCCGGGCCGCACCTGGCCGGCAAGGCCGGCGTCCCGGTCCACGCCTGAGATTTGAAGGAGCCTGCAATGAAATTTTCCCATGAGTGGATCGAGAAGAATCCCTGGCTGCTGATCGGGCTGGTCCTGCTGGTCATCTCCTTCGGCGGCCTGGTCGAGATCGTGCCGCTGTTCTTCCAGAAGTCGACCACCGAGCCGGTGGCCGGCCTGAAGCCGTACTCGCCGCTGCGCCTGGCCGGGCGCGACATCTACATCCGCGAAGGCTGCTACAACTGCCACTCGCAGATGATCCGTCCGTTCCGCGCCGAGACCGAGCGCTATGGCCACTATTCGGTGGCGGGCGAATTCGTCTACGACCACCCGTTCCAGTGGGGCTCGAAGCGTACCGGCCCGGACCTGGCGCGGGTGGGCGGCCGCTACAGCGACGAATGGCACCGCACCCATCTCGACAACCCGCGCGACGTGGTGCCGGAATCGAACATGCCGGGCTATCCGTGGCTGGCGAAGACCAGGCTGGCCGCCGCCGACATCGTGCCGAAGATGCGCGCGATGCAGCGCGTCGGGGTGCCGTATTCGGATGCCGAGGTGGCCGCCGCGCCGGCCGAACTGGTCGACAAGACCGAGCAGGACGCCCTGGTCGCCTACTTGCAGGGCCTGGGCACCCAGATCAAGACGAGGAACTGACATGACACTGCAACAGATGTTCGACGACGCCAGCAGCGTGATGACCGTCGTCAGCTTCGCGACCTTCCTGGGCATCGTGGGCTGGACCTATGTGCTGCGCAAGCGCAGCGATTTCGACGCGGCGGCGCGCCTGCCGTTCGCGGACGAGGCGGGAGAACAGGAACATGGCTGACTTCTTCAACGGCTTCTGGCATTACTACATCGCCGTCATCACGATCCTGTCCATCCTCGGCTGCGGGATCCTGCTGTGGTCCCAGTCGAAGCATCGCGTCCGGCTGGACGCGGACGGCCGGCCCGAGCCAACCACCGGCCACGTGTGGGACGAAGACCTGACGGAACTGAACACGCCGATGCCGCGCTGGTGGATGATCATGTTCTACCTGACCATCGTGTTCGGCCTGGCCTACCTGGCGCTGTATCCGGGCCTGGGAAGCTATGCGGGCAGGCTTGGCTGGAACGCGAGCGGCGCATACCAGGCGGAGCTCAGGCAGGCCAGGGCCGACTTCGGCCCGCTGTTCGCGAAGTACGCCGGCCAGGACCTGAAGGCGGTCGCCGCCGACCCGCAGGCCCGGGCCATCGGCGAGCGCCTGTTCCTGACCTATTGCGCGCAGTGCCACGGTTCGGACGCGCGCGGCAACAAGGGCTTCCCGAACCTGAGCGACGGCGACTGGCTGCATGGCGGCGAGCCCTCGGTGATCAAGGCCAGCATCATGAAGGGGCGTGTGGGCGCGATGCCGCCGATGGGCGCCGCGCTCGGGTCGGATAAGGATGTCGAGAGCGTCGCGCATTACGTGCGCAACCTGTCCGGCCTGACCGCCGACCCGCTCAAGGTCGCCTTCGGCAAGCCGAAGTTCGCCGCCTGCGTGGCCTGCCATGGCGCGCAAGGGCAGGGCAATCCGATGCTGGGCGCCCCCAACCTGGCCGACAAGGTCTGGCTGTACGGCGGCAGCGCCGACACCGTGATGGAGACCATCCGCAAGGGCCGCACCAATACCATGCCCGCCTTCGGCGAATTCCTCGGCGAAGAGAAGGTGCATGTGCTGGCGGCCTATGTGTGGAGCCTGTCGAATGGCGCCGCCATCAGGACGGCCGCGAAATGAATGCGCCACGGGAAGCGGTGATCCGCATGTACGCGGCGCGCGAGGAGATCTATCCGCGCGAGACCGGGGGCCGCTATGCCACGCTGCGCTGGGCCTGCGTGTGGCTCACGCAACTCCTGTTCTACGGCCTGCCCTGGATCCAGCTGAATGGCCGGCAGGCGGTCCTGTTCGACCTGGCCAGCCGCAAGTTCTACCTGTTCGGGATCGTGTTCTGGCCGCAGGACTTCATCTACCTGGCGGCGCTGCTGATCGTCTGCGCCTACGGGCTGTTCCTGGTGACGGCGGTGGCGGGGCGGGTGTGGTGCGGCTTCGCCTGCCCGCAGACGGTGTACACCGAAATCTTCCTGTGGATCGAGCGCAGGATCGAAGGCCCGCGCAGCAGCCGCATCCGCCTCGACCGCCAGCCCTGGACCCTGGAAAAGCTGGCCAGGAAGGGCGCCAAGCATGCCGCCTGGGGCGTGGTGGCGCTGTGGACGGGCTTCAGCTTTGTCGGCTACTTCACGCCGGTGAGGACGCTGGGCGGCGAGGTCGCGGCGCTGGCCCTGGGACCGTGGGAAGCCTTCTGGGTGCTGTTCTACGGCTTCGCCACCTACGGCAACGCCGGCTGGCTGCGCGAGCAGGTGTGCAAGTACATGTGTCCGTATGCGCGCTTCCAGAGTGCGATGTTCGACCAGGACACCCTGATCGTCACCTACGACGCCGGCCGCGGCGAGCCGCGCAATGCGCGCCGCAAGCTGGCGGGTGCGGGCGACTGCATCGACTGCAGCATGTGCGTGCAGGTATGCCCGACCGGGATCGACATCCGCCAGGGCCTGCAATACGAATGCATCGGCTGCGCCGCCTGCGTGGACGCCTGCAACGGCGTGATGGACAAGGTGGGCAAGCCGCGCGGCCTGATCCGCTATGCGACCGAGACCGCGCTGGCGCAGCGCCTTGGCCCGGCCGGGATCCGCAGGCGCGTGCTGCGTCCCCGGGTGCTGGTCTACACCGTGGTGCTGGGCGCCCTGGTGGCCGCCATGGCGACCTCGATCGCGCTGCGCAACCCGCTCAAGCTGGACGTGATCCGCGACCGCGGCTCGATGGGGCGCGAGGTCGACGACGGCATGATCGAGAACGTCTACCGCCTGCAGCTGATGAACACGAGCGAGGCGCCCCACAAGCTCCGGATATCCGTGGCCGGCATCCCGTCGGCGGAGGTGGCCGGTGACGACGTGGTCGAGATCGGGCCCGCGAGCACCCGCGCGGTGCCGGTGCGCGTGCGCATCGGGCCGGGCGCCGGCCATCCCGGCTCGAACAGGATCGCGTTCACGGTGACCGGCCTCGCGAACCCGGACCTCCACGTCTCCGAAGAAGCCGCCTTCATCGTGCCGAAGTAAGAAAGGAAACTAGCATGCAACCCGCAAGCCCCGCATTCCCCCGCGGCGACAGCGCCCCCTGGTACAGGCACCGCTGGCCGTGGTTCCTGATGATCGGCCCGGTGCTGGTCCTGCTCGCCGCCGCCGTCACGACCTGGCTGGCGCTGAGCCGCCCCGACGCGATGGTGGTGGACGACTACTACAAGCAGGGCAAGGCGATCAACCAGGACCTGCGGCGCGACCGCGTGGCGAGCAGGCTGGGCCTGTCGTTCGAGGCGCGCCACGACGAGCGTAGCGGCCGCCTGACCGGCCACCTCCAGAGCTTCGGCGCCCCCGTGATCGCCCCCTTCCACATCCGCCTCACCCATCCGACGCAACCGGAAAAAGACTTGCTGCTCGAAGCGCTACCCGACGCCGCCGGCCGCTTCTCGGCCGCGCTGCCGCAGCTGGAACAGACCCACTGGCAGGTCGTCGTCGAAGGCGCCGCCCGCGACTGGCGCCTGTCCCGCAGCTGGCGCCCCTCCCGGCAACCCACCCTGCACATCAACGCCGACCCCCGCTAACCCAAGGCAGGCTACCCCCAAGCTCACCAACCCCAATTGGGGTCAGAGTCGAATTGTTCATTAACATTCTCACTATTCACGGTAATTCGACTCTGACCCTAGTTATCCGCCAGGCAATTGGCCAATAATTCGACTCTGACCCTAAATCACTTTCGGCCTGTTTTTGGGCCTGGAAGCACGTTTTTGTTTGGTCGGGTCAACTCTTCCGGTCGAGCTCGGTTTTTTTACTGTCCTAGGGCAAAAAATACTGCCAAAACAAATAGGGTCAGAGTCTAATGCCGTTAAGTTAGGGATGGCGGACGTCGGAGTCGGCGTTCTGGATAGCGTTGCGGTTTGGCTTTGGTGACCCGGTCGAACTTTCGGCCGGGTCGATACACATTCAGTTCGATAATCATCCTCTCGCGCATGCGTTTAAGTACACCTGGTAAGTTGCCCTGTGCATGCAAGGCGGCTGCGTGAGTCATTTCGTACTGAAACGCAGCCAGCGCGAAGACGAAGCTGATGCTATTCGGTGAGCACTTTGCCTGTTCGGCC
>NZ_KB908087.1 GCF_000382345.1 Massilia niastensis DSM 21313
GACCGGGCCGAGCAGCTGACCGGGATCGTGGAAGCGGACGAGACCTACCTGCTGGAGTCGCAAAAGGGTTCGCGCCACCTGACCCGCCCGGCGCGGCGGCGTGGCGGTCGGGCGCGCCGGCGCGGCATCTCGCGCGACCTCGATTGCCTGCTGGTGGCGCGCGACCGGACCCGGCAGACGCTCGACTTCGTCACCGGCAGGGGCATGCCCGGAAAGGCCGAACTCGATGCCTGCCTGCGACCGGCGCTGGCGCCCGATGTGCTCCTGATCAGCGATGGCGCCAAGGCCTATGTGGCGTTCGCCCGGGACGCGCGCATCGCGCACGCCAGCATCGACGTGCGTGCCGGGATCCGGGCGCGCGGCACGATTCATTTGCAGAATGTGAATGGCTGGCACGGCCGCTTCAAGAACTGGCTGGTGCGCTTTCGCGGCGTCGCCAGCCGCTACCTGATCCATTATTCGGGCTGGCAAAGGGTGCTCGACGCCGGTGTCCTGTCGACGCCGGCGCACCTGCTGCGCGCCGCCCTGCGGCGAACTCAGCAGTAAGCAGTTGGCCGATTCCACAGCCAACGCGAACAGAGCCAAGACAAAACGGCCGTGTCTTCACAGACACGGCCGTTATCAGAAGCGCCGCTCCCCTGGCGCCGGCAGGACGCAGCTAGCGCCGCGCCCTTCCTGTTCAGTTGCCGCGCGGGCTAGCCATGTAAGGCATGGCGCGCGAAGCCATCCGCGTGTCGGTCTTCAGCATCCCGACCTCGTCGGCCAGGATGTTGGCAGCCTCTTGCAGCAGGACATCCTTGGCGTCCTTGGCCGCTTTCTCGGCCGCCAGCTCCGCCTGCAGGTTGCGCTCGTCGGCCTGGAGGCCGTCGTCCTGGCGCGGCGAGCCACGCAGGGCGACCACGGACTTGCCTGGCTTGGTTGCCTCCGGCACCTTGCCGCGGGCTTCCTTGCTGCCCGGTGCGCGTGCCGGCTCGTCGGTTTCGGCGCCGCTACCGCCGGCCAGGCGCGCTTCACGCAGCTTGGCGCGGGCGTCCTGGGCGTCGCGTTCCTTGCGGCGCACGGTCTCGTTCAGCGAGATCGCGTTTTCCTTGCGCAAGCGCATCACCTCGGCGATGTCCTCCTGCAGGAACTGGAACTCCTTGTCCTTCGCGATCCGCGCATCGTGACGCTTCTGCAGCGGACCGACCAGTTCCTTCAGGTCGCCGGCCGGCAGGTAGGTCGCCGGCTTGATGGCCACCCAGGGCAGCGCGTTGTCATACGAGGATTCGCCGAAGTTCTCGACGTCCGACAGCACCGGCAGCTTGATGTCCGGGCTCACGCCGCGCAGCTGGGTGGTGCCGCCATTGATGCGGAAGAACTGCGCGATCGTCATCTTCAGCTCGCCGTAGCGCACCTTATCGCTCTGCGAGAAGCGGTCGAGGTCGATCAGGGTCTGGACCGTGCCCTTGCCGAAGCTCGGTTCGCCGATCACGAGGCCGCGGCCGTAATCCTGGATCGCCGCGGCGAAGATTTCCGACGCCGAGGCCGAACCGCGGTTGATCAGGACGCCCATCGGGCCATCCCATGCCAGGCCGGGGGTGGTGTCGCTCTCGACTTCGACGCGGCCTTCGGCGGTACGCTGCATCACGACCGGGCCCTTGTCGATGAACAGGCCGGTCAGCTCGATCGCCTCGATCAGCGAACCGCCGCCGTTGTTGCGCAGGTCGATCAGGACGTTGTCGACCTTCTCTTTCTTGAGCTCGCCCAGGATGCGCGCCACGTCGCGGGTGGCGCTGCGGAAGTCCTTGTCGCCCTTGCGGCGCGCCTCGAAGTCCTGGTAGAAGGTCGGCAGCGAAATCACACCGATGCGGCGCTCCACGCCGCCTTCCTTGACCTTGATGATCGATTTCTTGGCGGCCTGCTCTTCCATGCTGATTTTCTTGCGGACCATCGAGACGGTCACGTGCTTGGCATCCTGGCCGCCATCGCCGGGGATCACGTCGAGGCGCACGGTCGAGCCTTTTTCGCCGCGCACCAGCGCCACCACGTCGTCCAGGCGCCAGCCCAGCACGTCGGTGAACGGGGCATTGCCCTGGGCCACGCCGACGATGCGGTCGCCGACCTTCAGCTTGCCCGACTTGTCGGCCGGGCTGCCCGGCACGATTTCGCGGATGATGGTGTAGTCCTCGCGCGACTGCAGCACGGCGCCGATGCCTTCCAGCGACAGGCGCATGGCGATGTCGAAGTTGTCCGCCGAGCGCGGGCCGAGGTAGTTGGTGTGCGGCTCGATCGCGGTCGCGTACGAGTTCATGAACATCTGGAACACGTCTTCGTTGTTCAGCTTCTTGACGCGGCTGATGTAGTTCTCGTAGCGCTTGTCGAGGGTCTCGCGGATCGCCTTGTCTTCCTTGCCGGCCAGCTTCAGGCGCAGCCAGTCGTTCTTGACGCGCTTGCGCCACAGATCGCGGATCTCGTCCTCGGACTTGGCCCAGGGAGACTTTTCGCGGTCGAGCTGCAGGGTCTCGTCGGCGCTGAAATCGAATTTGGTTTTCAGCAACTCACGCGCATAGGTCATGCGGTCGGCGAAGCGCTGCTGGTACAGGTTGTAGATCTGGAACGGCGAGGTGAGGTCTTCGTTGTTGATCGCATCGTCGAACTTGGTGCGCAGCGGCGCGAAGCGGTCGATGTCGGCCTGGACGAAGTAGAGCTTCTCGCTGTCGAGCGTTTCGAAGTAGTTGTCGAAGATCTTCGCCGACATGGCGTCGTCCAGCGGCACCGCCTTGTAGTGGTAGCGTCCGAGCACGCGCGAAGCCCACAGCGCGGCCTGGGTCTGGGCGGCGATGGGCTTCATCTGCAGGGAAGAGGCGGAGGCGGAGGCCGACGGCACGGAAGCGGCGGCAGCGGCTTTCTCGGGCTGTGCGGTCACCACATGGGCGGACATGGCAAATGCCAGAGCGGCAATGAACACATGTTTTTTCATTCTTCGTTTCTCCCGTCGGGATGCTGTTGCGGTTGCGGGGCCGGCCCGGAGGGCTGGTCAATCCGCGCTTCCGGCCAATTCTACAGGATAGCGTGGCCGAACAGAGCCGGCTTGCATACCCCTGGAGCCAGAGATTAAGGCTGGCATAAGCCAAGCGTTCATCCTTTTACAAGTTGAAACAGCAAAGGATGGTAAAAGTAGCCAGCCGCGCCCAGGATCAGCAGCGGAACATAGGGCCAGGAACGGGCCGCCAGGCGCCAGTCGACCGGGGATGGCCAGAATGACAGGAACTGCGGCGCCAGGAAGAACATCAGCGCCAGGTCGAGCGGTTCGAACACCCAGTCGCGCCGGGTGCGCCACCAGGCCACCGCGAACGGCAGCAGCAGCACCAGCAGCGGCGCCAGTGCGGCCGGCGCGGCGTTGTACCAGCGCAGGTTGGCGAAGGTGACCGAACCCAGTTCCCAGTTGTGGCCCTTGCCGGGGCGCGCGATGCGGCGCGGGATCACGGACAGGCCGATCGGCTCGGCATTCGTCAGCAGCCCGGCCGAAAAGTGGGCCAGTTCGTGGCACAGCGTGCCGGCGGCGGTGAACAGGAAGAAGAACGGATGGGCGCAGGAGCCGATCCACAGCAGCAGGGCCAGCGCCGCCGAGGGCAGCAGGTACAGCAGCATGTCGCCATGGAGGCACAGGGCGGCCGGCAGCCAGTCGCCGCACCGAAGCAGCGGCGCCATCGGGATCTCAGCTCGCGTAGAAGCAGCGGCCGCAGGCCTGGCGGTAGCTTTCGTTGCCGCCGATGCTGACTTGTTCGCCATCCTTGATGCGGCGTCCTTCGGCGTCGACGCGGATGTTCATGGTCGCCTTCTTGCCGCAGGAGCAGATGTTCTTGAGCTCTTCGATGTCGTCGGCGAGCGCCAGCAGGTAGGCCGAGCCAGGGAAAGGCTCGCCGCGGAAGTCGCTGCGCAGGCCATAGCAGATCACCGGCACGCCGCGCACCTGGGCCAGCTGGTGCAGCTGCTGGACCTGGGCGGTGCTCAGGAACTGGGCTTCGTCGATCAGCACGCAGGCCACGGCGGGCGCGCTCTCGAGGAAGTTGGTGTCGGCATCGAAGGTGTCGACCTGGCGCTGCGGTCCCAGGCGCGAGGTGATCAGGCCGACGCCATAGCGGTCGTCGATCTGGGCGGTGTAGAGCTTGACCTGCTGGCCCTGCTCTTCGTAGTTATGCGCCACCTGCAACAGTGCAGTCGATTTGCCGGCGTTCATCGCCGAATACCTGAAATAGAGTTTAGCCACTGCCCTGACCTGTGCTGAAAATGCGGAAAACGAAGTGCGCGATTATAGCAAGCGCCGCACGCCGGCGGCCAGCGCCGGCGGCCCTCGTTTACCCGCCGATCGGCTGCGCCGGATTGCCGGCGACGTGCGCGCGCGCCGGGACGTCATGGGTGACGACACTGCCGGCGCCGACGATGGCGTCGTCGCCGATCGTGACCCCGGGCAGGATGATCGCGCCGCCGCCGATCCAGACATTGCGGCCGATGGCGACCGGCCGGCCGGACTCGAAGCCGGCGCGGCGCTCCTCCGCATCGCGTGGATGCTCGGCGGTATAGATATGCACGCCGGGGCCGATGCGGGTATCGTCGCCGATCGCGATCGGGGCCACGTCCAGGAACACGCAGCTGAAGTTGACGAACACGCGCTCGCCCAGGGTGATATTCCAGCCGTAGTCGCAATGGAAAGGCGGACGCACGATGCTGCCCTGCCCCACCCGCCCGGCGCGCTCGGCCAGCAGCGCCTGCCAGTCGGCGACCGGTGCGCCCAGCGCCGCGTTGTAGCGCGCCAGCCAGGCGGACGTCGCCGCCTGCTCCGCGCACAGTTCCGGATCGCTGGCGTGATAGGGCAAGCCAGCGAGCATCTTCTGCCTTTCGGTCATGTCATTGCCCCGGGTGGTACTTGCGCTCGAGGTTCTTCTCGATGTCTTCCTTGTAGAACAGGACGTCCTTGAATTCGCCCCGGCTGTACATCTCGGCCTGGTCGCTGAAGTGGGGCGAGCGCGGGTCGCCGCTCTGGCCGCCGGCCAGGATGCTCCTGGCGCGCACGCGCGGGCCGAATTCGACCGCCGCGACGAAGCTGTTGCCACGGTCGCCGTAGATCCGCTTCGTCTTCTGTTTGGCGACCATGCCGAACGAGGCCAGCGAGCCCCAGTTCGCCGACGCGAAGGCGACCGGGTAGCTCGGCTTGCTGTCGTCGTACTGCTGGTCGATGTCGCCGCTGATGCGCTGGAAGCGGTTGATCTCGCCCCATGGGGTGCGCCAGCTGCCGAAATCGGCCTGGAGCTTGTCGGCGGCGCGCAGCAGGGAAGCCAGGCGCTCGTCCGGGCTCAGGCTGGCGCCGATGAAATCGACCACCGGCGTGCCCTGGGCGCGGGCGCGCGGCCCGTGCTGGGCCACCATGTCCTGGCCCCAGTAGATGGCCAGCGAGGTCGGCACGGAGGTCGCCGCATAGCGCAGGTCCCAGCCGCGCAGCGCCTCGACCTGCTCCGCCAGCCGGGCCTTGCGCGGGTCGCTCGCCGGAAGCGCGTCGTAGTCCTTGAGCAGCGCCGGCAGCAGCGGCTCGAAGGCGGTCAGGTGGTTGTCGTAGGATGCCGCGATCAGGCTGTCGATGGTGAAGTCGCGCGCATCGCTGAACACCCTCACTGCATGGCGGCCGCGTGCGTTCTCGGGCAGGGACCACATGTAGTCCGGGTAATCCTGGCGCTTCGGGCTGTTCGCGCCCGACGCGCTGAACGGCCAGTTGTTCGTGTTCGAGATGTAGCCGCTGGCCGGATTGAACAGCGTGATCGTGTCCTTGATCGCGTGCAGTCCCTGCCACTCGGTGGCCGGGTCGCTGCCGTCGACCGGCTTGGTCCAGTCGAAACGCGGGTCGCGCTTCGGGATGAAGTTGCCGTGGAAGTAGGCGATATTCCCCTTGGCGTCCGCATACACCGTGTTGTTCGACGAATTGGTGCGCAGCTCCATCGCCTTGTAGAAGGCGTTGTAGTCGCGCGCCTTGGTGCGGGTATAGGACTGGGTGAGCGCCTTGAGCGGCTCGTCCATCATCTTCACCGCCACCCATTTGCCGCCGGCCTCGCGCACCACCGGGCCGTGGTGGGTGAACCAGGCGGTGACGGTGCGGCTGGCCATGGCGCCGGACGGCGTCTTGTACGGCAGCGTGACCGGCACCGCGCGCACCGGGCGTTCTTCCTTGCCATACCTGTAGAAGAAGCGGCCGTCGCGCTCGGTCACGGTTTCGAGGTATTCGTCGATCACGTCGCCGCCGCCCGAGGTATGCATCCAGCCCAGCTTGTCGTTGAAGCCCTGGTAGATGAAGAACTGGCCCCAGGTCACGGCGCCGTAGGCGTTCAGGCCCTCCCCGCTGACCATGTGCACCTCGGGGCGGAAGTAGAACGAGGTATGCGGGTTGATCATCAGGAGCGCGCGCCCGGACTTGCTCAGCTTCGGCGCGATCGCGAAGCCGTTCGAGCCGCGCGGCTCCGGATCGACGCCGCGGTGGTCGACGGCGGCCAGCGCGGGCCCGCTGCGCTTGCCGTAAAAGCGCTCCAGTTCCTTCAGGTCGATCGATTCGATGTCGCCGCCGATACTGCCCTCGCTGAAGCTCAGCGCCATCCAGGGCTCGAAGCGCGTGATCAGCTTCGGCTTCACTTCCGGATGGGTGGCCAGGTAGTAGTTCAGGCCGTCGGCGTAGGCGTTCATCAGCTTCTTCAGCCATTCCGGGCTGGCGGCGTACCTGGCCTGCATGGCGGCGGGCTGGATGTACAGCTTCATGCGCAGGTCGCGCCAGATCTCCTTTTCGCCCTCGACTTCGGCCAGGCGGCCCATCGCATTGATGTAATTGAGCTCGACCCGGTTGAAGTCATCCTCGGCCTGCGCATACAGCATGCCGAACACGGTGTCCGCGTCGGTCTTGCCGAAGATGTGAGGGATGCCCCATTTGTCGCGCATGATCGTCACCCGTTGCGCCGTCTTCTTCCAGCGCGCCAGGTCGGCGGCGCCATGCGGCTGCTGCGCCGCCGGCTGGTCGGCGGCGACGGCCTGCGCCGGCTGGGTCGCGCCGAGGACGGCGCAGCCCAGCACGGCGGACGCGATGAAACGGGGCTTGAACATCGGGGGATCTCCTGTTTTTTGCTTGTTATGCGCCTGGCGCGCCGCTGTTGGCGAGGCGCTGCTTGAGTACTTCGTTCTCGGTCAGCAGGGTGGCGACCCGGTCCTTCAGCGCGGCCAGTTCGGCGCGCAGCGCGCTTACTTCGTCGACGCCCTGCTCCGCCGGCATTTCCTTGCGCGGACGGGTGGCCATCTTCTGCTCGCGCACCTGGCGCGCGGCCTGCTGCAGCTCCTTGCGTCCGCCGGCGACGGCCGCGATCTGCGCCTCCTCCGGCAACTGGGCCACGTTGGCGGCGGCATTGATCGAGATGGTGCCGGCGCGGACCGCCTCGCGCAGCTGCGGGGTGGCGGCTTTCTGGATCCGTTCGATCTGGCTGATGGTGTTGGACGACACGCGCGCGGCGCGCGCGATGTCCTCGCGCGTATTCCACGGCGGCGAGCCGTCGGCCCCTGGGTCGTTCTTGTCGGCCTCCTCGGGCACCGGCTGCGTGGCCATGCGCGAGGCCACGATTTCCTTCTTGCGCAGGGCCAGCACGCCGCGCTGGAAATCCGAGACGCTGCGGCGCGCGAGGTGGTTGTCGATCATCCAGAGCATGACGTCCTCGAGGGAGTCGAAGCTGTTGTTCTGGACGGTGCGGAAGTCGATGCCGTGCTTGCGGCAGATGTCGTAGCGATTATGCCCGTCGATCAGCACCTCGCCCCACAGCACCAGCGCGTCGCGGCAGCCTTCGGCGAGAAGGCTGCGCTCGAGCGCGGCGTATTCGATGGCGGTGAGCGGATCGACGAAGGCACGCAGTTCGTCGTTGATCTTGATGTTCAAATTCATGTCCTTGTGACTGGCGGCGGCGCCCGCCGGGCGCGCCGTCCCGCATGCTACACCATCCTTGGCGGGGTTCCAACGGGGGGCCGGGCTCGCCGGTACGAGGAGATCCGGGACAGGCTTGCCAACAGGGCAAAATTGCAAATACGATCCGAAAATGGCCGTCCTGTGCTAGAATGCGGCGCGCTGCCCGGATGGTGAAACTGGTAGACACCCGGGACTTAAAATCCCGTGCCAGAGATGGCGTGCCGGTTCGATCCCGGCTCCGGGCACCACGTATTGGTAACACAACAATTCGTGTTGTCTCAAGACCCGCCGCTTCTCCTATGACGGCGGTTTTTTTTCGCCTTCGTTTGTCTCAGCTCATATCCCCGTAGCGCACGTACTTTGCGGTACTGTTGACGGCATGCCTGGATGGGCTAACCTCGTATACCGTCACTGCTTGCGAGGGCTAGCTGCTGGCGGCTGGACTGTTAACGCTGGGGTTTCGCCGGCGCTTCGGGCGAGTTCCAGCAATTCTCCGACATGAATCATTCCGCATTTGGCGGTGCGGCCGTTGCCGCACCGCCCGCTTCCCCTGGGAGTCGCGGCAGCGGATACATGTCGGCACACTCCGTCTCCTGCGGCAGTACGATAGGAACGCGCAGGCAGATGCTTTGCGTGGGCAGCACCTCGGCCCAGTCGCGGATGAGGGCGCGGTAGGCAGCACCAACCGGACGAATATTGCGTTCGAGGTCGAACAGACCGAGTGGATTGACGGTGCCACGGTTCTCACGCAGGTCGATATCCCAGTCCACCTGGTCGATCAGCGAGTACCAGGTAAAGCCGACGACCGGCACACCATTGTTACGCACCCGCAGGACGTTCGCCCATTCCTTGCGTAGCCAGCGCACCGCTTCATCGCCCTGCGGCCCCTGCATCGAGTTCGTCTCCGTATGCATGACTGGCAGTCGATAACGGTTGTAGTACTGGTGTGTGATGACGGCGTAGCCGAACACCTCGCCCGACGCATGGGCCAATCCGTCCGCACTGACATGATGTTCATTGGTGACATAGTAGTCGTTGCCCATGATGCAGTGATGCTTGAGATTGTTGTTGAGGAAAAAGTGGTACTCCTCACGTGTCATGCCGTTGTCCAGCAGGTACTCATACATTTCCGAGTCAACCCGGCGGCCGTAGTTCAGGTCCAGTGACAGAAAGCGCCGCGCGTTGCGGTGCTCGGCCATGCTGATCGCGGCCGGGTTCTCCGGGTGAAAATACTCACTGGACTCGCTCTGCACGAACAGCGCGTCGGGACGGACCTGCACGATCGCGCGCATCGCCAGGATGTTGGCCTTGACGATGTGCTTGAGTGCGGTGACGAAGGCGCGGTCGGTGGTCATCTGCTCGTTCCACCAGCCATACAAGGCCGAGAACAGGGCACAGATCTGCATTTCGTTGACTGGAGTGTAGACCTGCATCCAGGGATAACGCTCCGCGAAGGCGCGCGCGTACTGCGCGAACTGAGCAGGAAAATCAGGATTCTGGAAATTGCCGATCCAGTCAGGCACACCGAAGTGGCATAGATCGGCGATGGCGACGATATTCAGGCGCCGCAGTTCCTCGAACGCCTCGTCGGCGAACGACCAGTCGTACTTCGCGGGGCCGATCCAGGTGCGGTGCAGCGGCGCGCCGTAACGCAAGGCGCGTACGCCAAGTTCGCGCACCAGTTCGAAGTCCTTGCGCCAGTAGGCGTAATGGCCGCATTTCTCCATCTCGTCCATGCGTACCCGGCCGTTCTGGATGGTGGGGATGCTGTTCTCGATACCGGTTGCAAAAATGAAGCCTGGGAACATGGACGTCTCCTGAAAACCGGATACCCGGGATCCGAGCATCACGGTTTTGGCACGATTGAAACGCGGAACAGCCAACGCTGCCGGACCGACTCGCTACGGGACCGTTGGCGTGACAAGCATATTACGATGCCGGGAGCGAACCTGCTCTTGTCGTGTCCGCCACCCTCTTTCATATCGCAGGGAGACCATTTCAGTGATGTTAGACTAAAAGCGACGGGAATATGCCCACGGCCGCATCAGACGGGGAACGACACGGCGATCTCTGACCAGCATCGAATGCCTTGGCGGTGCGCTGGCAATCCGACACGGCAACGGGTTAACGAGATTCCAGTCCAGCGCTTTCAGCAACGGATGTTCGAGGTCATCATGCTCGCGAACAATAGGTTAAGTTTGATACAAGTGGGTTTCTGCACCCTCACTTTGACCGGCGGCGCCGTCTTGCACCTGCTCGATCTACGCGATGTGGCAAGCTGGCTCTGGCTGAGTGGTGCTTGCGTCGTGCTTGTCGCGGTGCTGGCGGACACGATCGCAGCACTGTGGCGCAAAAAATTAGGACTTGACCTCATCGCCCTCGTCTCGATCGTTGGTGCACTGGCCCTTCAGGAAAATCTTGCTGCGGCGGTGATCGCCCTGATGTTTGCCAGCGGCCGGGCTTTGGAAGGCTATGCGGAAAAGCGGGCCCGGGACGACATGTCTGCCTTGCTGAGCAAAGCACCCAGGCTCGCCAACCGTTATGAAAACGGCGTGGTTGTCCAGGTGCCGTTGACAGCGGTTCAGCCGGGCGATCGCCTCCTGGTCCGGCCGGGCGAAACAGTGCCGGTCGACGGCACGCTAATGAATGGCGCCACCGTGGATGAGTCGAGCCTGACGGGTGAGGCATTGCCGGTTCCTTACCCGCCCGGGGTGGCATTGGGCAGTGGCGTCATCAATGCCGGGAATGCATTCGACCTGCTGGCCACCAGCACGGCGGACAACAGCACCTTTGCCACTATCATTCGCCTTGTCGAATCGGCCCGGGCGTCGAAAGCCCCCGCTGCCCGCCTGGCAGACCGGTATGCCCTCCTGTTCGTTCCCCTCGCCCTTGGTATTGCCGGGATCGCCTGGTTGCTGACTGGCGACCCGAACCGGGCTTTGGCCGTGGTGGTTGTCGCTACGCCCTGCCCACTGATCCTGGCCGTGCCCGTTGCCATCGTCAGCGCGATGTCCCGTTGTGCCCGGCGTGGCGTGCTGATCAAGCACGGTGGTGCGCTCGAAAAGATGGCGCAGGTCGACACCATCTTTTTCGACAAGACAGGAACGCTCACTGGGGGCAAGGCCCGGCTGGTCGCCGTCGCAACCGATCCGTCCGCACAGCCGGAAGATGTCCTCAGGCTGGCTGCGTCCCTGGAGCAGATGTCCAGCCACGCGATTGCGCAGGCAGTGGTCGGCGCCGCCGTGGAACGCCGGCTGGTGCTGTCCACGCCTCGACAGGTCATCGAGCAGCCCGGGGCCGGCCTGTCCGGACATGTGGATGGCAAGGAAGTTCGCGTCGGCGGCTACGACTATGTATCAGGGACTGCGGAGAAGCCGGCCTGGTCGACGGCCCCCCTGGAGCGCATCGGATATGACGGCGCCGCAGGCGTCTGCATCGCCATCGATGGCAAGTTGCACGGCGTACTGGAGATGGCGGACGAGATTCGGCTGGACTCGCCCCGCGCCTTGCGGCTGCTAAGGGCATGCGGAGTGAGACGGATCGCCATGCTGACCGGAGACCGCCGCGATGTGGCCCATACCATCGCCTGCTCGCTTGGCATCGATGCGGTCATGCCGGAGCAGACGCCGTCATCGAAGCTTGCCGAGATCGCGAAGGCGCGGATGGATGGGGTAACGATGATGGTCGGCGATGGCATTAACGATGCGCCGGCATTGGCTGCCGCGGACATCGGCGTCGCGATGGGCGCACGCGGTGCTGCTGCCGCGGCCGAGTCTGCGCAAGTCGTATTGTTGGTGGACCGTTTGGACCGTCTGGCATTCGCGGTTCGCATCGCCCAGCAAACCCGCACGATCGCCTTGCAGAGCGTCATAGGAGGAATGACGCTGTCGATGATCGCAATGCTGGTTGCTGCGTACGGTTATCTGCCACCGGTAGCGGGCGCACTTTTACAAGAGCTGATCGACGTCGCCGTCATCTTGAACGCGCTGCGCGTTCTTCGCCTGGATGTCGCAACGTCGGAAGACGGCATGCCGCCCGGCGAGGTAGCCAGGCTGAAGGAGGAACATGCACGGCTGCTGCCCATCATTGAACGCCTGGGCTCACTGGCGGACCGCGCGGACACCATGCCCTCATCAGTCATCAGAGAAGAGCTCGTCGCATTGAATACGCTACTTCGGAGTCAACTGCTCCCGCACGAATCGGATGATGACGCCAGATTGTATCCGCATGTGGCGCGCCTGATCGGCGGTGAGGATTCGATGGCATCCATGAGTAACACGCACCGTGAAATCTTTCGGCTCAGCCGCATTGTGGACCGCTTTGCGAATGTCAAGTCGAGTGACGGCGATCCAGGTGCTTCCATGCTGGAATTACGCCGCACCTTGTATGCACTCGATGCTATTTTACGGCTACACTTTTCTCAGGAAGAAGAAATCTACCATAGTCTTTCTTCTTGAAACAGGTCCAGCCGAGCAGGACAGCGCACGTCCAGAGCATCCAGGGAGCGGGCTCAGGGACCGGTGTCAGGAATACGCCTGCGCAGTCGAACGCCGCGGGGTAGTCGGGATGCGGGCGGCAGGCAAAGCCCGCGATTTCACCGTCGTCATTGATGGCATTGACCATGTTCACCGTCCAGCCTTCGTGTGGGGTCAGCAGGTTGTTCAGATCGGTCAACTTGCCCTCGCTGTAGATGAAAGCGCGCCCCTCGCCACTGGCAATACCGCCGTAGCCGACGATATCGCCCCTGTTATTGATCGCATTGGCGACCGCCCACTCGCCGCCGGGCGTGCCGATATCCGTCATCCTGCCATCCTCATAAAGGAAAGCACGCGTATTGCCGTCGGCATCGAGCGCATATCCAGCCACCTGGCCCGCATCGTTGATCGCCGTTGCGGAACTGGCTACCCCGCCGAAGGCGCCGAGATCCGTCATCGTTCCCCCGCTGTACAGGAAGGCGCGCGCCGGCGCATCTTCGCCGGGGGCGATCGTCGCGTAGCCCACCACCTGGCCGCTATTGTTGATGCCCTGGCCATAGCTGCGCCCGCCCTCCAGGGCGCCGAGGTCCTTCAGTGCGCCATCGGCGTAAAGGAAGGCGTGGTCCTCGCCCGCTGCGGTTCTGGAAAATCCGGTCACCTGGCCGCTCTCGTTGATCGCGAACGCGACACCGCGAGCTCCCCCCAGTGTCCCGAGGTCGCGCATGCCGCCGTCGGCAAACACCACCGGACGCAGCTCCCCCGATGGCAGGTTGTGGGTCCCGGCCACCTGCGCGGCATTGTTGATATCGTTGGCGGCATCATAGGTCGTTCCCAGCCGCATGATCGGTGGATTGCCGCCCCGCGTCCAGATCGCCCCTTGGCCCAAGCCTTCATCGTTAAAGCTGACGCCGACAAGTTGCCCGGCGTCGTTGATGCCCTGGGGTGAAAAGAAGGGACGGATCGGGTACAGGTTGTAGGGCGTTTGAGCGAACCCGTCCGGAGAATGGAAGCACAGCGGGGCCAGCACTGCGGCGAGCAGGACTCGCCGAAAGCGAGAGACAGACATATCACCTCCTGAGTCGCAAGCGCGGACCTCGCGTGGCTTCCCATTGATACCACAAAGGATACGAAGCGGTCGTAGCGCTCGTTTGACTCAGATCAAAGTGGCACAGATAGGCTCTACCCTCGTGGCGGTAAAGCGACCCGACCATGGGCCGGCCTGCATATCTCCCTGGGCCGATCGCCCATTTTCACCGAGGCGTACTATGATGATCGGATGCGCATCCCCATGAGGAGCAAGCCATGCCGAGCAGACTTCCATGCGTTCTTGCCTCGCTGCTGTTTTCCATGTCGTGCGGCGCCCTGGCCCAGGTGACCGTGTCGGCGGCATACAATAACTTGAAGTATGAACTGGTGGATCAGGACCCGAACGATGGCATTACCCCATGGGCCACGTTCGAGCTGACCGAAGTCAGCGGAACGGCAATCGTGTTCGACAGCAAGAGCACCATCCTGGACGAATGTACCATCACCAGCATGGGCAGCTGTACGGCCGGCGGGCCGGATGGCGAAGGAAGCGTCTGGTTCGATGGCGCCAGCTCCGGAGCGCGCGGAGAATGGAGCGAAGACGCCTCCGGCGGTGTGTATCTGGACACCAGGGCTGTCTTCACCTACAGTATTTCGCCCCGCACCGACTTCACCTTCATACTGGACCTGTCGCTCCACAAGAATCCGCCAGAAGGCACGGATGCGGCGGGCGGCTTCTTCTTCTACTTTAACTCGGAGGAAGGTTGGTTTCGCGGTCATGAAGAGTACAGGGCCGGCGACAGAATCACTCCGCTACTGATCGAGACCGGCAACGAACCTGTCCGCGGAGAGGTCCGCGCCTACACCAACCTCCTTGCAAGCCATACCGTGCCGCCGCCCGTGCCGGAACCGTCCACGTGGGCCATGCTGTCGACCGGCTTGCTCCCGTTCCTTGGCGCCGCGGTGCGGCGGCGTCGTCACCGTATGCGAAAGCTTGCGCGCCCATCCATCCAGGCCATCCCTTCTTGTTCGTGATCCGTCTCGGCGATGCGCGCCAGCTGCGCGCGATCACGAGTCCGGGATTGCGCGCTCGCCGTCATACAAAGTAATTCTGTGAACACCCTCCTGTGGTAACGCATTGCCAGCGTGCGTCCCAAAGGCGCCGCGCGGTTCGAGTTTTGGGCGCCAAAATCGGGCGCAGGTTGACGCTGCTCACCCCTTGCAAGTACGCTTCTGGACGGCTTTGTTGCGCAAATCAGGCCCGCCCAGCGTAGAGCCGGCCGGTCTGGTAGCCTGAACAGATGAAACCAGCTCCACAGAAGTACCGCACGACGAATTGGAAAACGTACAACGAAGCGCTCAAGGCACGCAGCTCGCTACTCATCTGGCTTGACACGACGATGAACTGGCACGGCCAGCCGAGTGGCAAGCGCGGGCGCAGCCAGACGTTCAGCGACGAGGCGGTCCAGTTCTGCCTGAGCATCAAGTGCTTGTTCAATTTACCGCTGCGCCATGCCATGGGCATGACGCAAAGCCTGCTGCACCTGGCTGGACTGAACTGGGCGGTACCGGACTACAGCACGATCAGCCGGCGCCAGAAGACGCTGCAGGTTGCTATCGGTGCAGTACCAGCCACGACAGGTTTGCATCTGCTGGTGGACAGCACGGGCATCAAGATGCTGGGCGAAGGCGATTGGAAGACGAAAAAGCATGGCGCAGACTATCGCCGGCAATGGCGCAAGGTACACCTCGGGATCGACGCGTCCACGCTCGAGATCCGGACCATGGAGGTGACCGACAACAGCATTGACGATGCACCTGTCCTGCCAGCGTTGCTTGACCAGATTTCTGTTGACGAACGCATTGCCAGCGTCAGCGACGATGGCGCCTACGACACGAAGGACTGTCACGAGGCGATCGCGTTGCGCGAAGCGCATGCCATTATCCCTACTCGCAAGAATGCCAAACCCTGGAAGACGAACCGCCGCGGCGCGGATGCACGTAACGACATTCTGCACGCGACACGCCGGTTGGGGCGGACGATCTGGAAGAAATGGAGCGGTTACCATCGGCGCAGTCTTGTCGAAACCAAAATGCGCTGTTTCAAGCTGCTGGGCGAACGCGTCATGGCACGACCGTCAGGTCGCCGAATTGCAGGTGCGAGCGGCTGTGCTGAATCGCTTCACTCGGCTGGGCACTCCGATTACGGTCCCAGTGTTATAAAACGAACTACAAATAGCGTCAGCTCGGCCTGTGTTCGATTTGCTCAACAAAGCCGAATTGTCCTATAAACATATCCAACTGACATAAACGCGGCGTGCCGTTGTCCAACGGCGCGCCGCATGGATGCTTTCCGTTAGTTGATGCGGGCGCCACCCAAAGCGGAGCCACGAGCGGACGCCGAACCATTGACGCCAACGGACGCCGACAGTTGCGTCGACGCGCCCTTGCCTGCAACCGAACGTGTCCCACCAGCGGCACTACGCGCGCTTGCAGTCGCTGCGCCACGTGCGCCATTGACTGTGGAGTGGGCGTACTCGGCCCTGCGGCTGGCCCGGCTGCGTGCGGCTGCTATGGCGGGCTCCGCTGCGGCGCTGGCGCCCGAGCGGGCGCTACCGGAAAGGTCGCGAACCTGTCCTGCAACACCGCCAGGTTGCATGCCAAACGACGCCGATGCACTGCCCTTCCCCTGCATGCCGGCGCTGGCGCCCGATGGGCTGCTGGCCCCCGTCACCGAATGGCTGGCGCCGGTCTCGCCGCTACCGGTAAGCGACGCTGCCTGGCGGCTGAGGTTGCCGGCCAGTCCTGCATTGCCATTGCCGGAATCCGACGCTGCCCCAGCTGCGGCGTTACCTCTGCCTGCAAGCATTGACGCGGTGCGGCCCAAGCTACCAGTCGATCCTGGGTTGCCACTGCCTTCATCGGACGCACCGCCTGCTCCTGCTGCGCCGCTACCGCGCCCCTCGAGCGAGGAAGTCGTTCGCTTGATGCTGCCGGTAAGTTGACCAGTGCCATTTCCCGACGTGCTGCTTTCGGCGTCCGCGCTGCGCACAGTACCCACCAGTGCGCTGCCCAGACTGCCGCCTGCCGAACCCACCTCGGCCGCACGGCCACGCGGCAGGCCCGTTGTCAGTTCACCGCTACCGCTGCCGGCGCCGTCTGCCCGGACAAGCGGCTCATGTCCTGCCCTTTGCAGGCTGCTCTCGCCGCTTGCCGCGCCGTTGGCGGCACTACGTGCACCGGACAGCACCTGTCCCGTAACACTAAAGCTGGCATCGGAGGACTGGGCGGCTGCAGGGAGCGCCGAGGCACGGGCATTGCCGCGGGCACTGGCGTCGCCGTTGGCGTCGATACTGCCGCTGGCGCGGCGTTCGATCTGGCGTGGTGCCTCGAGCGGCGAACCGCGGCCGCCCATCGCTTCGATCGGCCCCATGCGCGCGCCGACGCCGCCCCCGATCATGCCGCCTACTGCGCCGCCGAGGCCGCCCCCACCGCCGCCGAGCAGCTGGGCGTGGGCCGAAACGGCAAAGCTCATGGTCAGGGCGATGGCGATGTGACGAACGATTTTCTTGGTTTGCATGATGGTTTCTCCTGTAAGTGGCGCTGGATAGCGCGCAGTTACATGGAAAACGAACGGGCTCGGCCGTTTATTCCATCCATCCGAAAATATTTCTATTTTCTAGCGAAAGCGCGCAGGATCCACGCGCAGCGATGCACCCACGACGCCGTATCCGGTTGCATTGCTGATCGACGCCGGGTCGCTGCGCACGGCCTGGCGCCTCAGCGCGGCCAGGGCCCGCGCTGAGGCCTCGCGATCCGGCTGCGGCAGCGACTGCGCCAGCAGCGCGGCGACGATCGGCGCGGCAAACGAGGTGCCGCGCACCTGGCGATACGGCGGCGCCCCAGGCGCCGCGCTCACCATCTGGCTACCGGGAGCGGCAAACATCACCTGCGGCCCGCGCGCCGCTTCCGGCAGCGGCCGTCCCTGGCGGTCGACCCCGCTCACACCCACCACGCCGGGATAGCTGGCCGGGTACAGCGGCGGCGCCGCCGGCCCGTCGTTGCCGACGGCCGCCACCAGCAAATGGCCGCGCGCGACCATGGCCGCCACCATCCGCCCTAGCGTGGCGTTGGCCGGGCCGACCAGGCTCAGGTTGATGACACCGACCCCGTGCTTCGACATCCATCCCAAGGCAGCGGCAATCTTGTCGGCCGATCCGCCGGTGGGGCTGTCGCAATAAATGTCGGCGGCATACAGCCTGGTGCCGGACGCCGCGCCCCGGAAGCGCTCGGCGCGCCCGACCATCAGTGCGGCGACAGCCGTGCCGTGGGGCGCGGGATGACGCGTTCCGCCACAGCCGAACTCTTCGATCGTGGCTTCGGCAAATACCGGGTGGCCGGTTGCGACGCCGCTATCGATCAGTCCGACGGCGCCCGGCGCCCTGACGCCACCCGTCGGCGCGCTGCCGGTAGCGCCGCCGTCCAGCGGCACACTGGCGCCGCTCATGTATACATGGTTGAAATCGAACGAGGCCTGGGGATCGAGCGAACGCAGCCGGGCTAGTGCCTCGGCGGTCTTCATGCCGGCGGGCGCACGCAGCACGATGAGCGACGCGCCGAGATCGTCGAACTGTTGCTCGCGGATCAGCTGGAAGCCAAGGCCGGCAGCGGCGCGCAGCACGGCGGGCGTTGGCGAAGTCGCCAGGATTTCCGAGCGCACGACCGGCTCTCCACGCGGATCCACCTCGAGTACGTCGGGATGGCGGCGCAGCAGCTCGGCCACCTGAACAAGCCGCAGGGCGCCGAGCTCGTCCGGTTCGGCGCGGTCCAGCAGGCGTTCGGCCGGGCGCACCAGGGTGTCCAGTCCGGGCTGCCCGAGGGGCTGCGGCAGGTTCAGGGACGGCAGGCGCAGCTGCGCGTTGGCCGCGCCAGCGGCGCATAGCACCAGCGCGACGACGGCCTGCGCCAATCGTTTGGAGAGTGAACGGCAGGGTTTCATGGATGTGAGCATAAATGATGCCTAACGATGTTGGGAACTATATCGAAGTAAAAACGATTGCGGATGGACTAAAATCCCTCCCGCCGACGTTTACTCGATGTAACCAATACAAAACCCATGCTCGCCGACGACCTTGCTGCCCTGCTGCCCCGGATGCGCCGCTTCGCGCGCTCTCTCACCTTCCACCGGGAAGATGCCGATGACCTGGTGCAAGTCGCGATGGAACGTGCGATCGGGCGCTCTGAGCAATATACCGAAGGAACCCGCCTGGACAGTTGGCTGTTTCGCATCGTCCGCAATGCCTGGATAGACGAAGTGCGTAGCCGGGTGCGGCGCGACGATCTGTTTGCCCCTGCGGACGAAGGCGAACTCGTCGGCCGTGACACGATGGAGACGCATCACCAGCGTATGGCCGTGCAAAAGGCGATGAGCCTGCTGTCCGAGGAGCACCGGATCGTGGTCGCTCTCGTGCTGGTAGACGGCTTGCCGTACAAGGAAGCGGCCGAGGTGCTGGACATTCCGATGGGCACCCTGACGAGTCGGCTGGCACGGGCGCGCGACGCATTACAAAAACTGTTGCAAGACGAAGTGAGGAGCATACCATGAGCTTTTCCGACGAAACCCTGATGGCCTATGCCGACGGCGAGCTTGGCGAACCCGAGCGCAGCCTGGTCGAACGCGCGGAGCATGAGGACCCGGCGGTCGCCGCGGCCGTCGCGCGCCACCGCGCGCTGAGGGCCGGCGTCTTTGCCGCCTTCGTCGGCGTGCTGGACGAGCCCGTGCCAGCTCGGCTGCAAGCGACCGGGACTGGCTCTGGTGCCGGCCCTGGTAGCGTGAGCTCGCTGGATGCCGCGCGTGAGCGCAAAACAAAGGCGTGGGAAGCAGCCGAAGCAGCCAGAGCGGCCACCGTCCGCCGGCGCGCCTGGCCGCATTGGGGAGCGCTGGCGGCCTCGCTCGCCGTCGGCGTGCTTGCCGGCAGCGCCTGGCTGGGCGGCGGCGCGGGTGGCAATGATACCGGCTTTGCTGCCCTCGATGCCAACGGGCGCCTGCTCGCGCGGGGAGAACTGGCCGGCGCGCTGTCGCAACAACTGGCGAGCACCACACAACCGGACAAACTTGTCCAGATCGGTGTGAGCTTCGCGACCCTCGACGGCAGCTATTGCCGCAGCTTCACAGTCAGCGGCAGCGCGGGCCTTGCCTGTCGCGAGGGTGATGGCTGGCGCATTCCCGTGCTGCGCGAAGTGCCTGCCGAGACTGCCGCATACCGCCAAGCCTCAAGCACGGCGCCTGCCGCCGTGCTTGAGGCCATCGACGAGCGCATCGACGGTGCAACGCTTGACGCCGCGGGCGAGCGCATTGCGCGTGACCGCGGCTGGAAGCGTTGAGCTCGGTAACCGGATTGTGTGAGTGCAGTTAAACCGGAGGCAGCCGTTAAATGAGAGCCGCGCTATATTGATCACTTCGCTAGCAATCAGGGAGGCAGGCATGCGGATGATCATTGAGGCTCGGCTCGAGGACGGTCCCGTAGGTAGCGAACCTGGCTCTGGTGCAAACCTGAAGCTCGGCTAGAATGACGACCTTTGTCCAGCATGCGTAACCATCCGAGCAAGACTGACCTGTTCAAGGGCCGACACGTCGAGCAGGAGATCATCATTCTCAGTGTACGCTGGTACCTGCGTTACAAGCTGTCGTATCGTGACCTGGTCGAGATGATGGCCGAGCGCGGCCTGTCAATCGCTCATACGACAATCCTGCGCTGGGTACAGCGTTACGCACCAGAGTTCGACAAGCGCTGGAGTCGCTTTTCATCGCCGGCAGGCATTTCCTGGAGGGTGGACGAAACCTGCGTCAGGATCCGGGGCCAGTGGGCTTATCTCTACCGGGCTGTCGATGCGTCAGGCAAGACCGTCGACTTCCGGCTCGGCTCACGACGCACCGTCGCCTCGGCAAAGGCTTTCTTTCGCAAGGCTGTGCGTTCCCAGGGCCGATCGCCTGAGACCATTACGCTGGACGGCTATGCAGCCTCGCACAGGGCCGTTCGCGAACTTCAACAGCATGGAAGGCTTCCCGAGCTGACGAAGCTTCGCTCGTCAAAACACTTGAACAATCTAATCGGGCAGGACCATCGCAATGTGAAGTCCAGAGTGGGCGCCATGCTGGGCCTGAAAAGCCTTGCTTCCGCCACCACGACAATTCGAGGCGTCGAGCTCATGCGTCGCATGCGCAAAGGGCAGTTCAACTTGGGTACCTTGGCCACTCAGCGGCAGACTACGCCCGAGATTTGGGCAGCTGTCTTGAATGCATGAACTGTCTGCACATGTGAGCGACTCGGCGCGTCCCTCATCCATAATTTGCACCACAGCCGGAGCGGCGAACATGGCGTTTGCGTGCCTGTCCAAGCTCCTATGTCCCATTGCCGCAAAGACAGCGAAAACGTACTACCAGCAATTTCGCATAATTACTTCGCGACCTCGCCAAGGTCTTGTTTTTAAAGGGACGATGCTGAGACGTTCTCAACAAGACCATTTTGTTCACACTTCTACTTCGTTTTTTTCGCAAAACTACTTCGTATGACGCTCGCCCAGGCAGATGCCGAGGTCGCGCGCCGTGCGCACCGTGTCGCCGTCGACCGGCACGCGCTTGGTGCGGCCGGCCACCTCGGACAGCGGCGCGGTGCCGATATCCTGGTCACCCAGCGCCACCATCACACCCGATTCGCCACGCGCCAGCGCCCGTACCGCCGCGGCGCCGAAGCGCGAAGCGACCACGCGGTCGAACGCCGACGGACTGCCGCCGCGCAGCAGGTGGCCCAGCACCACGGAGCGGCACTCCTTGCCGGTGCGCTCGGCCAGCCGGGCTTCGACCCAGGCGCCGATCCCGCCCAGGCGCTCGGCGTGGCCGGCCCCGGCCGCGGCCAGCACTGCGCGCGGCCCCCCCACCGGCTGCGCGCCCTCGGCCGCCACCACGATCGCATGGCGCCGGTCGGACGCGTCGCGCTTGCGGATGGCGTCGGCCACCACGTCGATGTCGAACGGGATTTCAGGAAGCAGGATCGCATGGGCGCCCGCGGCCATGCCCGCATGCAGTGCGATCCATCCGGCATAGCGCCCCATCACCTCGACCACCATGACGCGGTGCTGGCTGTCCGCAGTGGTGTGCAGGCGGTCGATGCATTCGGTCGCGAAGCCGACCGCCGTGTCGAAGCCGAAGGTCTGGAAGGTGCGGTCGAGGTCATTGTCGATCGTCTTGGGCACGCCGATCACGCGCAGCCCTTTGCGGTACAGGCACTCGGCGATTTCCATCGATCCGTCGCCGCCGACGATGACCAGGGCGTCGAATCCGCACTGGCGGCACAGGGCCGCCAGTTCGTCGCTGCGGTCTTCCTCCGCCAGGCTGCCGTCGCTGCGACGCACCGGATAGCGCATCGGGTTGCCGCGGTTGGTGCTGCCAAGGATGGTGCCGCCGAGATGGCCGATGCCGTGCACCGCGTCGGCCGACAGGCGCGGGACCGGGTCCCCGAGACATTGCCCCGGTGCCAGCAGGCCATTGAAACCGTCGCGGATGCCATGGCACTCCCAGCCCTGCCGGCCGGCCGCCAGAACCACTGCGCGGATCACGGCGTTCAGGCCCGGTGCGTCGCCGCCGCCGGTGACGATGGCGATGCGCCGGATGGCCGGGGGCACGGGTCAGCCTCCTGCGCCGCTCGGGCGCGGCGCGATGCCGAGCCCGCGCTCGACCTCGACCAGGTTGCGCACCGTTGCCACCACCGAATCGGGGTTCAGGCTGATCGAGTCGATCCCCTGCTCCACCACGTAGCGCGCCACCTCGGGATAATCCGACGGCGCCTGTCCGCAGATCCCGACGTGGCGGCCGTTGCGCCTGGCGCCCTCGATCGCCTGGCGCAGCATCTCGAGCACGCCCGGGTCGCGCTCGTCGAAGTCGAAGGCGACGATCTCGGAATCGCGGTCCACGCCCAGCACCAGCTGGGTCAGGTCGTTCGAGCCGATCGAAAAGCCGTCGAACAGGCGGGCAAAGGCATCGATCTGGATCACGTTGTTGGGGATTTCGCACATGACGAAGATCTCGAGCCCATCCTTCCCGCGCTCCAGTCCATGCTGCGCCATCATGCGCAGCACGTCCTCGGCTTCCTTCACGCGCCGGCAGAAAGGGATCATCAGGCGCAGGTTCGACAGTCCCATCTCTTCGCGCACCCGCTTCATCGCCCGGCACTCGAGCGCGAACCCTTCCGCATAGGCCGGATGCGCATAACGCGCCGCGCCGCGAAAGCCGAGCATCGGGTTGGCCTCGACCGGTTCGAAGAAGGAGCCGCCGACCAGGCTGGCATACTCGTTGGTCTTGAAGTCGGACATGCGCACGATGACCGGCTTTGGGTGGAACGCCGCGGCGATGGTGCCCACGCCCTCGGACAGCTCGCGCACGAAGTAATCGGCCGGCGACGGGTAATCCCGGGTGAGGCGCCCGATCTCGGCGCGCACTGCCGCGTCCTGTACCTGTTCCGGATGCACGAGCGCCATCGGATGGATGCGGATGTGCTCGGCGACGATGAATTCCATGCGCGCCAGGCCCACCCCGTCATTCGGCAGGAAGCGCGTCTGGAAGGCGATGTCCGGATTGCCGATATTGACCATCAGGTGGGTGCGCGGCATGGGCAGGGCCGCCAGGTCGGTCGTGATCTTGCGAAACGGGACGCGGCCCGCGTACACATGGCCGACGCTGCCCTCGGCGCACGACACGGTCACCTCGTCGCCGGTGCGGATCGCCTCGGTCGCGTGCGCGCAGCCGACCAGCGCCGGTACGCCGATTTCCCGGGCCACGATCGCGGCGTGGCAGGTACGGCCGCCACGGTTGGTCACCACGCCGGCGGCCGTCTTCATGACCGTCCCCCAATCGGGCATGGTCGTCTCGGCGACCAGGATCTCCCCCGGCTGGAACTGGTCGAGCTGGCTCACGTCCGCGATGACCCTCGCCCTGCCGGTGGCAAGCTTGCTGCCGACGGCACGCCCGGATGCCAGCAGCCGGCCCCTGGCGTCGAGTACGTACTCGTCCAGCTCGGTACCGGACCTGCGCGAGGCGACCGTCTCGGGACGGGCCTGGACGATATAGAGCCTGCCGTCGATGCCGTCCTTTGCCCACTCGATGTCCATCGGTACCGGATGCCCGGCCCTGGCGCCGTAGTGCTCCTCGATCCGTAATGCAGCCTCGGCCAGTTCGAGCACGCCGGCATCGTCCAGGCAAAAGCGCGCACGCTCCTCTGGCCCGGTCGGCATGTTGCGCGTGGTTTCGCGGCCGCCGGCCGCCGCGTACACCATCCGCATTTCCTTCCCGCCGAGCGAACGCCGCAGCACGGTCCGCCGTCCGTCGCGCAAGGTCGGCTTGAACACGTAGAATTCGTCCGTGTCGACCGTTCCCTGCACGACGTTCTCTCCCAGCCCATATGCGCCCGTCACCAGGATGACGTCGCGAAAGCCGGTCTCGGTGTCGAGCGTGAAGGTCACGCCGGAGCAGGCGAGGTCCGAGCGCACCATCTTCATCACGCCGACCGACAGGTAGACCTTGAAGTGGTCGAAGCCATGTTCGATGCGGTAGACGATCGCGCGATCCATGAACAGGCTGGCGAAGCAGCGACGAATACTGTCGAGCAAGCTCGCTTCGCCGCCTATGTTGAGGTAGGTTTCGTGCTGGCCGGCGAAGCTGGCGGTGGGAAGGTCTTCCGCGGTGGCGGAGCTGCGCACGGCCACGGTCAGCCCGTCGCCGTATTCCTCTCGCAGCTTGCGCCAGGCCTGCAGGATGCCTTCCTCGAGCTCCAGGGGCAGCAGCGCACCGTAGACGATCGCACGCGCCTGCGCCGCACGGCGCGCGAGGTCCTGCACGTCGGCCGGATCGAGCCCGTCGAGCGCCCGACGCAGGCCTTCCCATGCGTTGGCGCGGTCGAGTGTCGCCTTGTAGGCGGCGGCCGTGACGGCAAAGCCGTTCGGCACGCGGACCCCGTTGCTGCCCAGCTCACGGACCATCTCGCCGAGGGATGCATTCTTGCCGCCCACCAAAGGTACATCGGCGATTCCCAGCTCTGAAAACCATCGGATGAATGCAAGTGGTGAGTCCATGGCCGCCTCCTTGGGATCAGCGGCAGGCCAGCATGCGGCTGGCCCCGCCGACCTGGATTACCTGATGAGTCCACGCCCATCTATCGGGCGCTGCTGCAATGCTGCTCCATCATCTCGAGATGCCTTTGCCGCATTTCCGGCGCCATGTGTCGCATATGCTGGTCCAGCATGGCGCTGCGCTCTTCCGGAGTCTTGGCGTTCCTCATTTTTTCGTGCAGGTCACACATGGACTTCAACTCCATGGGGCCATACCGGGCCATCCTGTCTGTCGGGCAGCCGCCCTGGCCCATCATTCCGCCATGACACATCATCCCGCCTGGCCCGGCGGCGCTTCCTGGTCCGCTTGCCCCCGGAGGCCGCACAGCGGTGGCTGGCGGATGATGTGCCCGATGGTGCTCCTGCCCCATGCCATGTTGCGGCGAGGATTCCCGGCTTTGCTGTTGAGTGGCCGCACATCCGGCCAGGGCCATTGCCGTTAATGCAATGCTTATCAACCGACCGGGTCTAGGTGATATGGATGTCATGCGAAACTCCCTGTAAATGGCGAATACAACCGGAAGACAATGTTGCGATGGTCAACGCGTAATCACTACACCTCAAGGCTGCCCCGGTCCGACTGCTGCGGCGCCCAAGCCGGGCTTGGCGCCAAGCCTGTCTTCCAGATCCGAAACAAGCAGGCGCAGCAGTTCCGGAATCGCCGCGCGCACCTCCGGGGCTGGCTCCGCGGCCGCTGCGGCGTGCGGCGCTTCTATGCCATACAGCAGCAATGCCGGCGGCAACAAACCCAGCGCGCGGCCCAGGGCCAGCTGTTCTGCCACCCCGATGCCATGGCAGGACACCATGCCCTGGCCCGGTGCCAGCTCCTCAGCCCCGAGTCGCCGCACCGTTCCTGCCGGCGCTCCGCTCTGCATGGCATCGATCACGACCGCGAGTTCGACCTCCCGGAACAGCGCCAGCAGGGCGCCGGGCCGATCGCAACAGCAGGCCTCCACGGTGCCGGCAGGGAAGCGCTGCAGCAGCCCGCTCGCCACCAGCGCCTCGATCACATCCCATCCGATGCGGTCGTCGCCGGACGGAGAACCGATGCCGATGAGTCGAATCGGGATCATGTGCGTCGTACGGCAAGTCGTAGAAAATGTGTCGCGCATGAAATGCAGGGGTCGTAATTGCGGATCACCGTTTCGCCAAGCCGGCGCAGCTCGTCATCCTCACGATCGAGGCCGAACTCTTCCAGGGCTTGCCGCAGGTCCTGTTCGATGCGCGCCTGGTTCTGGCTGGTCGGGGGGACGATGCGTGCGTTCCGGATGATTCCCTCGGAATCGGTCTCGTATCGGTGCCAAAGTAAGCCTCGCGGCGCCTCCGTGCAAGCAGTTCCGATGCCGCACCGCGCAACGGCCTCGACGAACGGCGCCGCCGGAACGGTGTATTGCTCGAGAAGACGCAAGGCGTCCACCAACGCGCAATGGATCTCGGCTGCCCGCGCAACGATGCCATGAAACGGGTTCGCACTGGGGAAGCGTACGCCCGTCGCCTGCAAGGCATCGCGTACCGGTTGCGGCAGCAGATCGTGATTCAGGTTGATGCGCGCGAGCGGTCCCACCAGGTAAGGCTGTCCCAGGAGCAGGCTGTGCAAGGCCGTCGAGTGCGGGACCTGGTGTTCGGCGAAGCAGTCCTCGAATTCGCCGGCTCCGATATCCAGGCCCTGGTCCGACATGATGCGTCCTTCGTTCATCGGATACGCGTGTCCGTCCCGCATCGCTACGCTGGTGAATCGCTGTGCCGTGGCTGGCAGCGGCAAGCTGGCAGTCCATGCGAGGAGCGCCTCGGCCTCCGGCAGGGCCGCGCGCAAGCGCCCGCACAGCGCCGCGACCGCGTCAACTGGAGGCGCGTGATGGAAACCGCCGACCCGCACGCCCACCGGATGCACCGAGCGCGCACCCAGCAGGCGGATCAGGTCGTTACCCAGCGCCTGTAGGGCAAGTCCGCGCCGTACTTCTTCGGGATGGCTCTGCGCCAGCTCGACGACACTGCGGCACCCCAGGAAATCCGGCGCCGCCAGCAGGTGGATGTGCAGGCAGTGGCTTTCGATCCACTCGCCGCAGTACATCACACGACGCATCGCCCGTACCCAGGGCCCCGGGGCAACCCCGACAATGCTTTCCAGGGCATGCACTGCGCTCATCTGGTACGCGACCGGGCAGATGCCGCAGATGCGCGCCACCATGTCCGGCACCTCATGGAAGGCGCGCCCTTCCAGGAATTTCTCGAACAGGCGCGGCGGTTCATAAATGCGCAACCGGAGGTGAACGATCCGGCCGTCGGCGATATCGACTTCCAGCGCGCCCTCCCCTTCGACCCGTGCCAGCACGGGCACCCTGATGCTCACCGCGCGCCTGTCAGTCATCGCCGTCTCCGGTCGCTTCCAGGCCGGCCTGGCGGAACGCCGGGGCGCCGTTATTGATGAACAGGTAGCGCCGCGCCACCTCCTCCCTGGCAAGCCCCAGTCCTTCCAGCCAGTGCGACAGCGACCTGGTGTTCAGGTTCTCGGCCGGCCCGTAGCAGCCGTAGCAGTCGCGGCCGAAGGAAGGACACAATGCGCCGCAACCCGTGCGCGTGACCGGTCCCATGCAGGGAGAACCGTGCGCCACCATCACGCAGACATGCTGGCGCCGCTTGCACTCGAGGCATACCTTGTCCTCCTCCTCGGGAGGCATGACGCCGGACAGCAGCGCACGCAGGGCGCCCAGCACCTGTCTTCCGTTCACCGGACATCCCCATAGTTCCAGGTCCACCTTGACATGCCGGGCGATCGGGGTGGAAGTGGCGAGGGTATCGATATATTCCGGACTGGCGTAAACGGCGTGCATCCAGGCTTTCGCATCGGCAAGCCCACGCAGTGCCTGCACACCACCGGCAGTGGCGCAGGCGCCGATCGTGACCAGCCAGGTGGCATGCGCGCGAACCTGCTGGATCCGGGCCAGATCATGTGCGGTCGAGATGCTGCCTTCCACGAAAGCGACATCGACGTGCTCGCTCTCCGCCACCGGCCCGGCTTCCGCGAAATGCACGATGTCGACCAGCTGCGCAAGTTGCAGCAGCGTCTCGCCAAGGTTCAGGAAAGCCAGCTGGCATCCGTCGCAGGAGCTGAACTTGTGTACTGCAATGCGCGGCTTCATCAGAATCCCCTCACGTCGAACAGCGCCTTGACTTCCGGGTAGGCGAATACCGGTCCCTGGCGGCAGATGAAGGCCGGTCCGTACTGGCAATGGCCGCAATGCCCGAGTGCGCACTGCATGTTGCGCTCCATGCTGAGGTAGATATTGCCCTCCTCGATACCGCGTGCCCGCAGCGCCGTGACGCTCGCCCGCATCATGCCCTCGGGCCCGCACATCATGACCAGGGTGCGCTCCGGCGCGACGTGCGTCTCGCCGAATACCTCGGTGACCAGCCCGACATGCCAGGGCCATACCGGCCCGCCATGGTCCGCCGACAGCAGGACCTGGGTATCCGGCATGTCGGCCCAGACGGCGTAACGGTCGCGCCACAGCAGGTCGTCCGCATGCTTGACGCCCTGGATGATGGTCAGCCTGCCGAACGAGGAACGGCGCAGGGTGACGTAGTTGATGGCCGAGACCACGGGTGCACACCCCAGTCCGCCGGTCAGTATCAGCACATCGTGGCCGATCGCCTGCTGCAGGGGCCAACCTCGTCCGTACGGCCCACGCAGGCCGATGCGCTCGCCAACCTGCAGCTCCGCCATGCCGCGCGTGACGCGGCCGACGACGCGGATCGTGTGCAGGAGATGCTCGGGATCGTGCGGATCGGAGACGATCGAGATCGGCACCTCGCCCACTCCATACAGATAGAGCATGTTGAACTGGCCGGGAGCGAAACAATAGGCCCCGCGCGCAGCCGGATCGCTGAGCCTCAGCCGCAGCGTGAAGACGGACGGCGATTCCTGGATGCGCTCGACGATGTCCGCTTCCGCCGGCAGGTGGGGATTCATGGGCCCCTCCCGCAGATCGCGTTCGCCTCTTCGGTGATATCGATCCCGACCGGACACCATGCGATGCAGCGCCCACAGCCGACACAGCCGCTGCGACCGAACTGGTCGTGCCAGCTGCCGAGCTTGTGGGTCAGCCACTGGCGGTAACGCAGGCGGGTGTCGGGGCGGACCGTCAAGCCGTGGATATGGCTGTGGCCACGGGTGAAGCAGGAATCCCACTCGCGCCCGTGCAGAGACTCGGTACCGTCGATGCGCGGCTGTTCCGACTCGCTGTGGCAAAAGCAGGTAGGACATACGGAAGTGCAGTTGCCGCAAGACAGGCATCGGTCTGCAACCTCATCCCAGCGTGAATGGTCGAGGTTGGCAAACAAGGCATCGCGCAGGTTACGTCCCGGCAGGCGCCTCGTCATGGCCTGCTCGGCCCGCTCCGTCTGGCGCTGCGCTTCGGCGACCTGGTCGGGCATAGCGGCGCACAAGGCCAGGCCGGCCAGCATGTCCCGCCCCCGGTCGCTTCCACTTTGCGCCAGGAACCCATCGTCTCGTTCGTCGAGCACGATATCGAAACCCTGGACCGCGCGCGGACCATCCCCTGTCGAGGCGCAGAAGCAGGTGGCTGCGGGATGGCTGCAGTTCACCGCAACCAGGAACAGGCGGTCGCGGCGCTGGCCATAGAAGGGATCGGGCGCCGCGCCATGCGCGCCATGCAGGAAATGCTGGTCCTGTATCGCCAGCGCCGCGAGATCGCAGGCGCGCACCCCGAACACCGCCAGAGGCGGCCCCTGCGGCACGTCGCTGCTGAAATCGATGCTCCCATCGGGGCGCCGCCTAGCTCGCCATAACACCTCGCTCGGCGCGAACAGCAGCGGCTTGAGCGCCTGCGGGCCGCTGGCCCAGGCGAACGTGCGCGGACTGGCGTTCCGGCTGAGGCGATAAGCTCCCGGCTCCTGTACATCGCTTACGCCCGCCGGCAATTGCGCCGCGTCCTTCAATGGAGCGAACACGATGGCGCCATCCCGCACCGTGGGGCCGATGCAGCGAAAGCCGGCGCCGGCGAGCGCGTCGATCAGGTCCTGCAAGCGCGCGCGCGGCATGAAGAGCTGTGGCAGGGTATCCATCGTGCTTCCTTTAACAGATGCGTGGCAGCGGGTCGTCTTCCAGTTCTTCCAGCAGGCGCTCCCCGCCCAGGTCCGTTTGCAGCGTGACGGATGGACTCGCCTTCGTCACGGCGCCGATCACGCGCGCCTCCCGGCCCTCGGGCAGATCACGCCATGCGGCGAGCGCGTCACGCGCCGCGTGCTCCGCCACCACGGCGACGATACGGCCTTCGCAGGCCAGGTACAGCGGGTCGTAGCCAAGCATGTCGCAGACCGAGCGCACCGCGGGACGAATCGGGATCGCGCTCTGGTCCAGCCTGATGCCCAGCCCGGTTGCGCGGCATATTTCGTGCGCGGCCGTCGCCAGTCCCCCGCGGGTCGGATCACGCATGAAGCGCAGGCCGGGCAGCGCCAGCAGCGCCTGCGCCAGGCCGAGCACATTGGCGCAGTCCGATTCCAGGTCGCCCGACAGGCCGAACTCTTCCCGCGCCAGCAGCACTGCGATCCCATGGTCGCCGACCGGCCCGCTGACGAGAATGCGGTCGCCAGCCCGCACCTGCGCCAGGCCGGGCAAGGCGCCGTGGGAACGCAGGCCGACGCCTGTGGTAATCAGATACAGGCCGCCCCCTTCCCCTCGGCGCACCACCTTGGTGTCGCCGGCGACCACCGCCGCCCCTGCGGCCCGGGCCGCGCGCGCCATGCTGGCGACGATCCGCTCCAGTTGCGCAGTCTCGAGCCCCTCTTCGATGATCGCACTCAGGGTCAGGTAATGCGGAATGGCGCCGGCCACCGCCAGGTCGTTCACCGTGCCGTTGACCGCCAGCGCGCCAATGTCCCCTCCGGGAAACTCGAGCGGCTGCACGGTAAATGCGTCCGTGCTCAACACCAGTTCCCGCCCCGCGATCGGGACGGCCGCCGCGTCCGCCTCGGCATCGAGGTAGCGGTTCCCCAGATGGTGCAGGAACACGGCCTCGATCAGCTCGCGCATCAGGCGGCCGCCGTTGCCGTGGGCGAGCAGGATATGCCGGTCCTCGATCATTGCCTTGCTCCGGCTTCGACCAGCTGGCCGAAAGACAGTGCGGCGTCGTTGCACGGCAGCCGCTCGGCCAGCCGCACGTCGAATCCGTCGGCCGTCAGCAGTTGGAGCGCCGTTTCGGCAAGCCGCCGGTTCTGGAACACCCCGCCGGTGAGACCCACATGCCGCAGTCCATGCTCCCTGCGTACGGACCTGGCCTGCGCCAGCAAGCCGTGCGCCAGGCTGATGTGGAACACCGCAGCCCTCCTCGCGGCCGTTTGCCGCGCATCCATCAACGGCCTGATCAATGGCCCCCAGTCCATCTCCCACAGGCCCGCGCCGTTCTTTGCCACAGGCAGGGGCACCGGCGCGCCGTCTTCGCCTTCGGCGATCGCTTCGAGCCACATCGGCCCCTGCCCCTCATGGCTCGCCTCATCCAGCAGCCCGACCAGCGCCGCGGCGCCATCGAACAGACGCCCGGCGGCCGACGTGGTGCGGCAGTTGACACGCCGGCGCCAGGCCTGCAACACGAGCTCATGCTGGCCTTCGCGCCACGCGTGACCCGTCTCCCAGCACAAGGCCGCGGCGCTGCGCCAGGGCGCGCGTCCAGCCTGCTCCGCGCCGACCAGCCGAAACGGCCGCAGGCTCGCCACGCGCCGCCAGTCGCCCGGGGCGCCAGCGAAGGCCTCGCCTCCCCACAGCGAGCCATCGTCGCCCATCCCGATGCCGTCCCAGGCAAACACGAGCCAGCGCTCGACATCCGGATGTTCCGCAGCCAGCGCGGACGCATGGGCGCGATGATGCTGCACTTTCAGCAAAGGCAGCCCCGAGGCCGCGGCCCAGCGTGTACTGGCATATCCCGGATGGGCGTCGCACGCGACCGCCGCTGGAGCAATGCCATACAGCGCCTGCAGGTCGGCCGCCACCTGCTCGAAGACCGCGAGCGCGCGCGGGCTGTCCAGGTCGCCGACATGGGGCGCGACGATCGCCCGGTCGCGCCATCCCAGCGCGAGGGTATTCTTCATGTGGCTGCCGGCAGCCAGCAGTGGCCGCGACAGCACGAACGGCAGCGCCACCTCGACCGGGGCCGCCCCCCGTCCCAGGCGGATCGGCCTTGGCCTGCCGGCGATCACGCGCAGGACGGAATCGTCGGCCGGCCTCGCAATGCGCCGGTCATGATGCAGGTAGCAGTCGGCGACGGCGGCCAGGCGCGCTTCGGCCTCGGCGGCGTCGGTCAGCACCGGCTCGCCGCTGATGTTGCCGGATGTGGCGACCAGGGGACGTCCGAAGGCCTGCAGCAGCAGGTGGTGCAACGGACTGTAGGGAAGCATCACGCCGACCTCGTTCAGTCCCGGGTGGATGCCCTGTGCCAGGCCCGAGCCCTCCCGCGCGCGGACGAGGACGATCGGGCGCGCGGGATCGAACAGCGCCGCATGCGCGGCCGGATCGAGGTCGAGCATCCGGCGCAGATATGCCGGGTCGGCGGGGAACATGAGTGCCAGCGGCTTGTGCGGGCGGTGCTTGCGCTGACGCAGGCGCGCCACGGCAGCCCCGCTGGTCGCGTCGGCCAGGAGATGGTAGCCGCCGAGTCCCTTTACCGCGACGATCCATCCCGCATGCAGATGCCCGATGGTGCGCGCCAGCGCGGCCGGGGTGTCTTCCACGAGAGGCGAGCCGGGCGCATGGAAGGCCAGGCGCGGACCACATACGGGGCACCCGATCGGCTCTGCGTGGAAGCGGCGATTGCCGGGATCCTCGTATTCCGCGCGGCATGCCGCGCACATGGCGAACTGTTTCATCGTCGTGCGCTCGCGGTCATACGGCAGCCCCGTGATCACGGTATAGCGGGGACCGCATTGCGTGCAGTTGATGAAGGGATAGCGATACCGCCGGTCGTGCGGATCGTCCAGCTCGCGCACGCAGTCGTCGCAGCAAAAGCAGTCCGGGGGCAGGAAGATCTCCGCTTCCGCATCCGGCGCGCTGGCGATGATCCGGAAATCGGCGAAGCCGCCTGGCGGATGCGCGGCGCAGGATGCAAGCCGGGGGCGGGCCAGCGGTGGCGCCTCGGCCAGCAGTGCGTGCCCGAACTGCGCCAGCTCGCGCTGTGTTCCCTCCCCCACCACCACCACCCGGCCCGCGAGGTTTTGCACGAATCCCCGGATGCCGTAGGCGCAGGCGAGCCGGTAGACGAAGGGCCGGAACCCGACGCCCTGCACCCGTCCGGCCAGCAACCAGCGCCGGCCTGCCATCAGCCCGTCCCCTGGCGCGTTCTCGACGCCGGCACCGGCGGTATCCATGTCCTAGCCCTCGTCCGTGGCGGAAGCCGGCTGGCGCATCCTGCTTGCCCACCAGATCCGGCAGGCGCCTTCGTCGGACACCATGCACGGCCCGACCGGCGCGCGCGGCGTGCAGGCGCGTCCATAAAGCCGGCATTGGTCGGGATAGATCTGGCCGAGCACGACCTTCGCGCAATCGCAGCCCGGGGGCATCTGCCCGGCGCGCTTGCGCGAACCGTCTGCGGCGCCGGGAAACTGCAGCCGCGCGTCATGGGCAGCAAACGCCGGCCTCAGCTGGAAACCGGAGCGCGGGATGATCCCGATGCCGCGCCAGTTCGCATCGGCGATGTCCATCACCTGGCGCAAGCGCTGCTGCGCCTGGAGATTGCCCTGCGCATGCACCACCTGGGGATAGCAATTGTCCAGGAAGCGCCGTCCTTCCACGACCTGTCGCAGCACCGAGCAGGTGGCGGCCAGCAGGCTGTCCGGCGTGAATCCGGCAACCGCGGCCGGCATCGCGTGCTTGTCGACCACGAAGCGCCACTCGTCGGAGCCCATGACGGCGGCAACATGGCCGGGCGCCAGCAGCGCGTCGAAGGATGGCTGCCCCGACGCCAGCAGCATGGCCACCGCCGGCCAGGTGCGGCGCCCGGAGAGCAGCAGGGACAGGTTGTCGGGCGGCGCATCGAGCAGCATCGCCGCGACCGGCGCCGTCGTGGTCTCGAAGCCCGCCGCGAAGAAGACCACCGGGCGATCCGGATTGGCGCGGGCGATCCGGAGCGCCTCGAGCGGGGTGGCGATCGGCCTCACGTCCGCCCCTGCGCCGCGCGCCTGGTCGAGCGAACGCAGCTCACCCTTGGGCACATTGGCCGGCACCCGCAGCATGTCGCCGAATGCGAGCAGGATCACCCGCTGCTCGACCGCAAGCCGGATCGCTGCATGAATATCTTCCTCGGGGCATACGCAGACCGGGCAACCGGGACCGGGAATCAGCTCGACATCCGCTGGGAGGACGCTGCGCAGCCCCGCCATGGAGACTGTCCGCTCGTGGCCGCCGCAGACATTCATGATCCTGACCTTGTGCGGCAGCTTGAGCGCCCTGATCCTTTCCAGCCACTCCCCTGCGGATACGGTCATCGCGCCTCCTGCCGAAACCGGCCGCGGGCCGCATGCATACGGCGCAACCAGGCGAGCCATTCGTCCATCCCCATGTCCTTGCGCGCCGAAATCGACAATACGGGGGCATGACCGGCGATTTGGTGCATGAAGCGCCTGGCGCGCGACTCGTCGAAGTCGTCCAGGTACGGCAACAGATCGACCTTGGTGATCAGCAGCAGGTCGGCCGCACGGAACATGACCGGATACTTCGCCGGCTTGTCGTCGCCCTCGGTGACCGAGAGCAGGACGATGTCGTGGTGTTGTCCGAGGTCGAAGCTGGCGGGACAGACGAGGTTACCCACATTTTCGATGAACAGGATGTCCACCCGGTCGTGCGGCAGACGGTGCCAGGCGTCATGGACCATCGAGGCATCAAGATGGCAGGCGCTGCCCGTCGTGATCTGCACCACGGGCACGCCCTTGGCGCGAATGCGCCGGGCATCGTTCTCGGTTTCCAGGTCGCCGACGATCACGGCAATGCGGTATTCATCCGACAGCGCGTCGATGCTTGCCTCCAGCAAGGCGGTTTTGCCGGCCCCGGGCGACGACATCAGATTGACGGCGAGCACATGGTTTGCATCAAAATGGCAGCGGTTGTGTTCAGCTGCCGTGTCGTTTTCGGAAAGCAGGCGGCGCAGCACCTCGACCCTCGACGTGCTGGCGCTGACAGGTGCGTAGCGCACCCCGGGATTGACATCGGTCTTGCCACAGCCGCAGTCCGCGCACATCGCTCCTCCGCCAGGAAAACCTCCGCTCAGGCCGCGAAGACCAGGTCGACGCTCTCGCACAGCATCTCGTCACCGCCCACCAGCCGCGTGTCCGCGCTTCCGCATGTCCCGCATGCCAGTCGCTCGATCGTGGCCTCGCCGGTGGCGGCACAGGCCTGGCAGGTGATGCGAACCGGGACGGTCACAATGACCAGGTCGGCATCCTGCGCGCATGTGCCGGCACGGCATTGGTTGTACGCCGTTCGCAGCAGTGCCGGCTCGACGCCGGACAATGGTCCGAGCCGCAATGTGATCGTGCTCACTCCCGTCGCTCCGTGCTGCACTGCCAGGCGGGCGACCTGTGCCAGCAACGCCTCGCAGATGGAAACCTCATGCATCCCGCCTCGCGATGTCATCCGGCCGCATCCGGTCGAGCATCTCCCAGATCGTCTGGGCCTCATGGGCGACGATTTTCTGGATCGCGTATCCCACGTGCACAATGACGAAATCCCCTGGCTCGACCGAGCCAGGGGGCAGCAAATACAGGCTTACCTCCCGCTTGATGCCGCTTGCGGTGCAACGTGCCGTCTGGCCGTCGAGTTCATCGACCCGCATAGGGATGGCAAGGCACATGGGAGACGCCGGGTGGTGGCATGGGATTGACGAATGACGGTTCCGATACTGTCACCGTGTGCAGATCCGCTGTTTGACGTAGATCAAAATAGGGAAAAATAACTCTGGCAGTAAAGTGGCAGACCATCCCCGCCTCCATGGCATCGAAGCGCATCCGCAGTGCCAGCGCAACGGTCTTGCGTTCGACGTCCCGGCCGGTGCTGTCGGCGCACCGACCGCTTTCAGCCCGCCCTGTTCGCTGTTCCGTTCCGGACGCGCTCCACGACCTCGAACACCGCCATGCCGGCAAGCATGGAAACGGAGAACAGCAAGGGCTTTCCGCCACCTTGCGCCAGCGAAGCGAGCGCAGGTCCTGGGCAGTAGCCGGCCATTCCCCAGCCTGCACCGAATGTCAGGCTGCCCAGCACCAGGCGCCGGTCGATCCGGGTGGCGGTAGGCAAGCGCATGGCTTCGCCAAGCAGGGTGCGCCGCCGCCTGGCGCCCAACGCGAACCCCAGCGAGCCGACCAGTACGGCCCCACCCATGACGAAGGCCAGCGACGGGTCCCAATCTCCGGCCAGATCCAGGAAGCCGAGGACTTTCGCGGGATTGGTCATCCCGGACACGATCAGCCCCAGGCCGAACAGCAGTCCGGACAGCAGTGCCATGATGATGTTCATGCCGTTCTCCTTAGCCAATGACGTGGCGAACAAAGTACACAGTGACAAACCCGGCGCACAGGAAGGCGATGGTCGCCGCCACGGATCGCGGCGAACGCCGGGACAGGCCACATACACCGTGCCCGCTGGTACAACCCGAGCCGTAGCGGGTACCGATGCCTACCAACAGGCCGGCCATCAGCAACACAGGATTGCTCGCTTCGACCCGCCCCTCCGGCAACGGGGCGGCGAGGGAAAACAGCAGGGGCGAGATCACCAGGCCGCCAATGAACGCCAGACGCCAGGCGACATCACCCCGTGCCGGCCTCAGCAGCCCACCGAGAATGCCGCTGATCCCGGCGATTCGTCCGTTAAGCAGCAGGAACATGACGGTGGCCAAGCCGACCATCAGGCCGCCCGCCAGCGACATCCAGGGGGTGAAACTAGTCCAATCGATTGTCATCGCGTGCCTCCTGGTCGCTCGGACAGTACAGTTGATACAGCACTTGCATCACTGCCAATGCTTCCTTGCTGGCGATGCTGTAGAAGATCTGCTTGCCTTCGCGGCGGGTACTGACCAACTTTTCCTCACGCAAGACGGTGAGTTGCTGCGATAGCGTCGGCTGCCGGATGCCGCTCAGTACCTCCAGTTCGCTGACCGGAAACTCGCCCTGTGTCATCTGGCATAGCAGCAGCAGGCGGTCGGGATTGGACAGCACTTTCAGGAGTGTGGAGGCCTGCCCGGCTGCGGCTTGCAGTCTCGCCAGTTCAATTTGTCCTGATGAAGGCATATGCAAATCTATTGAAGAAAGTCCTTTACCGGATCATTATACCACCTGATAATATATTTAAGCGTATATTGAAAATGATCGCTTACCGCACCTGCTACCGAACGAGGCCATCATGATCTTCAGGCAACTGTTTGAACCGCTGTCGAGTACCTATACATATCTCCTGGGCGATGAAGACACTGGGGAGGCCCTTCTCATCGACCCTGTCATCGCCAGCATGGACCGCGATCTGGCCGAGGTGCATCGCCTCGGTCTGAAACTGGCCTACACCCTGGAAACGCATATCCATGCGGACCACATCACCGCCGCGCTGGAAATGAAACGGACAGTCGGCAGCAGGATTGCCGCGCCGGCATACGACCGCCTGTCCTGCACGGACATCGGGATCGAGGAAGGCAAGCCGTTCCAGGTTGGCGGTATCAGCCTGGAGCCGATCCATACGCCCGGACATACCGACGGGCATTTCGCCTATCTGTTCTGCGACCGGGTGTTTACCGGCGACGCCCTGTTGATCGAAGGCTGCGGTCGCACGGATTTCCAGAACGGCGATGCCGATGCGCTCTACAGGAGCGTGCGGGAAAAGCTGTTCGCCCTGCCCGATGAAACCCTGGTCTATCCGGCCCATGACTACCAGCAGCGCTTCGTCTCCTCGATTGTCCAGGAAAAGAAGCGCAATCCGCGCCTGGGTGGCGACAGAACGCTGGAGGAGTTCAGGCAGATCATGGCGAACCTCAACCTGCCCTACCCAATGTTCATCGATTATGCAGAGACCGGGAACCGGCAATGCGGCGTCTGTCCGCCTGACGTTCCTGCAAACCTCGCAAGCTATTGCCGGCAGACGAGCGAGAGTCCACAGGGCTGACTGACCGCCCTTTTGATTCCTGTTCAGCGAGGCATCGGCCGCTCCGGCGCCGCCACGCCTGGACCCTTGGTCCTGCATGACCCGGCCCACATCAACAGGGTTCCTGCAAGGACCATCAGCCAGGTCATGGGTTCAGGTACCGCCGGAACAGGAGACAGCAGGACGACCAGGGGCTGCCCTCGCACGTCGCGGGCGTCAGCCAGGATCTGCCCATTGTCAGTGAGAGCAAACGGATAATCTGGAATGATCCCGGGATCGACCATCTCGAGTCCACTCAGGACCCCATCCTCGACAATGAACATGCGGCGGCCGCCATCGTACTCGGTGCTGCCGATGATGCTACCGGAGTTGTTGATGGCAAATGCCGCACTGGCATACACCTCGCCATGACGGCCGGTGGCGCCGAGGTCGATCATTTGCCCGTCCATGTAGAGGAAAGCGTGTCCGAAATCGCCCGTGAGCGCTGTCGCTGCGGCGCCAACGATATCGCCGGCGTCATTGATATCGTAGGCGATGCTGCGCTTGCCGCCGAGGGTACCCAGGTCATGCATGACGCCGCCGGTATACAGGAAAGCATGGCCTCCGGATTCCCCGACCACGTCTCCGGCAGCATTCATGCCGTACGCGGTACTATCCTGGCCGTCGAGCGTCCCCAGGTCCCGCATGCTGCCTTCACTATACAGAAACGCATGGCGCCGGCCGTCCGCGGTGGTCGAGTTGCCGGCCACCTGCCCCGCCCCGTTCACGGCGACAGCAGCGCTATACCCGCCGCCGAGGGTTCCCAGGTTGGTCATCGCGCCATCCCGGTACAGGAAGGCGCGGCTGCCAGCCCCGGCCGTGTCGGAAATCCCGGCCACCCATCCCTTGTCATTCACGGCAAGGCCGCTGCTGAAACTGCCACCGAGGGTGCCGAGGTCGGTGCGCACACCGTCGCGGGACAGGAAAGCGCGATAAGCGCCCCCAGCATTCAGATAGGTTCCCGCACTATGTCCCTGGACGGACAGGGCCGCGGTCCCTGGCGGCACGGGACTGCTGGCATAAGGTCCGGCCGCGCCGGCGCCGCCCGGCAGCGCCAGCGCCGTCGCGATCAGGAACGAACCTATCCAGCGCAGGAGCATCGCCATGTCTGCCTCCTCATCGGCCAAAGGCCTCGGGGCTGCCGGCGGCGGAGCAGCAGGATCAGGCCGAGTCCCGTACCCAGCATCAGGTAGCCGGCCGGCTCTGGAATGGGCGTGAGCAGGTAGGAAGCGCAGGCGCCGGCACCGCAGCCGCTGGCAAGTATCTGGCCGACATCGTTGATGGCGAAGGCCATGCCGAACGAAACGGCGCTCGTCCCGTAGAGCATGGAATCGAGGGTTCGCATCTCGCCTTCGCTGTACAGGAATGCCAGCCTGCCATCGTGGCCCGCCACGTCGGTCCAGCCGACGATGTCGCCGTGATTATTGATGTCGAAGGCAGCGCTGAATGCTCCTCCCAAGGTGCCGAGATCGTGCATCTGCCCGTCTGCATGGAGGAAGGCGTGCCCATCGATGTCGGACCGTCCGCTCAGGCCCACCACCTGGCCGGCGTCGTTGACGGCCCGCGCAATGCTGTAGCCCAGGGGAGCGCCGAGGTCGCGCATGCCGTCGCGGTACAGAAAGGCATGGCCGCCGGACTCGCCGACCACGTCCCCCGCGCGGTTGATGTCCATCGCGGTACTGGCGAACCCGTCGAGAGTGCCGAGATCGAGCATGCGTCCCTGGCTGTGGCGGAATGCGTGCCGCCGGCCAAAGCCAGTCTCTGCAGTCCCGGCGATCTGGCCCCCTTGATTGATAGCCACCGCCGTGCTGTTGGCTCCCCCGAGGGTGCCAAGGTCGCGCATGCCCCCCTCGCTGTGGACGAAAGCATGCACATTCGAAAACGTCCGACCCGGCACAGGCACGTCCGAATCGCCGACCACGTCGCCATTGTCGTTGATTCCGTAAGCCCGGCTGCCCGCCTGCCCGAGCGAGCCGAGGTCGCTCGCCGTTCCCTGCGACCAGCGGAAGGCGCGCAGAAAAGGTGGCGTCGACGAAGCGGTTCCCGCCGCATCGCCGGCATTGTTGATGGCAGGCGCGAACCCCGGCAATCTGGCCGCCGTATACAGCTGCTGCGCAGGCGCGTCGCCTGCCGCCGCATGGAGAAGGATGCCCAGACAGGCTATCGGGAAGCCACGGCGCAGCATAGCTCACTCCACAGGAAACGCCGGCGCAGCGACGCGGCAAGCTGTCTGCCTGCCGCCGGCAAGGTTTTGACAGCCGCATACAAGACAGATTAATCCCTCGATCGGAACATGCAAGCACAGCCTGCTCCAGCCGAAGGCCGGCGTCCGCTTGCCGCATGGGCCTCGCTAGAACAAACCTATTTGGTTGCATTTGATCTGCGTCAAGCAAACTCTCTCATTATCAGCGCATACTCGCCCCCGCAATCCATGGCAAATCTCCAGGATGAGACGGCCGGCGTACAAGACCATGTACAAGAAGATCCTCATGCCAACTGATGGATCCGCCCTGTCGGAGCGTGCTGCCGCGGCGGCCATTGCGCTCGCGCGCGGCTGCGGCGCTGACATCGTCGCCCTGTCGGTCGCCCAACCATGCTTCCCCATACTGAGCGCTGCAACGCCGGAGCGCGGCCGCGAGAGCGAGCTCGATCGGATGCGCGAGGCCGCCGCGCGACATGCGGACCGGGTGGCCCGACTTGCTCGCAACGCGGGCGTTCCGTGCAGCAGCGTGACCGTCGCTTCCCCGGATCCAGCAGACGCCATCATCCGAGCGGCGCTCGATCTGCATTGCGACCTCATCCTCATCGCCGCGCATGGACAGCGTGGACTTACCAGGCTCATCGCTGGCAGCGTACCCCAGCGTGTACTCGCCTACTCCCCGGTACCGGTCATTCTTTTCCATGGGAACACCGAGCCGGCATGAAGAGCTGGCATTGTGCTCATGGCTACTCCAGGAGTTAACATGTACAAGCGAATACTGCTTCCCACCGACGGTTCGAACGCTTCTCAACGCGCGATCGCTGCTGGCGTCGATTTCGCCAAGGCCATCGGCGCCGAGGTGATCGGCCTGACCGCCGTTCCACCGTTCCACACCTTCACCATGGATGCCGCCATGCTCGAACAAACGAAGGAGGAGTACGAGATGGCAAGCCGCGAGCATGCGCAGCGCCTGCTTGACGATGTATCGAACGCGGCACGCGATGCGGGCGTTCCCTGCACCTGCGCCCACGTCTATTCGGACAGTCCTTATGAGGCGATCCTGTCGACAGCGCGTGAGAAAGCATGCGACCTGATCGTGATGGCCTCGCACGGCCACAAGGGACTCAAAGGCTTGCTGCTTGGCAGCGAGACGCAAAAGGTGCTTGTTCACGGCAGCATTCCCGTCATGGTTCACCGTTAGCCTCTGATCGGGAGAAAACCCATGTACAAGCGCATCCTGGTGCCGACGGACGGGTCGGCAACCGCCACGCTCGCGGCGGACGCAGCAATTGAACTCGCACGCGGCTGCGGCAGCGAGATCGTCGCACTGTCGATCGCTTTCCCCGAGCCCTACCCGGCTGCAGCCGAAGGGGGGATCGTGACCGAGCAAGGCCCGCGTGTCGATCTGCTGCTGCAACAAGCCGACGAGCTTGTCGCCAGGATTGCCGAGCGCGCGCAGGCGGCGGGCGTCAACTGTGCGACCGTCACGGAATACTCCCTGAGTCCAGCGGAGGCGATCGTCGATGTGGCGAGGAACCATCGATGCGACTTGATTTTCATGGGCTCGCATGGACGGCGCGGCCTTACCAGGCTGATCGCGGGTAGTGTGACGCAGAACGTACTCGCCTACTCGGCGATCCCGGTCATGGTCTTGCGGCCGCCACCGGCAGAGGTCCCGTCGCCGCCCCGGACCTGACCCGACAAGATGCGGCCACGACAGCGAGCTTCCATGCCAGCGCCCGAGCGATTCCATGCTGCCAGCCGACCGCCCGCCGGCAACGCTCGCAACAGGAGCAAGCGCATGATCGCGTCTGCCTCGGGCAGGGTCGGCGCGTGGCTGGACCGCGTACGTGGAACGCTGGACGAGCACGACGAGCGCTCTTTGAATACCCAGCTCGACCAGGAGCTGTCGCATATGCTGCCCACGCTGGGGGCGGTATTCGGAATCAGCATCGTCCTGTTCAGTGCCTGGGATTACTGGATAGACTCCGAGAACGCTGGGGTGACCACCATGGTTCGCCTGTCGCTCGTGCTGATCGGCGCCATTGGCTATGTCCGCTGGCCTGCCCGTCTACCGGTCATATGGCGGGCAATCCTGGTGTACGGCACGCACGTGTCCGCCATGATCTTCAGCTCAGCCCTGCTGCCAGATGGCATGATACTGGCGCTACCCGCAATCACGGGCGTCATGTACCCGCTTGCATTGGTCGAGCCCCGGCCGGTACGACTGTTTTTTATCGTGCTCGCACCTTCCCTGTTATTCCTTGCCCTGGGTGCGACCGTCATGCCGCCGCGCATCTTTGTCAGCAGTATGGCGGTTTATCTCACGTCGCTGGGCCTGATGGCGTGCGTGGCGATTGTCAACGGCAAACACCGACGTGTCGCCTATGCAGCCAGGCAGGCGCTTGTCCGTTCCGCTCATTACGATAGCCTGTGCAACGTGCTCTCGCGTGCATATCTTGTTGAGCTGGCGGAACGTGACCTTGCACTGGCGCAACGCCACAATCGCCCACTCGCTATTGCGATGCTCGACATTGATTTCTTCAAGCGTGTCAACGATATGTACGGACATCCCGTTGGTGACATGCTCCTCCGGGAGTTTTGCAAAGTGTGCAGCACAGAATTGCGGGGCAGCGATTATTTCGGACGTGTCGGTGGGGAAGAGTTCGTGTGCATCATGCCCGAGACCGATGCCGATGACGCGCTGGCCTGTGCAGAGCGCATGCGCCGGGCCGTGGCGGCGATCCGCTTGCTGACCCCGACCGGCACGATACGCTGCACCGTCAGTATCGGCGTCGCGGCGCGGGACCGTGAACATTCGGACTTTAGCGCCCTGATGAGTGCGGCTGACGCAGCGCTGTACCGTGCGAAGGCGCAAGGCCGCGACCGGGTGGTGCTCTCGATGACCCCACAGCTGGACGACAGCAACACGTGAAGTCGCCCCTTCGCCTGTATCCGTCCGGACTGGCGCTTCACTTCGCCTGCACGCCCAGGCGTCGCATATGGGTACACCAGCGTTCGACGCGGGCCGGCGTCATCCCGGTTACGCCGATGATGGTGGTCGCCACGGGGGCGATACCGACGAAATTCAGAATGTTGCGTTTTAACGATTTGACGCTGTGGGAGCGGAAAAACCAGCGGTACACGAAGGCCGGCATCCCCATCGTGACGATCACGCGCGCGCTGCGTCCGCCCAGCATCCCGCTCTTGAGGGGATTGCGCGGCGAGACCGTCAACGCAAATCCTGGACGGAGCACCTGTTCCAGGAAGCCCTTCAGCAGCGCTGGCATATCGCCGAGCCAGAGCGGATACACCAGCACGATGTGGCCGGCCCGTCCGAACGCCTGCTGGGCCGGCAGCAGGCCTGGCGGCACGGTCCCTTCCTGCCATTCGCTGGCGCTGGCCAGGAGTGGAAAGGACAGCCGCGCCGGCTCGACCGTCTCGACGGTATGACCGGCCGCCAGCGCGCCCTCGGCATAGGCCGCGGCGAGCGCGTGGCATAGATGCGAGGCGCCGAAGTCCGGATGCCCCTGGATGATCAGGATGTGCGTTCCCATCGAGCTGTCTCGACCCATCTCAAATGATTGGCAGACGCATTACGCATGCGCTCCTTCCGCCCGTCTTGCTAACGCGGTCCGGATCAGCCACTTTTCCAACTCCACGACGAGACCGAGAAATAACCCGAATATCATGATCCTGCTCCAGGTTTCGAGGTCCAGGGCAGACGTGCCGAACAGCGTCTGCATGGTCGGCAGATAGGTGAAAAGCAGTTGCAATACCGCCAGCACCGCTATCGCCAGCAAAATATAGCGGTTGCCCACCAAGCCTTCGAAGCTGATCGATGATGCATTCACGTGACGGCAATTGAACAGATAGGCGATTTCTCCCATGACCAGGGCGTTGACGGCCGCCGTCCGCGCGACTGCCAATCCGGCGCCTCGCTCCATTTCCCAGAGGAAGTGGCCAAGGCTGCCAGCAACCAGCAAGGCCGAGACCAGCATGATGCGCCACACCAGGAAGCGGGACAGTAGCGGTTCGGCTGGATCGCGCGGCGGGCGGTGCATGGTGTCGGCCTCGGTGCGCTCGAACACGATGGCGAGCGAAAGCGTCACGGCCGTAATCATGTTCACCCACAGGATCTGGACCGGTGTGATCGGCAGGGTGATCCCAAGCAGCACGGCGATCAGCACCATGACTGCCTCTCCGCCATTGGTCGGCAGGATGAAGATGATGGACTTGCGGATGTTGTCGTAAGCGGTACGCCCCTCCTCCACCGCGGCGACGATGGAGGCGAAGTTGTCGTCCGCCAGGACGATCTCGGCCGCCTCCTTCGCGGCCTCGGTCCCCCTGCAGCCCATCGCCACGCCCACGTCCGCACACTTGAGCGCCGGGGCATCATTGACGCCGTCGCCCGTCATGGCAACCACGTTGCCTTGTGCCTGGAGCGCCTTCACCAGGCGCAGCTTGTGTTCCGGACTGGCGCGGGCGAAGATATCGGTCTTCGCAACCACGTCCCGCAGCGCCTCGTCATCCAGGGTATCGATGCTGGCACCAGAAATGGCCCGGATAGCCGGACTGAGCCCGAGCTGGCGGCCGATAGCCGCCGCCGTGGACGCATGGTCGCCCGTAATCATCTTGACCCGGATTCCCGCACCGAGGCAGGCCGCGATGGCATGCCTGGCCTCCTCCCTGGGCGGATCCGCGATCCCGACCACCGCCAGCAGCGTGAATCCGCCTGCTTCGATGTCCGCGAATGCGAGTTCGCGGACATGGTCGCGCCCGGAACGCACCGCCACCGCGAGCAGGCGGATGCCCGCCGCGGCTGCCAGCTCCATGCGCCTCATCCAGTCGTCGCGGTGCAAGGGCGCGTCGCCGCAACGCTGGCGCTGCGATGAACAGAGCTCGAACACCCGCTCCGGCGCTCCCTTCAGGAACACATGAGCGTGGCCATAATGGTCATGGTGCAAGGAGGCCATGAAGCGATGTTCGGACTCGAATGGAATCACATCGGTGCGCGGGTGGGCCGACTTTTCAAGGTCCTGCCCGATCCCGGCCTTCATGGCCAAGGTCACGAGCGCGCCCTCGGTCGGGTCGCCGGCAAGCTGCCATCGGCCATCGGCAAAGCGCAGGCTGGCGTCGTTGCACAGCACGCCGGCCCTGGCGAGCTCGCGCAACTCGGGATGCTCGTTGACATCCACCTCGCGGCCGTTCCTGCTGAAACCGCCATCGGGGGCATAACCTGCGCCGCTGACCTCATAGTCTTCGTCGGCGGTCAACACGTGTTGCACCGTCATTTCGTTCTTTGTCAGCGTGCCGGTCTTGTCCGAGCAGATGACGGTCACCGATCCGAGCACCTCCGCCGCGGGCAGGCGGCGAATGATCGCGTTGCGGCTTGCCATCCGCCGTACGCCGATCGCCAACGCGATGGTCATGACCGCGGGCAGGCCCTCGGGAATGGCGGCGACAGCGAGGCCCACGGCTGCCAGGAACATCTCATTGGGGGGATAGCCGCGCACGACGGTGCCCCCGACGAACATCAGGCACGACACGACAATGATCGCGAACGTCAGCATGCGGCCGAAGTTGCCCAGTTTCCTGAGTAGCGGTGTGGAGAGGTCCTGGACCTGGGACAGCATGCTGCTGATCCGGCCGATCTCCGTGGCCGCTCCGGTTGCCACCACGACCCCCGATCCCTGGCCATAGGTGACCAGTGTTCCGGAATAGGCCATTGACGTACGATCCCCCAGTTCGCGCCCGGCCTCGACCGCTGCCACCTGTTTTTCGACCGGCACCGATTCGCCGGTCAGCACTGCCTCGCCAATGCGCAGGCTGCGGGCTTCGACGATGCGCAGGTCCGCCGGCACCTTGTCGCCGGAACAGATGAAGACGATATCGCCAGGCACCAGCCCGTCGGCGTCGATGGTCTTGCGCTGTCCGGCGCGCAGGACCTGCGCCTGGAGTGGCAGCATTGATCGTATCGCATCCAGCGCCTGCTCCGCCTTGCCTTCCTGGATGAATCCGATCACGGCATTGATGAAGACGACGCCGAGGATGACGCTGGCGTCCAGTACGTGCCCAAGCGCCAATGTAATCGCGCCGGCAGCCAGCAGCACATAGATCAGGATGTCATGAAACTGGCGCAGGAATCGGACCAGGACACCCTGGCGGGGCGGCGGCGCAAGGCGATTCGGCCCATGCTGCGCCAGCCTCTGCCCGGCCCGATCCTCCGTGATGCCATCGGCACCCGAGACCAGGCTCCGGAGCACTGCGTCCACGGGTAGTGCATGCCAGGCGGGCAGCTCTCCCGACAATGCGTCGGAGCCCGCCGACGAGCCGCCACGAGACGCCGACCCGCTTTCGCGCTCGCGCACCGGCGCGTCATCGGGCTTGTTGATCGTCATGTCAATATCCTTCGCCGGAGAATGAACGGCAACACAAGTACGGAAACGAATGCATCGCACCCGACTGCCGGGTGGCGCGACGATTGCCCCCTAGGATGTGGACGAGGCAGGACAAGCGTCTGGCACCATTGCGTGGCGTCCTTGTCGGAACCTTGCTTCCGCTCAACCAGGCCAAGCGCCACCGAGGGTGCGCCGCATGACGACCATGCCATCCGCCTCAGGATGCACCTCGAAGCCCATGTCGCGGGCCAGCGCATGCATGCGGGCGTTCTCCCTCAGCGCCACGCCGTGGAGGACCGCCAGGCCGCGTTCGATGCAGTAATCGACCAGGCAGCCCATCAATAACCGGCCGAGTCCGCGGCCCTTGAGATCGGAACGCACGGCGACGGCAAATTCGCCGTCGATATTGTCGGGATCGACCACAACGCGCGCCACCCCCAGGGTCTCGTCGCGTCCGTCCTGCCCGCGCCGGGTGGCGATGAACGCCATCTCGCGCGCGTAGTCGATCTGGGTAAAGCGGGCGAGCTGCTGCGGCGACAGGTCGTGCATCGAGGCGAACATCCGCATGTGGATGTCTTCGGCCGTGAGCGCATGGAAGAAGGCGACATGCGCCTCGGCATCCTCCGGACGGATCGGCCGCACCGTGACGGGGCCGACGCCGCTGTCGACCTGCCGTTCGAGATGCTCCGGATAGGGCAGGATCGCCAGGCGCGCCGTGCCGGCGCGTCCGGGCGCCACCGCTTCGAGGCGCATGCGGGCGTCCAGCGCGACCACGCCCTGCGCATCGGCGAGCAGGGGGTTGATGTCCAGCTCCGCCAGTTCAGGAATATCGGCAGCCATCTGCCCGACGCGGATCAGGACATCGCAGAGCGCGTCCATGTCGGCAGGCGGGCGATGCCGGTAACCTGCCAGCAGCCGGGCGACCCGGGTGCGGCTGACGAGCTCGGAGGCCAGGACCCGGTTCAGGGGCGGCAGCCCGACCGCCTGGTCGGCCGTGATCTCGACCGCGACCCCGCCCTGGCCGAACATCACCACGGGGCCGAAGACGGGATCGGTACTCACGCCGACGATCAGTTCAAGCGCACCCGGGCGGCGCGCCATCGCCTGCACGGCGAACCCGGCGATCCTGGCCTGCGGGCGCAGTTCGCGCACCCGCGCCGTCATCGCCTCGAGCGCGGCGCCCAGTGCCGCTTCGTCGGCCAGGTCCAGGATGACACCTCCGACATCGGACTTGTGGGAAATATCCGGCGACAGGATCTTGAGTGCGACCGGATAGCCGATGCGCTCCGCCGCAACCACCGCCTCCGCCCGGTCCCTCACCGCCTCCGTCGCAACCACCGGAATGCCATAGGCCGCCAGCAGCGTCTTGCTGTCCGCCGCGCCGACCGCTCCCGCGCCGGCGCCGAGCAGCGCATCCACGCAGCGCCGCGCCAGCACGCGATCCGGGACCGGCAGCTCGCAGGGACGCGGAACCTGCATCAGGAGTTCCTGGTTACGGCGATATGCCACCAACTGCTGGAAACCCTTGACCGCCTCTTCCGGCGTATCGAAGACCGGTATCCCTGCTTCCATGCAAAGGCGGCGTGCATCCGCGACACTCGCACCGCCCAGCCAGCAGCTCAATACCGGCTTGGCGCCGCTTGCCATCAGCGGCACCAGCAAGCGGGCAATCTCCATGCTCGGCACGATCGCCGTCGGCGCGTGGATCAGCAGCACCGCATCGGACTCCGGTCCGTCCAGCAAGGCCTGCAGGGCATAGCGATAGCGTTCGGCGGGAGCGTCGCCGATGATGTCCACCGGATTGGCGCATGACCAGGTGGGCGGCAATTCCTGTCCCAGGCGGTGCATGGTGGACGGCTCGAGCACGGCCAGCTGGCCGCCGCCATCGCCCAGGGCGTCGGTGGCCATCACGCCGGGCCCGCCGCCATTGGTCAGGATCGCCAGCCGGTCGCCGCGCGGCGGTCTTGCATGGGCAAGCATCGCAACCGCATCGAACAGCTCCGCCGTCGAATAGACGCGCAGCATGCCCGCGCGCCGCAGCGCCGCGTCATACACCAGGTCGGAGCCGGCCAGCGCGCCGGTGTGGCTGAAGGCGGCGCGCGCGGCCTCGGTGCCGCGGCCCGCCTTGACGATCAGGGTCGGCTTGCCACGCGCCGCGCCGCGCGCAGCACTCATGAACTTCCGCGCCTGGCGCACGCTCTCGGCGTACAGCAGGATGGCGTCGGTTCCCGGATCGGCGGCCAGATAGTCCAGCAGGTCGCCGAAATCGACGTCGCTGCCGTCACCCAGCGAAACAAAGCAGGAGAAGCCGATCCGGCGTACGCCTGCCCAGTCCAGCACGGCAGTCACCAGCGCGCCGGACTGGGCCACGAAAGCCAGTCGCCCGGGCAGCGCCGCCAATGGGGCAAAACTGGCATTCAGGCCGGCGCCGGGGACCAGGATGCCGACACAGTTTGGCCCGAGGATGCGCAGCAGGTATGGCTGGGCCGCATCGAGCATGGCTTGCCGCAGGCTGCGCCCATCGGCGCCGGTGGCGCCCAGGCCGGCGCTGAGCACCACCGCCGCGCGGCAGCCGGCCGCGCCCAACTGCGCGATCAGCTGCGGCACCGTGGCTGCGGGGGTGCAAATGACGGCCAGCTCGGGAACCGCGGGCAAGCTGGCGATGTCGGGGTAGGCTGGCTCTCCGCCAAGCTCCCGGTGCTTGGGATTGACCGGCCAGAGCGGACCGGCAAAGCCCCCGCTCCCCAGGTTCTGCCAGACCGTGGCGCCGACACTCCCGGGGCGGTTCGATGCACCGATCACGGCAACCGAGCGCGGCTTGAAGAAATAGTCCAGGTTGCGAATGCTCATTGTCTTCCCATAGTCATCGGAAACCGCCAGCCTATCGAAGTGTAATGGCAATATCTTTGATCAGCATCAAAACCTAATTTTAATTTCCTGCTAGTGATGCTCGTACAGGGGATACGGCTGGCATGAGGCCGCGCTTGATATGTATCAAACACATCACAAGGCAGGGCGTGGAGAACTGGAAGTCGCTACCAGTGGCGACATTCCGCAACCCACATGTGGCCAGCACAGCCGGCACGGACGACCAGGCCGACCTCGTCGCATTCCTGGAACGCCATGCCATCCATTCCGTCATCCGGTCGATCGAGCATGGCATCGATTGCGGCAACGCCCTCCTCGCGCCGGCGCAGGAAGAGGACGACGACCCGATCGTCATGGGAAGCCACGGGCGCTCGCAACTGCGGGAATCCCTCCTCGGAGGCGTCACCAGAACCATTCGTGGCAGGCCGCCATGCCGGTGCTGATGGCGCATTGATCATGCGCAGGTGCAGCGTCCGTCACTGCCTACCCTCGGCAAGCGGGACGGCGGTGACAGGCGCGCTGCGGCCAGCGCAAGGCGCCGGTCAGGCCGGCGCGTCCTCGCTGAATTCGGGTGGCGGAGGCTCCCTGGGGTCGCGCAATACCAGTACCGGAATCGACGAGAATGCGAGTACATGCTGGGCCACGCTGCCGGCGAAGCGCTTGCCGCCATCGCTCGGGCCGTGCGCGCCCATGACGATCAGGTCACACCCATTTTCTTCCGCCACGCGCACGATCTCGGGACCGGGCGACGATGAAAGAGCGGTCAGCGTCTGGCACGACACACCGGCGTCATGGGCAATGCGCGCAACGGTGTCGACGTGCTTGTGCGCCGCTTCCTGGGCCCGGCGCAGTTCGTCTTCCAGGTCGGCCGCTGCGACCACGCCGGAAGGAATGGAGAAATGAGGTTGTGCTACCGAAAAAGCGATAATGCGGTGACCGCCGGTTCGGGCCAGGACCACCGCCATCTGCGCCGCGCGGACCGCAAGATCCGAGCCATCCGTTGCCACACATATTCTCTCGATGAACATGGTCTTGTCGCCTGCGTTTCGACCGCCCGGCGCCTTATTCTATGACTGACCGGATCGCGGTGTTTGATCGCGATCAAGCCAGCACTCCATCGGTGATCGCCTGAATACAGTATGGCAGGCGCGATACTACCGCCCCGGCCTGCACGCAGGCTCGCGGCCCTGTTCCGGGCGTGACACTGCAAAATACAGTTGGCATCCGCCGTTCCAGCGCCTACAGTGAAGCGACGCCAGTTCTCTGCCGGGGCATCGTCACGATAGCCGTCATGCAGGTTCCTGGGCAGTACGGCGATGCGCATCGCAGGCTGCGCTACCCGCTCACGGATTGGCTGCCGCGCAATCTTTTCGTCGCGCCGCCTTATCGATGAAAGGAACCGGGATGTACAAGACGATCGTAGTCCATATCGACGGCAGCCGCCAGCAGGAAAGCAGGCTGCGCGCCGCCGCCCTTCTGGCCGGGGCCCATGGCGCCCATCTTGTCGGTGCGGCCGCCACAGGTGTCTCCTGGCTCGATCTTGCGCTCCTGTCCGGCGCCGCTTCGGCGCCGGTCCCCGTCGCGGACTTCGACGAGTTGCGCGAAACCGCCACGGCGCGCCTGCGCCAATTCGAGGAGCAGGCCGCGCGCCTCGGCGTCGGCTCCGTGGAGTCGCGCCTGATCGAAGATGCGGCCGGCTCCGGCCTGTTGCTGGAGTCGCGCTACGCCGATCTCATGGTCCTGAGCCAGGATCCCCGCCCGGCTCCCGGGCTCCCGCTGCGCGCGCGCGGGATGCCCGAGCACCTCGCCATCCGCGGTACACGTCCGGTGCTGGTCGTACCGGAGGATTACCGGGTCCAGGTGCTGCCGGGCATCGTGGTGGCGGGCTGGGACGGCAGCCTGCAGGCGCTGCGCGCCATCACCGCCGCTTTGCCGCTGCTCGCGGCGGCGGACAGCGTGAAACTGGTCCTGGTCAACCCGGATGCACGGTCCGCACTGCATGGGGAACAGCCGGGCGCCGACCTGGCCCTGTATCTGGCGCGCCACGGCGTGCGCGTCGAGGTCGTGCTGGAGCGGACCGGCTCGACGGTTGGCAATGCGCTGATGGCCCTGGCGCGGGACAGCGGCGCTGCACTGATGGTCGCCGGCGTATACGGCCACAGCCGCTATCGCGAACTGGCGCTGGGCGGGGTCACGCGCGAGCTGCTGGAACGGGCGCCGGTGCCGCTCCTGATCGCCCATTAGGACTTCGTGGTGGCGCCGGGAACGCGGATCCGCTATGCTGATCAGGTCTATTCCAGGTGCGACCGGATTCATTCATGAATTACAGGACCATCCTCGTGCATGCAGACTTGAGCCGGGCCGCGCCCGACCGCATCCGCCTGGCGGCGCGGCTGGCGTGTACCGCCGGCGCCCACCTGGTCGGCAGCGCGCTGACCGGCATCTCGCGCTTCGCGCCGCTGGAAGCTCCCGCCGGCCCGGCGCTCGTTCGTCACTGCGCGCATCGGCGTCGCCATGCTGCGCAGGCCCTCGAACGCTTCGACCTGATCGCCGTGCAGGAAGGAGTCGCTTCCAGGGAAGCCCGCCTCGTCGACGACGACGTCGACGGCGGCATGGCGGTTCAGGCGCGTTATTGCGACCTGGTCGTGGTGGGCCAGGTTGACCACAGCGTGGTCGAGCCGGAACTCCCCGGCGATCTGCCGGAATACCTGCTGCTCACCTGCGGCCGTCCTGTTCTCGTCGTTCCCTTCACCGGTTGCATTCCGGAACTGCGCGGCGACGCGCTGGTGGCCTGGGACGGGAGCAACGAAGCAACGCGAGCGGTTGTCGCCGCCCTGCCGCTGCTGCGCGCGGCCAGGTGCGCGATCATTGCCGGGTTCGGAGGCGAGCTGGCGCACTCCGACAGCGGCGTCCAAGACTGCGGGCGGCTCGCCACCTACCTGGGGCGGCATGGCGTTGCAAGCCGGTCCGTTCAGCGCGCCGCGGGAGACGATATCGGCGAGGCGCTTCTCGGCACGGCAGCGGATCTGGGATGCAGCCTGCTGGTAATGGGCGGCTATGGCCATACGCGTTTTCGCGAACTGCTGATGAAAGGAGTGACCCGGACCATCCTTCGCGCGATGACGCTGCCCGTGCTGCTCGTCCACTGAGTTCACTTCCGCAGCCAGCCGCCTTTCACTGATTCTTCCACTCTTCCCAACCATTATGTTCAAGACCATCCTCGTCCATGTCGACCGCTCGTCCCATGCGGGCGGGCGCATGCGCTACGCCGCGGCCCTGGCGCATGCGCACGGCAGCCACCTGATCGGAGCGGCAATGCTCGGAGTAGCCCGGGACATCCTCGCACTCGACGACCTGGCGGCGCCACGCGCCGAGCGCGCCGCCTGGCTGGCACAGCGCACCGACGACGCCAGACTCGAACTCTCGAGATTCAATGAAATTGCGGCCAAGAATCACGTTTCGCATGAAGCCCGGCTCGTCCATGACCGCGCGGACAATGGCCTGGCCCTGCTGGCCCGCTTCGCCGACCTGGTCGTGATCAGCCAGGACGACCCGACCGAATCGCCCGAATACATGGCTACCCACCTTCCCGAATACGTGGTCCTGAACTGCGCGCGGCCGGTCCTGGTGGTGCCGCGCACAAACCCGTCGCCTGCGCGCAGCGACAAGGTATTGCTGGCCTGGGACGGCAGCAAGGAAGCCTCGTGCGCCATGAGCGCCGCCTTGCCCATGCTGTCGCGTGCCGGCGCCGTGACCGTGGTCGTGCTGACAGGAGCGCAACTCGACGCAGCCGGGTTCCAGGCACAGCAGCCGGAACTGCTGGGCTTCCTCAGCCGCCACGGCGTGGGCGCCAGCGTCCTGGTACGCGATCCGAAGCAGGACAGCGGACACGAACTGCTGGCCCTGGCCGACGAACTGGACTGCGGCGTGCTGGTCATGGGCTGCTATGGTCACGGTCGATTCCAGGAACTATGCCTGGGAGGCGCGAGCCGGACCGTGCTGGCCGACGCCCACATTCCGCTACTGCTTGCACACTAGTGGGTCACTTGACACATGGCATCGACACCTCGACCACGGTTCCCTGGCCGTCGGGCTTGCGGCAGATGCGGATGGCTGCATGATGCTGGTCAGCAATTTCCTTGACAATAGCCAAGCCCAGGCCATGGCCGCCCTGGGCGGCGCCTGGGAGCTTGTAATAGGGGACGAACAGCTTCTCGATCTCGTCATCCGGGATTGGGATCCCGTCGTTGACAACGCTCAGCAATGCGCGCCCCTCCCGTTGCACCACACTCAGCTGGATCTCCCCTTCCCGTGTCCCGTGCATCGAGGCATTGTCGATCAGGTTCTGCAGCAGCCGCCTCAACTGGGACGGCTCGCCCCAAACATGGCAATCGTACTCGGCATCCAGGCCGATGCTCTGCCCGCGACGTTCGAGAAGCGGTTCGACGGCCCCGATCACGTCACAGCACACCTCGCGCAGGGACAGACGGCAGGCCTCGGATACGTCGCCTCTGGCGCTGATGCGACCCAGCGCCAGCAACTGGTCGGCGAGCTTGCCGGTACGGCGCGCCCCGGACAACGCCGACGCGAGGGAAGCAGCGCGTTCCGATTCGCCATGCGAGCGCAGGGCGTTTTCAAGATGCAGCTGGATGGCGGCGATCGGTGTCCGGATTTCATGGGCGGCCGCGTTGATGAAGCGCTGTTCCCGCTCGAAGGCGGCCTTGATACGCACCAGGAGATGATTGAGTTCGGTGATGATCGGCGCCAGCTCCAGCGGTGTCGCAGGCAACTCGATCCGGTCGAGCGAGTCCGGCTTGCGCGCCGCGATCAGCGCGGCCAGGTCGGTCAGCGGTTGCATGCTGCGAATCAGCACGACATTCACGGCTGCCAGCATCAGCAGGCCGCCGACGATCAACGGTGCGAGGATCGACATGCCGATATAGTCCGCCATCTCCTGGCGCACCTCGTCCTTCTCGGCCGTGATCACCCATATCTTGCCAGAATGCAATGCGAATACCTGCCACAGGGTGGAGCCAATCGCGTGCTCGCTGAATCCTGCGACGAGCGGCGCAAGCGCCTCGGTCGGCGCCGACGCCGACTTGGCGAGCAACCTGCCGTCGTCGTGCCATACCTGGAAGGCGACCTTGGTTTCGTAGCGGTGGCCAAAGACTTCCGGCTCGTCGCTGGTGGCTGTCTCGAGTTCGCGCGGCAAGGTGATCACGAGCGGCGCATCGAGCGTGGCGGTCGAGAGCTGCTGGGCCACCAGGGCTTCCAGCACCCTTGCCGAGGTCGCCAGACGGGCGCTGAACAGTTCTTCCGATTCATGGCGCGCGACCGCGTGCGCGGCCAGGCCGATGCCGCCGAAGACGAGCAGCATGCAGATCAGGGTGGCCACGACCAGCCTGCGGCGGCCGGAATACATCAGGGTAGTCATGCACCGACGTCGCCCAGGCGGTAGCCGACACCGCGGATCGTCTTGATGACGCCGGGGGCGATCTTCCTGCGCAGGTGGTGGACATGGACGTCGATCGTATTGCTTTCGGCCCCCTCCCCCCAACCGTACACGGACTCTTCCAGCTGGGCACGGTTGAAGACGCGCTGCGGATGCTCGGCCATCTGCTTGAGCAGCATGAACTCGAGCCGCTGCAGTTCGACCGGCTGGCCGCGCCAGCTCGCGGTCAGGCTGTCCATGTTCAGCACCAGGGCGCCGAGCGTCAGCTGGTTGACCGGCCGGCCGTTCCGGCGCCGGGCCAGCACCCGAAGGCGGGCAAGCAGCTCGTCGAGTTCGAACGGCTTGACGAGGTAATCGTCCGCCCCCAGGTCGAGCCCGAGGATACGGTCGCGGATGGCGTCGCGGGCAGACAGGATCAGGATCGGCAGGGAGTTTCCGCTGGCGCGCACCACCTTCAGCACTTCGTTCCCGTCCAGCGTCGGCAAGCCGATGTCCAGCAGAACCAGGTCGAACGCATTATCGCGCAGCGCGGCGACGGCCGCCGCGCCGTCGCTCACGTGCTCGACCGTATAGTGGGCGCGGCGCAGAGCGACCAGCAGGCCGCTGGCCAGCAGTTCGTCATCTTCGATCAGCAGCAGTCTCAAGCGTCTTGTCCCCTTTCTGGCAGATTATTTGCGGTTCGACGCGATCTTGTCCAGCAGTTGTCCGATCTCGCGCCGCCTGCCCTCGTCGGCCACCTCGCGCCCGGGACGCGCGGGCGCCTGCAAGGCCTTGCGCAAGGCCCGTTCGGCATTCTCGTAATCGTCCTTGCGAAACAGATAGTCGCCGTAGAAGTAGTTCGGGTCAATGCCCTGGGGATTGACCGCCAGGCCCTTTTTCAGGAATTCCTGGGCCTTCGTGTCGTCGCCAAAGCCGAGCGGCCATCCGGGCACCTGGTAGTACAGCGACCCCAGGCTGGTATAGGCGGAGCCGTCGAGCGCGTTCGGGTTGATCGCCAGCGCCTGCTCGAGCGACTTCTTCGCATTCTTGACATACTTCAGCGCCCCCATTCCGCCCTTCGCGCCCGCGTAGGTGGACTCGATGATGGCATACCAGATCAGGACCTCGGCGCTGCCCGGATTGCGCGCCGCGACCTGCTGGGCCTCAGCGAGCAACTGTTCGAAGCGCTGCTCCTGTCCCGCGGGCGGGGTCTGGTACTTGATCTGCTCCCATCGGTGCTGCAGATGCGCCACATCCTCCGGCACGCCGGCCCGGGCCGGGGCCGAGGCAAGCATCAGTGCGGCCAGCGATGTGACCAGCGACCTGGCGAAAACTCGGGCAAGGTGTTTCATGGACGTCGTCTCCTTTTGCATGGTGGCTGCTTACCTCGGGAGATACTTGCGTATCTGCCCGAGCTGTTTTCGAATCGCACTGTCGGGTAGTCCTGGCGCCAGCTTGTTGAGCAGGACGAGGAAGCTCTCCTTCCGGCCCAGGATGCGCTGCCAGCCTGTTTCCTCAAGGAAGGCCAGGAACGCCTCCGCCACGGCGTCCGGCGAGTCCTGGGCGGTGCCCAGCGCCCGGTTCATCGCGTCGACCTGCGCGCTGTTGATCGGGGTGCGGGTCGAGCGCGGGGCGAAGTGCCGCACCGCGATCGCGGTATCGGACAGTTCGCGCCGCAAGGCCTGCGTGAATCCCGCCAGCCCGGCCTTGGCGGCGCCGTAGGCGGCGAACCCGGGGAAACCGAGCGAACCGAGCACCGACCCGATGTTGACGATCTGGGCGGCCGGCGCCCGGGCGAGCAACGGCAGCAGGGCGCGGGTGAGCAGCATCGGCGCCAGCAGGTTGGTCTCGACCATCTTGCGGATCGCGCCAGGCGACTGGGTCTCGAAAGCGTGGAAGTCGCTCACGCCGGCATTGTTGACGAGCAGGTTGATGCCGCCGCAGGCGTCGGCGGCCGCGGCGATCCGGTCGAGGGTCTGCGCTTCGCACAGGTCTGCGCACACGATCTGCAGTCGATGCGGCTGCAGCTCCTGCTGCAAGGCCTCGAGGGCCGCTTGCTGCCGGCCGACCAGGATCAGCACCTCCGCACGCGGCGCCAGCCGGCGCGCAATCGCCGCGCCGATGCCGCCGCTCGCGCCGGTCAGCACTGCACGGTAAGGCGTGCCGGGTCCGTGGGCGGCCATCTTACCGCCCCCCCGCGAACAGTTGCTCGCCGCGCGGCAAACTGCGGAACACATTCCCGTACAGGCCATACATCATGCGCGCCATGTGGATCACCGCCTCCCGGTCGCTCTCGTCCTCGAGCCGGTTCATCAGGCCGGCGAAAAAGGCGACATGCTCGACGTCCAGGCTGCCGTGCGAGCTCAGGTAGCTGAAGCCCTCGCCCGGCAGCGACAAGGCCGTGCGGATCGTATCGGCCGCATGGGTCGCCAGGGCCGTGCTGGTGCCTTCGAGCACATGGACCATCCCGAAGAAACCCACGGGATTGCCGCGGTCGATCTGGTGATACGCGTACGCCACCATCAGCTCGGTGCTCGCATGCGGCCGGGCATGCCGCTCCCGTTCCGGGTCCCCGCCGCAGGCGGCGATATCGGACAGGATCCATTCCTGGTGCCCGACTTCTTCCTCGATGTACTCGGCGATGGCCGTGCGCAGCCATTCGTGCTTGCCGTCGAGGCGGCTGCCGCACGCCATCAGCAGGGGAACGGTATGTTTCACATGGTGATAGGCCTGGCTCAGGAAGGCGATGTATTGCGCCGTCACCACCTTGCCCTGCAACGCATCCTGGATGATCGGGATCGACAACAGTTGCTGCCGCTCGGGCTCGGTAAGGCTTGTCAGGGTGTCGAAGAAATTCACGTGATGGACTCCGGTAGATCGAACAGCGAGGCGATGTCGCTCGCATGGTGGTCGAGGATGGCCGCACGCCGCGGCCGTCCGTTGGCGGTGGCCAGGCCGTTGGCCGTTGTAAAGGGGGGCACAGCGATCCAGCGCCGTACCCGCGCGTAGTCGGGCAGATCGGCATTCACCGCATCGACCGCCTGCTGGATCCGGTCAGGGCCGACACCCGGCGCGGACGGCACGACCAGCGCGGCCAGATAGGGCTGGGCCTCACCCACCACCAGCGCCTGCGCCAGGGCGCCGGTGCCGGCCAGGGCGGCCTCGGGCCACTCCGGCGAGACGTTACGGCCGTACGCGGTGATCAGGACATCCTTCTTCCGTCCTTCGACATGGAGGAAACCGTCCCGGTCCAGGTGGCCCAGGTCGCCCGTCGCCAGCCATGCCGGCCCCGCCTCCGGCGCTTGTCCGAGGTAGCGGGCCGCCTGCCCGGCGACCAGGATCTCGCCGTCGGCGGCGATGCGCACCTGGCGTTGCGCGAGCGGGCGCCCGACGCTGCCGGCACGCTCCGCGCCGGGCAGGTTCAGCGCCACCACCGAGGCGCACTCGGACAGTCCGTAGCCTTCGTAGACCGGGAAGCCGCGCTCGCGCGCCGACGCCAGCAGGCGCGCCGAGACGCGCGCCCCGCCGACCGCGACGAAACGCAGGCTGGCGATACGGGGATCGTGCGGAACGGTCGCGGCGACCAGGGCCTGCAGCATCTGGGGCACCAGGATGATGCTCTCGGCCCGGTAGCGCGCGATCGCCGCAAGGCAGGTCCCGGGATCGAAGTCGCTCGCGCCGCGCACTCCCGTCTCCGCCAGCGGCGGGCAAATGACCGTGGCGCCGCTCAGCAATGCGGTATACGCGCCGGCTATGTTTTCCAGCAGGACCGCGAACGGCAACAGCGACAGGTGGCGTTCGATGCCGAGCGGGGCCAGCGCCTCGTGGAGGGCCTGCGCCACCTCCCATTGCTGGCTGCTGCCCAGGCAGACGCCTTTGGGCGCCGAGGTGGTGCCCGAGGTAAAAGTAATCTTCCGGGTACCCTCCGGCAGGACGATGGACCCCGCCCTGGGAGCTTCGCACAGGGCAAGCGGCCCTGCGCAATCGATGACGCCGCCGAAACCGAGCCTGGCCGCCTGTTCCGGATCGGCGCAGAAGATCGCCTGGACGCCGCTCCCGACGATCACGTGCATCCACTGGGCGGGGGTGAAGAACAGGGGCAAGGGCACCAGGCAAATGTCCAGCGCCTGGGCGGCAAGGTCGATCGCCAGCCACTCCGGACTGTTATCAGCCAGGATCGCCACCGGCGCCCGCGGCTGGCGGCGCGCCAGCAAGGCCGTGCCAACACGCTCGATCCTGCGCGCGAGGCCGGCGCGGTCCAGGTCATGCATACCGTCACTCAGCAAGTTGGCGCTGGCTGGAAGAGAATTGAGCAAGCTGTGCATAGCCATAGTGGATGTCGCCGAACATGACATGGGGTTGGGTGTCGTAATAGCTGCCCCACTGCCGCCCGCCATCGGGCAGCCGGGACGGATCGGCCGCTGCCAGCGGCTGCGGCTGCAGGTGCAGGCGGCCGAAGGAATTGAGCACGCTGGCGGTCGCCGTGAAGGCGACCCAGTGCAAGCCCATCCTGTACAGCAATCGGGTGGTGCGCACGATCAGGATGCGCGCCGCGCCGGGGCGGATGGCCGCCAGGTTGCCGACTTCCACGACCTGCGAGCGCGTGACCGGGCGCCCCAGGCGCCTGCCGATTTCCACTTCGAGCGGCGCATCGAGGTATTGCTCGAGGAAGGTCGGGCCGGCGTCCGCCGGCGAGTAGCCAAGCGCCGCGATCAGGGCGCCGCCCGCATCCCGGCACGCGACCAGGGTCTCGCAGAAGTGGCCGACATGGGCGCCGTAGGTAGCGAAGAAGCTGTTGCCGATGAAGTCTTCCAGCTCGGCACGCCCCGGGGAAGCGCGGGAGTGGGATTCGACGCGGTGCCCCAGCGCCGGCTGCTGGGCGTCAAGCCCCCCGCCCTCCTCCAACGGATAAGGAAACGCCATCAAGCGTGACATAGGATTTACCGAAGTTAATGTAGTTCGGCACCAGCCTAGGGGGCCAAGATTAACTGCAGATTAAGCGGCGGTGCCGAGCCGGAGCGGTCGGCCGGAGCGCGCACTAGCGCATGACGCTGCCGAAACGGGCCAGGGACAGCCCGAACAGTACGCCACCGATGCCCAGCAGCGCCAGGAAGGACGTCCAGACCACGTCCAGCCCGGCTCCCCGGAACAGGATCGCCTGGCTCAACTCGACGAAGTGGGTGGTGGGCGCCAGCAGCATCAGTTCGCGCAGTCCGGCGGGAATGCTTTCGCGCGGCGTATTCGCACCGGAGAGCATTTGCAGCGGCAACAGAACCAGGATCACCAGCAGACCGAATTGGGGCATGTTGCGTGCGACCGTCGCCATCAGAATGCCGAGCGAGGTCGTCGCGAACAGGTGCAGCGTGGCGCCGGCGAGGAACAGGAGGATGGAGCCCTGCACGCCGACCTGCAGCAGGGTGCGCAGGATCAGCAGCAGCGCGACCAGGGTCGCCAGCAGCACCACGGCTGCCATCGACCACAGCTTGGCCAGCAGGATCTCCAGGGGCGCGACCGGCATGACCAGCAGGTGCTCGACGGTGCCGTGCTCGCGTTCGCGGATCATGGCGGCGCCGGTGAGGATCACCGACAGCATGGTGATGCTGTTCACCATCTCCATCAGGCCGCCGAACCAGGACGGCGTCAGCGCCGGATTGAAGCGCGCGCGGACCGCCAGGTCGATCGCCGGTACCGCCTGCATGCGCACACCCTGCAGGAACCCCCTTACCTCTCCCAGGGCGATCTGCTGGATGTAGCCGCTCCCCGTGAAGGCCTGGCTCATGCGGGTCGCATCCACGTTCAGCTGCAGCGCGGCGTCACGCCCGGCCAGTACCCGCCGCTGGAAACCGGCCGGTATCACCAGCACGAAGGTGGCGCGGCCGCGGTCGAGGCGCTCGTCGGCCTGGTCGAGCGTGATCAGTTCGGGCGCCAGGAACTGCGGCGGCACGAACGCGCCCCGGATGCGCAGCGACAGCGGCGACCGGTCCTCGTCGACGATCGACAGCGCCGCCTTCGACAGCGTGTCCGGCTGCGCGGTCGCGGCCATGTAGACGCCGCCCGTGAACGAATACACCATCAGGATCAGCATCACAGGATCGCGCGCCAGGCTCCACAGTTCCTTGATTCCCAGGCGCCAGATCTTGCGCAAGGAGCGGGCCAGCATGCCTAGCGTTCCTGCCTGGGCAGCACGGCGATCGCCAGGCCGAGGATGACCGGGATCGCCGCCAGCAGGGCCAGGAAGTCGGGGGCCAGTTCGCCGAATCCGAGCGCCTTGCCGAACACGCCGCGGCTGATGGTCAGCATGTGCGATGCCGGGTACAGCTCGCCCACCACCCGCCCGGCCCCTTCCAGCGCGGTCACTGGATTGATCAGGCCGGCATACTGGATGGCCGGCACCATGGTCCCGATCATGGTGAAGAAGATCGCGCCGATCTGGCTGCGCGTGAACGTCGATGCCAGCAAGCCAATGCCGGTCGAACAGACGCAAAACAGCAAGGCCGCCGCCGTGAGTGCGATGAGGCTGCCCTTGAGGGGCACCTCGAGCACCGCCACGGCCAGCAGGGTCATCAGCATGAAATTCACCAGGGCCAGCACGATATAGGGCGCCTGCTTGCCGAGCAGGAATTCGCTGCGCCCCACCGGGGTCACGTAGAGGTTGATGATCGATCCCAGCTCCTTTTCCCGCACGACGGACAGGGCCGCCTGCATGGCCGGCAGGTTCAGCAGCAGCAAGGCGATAATCGCAGGCACCATCGCCGGCAGGCTGCGTACGTCCGGGTTGTAGCGGAAGCGGGTCTCGATCGCCACGGTCTCCCGTTGCGGCGCGCTGCCCGCGCCCGGGGTGCGGCTGCGCAGCCACTCGCCGTGCATGCCCTGCAGATAGCCCTCGACGGTCTCGGCCCGCACCGGATTCGCGCCGTCGATCCAGGCCCCGACCTGGACCGCGCGCCCTGCGTCTACCGCGCGCGCGAAGCCGGGCGGAATCTCGAGCGCCAGCGCCAGCTCGCCGGTCTGCATGCGGCGGTCGAGCTCCTCGTAGCTGGAGAGCGGCATGTGCTCGACGAAATAGTGCGAGCCGGACAAATTGAGCGCATAGTCCCGGCTCAGGACGGTCTGGTCGCGGTCGAGGACGGCATAGCGCAGCTCCTCGACGTCCATGCTGATGCCGTAGCCGATCACGACCATCAGGATCAGCGAGCCGAACATCGCCAGGGCGGCGCGCACCGGATCGCGCTGCAGCTCGAGCGTCTCGCGCCAGCAGTAGCTGCCGGCACGCCGCAGCCATCCGCCGGACGCGCGAGCGCGCTGCGGCGGAAGCTGCGGCGCGGCCTGGGCCGTGTCTCCGTCGGCTTCGCGCAGCCAGGCGATGAAGGCCTGCTCGAGGGTGGCGGCCGCGCGCTCGGCGCGCAATGCCGCCGGCGTGCCGCTGGCGAGCACGCGGCCTGCATGCATCAGGGCCACGCGATCGCAGCGCTCGGCCTCGTTCATGAAGTGGGTCGAGATGAAGATCGTCACCCCTTCCTCGCGCGACAGTGCCAGCATCTGTTCCCAGAACTGGTCGCGCGCGATCGGGTCCACCCCGGAAGTCGGCTCGTCCAGGATCAGCAGCTCGGGCTCGTGCACCATCGCGACCGCCAGCGAGAGCCGCTGCCGCACCCCGAGCGGCAGCTTGCCCGGCAAGGCATCCAGCACCGGCTCGAGCCCGAAGCGGCGCGCCATGGCCGCGCAGCGCTCCCGCGCCCGGTCCTCGGGAAGGTCGAACAGGCGCGCGTGCAGCAGCAGGTTCTGGCGCACGCTCAGTTCCTGGTACAGGGAAAAGCCCTGCGACATGTAGCCGACCCGGCGCTTGGTGGCCGCATCCTCGTGTTCGGCCGGCCGGCCGAACACGCGCGCCTCGCCGCTGCTCGGTTCGAGCAGGCCGGTGAGCATGTTCATGGTGGTGGTCTTGCCGCATCCATTCGAGCCGATGAAGCCGAAGATCTCGCCGCGCGCGATGCGAAAGCTGACGTCGCGCACCGCCACGAAGTCGCCGAAGCGCCGCCACAGGCCATGCGCCTCGATTGCCGGCTCCCCCTCCAGCGTCCTTGGAGGCGGCGCCGCCCCCAGCGGCCGGTAGCCTGCCCGGCGCTGCGCCGGCAGCAGGCGCACGAAGGCCTGTTCCAGGCTGTCGCATCCGGCATGCGCCAGCAGGTCGCCCGGCGTTCCCGCTGCAAGCACCCGGCCGCCGTCGAGCGCCACCAGCCAGTCGAACTGGCCGGCTTCGTCCATGTAGGCGGTCGCCACCAGCACACTGAGGCCGGGGCGGGCGCGGCGGATGGCGCCGATCAGCTCCCAGAACTGGGCGCGCGCGAGCGGGTCGACGCCAGTGGTCGGCTCGTCCAGGATCAGGAGGTCCGGATCGTGGATCAAGGCGCAGCACAGGCCCAGCTTCTGCTTCATCCCGCCCGACAACTGTCCCGCCGGGCGGTCCAGGAAGGCGTACAGCCCGGTACTGCGCGCGAGCGCGTCGATCCGCGCACGCCGGTCGCGCGCATCCTGGCCGAACAGGCGCGCAAAGAACTGAAGGTTTTCCTCCACCGATAGGGTCGGGTACAGGTTCTTTCCCAGGCCCTGGGGCATGTAGGCGATGCGCGGGCAGATCCGGGCCCGGAAGCGCGCCTGCCGGATGTCGCCGCCCAGCACCTCCACCCTGCCCCGCTGGATCCTGCGCGCCCCCGCCAGCACCGCCAGCAGGCTCGATTTGCCGACGCCGTCCGGTCCGATCAGTCCCGTCATCCGTCCTGCCGGCAGCACGAGGTCGATGTCGTCCAGGGCGTTCACCTTCCCGTAGCGCAGGCCCAGGCCGCGGACCGTGGCGAACGGCGCCGGAGCGCTCATGGCGCGCTCCGCAAGGCCAGTGCGGGCGGCCAGGGCTGGCGGCGGTCCAGCCTGACCCAGGCCACGCCGGGCACCCCTGCCTTGACATGGTCGGCGTAACGCTCCAGCACGCGCCGGTCGACCTGGGCCTTCACGCGGAACATCAGCTTCTCGCGCTCGCTGGCCGTCTCCACGGTCTTGGGCGTGAACTGGGCCGTGCTGGCGACATAGGTGACGGTGGCCGGAACGATGAAGTCCGGCGCCGCGTCCAGCTGCAGGCGCACCTCGGCCCCCAGCGCCAGGCGCCCGGCGGCCGCCTCCGGGACGAAGAAGGTCATGTAGACGTCGGTCAGGTCGATCAGGTTCAGCAGCTTCCCGCCGCCCGGCAGGACTTCGCCCGGCTGGGCTACCCGGTACTGGATGCGTCCGGCACGCGGCGCCAGCAGCACGCCTTCCTGGAGTTCGGCATCGATGCGCCCGGTCGTCGCCTCCGCGGCCGCGACCGCCGAGCGCGCACCCACTACTTGCGCCTGCGCGGATGCGACCGCGGCGCGCGCCGCTTCCTGCTGGGACTGCGCCGCCTTCACCGCGGCGGCGATGCTGCGCACGCGGGCACTGTCGTCGTCCAGTTCCTGCTCGGCGACGGCGCCCCTGGCCGCCAGCGTGGCGGAGCGGGCCAGGCGCCGTTTAGCGGCGTCGAGCTCGCTTTGCCGCTGCACGACCAGCGCACCCGCGGCGGCCTCGTCGCTACGCCGCATCGCCAGCTGCGCCTGGGCGCCCGCGACCGCGTCGCGCGCCTGCTGTTCGCGCGCCAGCGCTTCGACCCGCTGCGCCTGCAGCGACTGCAGGTCCATGCGCGCCACGACCTGGCCGGCACGGACCGGGTCGCCCTCGTCGACCAGGATCTCCGCAATCCTCCCCGGCTGCCTGGTGGCGATATCGATCTCGACCGCTTCCACCCGTCCGTTGCCACTGACAAAACCTTCCAGCGGACGCTGTACCTGGGCGCTGCGCCATGCATGCGCGACCCCTGCCCCGATCAACAGGACAAGGAGCGTGATGCCTGCGCGCCGCAGTAGTGTCCTGTTCATTGGGGCCGGGATGGAAAGATCGTGCCAATCTGTCGCTACTATATGCGCTGCGTCAATTGCTGAATATGATACAAATCAAATTCGCCAACCTGCCGCCGTCGAAGGGAGGCCCGCCGTGAGCCGGCCGCATCGTGAACACGAAAACGACTATACGCCCGTATTCCTCCGCTGTCCCCGGTCGACCGACAGGCATCGCCGGACTTCGGGCTGAAGCTGGTTGCAGCGACGCATGCAGCGTGCTATACCGGATCCAGATCGCGCGGCGAGCGCGACGACTGCGGCGGACCTGAGCATGTCCGCTCCCGGCGCCGGTGTTCGAGACCATCCCAGTTCAATGAACGCGACCAGAAGCCTGCCTGCCATTCCGCGATCCACCTGGCCCTGCATCTGCGGCATCTTGTTGTTCCTCTCGGTGCAGATGGGCTGCGCGGCGTCGAGCCAGGCTGGTCCGGCCGCTGCCGCCCCCCCGCCGGGGCCGCCAGTCGCCGGGAAACCGCTCGACGGGCGCGAGCTGGCGCTGCGCCTCTACCCGTCGGACGAGACGGCCCCGCTCTGGCTCGCCGGGGACAAGGAACAGGCCCGGCTTGCGCTGCGCCTGCTTGCCGACGCCCCGCTCCATGGCCTCGAACCCTCCGACTATGCCGTCGACGGACTGGCGTCCAGGCTCGACCGGCTGGACAGTCCCGCTGCCGCGGCCACCTTCGAGCGCGACCTCAGCACCGCCGTGCTTCAGTTCATGGCCGACCTCCACCTTGGTCGCACGCAGACCCCGTATCGGCCAGCGTCCGGCGCGATCGCCGAATTCGATCCGGTCGAGCGCCTGCTCGATGCGTTGCGCACCAAGCGGCTGGAACAAGCCATGGACGCGGCGGCGCCGGCGAACCCGCTCTACCAGCGGGTCAAGACGGCCCTGGGCCGGTACCGCGACCTGGCCCGGCTCTATCCGGAATGGACCGCCCTGCCGTTCGAGCGGGGCAGCGCCATCGCGGCCGGCAGCAACTATGACGGTGCGGCGCTGCTGCGCGAACGCCTTCGCCTGCTGGGAGATCTCGGCGAGGATGCCACCGATGCCGGCGCCAGCGGCCCTGGCTACACGTCGGAGCTGGCGTCGGCTGTCAGGCAATTCCAGGCGCGCCACGGTCTTGAAGAAGATGGGGTGCTGGGCAAGGATACGATGGCGGCCCTGTCGGTGCCGCTCACCCACCGCGTCATGCAACTCGAACTGACGCTGGAACGCTTGCGCTGGATTCCGCCGCAGCCGAAGGGGCGCATGATCGTGATCAATTTGCCCGCCTATCGGCTGTGGGCCTTCGACAATCGTGAGACGGACACCGTGCAGCCGCTTGAAATGCGGGTGATCGTCGGCCAAGCGGCGCGGACGCCGACGCCGCTGTTCATCGGGCAAATGCGCTATCTCGAGCTCAATCCCTACTGGAATGTCCCGCGCAGCATCGTGCTGGAAGAAATCATTCCGGCATTGGCACGCAACCCGGCTTATCTTGGACAGCACCGGATGGAACTCGTATCGCAGCGCGGAGGCGTCCTGCCCGATGAGGCAGGGGCTGCGCTGGCGTCCTTGCGGGCCGGAACAGCCAGGGTCAGACAGCGGCCGGGTGCGATGAATGCCCTGGGGGAGCTCAAGTTCGCCATGCCGAACCCGATGAATATCTATCTCCATTCCACCTCGTCGAAAGAGCTGTTCAACCGGACACGGCGCGACCTCAGCCATGGATGCATCCGCGTGGAGCACCCGATCGAACTGGCGCAATTCGTGCTGGCCGATCCGGGCCGGTGGGATGCCGGCGCCCTGAAGGCCGCCATCAGGACCGGCCAGACGCGCAGGATCGATCTCGACGAGGTCGTTCCCGTGGTCCTGTTCTATGCAACGGCCGTGGTCGACCGGCATGGCCGCGCCCTGTTCACCCAAGATGTGTATGGACACGACCAGCGACTGATTCGGGTCCTGCATGAACGATGAACGGCCCAATCCCGAAGCAGGACATGCCCGGGCCCATGGCGCGAGACTCCAACGACAGGCGCCGAGCACCATCGCACCGGTCGGCAGCATCAGCCCAGGACGATGGCTCGGGTGACCGCGGCTCCGCCGGCCGCTTCGCGGAACATTGTTCGCTATTCCCCGAATGCTGCGCTCCGGCTTTTTACATCGGTACGCGACCGAAGCGCCGACGCAGACCCAGCGTCAACAGCCCAGCAGCCAACAGGACGAACGATGCCGGTTCCGGCACGACCGCTACGTGCACCGATAAGGTCGCGGGGGGGCCTTGCATGCTCCACGAAAGTGGCACATCGGGATTGCTCGGCGTGGCGTTGATGGTGTAGTAACCGAATACGTTTTCGCCCGAGCTTTCGTTGGCGTCGAACGGGGTCAGCGGCCCGCCCAGGCCCATGCTGCCCGGCAGGTCATACAAGCGGTTGTGAAAATGGACCGTATAATTGGCATCCGGCGGGCCGGCCGTGGTGAACCAGATGTTGTGTTCATAGCTGTCGAAGATGGACACCGAAACACGATTGACAGAGCTGTTGGCGGTACCGTCATAGTGGTAGACCTGGCTCCCGATGCGAAAGTCGATCACCACCTCGCTATCGAAGTCGTAGGCCCATCCGGGTGGCCAGAGGGGATCACTGCCGGGATCGAACGTCGACCTGAGCGTCAGCTCATAGGGAAGCGGCGCCGTGGTCGCTACGCTGTTCAGTCCGAGTGCGCTCAGTATGGTGTTGTCTACAGTGCTGGTACCGGTCGAATGCGTGGTGACGGCGACCGGATCGGCCAGGGCAGCGACCGGCAACGCGAGCAATATCATGCAACTACGCCTGATCAGGATGGACATGGTGTTCTCCAGCTCGTGTCGATCCGCGTACCTTGCGGGATCCCGAGCCTCTCAATCTAGCAAAGTCACGCAGATATGGCGAGCGTCCGACGGCACCGCTGTATGGAAAGAACCACTCGACATTTCGCTGCGCGCTGCGGCGCGCTGCCTGCGCGGGTGCGACGTGCAGGATGCATCGCGCCACTCCTCCTGCCCCGGTCAGACAGACCCTGGCGGTCGTTCGATGCTTCCCGGCCTCTCTTCAAGGGCCTGCGCACCAAAGACCAGTCCCGCCTTGTCGAGGATGCGGCGCACCGCGGGATGGTGCTCGCGCCGCTCCACCGATACCGCGTAGAAGTGCTCGACGATGGACGCAATCGTGCCCAGAGGCTGGAGTCCGTTTTCGGCCTGCACGATGTCGGCCAGCACGGTCGATGCGAACATGAAACCGGTTCCGGCGCGCGCGAAGGATTTGAGCAGTGCGCCGTCGTCGAATTCCCCTACCACGATCGGACGCACATCGTTCGCTTCGAACCAGCTGTTGAGCTGGCTGTGCACAGCCGCATCCGCTCCCGGCATGAGGAAGGGAGCATTTCTCAGCCTTTGCGGGAATTCGCCCGGCCAGGCCATGCACAGGCCGGGGTGCCCCAGCACGGTCACCGTGCTCGATCCGAGCAAATGGGTATAGCCACGGATGGCGCCCCCGGTCGGCAAACCCTGGTCCGAGATAACGAGGTCGAGCTTGTGCGCCGTCAGGTCGATCATCAGGTCGTCGAAGCGTCCTTCGCGGCAGATCAGGCGCATTGCCAGGCCCGCCTCGCGCGCCGGCTGGAGCAGGCGGAATGCCATCGTTTTGGCGATCATGTCGCAGATGCCGACGCGCAGCATTTCCGGTGTCCTCAGCCCGCCCCTGCGCACCGCCTGTTCCAGCTCGTTCCCGAGGTCAAAGATCTGCCCGGCATAGCCGAGCACGATCTTGCCCGCTTCGGTCAGTTCCAGCACCCTGCCCTTCTTGCTGAACAGCGCTTCGCCCAGCTGGTATTCGAGTACCTGTAACTGCATGCTGATGGCCTGTGCCGTGACGTGCAGCTGCTCGGCCGCACGCGCCACCGTGCCGTGAGTCGCGACCGCATGGAAGTAATGGAGGTGCTTATAGTTGATCACGCCATACCTCAAGAAAAACTTACGGTTCTCCAAAGATTAATCGATTTTACTTTGGGATTGAGCGTTTCTATAGTGGTCTTACGTCATGTTGAGGAGGGATAATCATGGAAATGCTCCACGTACTCTGGCTTGGAACACCGGTATGGAGCTGGCTGGCGTTCCTGACGATCGTCGTGGTCCTGCTGGCATTCGATCTCGGCGTGCTGAACAGGCGCGACCACGTCATCGGGGTCGAGGAAAGCCTCAAGCTGTCGGCACTGTACCTGACGGCCGGCCTGGCGTTCGGGTTGTGGGTGTGGTTCGAACTCGGCAGCGAAAAAGGCCTGCACTTCTACACGGGCTTCCTGATCGAGAAGAGCCTGTCGCTGGACAACATCTTCGTCATCTCGCTGATCTTCGCTACCCTGGCGATTCCGCCGGCCTACCAGCACAGGGTGCTGTTCTGGGGCATCGTGGGCGTGATCCTCACCCGCGGCATCATGATCGGCGCGGGCTCGGCACTGGTCGCCAGCTATTATTGGACGCTGTATGTCTTCGGCGCCTTCCTGGTCGTCACCGGCATCCGGATGTTCTTCGTGTCGACCGGCGGCGACGATATCCGTGACAGCGCGCTCCTGTCGTGGCTGAAGCGCCACTTGCGCGTCACCGGCACGCTGCACGGCAATGCCTTCCTCGTGCGCCAGCCGGATCCGGCCCGTCCGGGCAAATCGCTGCTGTTCGCAACGCCGCTGTTTCTGGCGCTGTGCATGGTCGAGCTGACCGACGTGGTGTTCGCCGTCGACAGCGTGCCTGCGATCTTTGCCATCACGAGCGACCCGTTCATCGTGTACACCTCGAACATTTTTGCGGTACTGGGCCTGCGTGCGCTGTACTTCGCGCTGGCCGCCATGGTGGAACGCTTCACCTACCTGAAGTATTCGCTCGCCGCCGTGCTGGTGTTCATCGGCTCGAAGATCTTCCTTGGCGACTTCGTGTTTGGCGGCAAGGTCCCTGCCGGGCTGTCGCTGGGGGTGACCGGCGCGCTGATTCTGGCGGGTATCCTGTACTCGTTGTGGCGGACCCGGGGCGGGCAGAAACCGGCCCGCAGCTGAACCGCGCCGGCGATGGCGCGCGGCGGCAAGCAGCAGCGGGGGTCGCCCGCGGACGCTCGACCGGTCCTGGCGCCACCGCGCTGCAGCCGCATGGGCAGCGAGCCGCCTCCCATGCAAGACAGAATGGCGAGAGATGCGACCGTGTCCGCACTATCGCCATTCGTCGCTTCTCCGGCCCCGACATCTCGACCAGAACGGTCGGGTCGAGAAAATCCTCAGCCAGCATTGAGCGCCTCTCCAGCGCGATCGGCGCGCCAGGCCAGATCAACTGCCCGTGAGATCGCTGGCACTGCTACCTGCTTCGCGACCAACTGGCCTCACTCGATACGTTCTATTTTCGCTACACAAAGACTGGCCAAGGCAACGATTCCTGTTGTAGTCGGGCATGGTATTGGAAGTGTTTAGCGGCAATTTGGCGGGTGTCAATGAACGAAGCTGACACCGCAATTACACAAAAGATGACGGCCGCGCGCGGCCTTCGTGCAATGACCTGTACTATTCTTGACAAAGTCCATGGCGCGCACGATGTTCCGTCAGGCTGCAGAAGACATGAACCGCCCCTACTCTGCCTGAAAGTGCCTCACCCATTGGATCGGCCTGTAGCGCCATGCCGGCGTAACCCGGCATGCTCGATGAGAAATTCGTGGTGTGATCATGACCAGCGACAGACATTCCAAGCACTCTTCATCAGACGGCAGCGTTTCGGAACTTCCTTTCGGAACCCTGTTGTACCGATTCCTGTTTTTCGACTGGCTCTTCACCGACGTCAGCGCAGCACGCAACCGCTTCGAGCGCCATGCGGCCTGGCAGCACAACCGCTACATGAGCCGCTACCTGCCCGTGTACCTGCGGCGCTGGTCGTTCCTGACCGTTTTCGACTTTGGCCTCGGGCTCCTGTTCGAACGGGCCCTGCAGGCGAGCCTGCTGTCGGCCTGGTTCTTTACCTGGTCATGCGTGACGCTGACGGGCATGGTGGTGATTACCGTGGCGTGGGCCATCCTTGCACGCGTCAACCTCTCGTAGGCGACGTTCTACCCTGTTCCATCGCGCGCACGTCACTGTTCAGCCCCCTCGTCCATGCCCAGGCCGCCCGGCAGCCGGGCTGCACCCACATCACCAGACCGTCCGGACAAAAAAGAAAGCCGCTGCCGCGCAACGCGGCCAGCGGCCAAATCCTCAGATGAACTGAGACAGGAGACACAAAGAGAACCGACACGCTCTCGCCGGTACACTCCCGAGGTGGGGCCGGTCGACCGGTCTGCAAGGGTCTTTTGTTGGGGATCGATGCCTCGTCAGCACGTAAGCCTGGTCGGACATTCACCGGGAAACAAGCATTGCTCCGGCCTCCATCCCCGATGCGCCCAGGCATCTTTATTCGCCTCGTTTTGACCTGCATCAAACAGGCTCCTGACACAGGTCCAAGATGGGAATAAAGTAGCGATTGAGTCATCCAAGGAGTAATCCGCTAGACAACAACGATGATTTCGAAGGACCAGCGCGTCCCTTCATGACGTGCATGGCCCCGCCCATCCACGTCATGAAAGGAACGACCATGTACAAGACCATCGTGGTTCATGTCGACGGCAGCCCCGCCCAGGACGCCCGCCTGCGCGCCGCCGCCCGACTGGCGATCGCGCAGGACGCGCACCTCGTCGGCAGCAGCGCCACCGGCATTTCCTGGCTCGACTATGCATTGCTGACCGGGTCGATGGGCGCGCCGATGATGCCCGAGTCGGACTTCAACGGCGTACGCGAGGCGGTCCAGCAGCGTCTCGAGCATTTCCTGACGGCCGCCCAACGCCTCGGGGTGGAATCGGTCGAAAGCCGGATGATCGAGGACGACTCCCGCTACGCCCTGCTGCTCGAATCGCGCTACGCGGACCTGGTGGTCGTCAGCCGCGAATCGGAACCCATCCCCGTCCCCGGCGTCGCGGCCACGGCGCGCGGCCTGCCCGAATATGTCGCGCTGCATGGCGCGCGCCCGGTGCTGGTGATTCCGCCGGCCTGGCACGACCAGCCGCTGCCCGGCAACGCCGTCGTCGGCTGGGACTGCAGTACCCAGGCCATCCGCGCCATCACCGCCGCCCTGCCCCTGCTGCAGCAGTCCGACTCCGTCAAGCTGGTCCTCATCAATCCGGAGACGCTCACCACCGCCCATGGCGAGGAGCCGGGCGCCGACATGGCCCTGAACCTGGCGCGCCATGGCGTCAAGGTCGAGGTGGTGCTCGAGCGCACGCGCAGCACCCCGGGCGACGCCCTGATGACGTTCGCGCGCGATACCTCGGCCGGACTGCTGGTGACGGGCGCCTTCGGCCACAGCCGGTATCGCGAGATCGTGCTGGGCGGCGTGACCCGGGCGCTGCTCGCCCGCAGCGCCACCCCGCTCCTCCTGGCCCACTGAGGCGCGGCCGGCCATCGGGCCGGCCGCGGGCGCAGACCGCCGCATCCGCCCGCCCGAAGGGCGCCTGCGGCACGCCCGTCCGGCCGCGCGCCACCCGGGCCTGCGTACGCACGCCCGCCCCGTACATACAATCGGGCCGATCTCGCTCCCATCCCTGGCGAACGCGCCGTTTCAGCCCGCTGACTTAGAATCGCGTTGTTTTGTTGCTATCCATTTGCAGCCTTCCCGGCTCCGTCGTGCTGGCCCGACCACGCGCTGCGGACCGGTCAACGCCACAGGAAAGGGAAGCGGGAGCATGGACGAATCGAGTGAAGTGAGAATGAGCCGGCGCGACCTCCTGATCGCCGGCGCGGTAACGGTCTCCGGGGCCGCGGTCCCCAGCGCGATGGCGCAGCCGCCCCAGGCCCAGGCAGGCCCGGTCGCATCGCACGTGAGCTTCAGCGTCAACGGCAAACCCGCCTCCCTGAAGCTGGATACCCGCACCACCCTGCTGGACGCCCTGCGCGAACACCTGCGCCTGACCGGGACCAAGAAAGGCTGCGACCAGGGCCAGTGCGGCGCCTGCACCGTGATCGTGGATGGACGCCGCATCAATTCCTGCCTGACCCTGGCCATCATGCACGAGGGTGCGAAGATCACCACCATCGAAGGCCTGGGCGACAAGGACCGGATGCACCCGATGCAGGCCGCCTTCGTCCGGCACGACGGCTACCAGTGCGGCTACTGTACCCCCGGCCAGATCTGTTCGGCCGTCGCGGTGCTGGACGAGATCCGCCAGGGCATCCCCAGCCACGTCAGCGCCGACCTGAACGCCCCTCCCCAGCCCACCGGCGCCGAGATCCGCGAACGCATGAGCGGCAATATCTGTCGCTGCGGCGCCTATTCGAACATCCTCGATGCGATCACCGAAGTGGGCGGAGGAAAAGCATGAAGGCCTTCACCTACAAGCGCGCCACGACGCCCGCCGAAGCCGCCGCCGCGGCCGCCCGCACGCCCGGCGCGCGCTTCATCGCCGGCGGCACCAACCTGCTCGACCTGATGAAGCTCGAGATCGAGACGCCGGCCCACCTGGTCGACGTGAACAGCCTCGCGCTCGACCGGATCGAGGCCACGCCCGACGGCGGCCTGCGGGTCGGCGCGCTGGTGCGCAATACCGACCTGGCGGCCGACGCGCGCGTGCGCCGCGACTACGCGGTGCTGTCGCGCGCCCTGCTGTCCGGCGCGTCCGGACAACTGCGCAACAAGGCCACCACGGCCGGCAACCTGCTGCAGCGCACCCGCTGCTACTATTTCTACGACACCAACATGCCCTGCAACAAGCGCCAGCCGGGCAGCGGCTGCTCGGCCATCGGCGGCTTCAGCCGCCACCACGCGGTGGTCGGCGCCAGCGAGGCCTGCATCGCGACCTATCCGGGCGACATGGCGGTGGCCATGCGGGTCCTCGACGCGCAGATCGAGACGGTGCGCCCGGACGGCGGCATGCGCACCATCCCGATCGCCGACTTCCACCGGCTGCCGGGCGCCACCCCGCACGTCGAGCACGCGCTCGAACCCGGCGAGCTGATCACGCACGTCAAGCTGCCCAGGCCGCCCGGCGGCGCCCAGGTCTACCGCAAGGTGCGCGACCGCTCCTCGTATGCGTTCGCGCTGGTGTCGGTCGCCGCCATCGTCCAGCCCGACGGCAGCGGGCGCGTGGCGCTGGGCGGGGTCGCCCACAAGCCGTGGCGCGTCGAAGCCGCCGAACAGCAGATACGGTCCGGCGCGCGCGCCGTCGCCGACGGACTGCTGGCCGGCGCCCGGACCACCGAGTACAACGCCTTCAAGATCGCGCTCGTGCAGCGCACCCTGGCCGCCGTGCTGGCCGACACCAAGAAAGCCTGAGCCATGAAATTCCTCACGCCAGCCACGACCAATCCCATCGACCGGCTGAAAGTCGTCGGCCATCCGCTGGACCGCGTCGACGGCCCGCTCAAGTGCACCGGCGCCGCCCCCTACGCCTACGAGCGCCACGACGTCGCGCCGGACGCGGCCCACGGCGTCATCGTCGGTTCCGCCATCGCCAAGGGGCGCATCGCCTCGATCGACACGAGCGCCGCGCGGCGCGCCCCGGGGGTGCTCGCCGTGGTCACGGCGGAAAACGCCGGCAAGCTGGGCAAGGGCAAGTTCAATACCGCCCACCTGCTGGCCGGCCCGAACGTCGAGCACTACCACCAGGCCGTCGCGGTGGTGGTGGCCGACACCTTCGAGCAGGCCCGCGCCGCCGCCCAGCTGGTACAGGTCCGCTACATCAAGCAGGACGGCCGCTACGACCTGGCCAGGGAGAAGGATGCGGCCAAGCTGCCGAAAAAGGAGGAAAAGCCGGAAACCAAGGTGGGCGACTTCGCGCGCGCCTTCGAACAGGCGCCGGTACGCCTCGACCAGACCTACACCACGCCCGACCAGTCGCACTGCATGATGGAGCCGCACGCCACCACCGCCAGCTGGAAGGACGGCAAGCTGACCGTGTGGACCTCGAACCAGATGGTCGACTGGAGCCGCAGGGACCTGGCCCGCACCCTCGGCCTGCCGCCGTCCAGCGTGCGCATGGTCTCGCCCTACATCGGCGGCGGCTTCGGCGGCAAGCTGTTCGTGCGCGCCGAGGTGGTGCTGGCCTCGCTCGGCGCCCGCGCCGCCAAACGCCCGGTCAAGGTCGCCCTGCAGCGCGCCCTCATCCCGAACAACACCACCCACCGGCCGGCCACGATCCAGCGCATCCGGATCGGCGCCGCGCGCGACGGCAAGATCACCGCGATCGGGCACGAGAGCTGGTCGGGCGACCTGCCCGGCGGCCAGCCGGAAACGGCGGTCCAGCAGACCCGCCTGCTGTATGCCGGCGAACACCGGATGACGCGCCTGCTGCTGGCCACGCTCGACCTCCCCGAAGGCAACGCCATGCGCGCGCCGGGCGAGGCCCCCGGCATGATGGCGCTGGAGGTCGCGATCGACGAGATGGCGGAAAAGCTCGGCATGGACCCGATCGCCTTCCGCATCCTGAACGACACGAGGGTCGACCCGGAAAAGCCGATCCGCCGCTTCTCCGAGCGCCGCCTGGCCGAATGCCTGCGCCAGGGCGCGGAACGTTTCGGCTGGAAGGCGCGCAACCCGCGCCCCGCCCAGGTGCGCGACGGACGCTGGCTGGTCGGCATGGGCGTGGCCGCGGCCTTCCGCAACAACCTGGTGCAGAAGTCGGCGGCGCGGGTGCGGATCGACCGCGCCGGCATGGTGATCGTCGAGACCGACATGACCGACATCGGCACCGGCAGCTACACCATCATCGCCCAGACCGCGGCCGAGATGCTGGGCGTGCCGATCGACAGGGTCGAGGTGCGGCTGGGCGACTCCGACTTTCCCGTGTCCGCGGGCTCGGGCGGCCAGTGGGGCGGCAACAGTTCGACCGCCGGGGTGTACGCCGCCTGCGTCAAGCTGCGCGAGGCGGTGGCGGGCCGGCTCGGCGTGGCCGCGAACACGGCCGAATTCGCCGATGGCGCGGTGCGCGCGGGCGGGCGCAGCGTGCCGCTGGCCGAACTGGCCTCGAAAGGCGAGCTGGTCGGCGAAGACAGCATGGAATACGGCGACCTCGACAAGAAGTTCCAGCAGTCGACCTTCGGCGGCCACTTCGTCGAGGTCGGGGTCGACGCGGCCACCGGCGAAACCCGGGTGCGCCGCATGCTGGCGGTGTGCGCGGCGGGCCGGATCCTGAACCCGAAGTCGGCGCGCAGCCAGGTGATCGGCGCCATGACGATGGGCGTGGGCGCCGCGCTGATGGAGGAACTGGTGGTCGACAAGCGCCACGGCTTCTTCGTCAACCACGACCTGGCGTCCTACGAGGTGCCGGTGCATGGCGACATCCCGCACCAGGAAGTCATCTTCCTCGAGGAGACCGATCCGCTGTCCTCGCCGATGAAGGCCAAGGGCGTGGGCGAACTGGGCATCTGCGGCGTGGCGGCGGCGGTCGCGAACGCGATCTACAACGCGACCGGGGTGCGGGTGCGCGAGTATCCGGTCACGCTCGACAAGCTGATCGCGAAGATGCCGGTCCCTGCCTGAACCCGGCGCTAGCCGCCGGCCGCCGCGTCGCCATCGGCCACCACCCGGTTGCGGCCGCTGCGCTTGGCGGCATACAGCGCCTTGTCGGCCGCCTCGATCAGGGCGGCCGCTTGGTTCAGCCGGCCGCCATCGACGCCGGCCACGCCGATGCTCAGGGTCACGTGGGGATGGACCGCCGCCGGCGCGTGCGGCAGGCCGAGCGCGGCCACGTGCTCGCGGATCGCGTCGGCATGCGCGCGCGCCTGTTCCAGCGAGGTGTCCGGCAGGATGGCCGCGAACTCTTCGCCGCCGTAGCGCGCCGCCATGTCCGCCGGACGCTTGAGCATCGCGGCCAGCGCCTGCGCCACCGTCGTCAGGCAGCGGTCGCCCTGCTGGTGGCCGAAGTGGTCGTTGTAGGCCTTGAACGAATCGATGTCGATCAGGAGCAGCGCCAGCGCGCCGCCCACGCGCTGCGCGCGCCGCAGTTCGCGGTCGAGCGCCACGTCGAAGTGGCGGCGGTTCGCGATCCCGGTCAGCCCGTCCACGTAGGAGCGGGCGCGCAGCGATTCGGCATGGTCGAGCAGCCGGCGCTCGCGCACGGCCGCGCCGCTGACGTCGCGGATCTCGATCAGGCAGTAGCGTTCCCCGCCTTCGCTGAAGGGCGTCACCGCCACCGCCTGCTCGATCAGCGCGCCGTCGAAGCTGCCCGCCTCGCGCAGCGGGAACGGGGTGCGGTCCTGCGCCGGCGCGATCGCGGCGGCCGTGCCTTCGGTCAGCGCCGCCAGCACCGCCGCCTCGATGCGTGAACCGCGCAGCGCGGGAAACACGTCCCACAGGGGGTGTCCCTGGACCCGCGCCGCCGAGCGGCCCGAGCGCGGCGTCATCCAGCCGTTCCAGACCACGATCTGCTGGTCCGCGTCCACCACGATGATTCCGCCATCGATCAGGTTGAGTGCGCGCGCCGACAGTCCCGCGCCCGGTTCAGGCTTGGCAGTGATCACAGTTAGTTAAAAGAAAGAAAATAACCGGCGCGATGATACCGGAAATCACCGGCATTGCGGAGGGTTTTGCCGGCCTGCGCCCACGCGTCCGTGCGCACCCATACCAAGCGCACGAAAGGAGACTGAACAATTGCTACGGATGTGATATGGTTTTCATAACTACAACATTCTTTGCACGCCATGATCACCGATAACGTCGTTCCTTTCGAGCGCCGCGCCCCGCCAGCCCCACCGGCGGACTTCGATGCGTCGGAGGCCTTGCGGACCTGTCGCGCGCTGATGCAGACGCTGGGCCAGTACGACCTGTCCGAGGTGATCCACGAGGCCTGCGCGGCCATGCTGCTGGTGAACCTGAACGACCTGCTGCAGACCGCCAGGTCGATCGGCAGGCCGGTGGACTTCGCCGACCATATCGACGCCAGGGAGGATGCGCGCGACGTCACCGAACTGGTGGCCAGGAGCCGCAACGCGGCCTGCCACGTGTGGACCCGCGCGGCCAGGTCGACCGTCTACCGCTTCCACCGCGTCGCCGGCTACTGTCCGCGCGCCATGCAGCTCGACGACAGGACCCTGGGCTGCGACTACCACGACGATGTCGCGATCTATTACGGCGGTCACCGGCTCTACCTGAAGCGGCACGCGGCGCGCGCCATCGAGGAACTGGCGCTGGTGTTCGGACAGCCGGCGCGGGGAAGCTGAGCCGCTCTCCTACAGCATCTGCCAGGCCATCGCCAGGCACACGACGCCGACGAAGAACAGCAGGCCGTACACGAAATAGCGCATCGAATTGGCCAGGCCGCTGACCGCACGGTTGGCCTGGTCGTTGAGTTTGCCGCGCCGGCGCGCGCCGTTCATCAGCATGGAAATGAAGATGAACGAGGTCGCCAGGATCAGGACTGCTTTCATTCAGGTACGCGCCACCACGAGCGCCAGGGCCACCAGCGCCAGGATCGAGGACACGCCGGTCGCGACGCCCAGCCACAGCATGCGGGTGCGCGCGACTTCCATCTTGGCGATCAGCTGCGCGTTCTGGTCGGCCAGGTTGGCGATGATCTCGGAAGCGGACAGCATCTGGCCGCGCAGCTCGCCCAGCATGGCTTCGTTCTTGTCCACCCGCGTGATCAAGGCGTCGAAGAAATCTTCCTCGGGTTCGAGCGCGTCGACCGGCCCCGGCGGCGCGGTGCCGGCGCTGCCGGCGTTGCCCGATTTTCGGGCCACCGTATCCCACAGCCGGCGCGCGCCATTCGCCACCTGGGGCGCGGCGCTGATCACCTCGCTCCAGGGCACGGTCTTCAATACACTCCACCAGCCAGCTGCCATACCTGCTCCATGTCTGTCGTCTTACCCCTGAGCATACCATTGCATCGCGGGACGGACCAAACGGCACACGTGCGTGCCGCCCGCTCCGCAAGCGCGGCGCTTGGAGTACCATGGACGCATGTGCGGACGATTCGATCAGAGCCAGACTGCGCGCGACTACGCCAAGGCCTTCGGCTGGACGGACGCTGTCTTCGACAGCGAGTCCGAGCCTGCGTTCAACGTTTCGCCGGGCACCTACCGTCCGCTCATGCATCTCCAGGATGGCGTGCGCCATGTCGACGACGTGTTCTGGAGCTACCAGGCGCGCTGGGCGAAGGACAAAGTGCCTGTCTGCATCAATGCGCGCATGGAGAAACTCACCAACCGCTACTGGCGCAGCCTGCTCAAGAACGGCCGGGCCATCGCGGCGGCCGACGGCTGGTACGAATGGACGGGCGAGAAGGGCCACAAGCAACCCTGGCACATCCACCGCAAGGACCGTACGCCGCTGTACATGCTGGCCCTGGCCCACTTCGGGAGCTTCACCGAGAACCGGGCCGAAGCCGGCTTCGTGATCGTGACCGACGACGCCTCGGGCGGCATGCTCGACATCCATGACCGCCGCCCGGTGGTGCTCGACGCCGCCGACGCCGCGCTCTGGCTCGATCCCGACCTGTCGGCCGAGCAGGCCGCGGAACTGGCGCGCCGCACCGCCCTGCCCCCGGAAGCCTTCGAGTGGCACAAGGTCGGCACCGCGGTGAACCGCGTCGGCACCGACGGTCCCCGGATCGCGCTGCCGATCGAAGACTGAGCGCGCCGCCCCACGCGCTTGCGCCATCCCCCTCAATCACAATTCTTCTGGAAAAAATTCGCGGAGCATCAAGGCGCGAAGAAGTATTTCCCTTTAGAAATCGAACAGGGACCTGATCCAGATCGCGTCATCGATGCAACCAAAAGGCGGGGCCGACAGTCATATCCAGAGCCACCACACGGGAAGGAAACTCAATGGGCGAGTACATGCAAATCCGGGGACTGCTGCAGGAAGGCGAGCACTATGCGGGCATCATCCTCGGCAAGGAAGAACCCGATTACCACCTGGTGCTGTTACCGGGCGAGGCACACGATGTCAGCTGGCCGGCGGCCTGCGAGTGGGCGGCCGCGCATGCGGGCGGCCTGCCGACGCGGCGCGAGCTGGCGCTGCTGTTCGCGAACCAGCGCGAAGTCTTCGCGCGCGAATGGTACTGGTCGAGCGAACCGCACGAGACCCGGTCGCAACTGGTCTGGGGGCAGAATTTTGCCAGCGGCATCCAGACCATTTACGGACGGCCTTATCGCGGCCATGCGCGCGCGGTGAGGAGGATCGTCAGCGGGTGAGCGCAAGCTGCTGCGTACCCGGCCGCCCAGCGATTGCCGGGTACGGCCCGGCGTCAACGCTCCGGCACGTTCGCCCGTCCGATCGGCTGCTCCATATTGGCCAGGAACCACGCGGTCGCCGTCATCAGCGCCACATGGCGGCGCAGGTTGTCCGGATCGACCTTGTCGAGCGTGTCGGCGGCCGTGTGGTGGTAATCGAAATACGCCGACGTATCGATCAGCGGCGCGAAGCTCGGCACGCCCGCGCGCTCGAGCCCCGACAGGTCGCCGGTCTGCAGCGCATCCTGGCGCTGGAACACGCCTGCGCCGATCGGCTGCAGCGCCGCCTGCAGCGGCTGGAACAACTTGACCGATTGCGGCGCCACGCTCGAACGCAGGCCGAACGGACGGCCGGCGCCGTTGTCGCTCTCGATCGCGCCGAAGTGCTTGTCCGTATTGGCCTGCTCGGCTGCGAGATAGCCGCGCGCGCCGCGGGTGCCGTTCTCCTCGTTCATCCACGCGATCATGCGGATCGTGCGGCGCGGGCGGTAGTCGAGCTTCTTCAGCGTGTCGAGCACGGCCATCGCGCTCGCCACCCCGGCCGCGTCGTCATGCGCGCCGGTCGCCAGGTCCCAGGAATCCAGGTGACCCGAGACGATCACGATCTCGTCCGGCCTGTCGCTGCCCGGCAGGTCGGCGATCACGTTGTAGCTGTCGGCATCCGGCAGGTTCTTCGGGGTCAGCACCAGGCGCATGCTCAGCGGGCCGCGTTGCGCCAGGCGCGCCATCAGCATCGAATCCTCGGCCGTGACGGCCGCCGCCGGGATGCGCGCATTCTCCTGCAGGCCCGACGCGCCCGTATGCGGCAGGCGGTAGGCCGCCCCGCCGACCGAGCGCACCAGCGCCGCCGCCGCGCCCATCTCGGCCGCCAGGCGCGGGCCGTCGCGGCGGTAGGACGAACCGTGGCCGTAGGCCTGGCCGGCCAGGCCGCGCGCCGCCATGTGCTGGTCGAAGGGCACGTCGAACAGGACGATCCTGCCCTTCACCTGGCTCCCGAGCGCCTTCAGTTCATCGAAATTCGCGACCACCAGCACCGGCGCGACCAGGCCGCTGTCCGGGGTGGCGCCGGATCCGCCCAGCGCGGTCAGGACCACGTTCTGGGTGACGCCGGCGGGACGGCCCCTGTACTCGACCAGTTCGCCCGTTTCCTTGCCGCGCACCCAGTGCGGCACCTTGATCGGCTGCAGGCTCACCCTGGCGCCCAGCTTGCGCATCGCCTCGGCCACCTGCGTCACGGCCGCCGCCGCGCCCGGCGAGCCGGACAGGCGCGGTCCGATCAGGTCGGTCATGTCGGCCATCCGCTCCCAGGCATAGTCGCTCTGCAGCGCCGTGTCGCGGATCTTGACGAGCGCGGCCGGGTCGTTGCCGGGGCTGGCGGCCAGCGCCGATGCGCTCATCAGGGAAGCGGCCAGGAGGGTGAGGACAGGCGGACGGGTGCGGCGGTTCATGCGAGCAAATCCTATGATCGTGTCAAAGGACGAACAATATCGCATCCCGGCGGTTTTTGCTCCCATTTGTTGCCGTATGCACATGACCCCTAAGCGGGAACCAGCCGCACCAGGGTGATCTCGGAGGGTGCGCCGAAACGCTTCGGCGGACCCCAGTAGCCGGTGCCGCGGCTGGTGTACACCCACATCTCGCGCACCCGCTTCAGCCCGGCAACGAAAGGCTGCTGCAGTGGAACGAACAGGTTCCACGGAAAGAACTGGCCGCCATGCGTATGGCCCGACAGCTGCAGGTGGTAGCCGGCCGCCGCCGCTTCGGCGGCGCTGCGCGGCTGGTGGGCCAGCAGGATGCGCACGTCGACGTCGGGCGGCGCGCCGGCGGCCGCGGCGCGCGGATCGCTGCGGTGCGAGGGATGGAAATGGTGGGCGGTGTAGTCGGCCACGCCGGCGATCATCAGGGCCGCGCCGCCGCGCCGGCGCACCACGTGCTGGTTCAGCAGCACGATGACGCCCAGGCGCCGCACCTCGGCGATCCACTCTTCGGCGCCGGAATAGTATTCGTGGTTGCCGGTCACGAAGAACACGCCGTCGCGGGCGCTCAGCCGCTCCAGGGGCTGGGTGTGCAGCGCCAGGCGCTGCACGCTGCCGTCCACCAGGTCGCCGGTGATCGCGATCGCGTCCGCGCCCAGGGCGTTCACCCGGTTCACGATGGCGTTCAGGAAGGGACGCTTGATGGTCGGCCCCACGTGGATGTCCGAGATCTGGGCGATCGCATAGTTGTGCAGCGCGGGAGGCAGGCCCCGGATCGGCACCTCGACCCGGACCACCCGCGCGACCCGGCGCGCATTCACGAAGCCGATCAGCGTCACGCCGGCCGCCAGCAGCGGGACGGCGATCGCGCTGGCGTGGGCCAGCCGGGGCGTCAGCGCGCCGGCGACAGCCAGCACCAGCAGCCCCATGTCGCGCAGCAGGGTCGCCACCAGCAGCGAAGAGAAAAAGCCCATCGACATCAGGCCGGTCCACGCGACCAGGGTCGACCAGCGGCGCCGGCGCAGCGAGGCCGACATCAGGCCCACCGGCACCAGCACGCCCAGCAGGACCAGCAGCAGCACGCCGGCGCAGTTGCCGGCAAGCCCGAGCGCAAGGTCGGGCAGCACCCGCATGCCAATATATACCTCGAGCAACACAAGCAGAGACAACAGGACCACGGCACTACGACTGGGACGCATGGGAAGCCGGTGAAATCGTTAATGGGAGCTATCTGGGGTGGGCCGGCATGGCTGCAAGCCCCGTTCCCCATGTTACAGCGGGGGACGCAGTTGTAAAAATCTGTATTAACGAATGGCACGGCGGAACGCCGCGACTATAGTTCCTCCATGCCCGGCGCTGTCACGATCATTCCGATCTCCGCTGGGGGTGCAAAGGATAAACCATGTTGAATTCGAAAACCTTCGGTGCGGTGCTCCTGGCGGCAGCCGCCACGTCGCCCCTGGCAATGGCGAATGATCGTGGTGTGAATACGGCAGTCGGCGCAGTGCTGGGCGCGGCCATCGGCCACAGCGTCGGCGGCGGCGGCGGCGCCCTTGCCGGCGGCGTGCTCGGTGCGGCGGTCGGCAACTCGATTTCCACCCGCGATGACCGCCGCCACCAGGGCAATCACGGTCACTACCAGCAGCATCAGGGCTATTACCAGCAACAGCCGGGCTATTACCAGCAGCCGCGCGGCTACTATGTCCAGCCACGCCCCGTCTATGTACAGCCGCGTCCGGTCTACGTCCAGCCGCGCGGCGGCAACGCCCACCCTGGCCATGGACACTGGGACCATGACAACCGCGGCTGGGACCGTAACCGCCGGGACGACCGCTGGGATCGCGGCGACCGCTGGGATCGCGATGACCGCTGGGATCGCGATGACCGCGGACACCGTGGCGATCGCGGAGACCGTGGCCATCATGGCCGCTGAGTGAAGGGAGCCGCCTCGCGCGGCTCTTTGTTCGTCCGGCCGGCGCCCCCGGTCCGGCCGGACCGGATTCCATGCATGGCGAATTGCCATCAGGAAGCGTTGATGCGAGGATAAGCTTCTTCGATGCACTCGGCATCGCTTCTTCGCGAAACGGCATGGGCTATCACCTCACCATCCTGCGCTCCTCGGCGCAGGCCTACATCCCGATCTCCCTTGCCGAGGCGAAGCTGGCGGCGCTGAAGCTCGGCTGGATCTATGCCGACCAGCCGCCCACCTTCTCGCGCCATACCGACCAGGGCGTCTGCACCTTGTGGCACCAGGACGGGGAACTCTGGACCAACAATCCGGAAACCTGGGAAATCTGCCACCTGCTGGTCCTGGCCGAGGTGCTCGGCGCCCGCCTGCGCGGCGACGAACACGAGACCTACGAGACGCCCGACAAGACCTATACCCATCCGGATGACCTGCGCCTGGCGGCGTCGGCGCAGTCGGCCTCGGACGCGCTGCTGTCGCGCTCCGCGCGCGAGCAGGCGCTGATCCGCAACCTGGTCGTCCTGTTCTTCGGCGTGCTTGCCGTCGGCGCCTACGTCCTCGGGAAGTGGTTCGAGCGGGGCTGGTAGGCAGCCGGTTTCACCTCCCCCCGGCTGATGCTCTCCATCGGCGCACCGCGCCTTGCTTGGGGGGCAGCATGGACGAGACAGGCACCGTCATCTCGCTGGCCGGCGGCCAGTACCGGCTGTGCGCGCCGCTGGCCGGTTCGGCCTACGGCGTGGTGTGGCGCGCACAGGCGCTGAACGCCACCGGCTGGGTGGCCGTCAAGCTGGTCAACCTCGAACAGATGCGGCGCGCCCCGCCCGCCCTGCAGGCGCGCTGGCAATCCAGCGCGCACACCGAGATCGCCTTCCTGCGCGGACTGGCGCCCTGGGACGGCCGCCACATCGTGCGCCTGCTCGACAGCGGCGAGCACCAGGGCATGCCGGCGATGGCGCTCGAACTGCTGGATGGCGACCTGGGCGCCCACCTGGCCGCCGAACAGGCCGCGGGCCGCCCGCCGGCGCCCGGCCAGGCCCTGGCCTGGACCGGCCAGGTGAACGGCGCGCTGGCCAGGGTGCACGCCCACGGCTGGCGCCACCTCGACCTCAAGCCCGGCAACCTGCTGCTCGACCGCCAGGCGCGGACCGTCAAGCTCGCCGATTTCGGCACCAATCGCCGCCTCGACGACCTGGGCGCCCATTCCTATGTGGGCACCGCCAACTGGCAGGCGCCGGAACAGTTCTTCCCGGGCGACGGCGGCTATGCGACCGACACCAGGACCGATTACTTCGCGCTCGGGGCGCTGCTCTACTACCTGGTCTGCGGACGCCTGCTGCGCTACAGCGCCGCCTGCGGCCAGGCCTGGCAGGTGCACGGCCGCGACGCCGCCGCGGCCCTGCTCGACGCCCACCAGGGCCGCCCGGCCGTGCTGCAGCCGGACGAGGCGGCCCTGTTCGCCGGCCGCATCGGCCATGCCGCCGCCGCTCCCGCCCTCGGCCTGCTGCGCCGCCTGCTGGCCGAGCGGCCCGCGGACCGTCCGGCCCACGCGCTCGAGATCAGCCGCGCGCTGGCGGCCGCCGGCGCCGTCCTGGCCGCGCCGGACTGGCGGAGCGCCGCATGAAGGCGCGCCTGGCCGGGCTGGCGCTGCCGCTGGCCATCCTGGGCTGCCTGGGCGCGGTCCCGCTGCTGGCGCTGCTGCGTGCGCCCGCGGCCTGGATGCCGGAAGCGATCACGATCCGGCTGCAGCCCGGAGAAGCGCTCACGCTCGGCCGCCAGGAACTGGCCGCCCCGCGCGCCGGCCTGCGCCAGCTGGCGCTGCGCCGCGACGCCGGCGGCCGCTGGCTGCTGCGCAATCTCGAGCCGGCGCAAGCGGTGCTGCTGCGCCGCGGCGAGGCGCGCACGAGTACCGGCGACACCGTGCTGCGCCCCGGACAACGGCTCCAGGCCGGCACCGCGCGCTTCATCGTCGTGGCGAACGGCGACCGACGGCTCGGCCTGCGGGACGGGCCGCATGCCTGGGATTACGACGGCGCCACGGTGCTGCGCGATGGCGCGCCCCAGCCGGCCTGTCCCGGCGCTGCGCTGCCGGTGCGGCTCGGCGCGCTCTGGAACCGCTGGGCGCCGCACGCATGGACGCTGGCGCGCCCGCTCACCCTGGGCGGCAACCTCCACTGCGGCAACCGGATCGCGGCCGCCGCCATCGAGCCGGGCGGCGCCGCGATCGCGCGCGGCGGCGACGGACAACTGGCGCTGACGGTGCGCGGTCCCGATCCGGTGCTGGTCGCGGCCGGCGATACCTGGGAAGACGCGGCCCGGCGCGAGCAGCCGCTGGCCGGCGCGGATGCCTTCGCGCTGGGCCGCACCGCGTTCGCGCTGCGGGCCGACGGCGCGTCGCTGCACCTGGTCCCTTCCGGCCAGGTGCAGCTGTTCGCCGAGCCTTCCGCCGAGCTGGCGCCGGCCGTCACCTGGCGCTGGCGCGAACGCGGGACATGGGCCATGCCCGCGCCGCCGCCCCTGGCCTGGGCCGGCGCGCTCGCCGTGCTGCTGTCCGGCGCCCTGCTGACGCTGCTGCGACCGGGCCGGCGCGGCGCGGCCGGCGGGCCGGGGCGTCCGCTTGCCGCAAGCATGCTGGGCGCCGTGGCGCTGCTGGTGCTCGTCACCCAGCGCAGCATCGGCGCCCCCGGGGCCGGCGTCTCCCTGCTGCTCGCCTGGAGCGCGCTGGCCCTGCTCATCCTGTGGCCGCGCCGGCCGCAACTGCTGGCGCTGAGCGCCGCCGTGCTGCTCGGGGCCGGGCTGCTGGTGCAGCTCGAGATGGGTCTCGGCGCGCGCGACAGCGCCTGGCTGCGGCACTTCCAGAACACGGCGGCGCTGCTGGCCCTCGGCCTGCCCGGGGGCCTGCTGCTGCTGTCCGGCCTCAAGCCTGGCGGCGTGTCGCGGCCGGGCGCCGAACGGGTCCTGCTGGCGCTGGCGGCGCTGGCGCTCGGCGCCCTGCTGCTGCAGGTCGCGCTCGGCAGCGAGACCGGCGTGTTCGACATCCAGCCGGTCGAATTCGCCAAGCTGGCCCTGGCCGCCTTGAGCGCGCACTGCCTGGCGCTGGCGGCCGGCAGCGGCCAGGGCGGCGCGCGCGGCTGGCGCTTCTGGCTGCGCATGGCGGCGCCGGTGCTGCTGTTCCTGTTCCTGCTGGCGGCCGCCCTGGTGCGGGTCGACGATTACTCGCCGCTGCTGCTGCTGCTGGTGTGGGCCGCCGCCATGGCGCTCGCCTGGTGCTGCGCCACCGGCATGCGCGCACCGGCGGCGCTGCTGGCCCTGGCCGCCTGCGGCCTGCTGGCCGGCGGCATGGCCCTGCAGCGCGCCAGCGGCGCCCTGGGCGAGCTGGGCTTCTACCCCGAGCGCTTCCAGGTCTGGCACGATCCGGCAGCGCACCCCCATACCGGCCAGCAGATGCTGCTCGGCGCGCGCGCGGTGGCGCAGGGCGGCTGGCTGGGCGCCGATGGCCTGCTCGGCGCGCGCGCCCTCGGCCTGGCGGCGGGCGATGCGCTCGCCATTCCCGCGGTGCAGGACGACTTCGCTCCCAGCTTCCTGCTGCAGCGCCACGGCCTGGCGGCCGGGCTCGCGCTATGGTGCGCGCAGGTGCTGTTCCTCGCCGCGCTGCTGCGCGCGGCCTGCCACGCCTGGCGCGCCGGCGGCGCGGCGGGCGACTTCCGGCGCGCCTGGCTGGGACGCTTCCAGTGCTTCGCCCTGTGCGGCGGCGCCGCCTTCGTCGGCGGCCACCTGCTGCTCTCGTGGGGCACCAACCTGGCGATGTTCCCGATCATGGGCCAGCCGATGAGCTTCCTGTCGGCCGGCGGCTCGCACCTGCTGTTTTTCATCTGCCCCCTGCTAGCGTTCGGCGTGGCGAGCACCCAATCTTTCGAGGAGAGTCAATCATGCCGGTCTATGTCCAACACGAAGTGCTAGGCAAGGTCAACGATGTGTTCAACGCCGAAGCCCTGTGGCAGACGCCCGGACTTGCCCTGTTCGCGCGCCGTCCGCTGCTGCGCGACCTGCTCGAACGCTGCCCGCGCGAGCAGCGCGGCCGCGCCGCCACCCGCTGCTTCACGCACGTGACCCTGATGCTGCCGCAGGACGCGGTCGACGACGACCGCCACCTGACCCGCGGCGCGCGGGTGCGCGACCTGGCGCAGTCGCTGGCGGCCCTGCACCAGAAGGATTTCGGCGACCTGCTGGGCGGCGACGAAGTGCGCTACCACGTGGTCGGCGCCGACGCCGTCGGGCCGGGCGAAGTGAAGGTCAAGTTCGGGCATGCGGTCTACCTGCCGGCCCCCGGCGAGCAGGTACAGTACACCGTCACCGCCTCGCGCGACAGCGCCATCTGGCAGCCGGTATGCGCGATCTATCCGAACCAGCGCCTGACCCTGGTCGGCCAGGACGAAGCCGGCGCCACCTTCGCCGTGCCCGGCTGGCCCTTCGGCCAGGACGCCGGCCTGCTGCTGGTGAACGACGGCCCCGACGCCGCGCTCGAAGTGCAGGTGCGCCCGAAGGACACGCTCGACTGCCGCTTCGATCCCTCCAACGGCTATTACGTCCTGCGCGGCAAGGGCGCCGACGGTCAGCGCCTGCTGCTGAAGATCGGCCGCGCCAGCGGCGCGCGCCCGGCCGCTCCGGCGCGCGCGCCGACCATCGACACGCCCGGCGTGCCGCCCGCGCGCCCGCCCGCGGTATGGAAGCCGCGCGCCACGCCGGCGCAGGCCGACCTCACCGCGATGCCGCTCGCCGTCCGCCAGGCGCCGGCCGCGATCCAGCCGGAGACCGATGCGACCTGTGCCCCGGTGGCGCGCCACCGGGTCACCCTGGCCGCGCTGGCCCTGCCGCGCCTGAGCCGCTACCGCGACACCGGCGCCCAGGCGCTCGAAGTCGGGCTGAACGCGCAGCTGCTGCCGTCCGCGCCCGGCAAGGACAGCGTGATCCGCTTCGCGGTCGACGACGCCGACGAACTGCATGCGATCACCCCGGCCGGCCGCCAGCGCATCGCGGCGCCGTCCAGCTTCGCGCCGCTGGACAACGCCAGCATCCGGCTGCTGGCCGCCCCGCCCCAGCTGGCCGACCGCTACTGCGCCCTGCTGGTGCTGCCGCAGGGCCCGAGCCAGCAGGCCGCGCCCGGTTCGCGCCTGCACTTCGGGCGCGGCGCACCGGCCCTGGCCGCGCTGCGCGTGCTCGACACGCCGCAATTCCTGCGCCAGTCCGACGGCAGCGCCGCCGGCAGCGCCGACCGCCTGGGCCTGTCGCGCAGCGCGTTCAGCTGGGAAGCCAGCGCCGAGGGCCTGCGGGTGGCGCGCCTGGCGCCGACCCAGGCGCTGTTCCACCTCGACGAGCAGCTGCGCCCGGTCGCCCAGATCGAGGAGGCGACGCCGGAGCGTCCCTACCTGATCCCGCCGGGTCACCACCTGGTGGCGGGCCACTACGTGCTGCGCTTCGATGCCTGAGCGCGCGATGTCCGCCGCCCACCTTGCCGCCTACGGCGCCGGACTGGCGCTGACGCTGTGCGCCTGCGCCTGGCTGACGCCGCGCGCCTGGTGGCGCCGTCCGAACCTGCGCGCCCTCGGCCTGCTCGCCGCGGGCACGGCCGCCCTCGGCGCCGCGCTGGCCGCGCTGTTCGTGGACGCCCCGGCAGCGCCGGCCGCACTGGCCGCCGCCCCGCCACCTTCCGCGCAGCCCGCGATCCCGGTCGCGGGCGCGCGCTACCGCACCCATGACGCCCTCAACCTGCGCGCCGCCGTCGGCGTCAACGCGCCACGGCTCGCGGTGGTGCCGGCCGGCAGCCGCATCGTCGCGACCGGGCGCAGCCAGGGCGACTGGTGGCAGGTGCGCGCCACGGTGGGCAGCAGGGACCTGGAAGGATGGGCCAGCAGCCTGTGGCTGCGCCGCGCCGACGAGCGTGTTCAGTCGTCCAGCGCCGGCAGCCGCATCGGGTTGTAGTACAGGCCCTTGGCGAACTGCGTGGGCCCGACGCGCACGAAGCCGAAGGCCTCGTACACCGGCACCGCGTAGTTCGATGAATTGACGGTGAAGCCGCCGTCGCCGCCGGCGGCGATCGCCGCCTCGCGCGCCACTTCCCACAGCCGGCGCGCGATGCCGCGCCGGTGCCAGCGCTTGCCGACGAACAGGTGGAACAAATGGCTGCGGTCGCGCACCGCGACGAAGCCGGCCAGCTCGCCCTCGACCACCGCCACATGGTAGACATGGCCGCGCGCCAGGAAGCCGCGCACGCCGACCTCGTCGTTCTCGGCGAGGAAGGTGACGGCGCCTTCGCGCGGCGATTCATGCACGATGTACTCGCGCGCCAGTTCGCGCAGCAGTGCGGCCACGCCCGGGATATCGGCGGCGACGAGGGGTCGGATCTCCATAACCTGTACGAATAGTATGCATGGGAAAGCAACAATATATCACCCTTCTGATTTTCCGTAGGGCAATATTCTTGACCGTTACCGCAGAGCATGCCTACACTGGCGGGAACATGTCGAACGCCAGCCCGACCACCCCGCTCGCCGGGTCCGCGCCGCGCCGCAAGGTAGCGCTGACCCGTCCGCTGCGCCATGCGCGCTACCGCAGCATCTGGCTGGCCAACCTGGTATCGAACCTGGGCACCTGGATCCAGACCTTCGCCGCGGCCTGGCTGGTGGCCTCGCTGTCGCAGTCGGCGGCGATCACCTCGCTGGTGCAGACCGCGACCTACGTGCCGGTGTTCCTGTTCGCGCTGTGCGCCGGCGTGGTCGCGGACGCGGTGCACCGGCCCAAGTTCCTGTTCTTCTGCAACCTGTTCATGGCCGTCTGCGCCGGCGCCATGGCCCTGCTGGCATGGACCGGCAAGGTCGCCAGCGGCCCGGTGCTCGCGATCACCTTCTGCCTCGGCATCGGCACCGCCTTCATCTGGCCGGCCTGGCAGGCGGCGATGTCCGGACTGGTCGAGCCCGAGGAAGTCGAGGCCGCCGCCACGCTCAACAATCTCTCCTATAACCTGTCGGCCGTGATCGGCCCCGCGCTGGGCGGCATCCTGTTCGGCTGGATCGGTCCCGGCGCGCTGTTCCTGGCCAATGCCCTGTCCTTCACCGGCCTGCTGGCGATCTACTGGCTGTGGTGGCGCGAACGCAGCCCGCAGGCGGCGCCGCGCGAAGGCTTCCGCGCACGCTTCCGCCACGGCCTGCGCTGCGCCCTCGGCTGTCCGCGCTACCGCCGCATCCTGCGCAACGTGTGCAGCGTCTTCTTCGCCACCATCGCCTTCGCCAGCCTGCTGCCGGTGTTCGTGCGCGACGTGCTGCGCATGGAATCCGGCGTCTACGGCACCCTGATGGGCTGCCTGGGAGGCGGCGCCGTGGTCGCCGCCTTCTTCCTGCCGCACATCCGCGCCCGGGTCGACAAGACCGGCGTGCTGGCCGGGGCGCTGCTGGTGTACGGCGCGATGCTGCTGGCGATGTCGTTCACGCGCGCGCTGGCGGTGCTGGTCCCGCTGATCCTGTGCGGCGGCATGGCCTGGTCGGCCACGGTGTCGACGCTGAATGCCGCCGCCCAGCTGTCCTTCCCGGCCGAGGTGCGGGCCCGCACCCTGTCGATCTACCTGTTCGTGATGTCCGGAGGCTATGTGGCCGGCAGCCTGTTCTGGGGCCGGGTCGCCGATGCCTGGGGCATCCGGGCGGCCCTGGGCGCGGCGGGCGCCTGCGTGCTCGTCAACGCCCTGGTGCTGGCCACCGGCAGGCACGAAAACCCCCTCTAATCCATGCTTCGAACCCGGGCGATCGGTAGTAAAGTGTCAGCATTATCCTGATTACCCTGCCAATGTCGTCCGTACTCTCCGACTTCCATTTCGGGCCCCGTTTCGAGGTGGCCGTCCTCAGCCGCGTCGGAACGGGCGCGCAGACCCGCCTGGAAAACCAGGACAACTTCGTCGTCATCGATGTCGACGGTTGCGCCTGCCACATGCTGGACCAGGTCCCGCACCGGCTCACCCTGCCCGACTGGCCGGCCGGTCACGGGCGGATCGCGGTGCTGGACGGGATGGGCGGGCATGGCCATGGACGCGAAGCGGCGGAAGCGGTGGCGGCCGGGCTGCTGGCGGTGCCGGCCTGCACCGGCGGCGCCGAACTGGCGCGGCACCTGGATGCGCTGCATGCCCGCCTGCAGCGCCAGTTCCCCGAGAGCGACGGCCTGGCCCGCCCCGGCACCACCCTCACCCTGCTGGAACTGCCGCCCGGCACGGCGCCGCTGCTCTACCATGTCGGCGACTCGCGCCTGTACGAGCTCGGCCGGGAACGGGCGCTGCCCCTGACCGTCGACCATGTGCCGGCCACCGTCGCGGCGATGGCCGGCCGCATCGGCGAAGGCGACTGGCGGCGCCAGGTGCATGGCCAGCACGCACCGCAGATCTCCCAGGCCTTCATCCTCGGGAATGCGTTCGCGCACCCGGCCCGCCTGGACGATCCGCTGTACGAGCTGACGCCGGCCAGGCTGCCATCCTGGCTGGGCCACCTGGCGGACCGGCGCGCGCTCACCCTGCATCCGGATTGCGCCTACCTGCTGGCCACCGACGGCTTCTGGTCCTGCGCCCATCCCGATGCCTTCGTGCGCCGCTGGCCCGGCCTGTTCGCGCACTGCGCGGACGCCGCCGCCATGGTCGAGAGCCTGTTCGCCGCGCTCGACCGCGAGCCGCCGCCGGGCCTGCAGCCCGACAACCTCACGGCCCTGGTGCTGCGTCCGGTCGCCCGTCATCCGGACGAAACCGCCCTGCCGCTCGATGCGGCGCAAGTTCCACAAGGAAAAATTTAGTGTTATCAATCAACAAACTCGGCGCGCCACGGATGACGCAAATAGCGTAAGCTAGCAACATTGCTGTATTGACTTTGTTTCCCCTGTCCCGCGCCCATGAACCGTTGCCGCAACCCCGATCACCCGCATTGCACCGTCTGGGTCATGCCCGGCGAGGAAGCATGCGCCCACGGGCATCCGCAGCCGGCCGGGGTTGCCTCGGCCTCGCGCGAGGCCGGCAAGGGTTTGCCCTCGAGCTTCGACGCGATCACGGCCCTGCGCGGCAGGCGCGACACCGTCATCGGCCCGCCCGCCGCGGCGCCGATCCTGCAGCGCCCGCAACTGCACATCAGCGGCTTCGACCCGCGCACGGCCGGCGGACGCCAGGCCATCCGGCTGGAACTGCGCGGCATGCCGATGGACTGCGCCCCCGAGCTGCGCATGCTGGTGCACTCGGCGCTGCGCCTGCACGGCGGCGAAAGCTATGCCTTCCAGCGCACCTCGCGCGGCGACTGGCGGCCCCTGTTCCTGGAATTCTCTTCGCGCGGTCTGGAACACGGCCAGTACCGCATCGACGTCGAGTTGCACAGCCGCCACCCGCATGCGCCGGAATCCGCCCGCACCTGGACCTGCTCGCCGGTGATCCTGGTGCCGCGCCAGGACGCCAGCCTGGGCGAGATCCACCAGACCTTCCTGGCCACGCACAAGAACGTGCGGGTCACGGCCGACGACGCCGGCATCGCGCGCGTCCACCTGCCCGCGGTGAGCGGCCGGCTCGACATCGACGTCAGCGCGCGCAACGCCTCGATCGCCCAGCTCGACCTGTCCGGCCAGTCCGGCCAGACCGGCAAGATCGACCTCGGTTTCTCGACCATCGCCTGGGACGAGGACCTGATCGAGATCGACCTGCCGGCCGCCGCCAGGCCCCATCCCTGCCCCGCCGACCGTGCCTGCCTGGTGCATGCCGAGGCCGACTCGGCGACCCAGCGCCACGTGCGCCTGTTCGCGCTGGACGAATGCGTGCTCGGGCGCTTCGAAGCGGCCGAACCGGAGGCCGACCTGCTGCTGGCCCATCACGGCGAGCAGGGCGAGGACCGCGGCGGCCTCACCCGGCGCCTGTCGGGCCGCCATGCCCTCATCCGGCGCGGCCGCCACGGTTTCGAGATCGAGGATGTGTCGCGCTACGGCCTGCTGCTGGACGGCGTCTGGCCCGGCAAGCACGCGCCGGTGCCGCTACGGCTGGGCATGCGAATCGAATTGACGGCCAGCATCAAGGGCATCGTCAGCCTGGAAGTGACGGCCCTGCTGGCGCACGCGGTGGTGCTGCACCGGATCGACGCCGGCGCCCAGGCCGAGTGCTTCTACCTGATGGCGCCCGACGAGGCCCCGGCCGCAGCGGCGGCTGGCGCCATGCCGCGCGCCGCTGCCCTGCCCATGCTGTTCCATCGCGACGGCGGCTTCTGGCACCTCGATCGCGCGAGCGGCAAGGAAACGCCGCTGGCGCCCGGCAACGCTGCGCAACGCCTGGGCAGCCATGGCCAGCCCTGGCGCTTCACAGCCCAACCGTATCCGGAAACGCGCGTACACCGCCGCAGCCCCGGCGACCGCCGGAGCCACATCCACGCCGACCACGGCGCCTGAGGGATCAGGGGCGCAGGACCAGGAAGATCAGTGCGGCGCCGGCCAGCAAGGCTGCTTGCAGGGCGAAGACGATGGCGGGAGCGCGCAGGTTCTCAGGAATTTTCATGGCTCATCCTCGTGTAAGAGAGTGACAAACAACCCCATTCGAGAACTCCGAGTCTACTCCTGCTTGTCCCCTGTGTGCGCCCGTTAGTCCCGCGGCAGGCTCATTCGCGCCGCCACGATGGCGGCCACGACGGCAGCGGAATGCGCTCGTTGTCGCCCGGCACCGGCACGAAGCGCTGGTCTTCCCAGTCGCGCGCCGCCTGCTCGATGCGCTCGCGGCTGGACGAGACGAAGTTCCAGAAAATGAAACGCCGGCCGTCGAGCGGCGCGCCGCCGATGACGACGAAGCGCGCGCCGTCGGCCGTGCTGACCCGCACCGCCGCGCCCGGTTCGACCATCGCCATGTTGTTGTGCGGGACTTCCTCGCCGTCGACCTCGATGCTCCCGAAGGGCGCATACAGCGCGGTCTCTTGCGGCAGGCTGTCGAGTTCGATGGCGGCGCCGGGGTCGAGCTGGACGTCGAGATACAGGGTCTCGCCGAAGGTCGGCACCGGCGAGGTCTTGCCGAAGGCGCTGCCGACCAGCACCCGCACGGTGGCGCCGTCGAGAGTGAGCTCGGGGATCGCGCTGGCGGGGGTGTGGCTGAACGAGGGCGGCGCTTCCTCGTGTTCGCGCGGCAGCGCGGCCCATAGCTGCAGGCCGTGGGTGCGGCGGGTCTTGTCGAGCAGGTCTTCGGGCGTGCGTTCGGAATGCGTGATGCCGCTGCCGGCCGTCATCCAGTTGATCGCGCCCGGTTCGATGCGCTGTTCGGTGCCGAGGCTGTCGCGGTGCATGATCGCGCCCTCGAACAGGTAGGTCACGGTGGCCAGGCCGATGTGCGGATGCGGGCGCACGTCATGGCGCGCGCCCGCCTGGGCCTCGACCGGCCCCATGTGATCGAAGAACAGGAAGGGCCCGACCGACTGGCGCGCCGCCGCCGGCAGGACGCGCCGCACGGTGAAGCCGCCGCCCAGGTCTTTGTCGTGTGATTTGAACAGGTGTGCAATGGCCATGGTCGTGGTCCTGGGGGAAATGACAAGGCCTTACTGTACACCAGCAGCCCCACTATCGTCATTCCCGCCATTGGCGGACGTGACGCGGCAAGCGAAGCTGGCCTGTCGCTTGGCGCCGGGCCGCAGGAAGCCTTCCACGATGCCGCCAATCCGTTCCTTCAACTCTTCCGGCCCGCCATCGAACATATCGTCATGGCGCGCCTCCTTCAGGTCGACGATGCAGGCCCGGTACCTCCTCCTCTCCTCCTCGTCCGGCAGCACCCCGGGTTCCGCCCCCGTATCCGACGCCCGCAGCGACAGCACCCGCACCCGGTCCGACCGCGGCAGCGCCGCTCTCCGGTTATCCAGTGTGACCACCGCCGCTATTCCCGCCGGGTCGGTCGCCGCCAGCAGCGCCGAACTGTCCCCGCCGCGCGAGTGCCCGACCAGCACCACCTTGTCCCAGTCGTAGCCCGGATGCGTCCCTGCCAGCACGCCATGCACGAACCGGATCGTCGCGGCGCCGGTCCGCGCGAGTCCGGCGCGCTGGCGCACCACGTCGCCGTCCGGATCGAACGTCGGATCCCCCGCCAGGTCCAGCCCGATGCTCGCCACCAGGTAGCCCTGCCGCGCAAGACGCCCGGCCAGGAAGCCGTATTCGAGATGGCCGATCCCCAGGCCGGGACTGAGCAGCGCGACCGGGCAGCGCCGTGCCGGAGTACAGGCGGCGCCGGCCGGGAAATACAGGGCCACCGGCACCGGCCGTGCACGGGCCTGGTCCAGCAGCACCATGCTGGCCGGCGCCGGCGCCGGGCCGGCCGCCACGATGGCCGGGCCCATCGACAGGGCAAGGGCGAACGCCCCGATCGCGGTCACCCGCATGGCATCTCCTTCATGGATGGGAATTACATCAGCTCGCGCACGACGCGCAAGCCCACGATGTCGTTCGACAGGACGGCCGAGAAACCGTTGCGCAGCGCCGAGCGCAGGTAGCGCGGATTGTAGAGCCAGGAACCGCCGCGCAGGATGCGCCGCGCCTGGTCGCCGCCCAGTTCCCAGGCGCTGCCGTCGCCCGGGGCGCCTTCGTAGTTGTCGTGCACCACGTCCTGCACCCATTCCCAGACATTGCCGTGCATGTCGTACAGGCCCCAGGGATTCGGCGGGAAGCTGCCGGCCGGCGTGGTGCCGCCCCGGTATTCGCCGCGCGGGCCGCCGTTGTAGGTGAAGCTGCCGTCGTAGTTGGCCTGTCCGGTGTCGATCGTGTCGCCGCAGCTGAAGGCGGTCTGGGTCCCGGCGCGACAGGCGTATTCCCATTCCGCCTCGCTCGGCAGGCGGTAGCGCTTGCCGGTCGCTGCGCTCAGCCATTGCACGTACTTCAGTGCGTCGAACCAGGTCACGCCCACCACCGGGTGCGCATCGGTCTGCGGGAAGCCGGGCGCGGCCCAGTTGACCTCGCCGGCCGGCTGCCAGCCGGTGGCCTGCACGAAGTCGCGCCATTCGCCCACCGTGACCGGATAGCGTCCCAGCGCGAACGGCCGCTCGATGCCGACCCAATGCTGGGGCGTCTCGCGCGCCAGCCAGTTCTTCTGGGCCCCGGCCGCCATCGCAATGCGGCGCTCGTGCTCCGGTGAGCCCATCTGGAAGCGGCCGGTCGGGACCAGGACCAGGGCCGGCGCGCTGCCGCTGGCGTCCAGGAAGGCGTCGCGCAGCACGCCATTGCTGTCGGCGACCGGACTGGCCGGCGTCGGCAGCATGACCTGCAGCTCGGCCGCGCTGCGCGCCGCCTGTTCCTCGCGCGCGCGCTTCTGTTCGAGCAGGTAGGCCGCGGCGGCCTTGGCCTGCGCCGCCTTGCGCTGCGCTTCCTCCTGCGCCAGCCGCGCCTTGGCCGCCTCTTCGTCGCGCCTGGCCAATAGTTGCTGGCGCAGCGTTTCCTTGCGCGCCAGCCTGGCCTCCTCGGCGGCGGCGCGTTCGCGGCGCTGCTGTTCGCGCAGCTGTTCGCGGCGCTGGTGCTCGACCACGGCCTGAGCGGCGGCCGCCGCCTCGGCCTCGAGCTTGCGCCGCGCCGCCTGTTCGCGCGCCGCCTGTTCCTGCTGCGCACGCTGCGCCGCTTCCTGTGCCGCCCGTTCCTCGGGCGACGGCCCGGCGGCCGCCAGCAGGCTCTCGAGCAGGGCGCGCACGCTGGCCGGGCGCGCGGCGGCATCGCGCGCGAAGCCCGCCTGCAGCACCGCCCACTGGCGCTCGCCCAGCGCCTGCGGGCGCGCCGGCCTGCCAGCCGCCTCGAACGGCAGCGCGCCTTCCAGCATCTGGTAGATCATGACCGAGACCGCGTAGACGTCCAGCGCCGGCTCCGGCTGGCGCTCGCCGTTCGAGGCTTCCGGGGCGCGGTAGCCGGCCGTGCCGGAAGACCCCGGCGCTTCCAGCGGCGAGGCGGCGCCGCTGGCGCGTGCGCGCGCGGCGATGCCGAAGTCGAGCAGCTTGACCTCGCCCTTGCGGGTGACGAACACGTTGCCGGGCTTGATGTCGCGGTGCACCAGGCGGTGCCGCTCCCAGGCATAGTCGAGGGCCGCGGCCACCGGCGCCAGCAGGGTCGTCACGCGCTCCAGGGACAGCCGCCCTTCGCGCGCCAGCACGCTGTCCAGGTCTTCGCCTCCGAGGTATTCCATGATGATGAAATAGCTGGCGGTGGCCGGGTCCTGCGCCCATTCGTAGACGCGCACGATATGCTCGTGGGCCAGCCGGCGCGCGCGCGTCGCTTCCTGGATCAGGAGCTTGGCGTGGCTCGCCGCCTGGGTCATCTGGGGCGACAGGATCTTCAGCGCGACCTGGGCGCTGTGCCCGAGCTCCGCGTGGGTCGCCAGGTCGGTCGCCTGCCATACCTGGCCCATGCCGCCATGCGCGACCAGGCGCTCCAGGCGGTAGCGGCGGTTCTGCGGGCCGACTTCCTGCCCGGCCATCAGGCCGATCTCGGTGCCGGGACGGACAGGTTCGGGCGCCGCCGGTGCGGCCTGCGCCGGTGGCGCGGAACCTTCCTCGGGCGAGTAGGCGGCGTCCAGGATCGCGTTCTTGCGCAGGTCGAATTCGTGCCGGCTCAGCAGGCCATCCTCGTGCAGCGCGCGCAGCTCGCGGATCTTGTCGATGGCGTTTTGCATCGTCAGCGTCAGCCCGGCAGCGCCGCTCCGCAGGAGGCGCAGTAGCGGTCGTCCTGGCGCGCCTGGTGGCCGTGGATGCACTGGCGCGCCGCCGCGATCCCGGCGCCGAGTTGGGCCTGGGACGACAGCGCCGCCTTGTTCACGTCGTTCTGCAGCGCCAGCAGGTCGAGCTGGTGGCGCCGGTCCTTGTCGACCTCGAGCTCGCGGCGCGCCTGTTCCTCGCGCACCAGGGCCAGCGCGGCGCGCGCGGCCTCGTCGGGCGCCACCTTCCCCGCACCCACCACCTCGGCCAGCGCGGACAGCTGCCCCGCGTCCATGCCGGCGTGTACGCGCGTCTTCATGAACTCGCCCAGCACGGCGGCGTTCGGGGTGGGCGCCAGGGCCAGCTTGGCGGTGTCGTCCATCGCGCCCAGTGCTTCGAAGCGCGCCATCTCGAGACGCGCCAGCTCCAGCGCGTGGGCGCGCTCGGCCGCGCGTGCGGCTTCGCCCAGCGCGGCGCGGCGTTCCTCGCCGGCCAGTCCGACGTCCTGCAGGCTGCGCGCGTGCATGGCGTCGGCTTCGATGGTGCGCAGCAGCTTCTCGTGCCGGGCCAGGGACTCGGCCTGGCCGGCGCTGCGGCGCGCGCCGTCGATGCGCTGGCGCGCCTGTTCGTCTTCCCATTCCTGCAGGCGTTCGGCTTCGCGCAGGCGCGCCGCGTTCGCCAGCTGGAGCGCCTGGTGGCGCGCCAGGTGTTCGGCTTCGTCGATGTCGCGCAGCTGGCGCGCCGCCCGTTCCTCGCTCTCGCGCAGGCGCAGCAGTTCGGCGCGCTGGCGCGCGGCGTCCTCGATCTGGCTGGCCTGCTCGATCTTGTTGCGGATCTGCTGCAGCAGCAGCTGTTGCGAGAAGCGCTGCTGCGCCAGCTGGCGCGCCTGCTGCGATTCCTGCTGCGCGGCCGCCAGCTCGGCGCGCATGCGCACCTGCGCCAGCGCGCGCAGGTGCTGCCATTCGAGCGCTGCGTCGGCGCGCTGAGCCCCTTTTTGCGCGATGTCGTGTTCGAGTTCGGCCAGCACTTCACCGGCGCCGCGTTCCAGGGCCTGCTTGCGCGACTGCGCCTCGAGGATGCGTCCATAAAGTTCGATCTGGCGCGCACGCACGCCATGGGCGCGGTCGGCGCCCTGCAGCGACAGTTCGGCGCGCGCGATCGCCTCGTCCTGGCGCAGTTCGGCGCGGCGCTGGCGCAGGCGCAGGTCTTCCTCGGCGCGGCGCATGCGCTGCCATTCCTCGGCGCTGTACAGCTCGTCGAGGTGGCGCGCATGTTCGAGCTGGACCTGCCTGTCGTCCGCCGCCAGCCACAGGCTGCCGACCCGGGCGCGGTTGGCGTCGTATTTGTCGTGCCGCAGCTCCAGTGTGTCGACCTGGGTCACGGCCAGGCCGTACCGGGCCAGCAGCAGCTTCAGGCCGCCCTGCAGGCGTTCGTCGAGCTGTTCGCGCAGCGCGCGGTTGCCGGCCATCTCGCGGATCGAGCGCGCGCCCACGAATTCCGCCGCCAGCTGGCGCACCGGATGGGCCAGCAGCTCGCGCAGCCCGGCGCTGCCGATGGTCCCGGGAGCGGTCATGAAGTGGCGCGCGAACGCCGCTACATTCTCGATCTTGACGCTGACCGTGAAGCGCGCGCTCACCGCCAGGTGCTCGCAGGTCTGGAGATCGTCGAAATCGAAGGCGACCGGCAGCGCATTGGTGCGGGTGACGAGGATCTCGGCATGCTGGTCGCGCAGCAGGTGGTTGAGGCGCGTGAAGAAGCCTTCGATCTCGTACTCGCCCTGCGGGACCTCGGTCGCCTTGTCGCCCTGCAGGATGTAGGCGCGCGCGGTGGCGGGCACGCGCAGGGTCTTGACGAACACGCCGGACAGCTCGCGCACGCCGAAGAACACCGCCAGTTCGTCGGGACCGGCGATCCAGCGGTTCTCGCGCAGCAGCGGCGCATTGCGCGGCGCGCCCAGGACCAGGCCGCAGCCGGCGCAGTAGCTGGCGTCGCCGCCGTTCTTGCGCTCGCAGCGCGGGCAGCCTGCGCCCTTCATTCCGAACATCTGGAACATATCGACTCCGTTTATCTTTCTACAACACCCACGCACCCGGCGATTCTATCAGGGCGTGGCGCACGCCGCCTTGCGGCCGCGCTCAAATGATGCCGATCCGCTCCACGCAGGCCAGGCTGGCGCCGCGCGCCCGCAATTCCTCGCGCAACCCGCGCGGCAGCGCGCCTTCCCAATCCTTCGGCAGCAACACCCGGTCCCCCGGCGCCGCCTCGCGCGCGATCAGCGCGCATTTCGGCGCCAGCGCATCGACCGCTTCCACCCTGCCCGCATGCCAGGCCGACGAACGGCCGCTGGCGATGATTCGTCCGCGCGCCAGGAATTCGCGCCCGCGCGCGATGCGGTCGGCGATCACCAGCGCCAGTTCGTAGGAATCGCCCTGGAAGCGCGGCTCGCCGAAGCGCACCGTGGTGCGCCACTGGCCCTGGCCCCGGCCGTCGAAGTGGCGCGCGCCGGCCAACACCGCCCGCACCTGCTCCTGCCTTGCCGGATCGAGGTCCGGCACGCCGACCGCGCTGTCCTCGTCCGCGCCCGGCTGCTGCGCCAGCGGACGCACGCTGACCTCGACCCAGCCGAGCCGATCCTGTTCGCCACCGCTGTGCAGCGGGAACCAGGCGCGCGCGCTCGACACGCCGGCGCCCGGGTCGGGCTGGCCGTTCAGGGCGCCGAGGTGGGCCAGCCCATCGGGGCCGCCGGCCAGCACGCCTTCCGGGACGCGCGCCAACGAGCGGCCGTCGATGCGGCCGAGGTGCCAGGCGTCGGACCAGCCGTTCGCCACCACCGCCCGCTGCGGGCGAACGACGCCGCGCACGATGCGGTCGGCCAGCACGGCGGCCAGTTCCCAGTCGCGCGCGCCGGATCCGGGCATGCGGTCCATGCTCAGCACGACCTGCTCGCGGCTGTCGAAGCGGGCTTCGGTATGGCGCGCCAGGCGCACCACCTGCTGCATGCGCTGCGCGAGCTCGGGCGCGCCGGGCACGCTGCACTTGACCTCGGCCCGCCCGGCGCGCGGACGGCGCGTCGCGGTGATGGTCAACAGCGAACCGTCCGCGCCCAGGCTGCGGCAGACCGCTTCCTCCGGGTGCGCGCTCATGCCGGCTCCTCCTCGCGTTCCTCGGCCACGGCCAGGCGCCGCGCCGCGGTGTCCAGCTCGAGGTTGGAGACGATGCGGTCGGCCTCGTCGAACAGCAGCGCCAGCGGTCCCTCGCCGGCGATCTTCAGGCGCGCCAGCAGCGCCCAGGCGTCGTCCATGGCGAGCGCGGCGCGGCGGCTGTGGCGCGCGCGGCGCAGCTGATCAAAGGCCGCGAGCGGCTGGCCAGGAGCGGCCAGCTCCAGCGCCGGCATGGTGCCGACCGACAGGGCGACCAGGTCCAGGCGGCGCAGCAGGTCCTGGTGCTGGCGGAACTGCAGCTGGCCGGCCGGCAGCACCGCCACCCGCAGCGCGCACATCAGGCAGGGCAGTTCCAGGAACAGGCGGCGCAGGGCGCGCGCATCTTCCCGGGCCGGGTCGAAGGCTTCCTGCGGCGCGGCCGCCGCCGCCTGCACCGGGCGCGGCACGGCTTGCGCGGCCAGGCGCGCTTCCAGCACCCGCGCATAGTCGCGCGCCGCGCCCAGGTCGACCGGCACGCAGTCGTCGACCGTCACGCCGAAGCGCGAGTACATCAGCTGGTTGAAACCGGAGCGGAAGGCATTCCATTCTTCCAGGGTGGTGCAGGGCGGCAGGTCGAGGTTGCCCTGCTCCAGCTCGCGCTGCAGGGCGTGCTCCAGCGCCTGCGCGAAGCCGTCGAGCATGACGGGACCGCCCACCTCGCTGGCGATATACAGGTCGAAGCGGTGATGGCTGGCGCGCGGATCGCTCGCATCGATGGCGAAGCTCACCCGCAGGCCGATCTCGGGCGCCTGCGCGAAGGGAGCCAGGTCGCAGGTGTAGGGGCCCGGATGCACGCACCAGGCGCGCTCGCCTTCGATCACGGCGATGCGCGCGCCCTCCCCCAGGCGGCGCGTGTGCCCGCCATGGTCGACCAGCACCGCCGCGCAGCGGGCCGGCACCGTGCAGCCTGCCGGCGCCGGCAGGGCGATCGCGCCGGCGCCGAGGCCGGCGGCATTGAATTCGGGTTGCCGCAACGGGCGCTTGAACAACGAAGCAAACATCATCATCCTTCCTTGCAGGGCTCCACCTTGAAGCCTGCGCCATGCCGCTGGAAATGTTGCGCCGGCGCGGATGCGAACGGCCAGCGGCCCTCGCACTCGCCGTCGCCATCGAGGCGGCCTTCCAGCACCACCGCCCCCGCGCCATCCGTCACCCGCAGCGCCGGGCGCTGCGCGAGCACCGCGTGCGCGCCCGCCGCCTGCGGCGCGAGCTGGAGAATCACCTGGCAGGCCTGTCCTTCGCCCACGAAATGCAGGCGCCACATGCCGTCGTCGGTCGCCAGCGCCTGCAGCGCCGCGCCGCCGTCGGCCGCGCGCAGCAGGCCGGCGCTGCCGCGCCAGGCCCGGGCCCGGGCGCGGCGTTCGTCGGCCAGGTGGCGCAGGCGCCGCAGGGTCAGCGGCGACTCCTGCAGCGCCGCGCGCTCGCCCGGCGTCAAGGGCCGGCTGCCGTCCAGCGCGGCGCGCAGCACCCCGTCGCCCAGCATGAGGCGGTCGCCTTCCACCCGGCGCCCCAGCAGCAGGCGTGCGCGCAACTTGCGGTCCAGTTCCGTCGTTTCCATCATTCCTTCTCCTTCGTGGCCGAACCGTGCAGGCGCGCGATGGCGGCGTCGCGGCGCTTGCGCAGGGTCGGCAGCGAGATGTCGTCGAGCACGGCCAATTGTTGCATGGTCGGCAGTTCGCCCGTCGCCGGGTCCAGCCAGGCGGCCGGATAGCTGTCGTCGAACGGCCCCAGCATCCTGAGGTAGACCGCCAGCCGCACCGGCAGCGAATCGTCCGCCATGTGGCGCGCCACCCAGCTGCCGCGGTCCTGGGCGCACGCCGCCGACTGGATATAGCCGGGGGGGAGGGAAACCCGCAGGGCGACCGCGGCCAGGCGCGCCTCCTCGAGGGCATCCAGGGGCGCGGCCTGCGCCTCGTCGGGCGCGCCGTCCGCGTCGAATTCATCCTCGCGGGCCGCGAGCAGCTGGTCCGGGCCCGGCGTGGTGGCCTGGACGGATTCGTCCAGCACGCGCTGGACATCGTCCAGCCAGGCGGCCACGTCGCCCGCCTCGTGCAGCCAGTCGCGGTCCTGGTTCGACGACAGCTGTTCGTAGTCGCCGATCTCGCGCAGCATCGCCTCGACCCGCGCGGGCCCCGTCTTCAGGCTGGCGAAGCGCTTGGAACGGGTGTGCAGCGGTCCCGGCGCGCCGCCAAAGCGCTCCTGGCTCTCGCTCCAGCGCATCACCCACTCGGCCTTGCAGTCGGCGATGGAACGCAGCTGGCGCGCTTCGATCGGCTGCGCCTGGATCGCGCGTCCGAGGATGGCGCCGACCTGCGCGGCATGCTCGCGCCAGCCGTCGAACAGGCGGCCGATCTCATGGTAGGCGGTATCGAGCATGCGGTAGGCGTACATGCGGTTCGGGCTGCAGGGCCGGCCGCAGGCGACCTGGTAGGCCTCGCTGTCGACCTTGTCGCGCAGGCCGGCGTACAGGTCGTTGAATTTCTTGCGCAGCAGTCCTTCGCCGCCGGGCTGGCGCCAGAAGTGCGGATTGCGCGCGTGGTCGCCGCCCAGCGCCGCGCACAGGGCGGTCCAGTCGCCGGGGCGGGCCTGGAGCTCGGCCACCAGGTTCAGCGCCAGCTCCAGCACCGTGTCGCCATAGCTGTTGCCGGCTTGCGCGCCGCGCGCCGCGTTGGCGTGCAGGCTGGCGGCCACCGCCTCGACATACAGGACGAGCGTGGCATCGGTGTCGGCATCGAGCAGGCGGGCGACATCGACACATCCCAGCGCCTGCAGGGAGCACTGTCCCAACAGCTTGCGGACCTGCTCCCAACCGTGCTCCTGATACCGGGTTCCCGGCAAACGCATACCTTCCTCATCCTCACTGGCACCCGCACGCTGGCGGTGTGAAACAAATAATGCCATACAAACACAGTCTCGAGGCGTTCAGGAAGCGGCTATTTCCCCTTCTGTTTGACGGACTGGTCCTGCAAGGCGTGCAACAACGTGGCGATGACGGGCGCCGCGTGGGCCCCGCCGGTGGCGCCGGAATGGCTGACGAAGGCGGCGAACGCCAGGCGCCGGGTCTGCCCCGGCAGGCTGCCGGGCTCCAGCCAGCCCATGAACCAGACCGTGGCCAGCCCGTCCGTCCCGGCCGGCGCGGTCCCGGTCTTGCCGTACAGGCCGGGCCGCAGCGCGTCGAACCCGGGCGCGCGGAAGGCGCCGGCCGCCGTGCCGGCGTCGACCACCCCCTTCATGCCGGCGCGGATCCGGTCGAGCCGCACGTCCAGGACCACGCCGGGCGCGGCGACGGCCGCCCGGCCGTCCAGCGCCAGCAGCAGTCGCGGGGCGACGATCCGCCCCTCCCCGACCGCCGCCGCCGCCAGCGCCATCTGCAGCGGGGTGGCCTGCATGCGCAGTCCGATCGCCATCTGGCGCAGCTCGTGGCGGGTATGGACCGGGTCCAGGCCGGACGCGCTGGCCTGCAGGGCGTCCCATTCGGCCCAGCGGTAATCCGGCGGCAGCAGGCCGCCGTCCAGCCGCATTGGCTGGCCGAAGCCGAGCCGGCGCGCCATCCCGGCCACCGGACGCAGGGCGTCGAGCGCGCCCGGCTCCAGCGCGCGCGCGCCGGGCACGCCCCCTTCCGGGCGGCCCATCAGGGTACGGTCGCTCAGTTCGGCGCCCCAGGCGAACCAGGTATTCACGCTGTGCGCGAGCGCCGGGCCGAGGCCGAGCCGGCCGCCGTCGGCGCGCCTGCCGGCCACCTGCTCGCGGAAGTTGGTGATGTGGGCGCGGGTGCTGTCGGCCGGATAGGTGGCGGCGCCGCTGCGGAAGGCATAGCCCTGCGCGCGCGCCAGCGCATCCAGTTCGGCCAGCGGCAGTCCGGACAGCATGGCGTCGAGCCGGCCGTCGTGGCGCGCCGCCTGCTCCAGTCCCAGCGCGCTGATCACCTTGAAGGTCGAGCCGGGCGCCCGGTGGGCCCCGCCGTCGTGCTGGAACGCCGCCACCCGCAGCGGGCTGCGCGCCGGGTCGGCGCGGTCGAAGTCGCGCAGCTCGCGCCAGCGGCGCGGATCGGCCCGGCCGGCGCCGCTCGACGCCGCGGCCAGGATATCGCCGGAAGCCGCGTCGAGCAGCACCAGGCCCGCCCTGCGCTCCGGCGGCGGCGCCTGGCCGGCCTCGCAGGCGCGGCCATCCCAGCGGCCCTGGCGCAGGCCGACGCAGTCGAGCGCCGCCTGCGCCAGGGTCTGGATGCCCAGGTCCAGGCTCAGGCGCGCTGCATGCCCGGCGCCTGGCAGGCGCGCCAGCATCCCGGCCACGCTGCCCGCATGTTCGCGGTGCACGCCCAGCAGCGGCGCCAGGCCGGCGGCGCTGGCCGGCCCGGACGGCTGGCCGTCGGCCCACAGGACGGCGCCTTCGCGATCGGCCAGGCGTACCGGCACGGCGCCGACGCCCGGTGCGCCGGCGGCGCCCGGCAGCGGCCGCCAGACCAGGTAGCCCTCTTCCAGCCGCAGGTGGCGGTAGGCCGCGTCGGCCGCGCCGGACAGCGCGGCCAGGTCGAGCGGCTCGACCTCGAGCGCGACCTGGCGCGCGCCCGGCTCCGGCGCCAGGACCACGCGCTGCACCGCTCCCGGCGCGGGACAGGCGCGGCCGTCGCAGGCGTCGGTCGCCATCACCCTGGCGCCGCTCACTGCCAGGAGACGCCCGGCCAGCAGCAGTTCCACGGGACCGGCGCCGGCCGGCGCGCGCAGGGTGACCTTGGTTCCCGTCCTGCCGCCATCCCAGCCGGCGACCCGGGTCCACGGCTTCCAGCCTTCCGGCAGGCGCGCGAACAGGCGCATGGCCGCCACCGGCAAGCCTTCCGCCAGCGCCGCCGGCGCCCCGCCCAGGCTCGCATGCCAGGGCGCGGAGCCGCCGGGCCGCACCCGCCAGGCGACCAGCCGGCGTTCGCTGTTGAAGATCCGCACCTGCTCGCGCACGTAGGTGCCGTCGGCGCGGTGGTAGAGCCGCTCGAGCAGGCGGCGGTCGCCCTCGTCGAGGCTCAGGTTTTCCCAGCCGGGCAGGTCGGCGCGCACCCCGGCCCCGGCCGCGCCCCAGGCAGCCAGGTCGCGCGGGGCCAGTTCGGCCAGGCCATCCTTCCCGAGCCGGACCAGGCCGCGCCGGTACAGCTGGTCGAACAGCGCCTGGTCTTCCATCCCGGGCGCGGCGGCCGCGGGCACCTGGTAACGCCCCGGCGCCAGGTGCAGGCGCACCGGCGCGGCGCCTGCGCCGAAAGCCTGGACCAGGGCAGGTCCGGCGGCGGCGGCGTCCGGCCGGTAGCGCTGCACCACCAGTTCGCCGGCCTGCGGACAGCCCGGCGTGGCGCGGCGTGAAAAGCGCAGCGCCTCGCCTTGCCAGACCAGCCAGCCGGCCTGCCACAGCGCGGCCTGGCCGCGCGCGGCGCGGATCACGGCGCCCCGGGTGGCGTCGCCGCCAAAGGCCGCCCTGCCGCCGGCGTCCCAGGCAAGCTTGAGCTGGGAACCGGGGGCCGCGTTGCCGCTGATCTCGACGCGCGGCATGGTCGAGCCGGGTTGCGTCGCCAGGACGTTGCGGGGCGGCAGGCCCCTGGCGCGGGCGAGCGCCGCCGCTTCCTCGACGGTATAGCCGATGCGCAGCGGCAGCAACAGCGGACGCTGCGGAGCCAGCACCTGGGTGCACAGGTCGACCCGTACGGGCGGATCGGCGCGCATGCCCGGGGCGACCAGCAGCGCCGCGCCGTCGTGCTGGGTCAGCGTGGCGCCGCCGCCGGCCGGCACCTCGATCCGCACGCCCGGCAGCAGCGGCTGCAGGCTGGCAAGGCCGGCATCGCCGCCGTCGCCGCCCGCCAGCGCCAGCGCGCGCGCATGCAGCGCCAGCGCCAGCGCTCCCGCCGCCGCCAGCGCCAGCGCCGCCCAGGCCCACCCGGCAGGCAGCGGCAGGCGCCACGCGGAAGGCGGCGCAAGGCGCCATGCGGCGCGGGCGCGCACCGGCCGCCGCCGGCCGGCGCGCAGGTTGCGCGCGCGGCGCCAGGCGGTGCGGCTGGCCGCGAGCTGGTCGATCATCGAGAAGAGCATGCCTGTCATGCGGATGTCCGGGGTGCGGGCGGCGCCGGGTGGCCGCCATGGGCAGGCCTAGCGGAGGGCCATGGAAACACGGCCGGGTTGGCGGATTCCGGGGGCGCGTTCACGCGCCCTTTTGTGCAGGTCATGCCGCCTTTTGCGCGTCTCGTCGCACACCGCTGGAGGCCAGGGCGCGCCTGTCCTACAGTGCAGACATCGACAACCCGCACACAGCAAGGAGCAAGGCCATGAACATCCTCAAGCACATGGAAGCCGTCTTCATCGTCGCCGCCACGATGGCCGTGTCGGCCAGCACCCTGGACGGCGCCATCCCGGAAGCCCACGCCCGCCCGTACAGCGCGAGCGCGGACGCCATCGCCACCTCCGGCAAGACGGCCGTCGTGACCGTCACCGCCAGGCGCCTGACCGCCGACGAGAAAGCCGCCGCCGGGAGCCGGATGTGACCGCAGCAGACCGCCGCGCCGCGCCCCGGTCCTGCGCGCGGCGGTCACGCGGGCGCACCTGTTACGCGCTTGTTACAGGCTCTCCCTGCTGACTGTTTCAGTTGTAAGTATCTGCTTCAAGACTCCTCGTCCCGATCCCGGATTGCTATAGTGCAGTCATCCACTTTTGGATCTGGAGACCGAACATGAAACCCACCCTTGCCCTTGCCGTCCTGATCGCAGCCGGCGCCGCCTTCGCCCCGCTGCCGTCGCTGGCGCAGGCCCACGTCGAAGTGGTGATCGGGTCGGCGCCACCGGCGCCGGTGTACGAACGCATTCCTGCCCCGCGCCACGGGTACGTGTGGACGCCGGGTTACTGGGAGTGGCGCCACCATCGCCACCACTGGATCCCTGGCAACTACGTCGCCGCGCGTCCCGGCTATGTGTATGCGCCGCCGGCCTGGCACCGGGGCAACGGCGGCTGGTACATGCGGCCCGCGCAGTGGAACCGTCATGACCGCGACCGCGACGGCGTGCCGGACCGCTACGAGCGCCATGGCTACCAGCCGCACTACGCGGGCCGCGACCGTGACCGCGACGGCGTGCCGGACCGCTTCGAACGTCCGCGCTACGGCTACGGCCACGGCGGTGGACGCGACTTCGACCGCGACGGCGTGCCGAACCGCTACGACCGAGACCTCGACAACGACGGCATCCGTAACGAGTACGACCGCGACCGCGATGGCGACGGCGTGCGCAACCGCCGTGACGACCGTCCCGACAATCCCTACCGCGATTGAAGCGGATCGGGGCCCGGCAAACAGCGATGAACCAAAAAAAAGCCGTCCGGTGACCTGGACGGCTTTTTCCTTGTCCGCGCCAGGATCAAGGCTTCAGGTGCTTGTCGAGGAAGGCCAGGATCCTGGCATTCGCTTCGATCTGGTTCTTTTTCTTCGAGAAGCCGTGGCCCTCGTCCGGGAACACCACGTATTCGACCTCGACCTGGTTCTTGCGCGCCGCTTCGACGATCTCGTCGCTCTCCGGCTTGATCACGCGCGGGTCGTTCGCGCCCTGGATCACGATCAGCGGCGTGCGGATATGGTGCGCATGGAACAGCGGCGAGGTGGCGACCAGCAGGTCCTTGTCCTTGACCGGGTCGCCGATCTCGTCGTACAGCGCCTTGCGCTGCGCTTCCCAGTAAGGCGGGATGCTCTCCAGGGTGCGCACCCAGTTGCTGACGCCGAAGATGTTGACCCCCACCTTGAAGGTCTCGGGACGGAAGGCCAGCGCCGCCAGGGTCATGTAGCCGCCGTAGCTGCCGCCCATGATGCCGATGCGCTCGGGATCGATATAGCCCTGGCTGGCCAGCCAGGTCTTGGCCTCGACGCAGTCCCACAGCGGTTCGCGCCCGTGCTTGCGGTCGTCGGCGCGGTGGAAGGTCTTGCCGTAGCCGGAGCTGCCGCGGTTGTTGATGCCCAGGACCGCGTAGCCATGGTTGACCAGGTACTGGATCTGGGCGCTGTAGCCGCGCCGCGTCTGCCCGCCCGGGCCGCCATGGACGTACACCACGGCCGGCACCTTCGCGTTGGGCGAGGCGCCCTTCGGCTTGTAGAAGATCGACGGGACCACGGTGCCGTCGAAGGAACGGAAGCGCACCACCTGCGCTTCGACCAGGTCGTCGGGGTCGATCTCCCTGCTCAGGCTGCGGGTCAGCCGGGAAGTCTTGCCCGACCTGAAGTCGTGCACGTACAGGTTGCTCGGCGAGCGGTCGCCATTGACGTAGAAGGCCATCAGCTTGCCGCTCGGGGAAAAGGTCACGCCGCGCATCTCGCCGCCGGGCAGCTTCGGCAGCGCCACCGCCTTGCCGCTCGCGGCCTCGTAGACGCGCACATCGGTGCTGCCGTCGCGGTTCACCAGGCTCACGCGGTGCTGGCCGTTGCGCGAGTAGCTGGTGCCCATCAGGTCCCAGTCGGCCTTCTCGACTTCGACGGTGGCGCCGCTGGCGAGCTCGTAGCCGAGGATGCGCTCGAATTCGGCGCCGTCGTTGGTGGTGAACAGCAGGCGCTTCGACTCCGGATCGAAGGTGGCGGCGGAATAGCTGGCCGTCTCCTTGTGCGGCGTGATGTGCTTCATCTCGCGCGTCTGCAGGTTGTACAGGTAGACGTCGCTGTCCGAGGTGGTGTTCGGCTTGTCGAAGGCCAGCCAGTTGCCGTCGCGGCTGATGGCAGAGACGTTCATGCCGCTCTCGTTCTGGTAGACCATCCTGCGCGCATAGGTCTTCGCGTCGTACAGGTAGACGTCGAAGAACTTGGGATCGCGCTCGTTGGTGACGACGTAGAAGCCGCTGCCGTCCGGCCGCCAGCCGGCGAACGAGGCCTTGTGCTTCTCGCCCGGCGTCAGGTCCTTTTCGGTGCCGTCCAGCTCGCGCACGTAGATGTGGTTGCGTTCGTTGCCGCCCTGGTCGCGCGTGAACAGGATCCGGTCGTCGTCGTAGAAGTAGCCGAGCGCATAGGTGCTGTCGGTGGTCGACGCCGTCAGCGCGCGCGGCGCCCCGCCGCCGACCGGCATCGTGTAGGCGTTGAAGATCCCGGATTCGTTGCTGCTGAACAGGATCTGCTTCTCGTCCTTGCTGAACGATGCGCCGCTCATCGAGGTCGTCGCCATGAACTGCTCGATCGTATAGCGTTTCGTCGCTTTCTTCGCCGGCTGGGCTTTTTCCAGTTTGGCGGCGGTGCCGGCGGCGTGGACGGGAGCGAAGGCTGCGGAAACGAGCAGGACGAGCGCGGACAGGCGGACTGCATGGCGATACGGACGCATGGTTTCTCCTATTGGAAGGGACGGGATACAAAGTTGCAGTCTTGCAAAACCCTTAACATGTGTCAATAGACGGGAAACCGGTTATCCTCTCGGCATGCCTGATTTCGTGACTTTGCAAACCGCCGCCTTCAAGGCCGAGCTCGCCGCGAGCCGCCAGCTGGCCCAGCGCACCGGCATGCCCGAGGCGCAAGCCCTGCGCCAGGTCCTGAGCCTGCGCGCCGGCGCGGCCGGGCTGGAAAAACTGCTGGCCGAGCGCCTGGCCCAGCGCGAACATGCCCTCCAGCGCGCCGCCGCGCGCGCCGCCAGCGCCGCGACCGCCAGGGCGCGCCGTCCGGACCCGCGCCAGGCCGCATGGCATGCCTGGTTCGACGGCTCGGCGCGCCCGAATCCGGGGCGCTGCGGCATCGGCGCCATCCTCGAGGGCCCGGACGGCCAGCACATCGAACTGTCGTCCGACGCCGGCTACGGCAACAGCAGCGAAGCCGAGTACCGCGCCCTGATCGCCGTGCTGCAGGCCGCCGTGCTGCACGGCGCCAGCGACCTGGCGATCCATGGCGACAGCCAGGTCGTGGTCGACGACGTCAACGGCCCCGACTACGCCGGCGCCCCCGCGCTGCGCGCCCTGCGCAGCGAAGCGCTGGCCCTGCTGGCGCGCCTGCCGCAGGCCTCCCTGCGCTGGATCCCGCGCCACAAGAACAGCCGGGCCGACGCGCTGTCGCAGCGCGCCATCCCGCTCACCACCATGGAACAACCCGCATGAGCATGAACACCAGCGATACCGACACCAGCCACGACCTGGCCGGCTGGCGCACCAAATTCGCGGCCCTGGCCGCGGGCGCCGCCGGCGACGACGGCGCCCATGACGCCAACCACCTCGAACGCGTCTGGCGCAGCGCCCAGGCCCTGCTGGAACGCCACCCGGAAGCCGACCGCCTGGTGGTGATGGCCGCCTGCTACCTGCACGACCTGGTCAACCTGCCGAAGGACGACCCGGAGCGCGCCCAGGCCTCGCGCCGCTCGGCCCAGCTGGCGCGCCACCAGCTGGCCTGGATGGGCTTCCCGGCCGACCGCCTGGACGCGGTCGCGCATGCGATCGAGGCCCACAGCTTCTCGGCCGCGATTCCCGCCGAGACCATCGAAGCGAAGATCGTGCAGGATGCCGACCGCCTCGACGCCCTCGGCGCGGTCGGGCTGGCGCGCATGTTCTACATCGCCGGACGGATGGGCAGTGCGCTCGCGCATCCCGACGATCCGCTGGCGCTCGACCGTCCGCTCGACGACCGCGCCTTTTCGCTCGACCACATCCCGGTCAAGCTGGCCACCCTGCCCGGCATGATGCAGACCGAGGGCGGACGCGCGCTGGCGCGCGAGCGCATGGCGCTGCTGGAGTCCTTCCGCGCCGCCTTCGCCGCCGAGTGGGGCGCCGGCCCCGATGCCTGAGCGTGTTTACGCAATGCTAAGATAGGCGACCCGCCAACAGCCCGAGGTGTCCATGCCCAGATCGACCACGCCCGAGAAGTCCGGTACCGGCAAGCTGAACTTCGTCCTGGTCTGCATCTTCATCGACATGCTCGGGATCGGGCTGATCGTCCCCGTGATGCCCCTGATGGTCGGGCAGTTCGTCGCGGGGCGCGAGCAGCAGGCCCTGTGGTTCGGGGCGCTGGCGACCATCTTCGGGCTGATGCAGTTCCTGTTCATGCCGGCCCTCGGCGCCCTCAGCGACCGCGTCGGGCGCCGTCCGGTGCTGCTGTATTCGATGGGCGGCATGTGCCTGAACTTCCTGATCACCGCCTGGGCCCCCAGCCTCGCCTGGCTGTTCGTGGGGCGCGTCATCGGCGGCATGTCCTCGGCCAGCATGTCGGTGGCGGCGGCCTACGCCTCCGACATCTCGACCCACGAGAACCGCTCGAAAAGCTTCGGCAAGATCGGCGCCGCCTTCGGCCTGGGCTTCATCTGCGGCCCGATGCTGGGCGGCCTGCTCGGCGACGCCGGCCTGCACCTGCCCTTCTACGTGGCGGCCGCGCTGTCGGCCGCGAATCTCCTGTACGGCTATTTCTTCGTCCCCGAGTCGCTGCCGCCCGGGCGCCGCGAACCCTTCCGCCTGGCGCGCATCAACCCGCTCGCCGCGCTCGGGCGCCTGGTGCGGCGCAAGGACATCCGCGGCCTGGTGATCGTGTTCACCCTGGTGACCTTCGCCCAGATGATGCTGCAGTCGACCTGGGTGCTGTACACCACCTTCCGTTTCGACTGGACGCCGCGCGACAACGGGATCGCGATGTTCTGCGTCGGCCTGGCCTCGGCCGTGGTGCAGGCCGGCCTGCTGGCATGGCTGATCCGGCGCTTCGGCGAGGTGCGCCTGGCCCTGCTCGGCCTGAGCTCGGGCGCCATCACCTATCTGCTGTACGGCCTCGCCACCAGCGGCTGGATGATGTACGTGTTCATCCTGTGTAACCTGCTGGCGTTCGCCGCCGGGCCCGCCCTGCAGGGGCTGGTGTCGAAGTCCACGCCGGCCGAGCAGCAGGGCGAGCTGATGGGTTCCCTGCAGTCGATCAGCAGCCTGGGCGTGATCGTCACGCCGCTGGTGGGCACCGGCATCCTGGGCGCGGTCAGCCACCTGCCCTCCTCGGACTGGCGCATCGGCAGCAGCTTCTTCCTGTGCGCGGCGATGCAGATCGTGGCGATCATGGTGGCGCGGCGCACCTTCCGCGACCATCGCATCCCGGCCTGATGGCGGCGCCCATCCCGGCCCCGGTGCTGGCCGCGATCCTGTTCGCGGCGCTCCTGCACGCCGGCTGGAACGCGGTGCTCAAGGCGCAGGACGACAGCTTTTGCGCCGCTGTCGCGGTGACGGCGGGCGCCGGCGTGCTGGGTGCGCTGGCGCTGCCTTTCCTTGCCGGCCCGGCCATGGCAAGCTGGCCTTTCATTGCCGCCTCGGCGCTGCTGCAAACCGTTTACTACCTGCTGCTGTCGGCCATCTACCGCGACGCCGACATCAGCCACGCCTATCCCCTGATGCGCGGCAGCGCGCCGGTGCTGGTGGCCCTTGCCAACGGCGCGCTCGGCGCGGAGCAGCTAGGTGCCGCGCAATGGGCGGCGATCGGGCTGATCTGCGCCGGCGGCGCCACGCTCTATCTGGGGTCGCGCGCGGGCAAGTCGGGCGCGGGCCGGATGACGGCGCTGGCGCTCCTGACCGCCGTCGTCATCGCCGCCTATACGCTGGTCGACGGCCTGGGCGTGCGGCGCTCCGGCGCCCCGGCGGCCTACACCGCATGGATCTTCCTGCTGACCGGGATCGCCATCACCCTGATGGCATGGCGGCGGCTGGGCGCGCCGCTGGCCTCCTACATCATCCGCAAGCCCGGCCTGGCCCTCGCCGGCGGCGCCGCGACCACCGGCTCCTACGGCATCGCGCTGTGGGCGATGACGCATGCGCCGGTGGCCGTGGTCGCGGCGCTGCGCGAGACCTCGATCGTGTTCGCCACCGCGATCGCGGTGCTGCTGCTGGGCGAACGGCTCACCCGGGCGCGGATACTGGGCGCGGCGCTGATCGGCTGCGGCGCGGTGGCGATACGGCTGGCCTGAACCTTCAATGCCGCTGGCGGCGGCTCAGTATCCAGCCATATAAGCCGATGTTGATGATCAGCACCGCAGCGGCCAGCACATATTGCGTGCTGGCGCCCAGTCCGGCCGGATAGATCACGGGCAGCAGGTAGTGCTCGACGAAGCTGCCCTCGTAGCCGGATTCCCCGGCCAGCCGGCGAAAATGGATTTCGAGGTAGGTCAGCGGGCAGACCGCACCGGTCAGCTCGATCGCGACACCCCAGGTGACCGCCAGCAGGTGCACCGGCATCAGGCTGCGGCGCAGCGCGACCAGCAGCGCGCCGAACACGACGAAGAGGATGAACCCGAGGTGCAGCAGCAGGACGGCCTCGGAAAGATAGCGGTAACCCATGGATTCCCTTCCCCCTCACTCCATTCTGCTCCCAGGCCGGCGGCCGGTGGCGCACGTTCTCACAGCTTCATCTCGAACGTCGCGCGCACCCGGACGCCGTCGGGATAATGCCAGCGTCGCTTCTCGAGGCCCGTCACGGGATCGTCGTAGGAAATCTCCCAGCCTCGGTCCTCGCCCAGCATGTTCGACAGCGCGATGCGCAGCTGCCGCTTCGGGTCGAACTTCCATAAGGCATACGTTTCGAGATCCGTGCGCGCATGCGCGTAGTAGCCGCGGTTGGCGGCGACGCGCACCATGCCGGCATTCCTGAACGCGACGCTGCCGCCGGCGCTCAGCTTGCCCGCCGTATAGTCGGCGCCCAGGTTGGCGGACAGGGGCGTCTGCTGCTCGATCCGGTTGTCCGGCCCTGGTACCGAGTCCACCTCCGACCAGTTGCGGCTGACGCCGGCGCGCAGGTCGATGGCGGGCGCGCCGGCCAGGACCGATTTCAAGGGGAGCTTCGTCTCGAGGCCGAGGCTGCGCAGTTCGGCGCGGTCCTCGTTGGCCGGCGTGAAGATCCAGCGAAGTCCGTCGAAATACACGCGGTTGCTGGTGTAGTCGCGGATGCGGCGCAGCGCCCCGTTCACCGACACCATCGCACCGTCGGCCCAGTAGTGCTCCCAGGCGGCGTCGATGCCCCATGCCAGTTCCGGACGCAGGTTCGGATTGCCCTGGTAATCGGCCTCGGTCGCGCTGTTGTTTTCCCACGTCTGGCGCCGCGGCACCAGGCTGTCCGCGCCCGGCGCCTTGTAGGTGCGCGTCAGCGCGAAGCGCAACTGGTCGCCCTTCGTTCCGGGAAGCTTCCACAGGGTCTGCATGATCGGACTCCAGACACTGGAACGCAGGCGCGCCGCATCGATGGCATTGCCGGACACGCGGGTGCGGATGCTCTCCCAGCGCACCCCGAGGTACATCGACCATTGCGGCGTGATCGCCCACTCGTCCTGGCCGAAGAAGGCCAGGCGCGCCACCCGCGCATCGAAACGCTCGTCCATCGGCAGCCCCGGCGGCGCGGCGCGCACGGTGTCGCGCTCGACCCGCTCCTGGTCGCGCGTGTCGAGCGAGCCGTCCCAGCCGGCTGCCAGCACATGGCCGCCGGCCAGGGAGCGGGTAGTTTTGCCGCTCGTGTTCACGCCCCGGTCCCGGGTAGCGGTAGAGATCCGTTTGTCGAAGGCCGGGGTCCCTGCAGGGTCGACGCCGTTGCTGCGGATGGTGTCATCCGCCTCGCGGCCGGTTAGTCCGATCTTCGCCTCCATCTTCGCGCCCGACGCCAGTTCGCGCGCCCACGTCAGGTCGGAGCGCAGGGTCGCGCCGTCGGCGCGCAGCGTCGACAGCCACTCGGGCACGGGCGCCTCGGCGCCGAGCAGGGTCGTCACCAGCACCCGGGTCCTGTTGCGGAAGCGATTGACGTTCAGGAAGGTTTGCGAGGACAGCGTTGCGCCGTCGTCGAGCGTCCAGTTCAGCCTGGGGCTCAGGTTCAGGCGCCCGATCCTTCCCTGCTCCGGCACTGCGGTCTCGCGCAGGAGGCTTGCCCTGTCATCGGGAAGCCTGGTGTCCTCGAACCCGTTGGCTGTGCGCGTGAACCGCTCGCGCGTCGCGTTGGCCGCGATCGCATACGAGAATGTCTCCGTGCGGTCGCCCAGTTCGAGCGTAGCGCTCGGGCCCTTGAAGGTATCCGAGTGCATCAGGCCGAGTTTGGCGTCGCGCTGCGCTTTCTTCGCCATGCGCTTGAGCACGATGTTGATCGTACCCGCCACCGACTGGGTCGAGAACTCGGCGGTGGCGGCGCGCAGCACTTCGATCCGCTCGATCACGTCCGGCGCCAGCGAATCGAAGGTGAAGCCCGCCGGGGCGCGCTGCCCGTTGATCAGCACCTGCGTATACCCGCCGCCGACGCCGCGCATGCGGATCTCGCCGCCGCGTCCCGTGTTCGTCTCCACCGTGATGCCGGGGATCCGCTTGAGGACATCGAGCACGCTGGTGTCGCCGTAGCGGACGATATCCTCGCGGCCGATCACGATCCGCGTGGCGGTATCGTCGCGCCGCGGGTCGTAGTGTGCCACGCTGGCCTTGACCTCCACTCGCGGCAGCACCGCGCCGTCGGCGGGGTCCGGCTGCTGCGCGTGGGCGGCCGTGGCGACCAGCGCCAGCAGGGCAAACGACGAAAGAGGAACTCCTGTGGCTGCGGGTGGGTGCATGGCGGCTTTCAGTGAGCTAGACATCGGCAAATGATTTCATCGGAATCAATATATGCCATCTAACAGAACCATGTAAACCATATAACGGAACAAATAGTGCTAGCTATTAGCACAATATTCGTCCAGCATAGGGAAGTCAATCTTATTGTATTTACAACATCACCGCTGGCACATCCCAAGCGTTTCCCTCAAGCCGGGGACCTGGAGTACACTCGGCCCCATGACTGTCAGGGAAGCGAACTTTCCCCACGGCATGCCCGCTATAATGCGCGATCGATTTTAAAAAGAGGCCAACCACCGTGTCCCGTATAAAAGTCTTGCCCCAATATGTATTACCGAAGCAGGCGCTGACCAACTTCGCCGGCCGCGTCGCCGGCGCCAAGGGCGGCGCCATGACCACCAGCCTGATCCGCTGGTTCGTGGGCAAGTACGGGGTCAACATGGACGAGGCGGTCAATCCGGACATCGCCAGCTACGCGAGCTTCAACGAATTCTTCACGCGCCCGCTGCGCAGCGATGCGCGTCCGCTGGCGCAGGCCGATTTCGTGTGCCCGGTCGATGGCGCGATCAGCCAGTTCGGCGAGATCGACGACCACCATATCTTCCAGGCCAAGGGCCACAAGTTCACCACCGCCGAACTGGTGGGCGGCGATACCGGCCTGGCGGCGCACTTCCAGCACGGCAGCTTCGCCAACCTGTACCTGAGCCCGAAGGACTACCACCGCATCCACATGCCCTGCGATGGCCGCCTGACCCGCATGATCTACGTGCCGGGCAAGCTGTTCTCGGTGAACCCGACCACCGCGCGTGGCGTGCCGGGCCTGTTCGCGCGCAACGAGCGCGTGGTCTGCGTGTTCGAGTCGGAGGAGCACGGACCCTTCGTGATGACCCTGGTCGGCGCCACCATCGTCGGCAGCATGGCCACCGTCTGGCATGGCGTGGTCAATCCGCCGCGCATGCCGCGCATCTGCGAATGGAGCTACGACTCCCGGCAGGTGGTGCTGAAGAAGGGCGAGGAAATGGGCCGCTTCCTGCTCGGATCGACGGTCGTGATGCTGTTCCGCCGCGGCGCGGTCTCGTTCAACCCGGACTGGGCTCCCGAGCGTCCGGTGCGCCTGGGCGAGATGATGGCGAACCGCCGGGCGTAAGCCCGTCCCCGGCGGCGGCTTCCGCCGCCCGGCGCGCGTTCAGTGCGGCCGCCGCCACGGGCGTGGCGTGCCCGCGCTCGCGGCACATCTCTTCCATCAGGTCGAGGAAGGCCCGGGTCTTGGCCGGCATCAGCTTCCGGCTCGGGAACACCGCCCAGCCGTTCGTGATCGGCATCTCCCACTCGGGCAGCACCCGCACCAGTTCCCCGGTCCGCAAATAGGGTTCCGCGAACAGGGTCGAGCTGATCGCGATGCCGGCGCCGCGCGCCGCGATGCGCGCCAGCAGGTCCGGCGAATTGGCGGTCAGGCGCGCCGGCAGCGAACGCTCCCAGCGCACCTTGCCCCGGATCAGGGTCCATGCGGCCGAGCCGCCGTAGCGGCTCAGGATGCACAGCACGTCGTGCGCCGGCAGGTCGTCGGGGTGCTCCGGGATACCATGCTTGGCGAGATAGGCCGGCGCGGCATACAGGGCGGCGTGTTCGAGCGTGATCGGACGCGCGCTGAGCGTGGAATCGTCCGGCAGGTCGCCCATGCGGATCGCGATGTCGAAGTTCTCGGCCACCAGGTCGACCCGGCGCGGCGACAGGTCCATTTCCAGCGTCACCGCCGGATAGCGCTCGAGGAAGCGCGCGATCACCTCGTTCAAGCCCGCGTTGGCGAAATCGGCCGGCACCGACATGCGCAGCTTGCCGCTCGGCGCGTGCTGGCGATGCTGGGCCAGGGCGCCGGCCGCCTCGACTTCGTCCGCCACCCGACGCGCATGCTCGAGCAGGCTGGAGCCGAACTCGGTCACCACCAGCTTGCGCGTCGTGCGCTGCAGCAGGCGTTCGCCCAGGGTCGCCTCCAGCAGCGCCAGGCGGCGCGAGACGGTCGACTTGGGCAGGTCCACGCGTTCGGCGGCGCGGCTGAAGCTGCCGGCCTCGACGATCCGGGCAAATAGCAGCAGGTCATTCGGTTCGACGTCCATGATTGTTCCATCAGCAGAATAATGTTATCCATTCTAATGGCTTCCAGACGGCTTTTGGAATGGTTACAGTAGACCCATCGAAACTTTTCTTGGAACGAAGGGACACAACATGAACATCCTGCACATCACCTCAAGCGTCCGTGGCGCCGATTCGGAATCGACCCGCGTCACCAACCAGATCGTGGACAAGCTGCTGGCAGCCAATCCGGGCGCGAAGGTCGTGCGCCGCGATTTCGGCGCCAACCCGCACCCGCTGCTGGATGGCCCGGCGGTCGGCGCCTTGTTCACCCCGGCCGAGCAGCGCACCGCCGAGCAGGCTGCGCGTGTCGCTCTGGACGACGCCATGATCGCTGAAGTGCAGGCTGCCGACGTGGTCGTGATCGGCGCCCCGATGTACAACTTCGCGATTCCCGCGCAGCTCAAGGGCTGGTTCGACGCGATCTACCGCGCCGGCACCACCTTCCGCTACGGCGAGGCCGGCCCTGAAGGCCTGTTGAAGGGCAAGAAAGTCTACGTGGCGGCCGCGCGCGGCGGCTTCTACGACGAAGCCAACGATCCGCTGGTGCCGCAGCTGCGCCAGCTGCTGGGCTTCATCGGCATGACCGACCAGACCTATATCTACTCGTCGGGCATGGGCATGGGTCCGGAAGCCGTCGCCAAGGCCCAGGCCTCGGCCAATGACGCGGTCGAGAAAGCACTGGCATAATAGCGCCGCCCAGGCGGCGCAACAGGACAGGAGAGAACAGCATGACCCAGCAAGTACAGGCCCGAACCATCGCCAGGACGCGCGGCGTCGAACGGGTGATCAACGGCCAGTTCGTGATGGATGGCGCGGGTGTCAAGATCAACCGCGTGCTCACCGGTCCGCTGCAGCGCCGCCTGGATCCGTTCCTGATGCTCGACGCATTCGGGAGCGACAAGCCGGGCGACTACATCGCCGGCTTCCCCGAACACCCGCACCGCGGCTTCGAGACCGTCACCTACATGCTGACCGGCCGCATGCGCCACCGCGACAGCGCCGGCAACGAAGGCCTGGTCACGAATGGCGGCGTGCAGTGGATGACCGCCGGCCGCGGCGTGGTCCACTCGGAGATGCCGGAGCAGAATGAAGGCCTGATGGAAGGCTTCCAGCTGTGGCTCAACCTGCCGGCCAGGGACAAGATGAATGCGCCCTGGTACCGCGACATCCCGGCCGAGGAAGTGCCGCGCTTCACCCTCGGCGACGGCGTGACCGTCCAGGTGATCGCGGGCCGCACCCATGGCGTGGACGGCGCGGTGCAGCGCGAGCACACCCTGCCGCTCTACCTCGACCTCGAGATTCCGGCCGGCGCGGTCCACGACCAGCCGATCCCGGCCGGCCACAACGCCTTCGTGTACGTGTTCCGCGGCGAAGTGGTCATCGAGGGCAAGGGCGTGGCGCAGACGCGCATGGCCATCCTCGACAATGCCGCCGGCGCCGACGGCGTGCGCATCAAGGCCGGCAGCGCGAGCCGCGTGCTGGTGCTGGCCGGGCGTCCGCTGAACGAACCCATCGCGCAGTACGGACCGTTCGTGATGAACACCCAGGCCGAACTGCACCAGGCCTTCGACGACTTCCGCGCCGGCCGCTTCGCCTGACATGGTGCGCGCGGGGTGCATGCATGCGCCCCGCGCGACCTCTTTTCCTCCAGCGGCGCGAGCGCGCTTGCGCTACACTGCCGGGATGACGAACAAGCACCCCGTCCCGCCATGCCGCTGATCGATACACTTGCTTCCCTGCTGAGCCGCGCGAGCCGGGCCATGGGCCTGGAAACCGTGGATTCCTTCCCGCCCGGCCATGCCTATGGCCGCACGCGCTGGAGCAAGGCCTATTTCGATATCGCTTCGGATCTCGGCGCGGACCAGATGGAAAGCGCCATTTGCGCGTCCATCTCGAACACGCCGCTGGTCTTTGCCCACATCCGCAACCCGACGCCGCGCATGCAGCGCGCGCTGCTGGCGATCATCGAGGCGCGCCTGCGGCGCGCCGATGCGCCGGCCGACCTGGCCTACCTGCTGGTCCAGGCCTACCGCAGCCCGCACACGCCGGAAATCGTGCCCGGCCTGCGCGCCGCGATCGCGGCCAATGCGGGAATCGACCCGGCGATCCAGGCGCACGCGGTGCTGGCTTTTCTTGGGGATGCCCCGGCGGGATTCGGGGTGGTGGAAATGCAGGCCGGGTGACGGCCTGCGGGGTGCTTAGCGGCGAGGCTGAAACTTGCGCGGAGCGCTGGGGCCGCGGTTTTCGATGTGGCGGAAAATGATCCGGCCCTTGGTCAGGTCATAGGGCGACAGTTCGAGGGTGACGCGGTCGCCGGCCAGGATCCTGATGTGGTTCTTCTTCATGCGTCCGGAGGTGTACGCGATCATCTTGTGTCCGTTGTCGAGGTCGACGCGGAAACGCAATTCCGGCAGCACTTCGGATACCAGGCCATTCATTTCGATCAATTCTTCTTTTGCCATAGTGTTCTCCTGAAAACGAGCAAAGCCTCGTCATTCGGAACGAGGCAGGGAAATCGTGTGGCCGCGATCGGTGCCGCGGCAGTCGAGAGGCCCGACCAGGGGCGGGTCAGGTAGTGAGGAAAGAAGCCTGCCTGCTGCGGACTTCGTTCGATAGTGGTGCTGTTCCGGTCCAGGCTGGCTGGATGGCGCCGGAAGCGTCGCCGCTCACGCTTGCTGCACGGTGCGGGTTGTAGAGGGGAATGGCGGAACAGGCTTCGCGCGCGATGACGCTGGGCGTTGGCGCGATGGCTGGTCCGGACGCTGCGATGAAGGGCATCCCTCACTGCCCTTGCAGTATAGCACGATTCGAGTGCGCCTGCCGGCGACCGTGCGCCGGCGTAGCGGGGCAAGGCATAGACTGACGCCCGGGTCCGGTTAGCGCCACCGCGCCGCCGGGCGTCGTGTCGATTCTCCGTTACCAGGAAGCAAGCATGAAACCTCACCTCCTCGGCGCCGGGCTTGCCCTGTGCTGCACGACAGCATTCGGGGCGCCGGCCACCTGGACCTTCACCTACACCGGATTCTACGACGTCGAGGCGCAGGCCTTCGATCCCGCCGCCACGCTGTCCGGCTCGTTCACCGGCGAAGACCTGGACCAGGACGGCATCCTCGTCCTGTCGGAACTGGATGCGCTGCTGGTGTCGCCCCTGAACTCGCCATCCTCCATGATCGGCTGCGCCGACGCCTATCCCTACTACCAGAGCTGCGCGCTGGAGCGCTTCAGCTACTCGGCCGCGGACGGCCTCGATGTCAAGGGATGGGTCCACATCTCGGACGAGAACAGCCGCGCCTACGGCCATATCGAGGTCGACAGCGGGCAGTCATGGTTCTACGAGTCGGGGTCGACGCGGATCGGCGGAGGCGTATTCCTCGAGGCGTGGCAGTGGACGCCGCGGACCACCCTCGAGATCGTCTCACCGGTGCCCGAACCGGGCCAGGCCGTCATGCTGGCCCTCGGATTGGCGGGACTGGGCGCAGCCGCCTCGTTGCGACGCAGGCGCGTCTCCCCCGGACGGGTGATGACACTCCACCGTAACAGAGGGTCCGCGATCAGCTAAAATCGGACTTCGGCAACACAGCCAGCATGGCCCCACCCACTTCACACGCCACATGACCAGCATCCACGAAAATACCCTAGAAACAACGACGAAACACTCGTTGCACGATGAACCAGTTTCCCAGAGGATTCGCGCCCTGGTCCGCACCCTGCCCTCCACCGGCATCACCCTGAGCGAATTGATCCACCGCGTGGGCAACGACGGCCTGTTGATCCTGACTGCCCTGCTCACCCTGGTGTTCCTGCTTCCGGTGTCGATACCCGGCGTGAGCACCGTGTTCGGCGCCGCCATCCTGCTCATCGGCGTGAGCCGCCTGTTCCGGCGCGAACTGTGGATTCCAGCGAGGATCAAGCACAAGATCATCGGCACCAGGAAGCTGCGCCCGGTGCTGCGCAAGGCGCTGCGCTGGCTGAAGAAGATCGAACGCGTCAGCCGCCCCAACCGCATCCAGTGGCTGGTGGCCGACGGTCCCATGGAACACCTGAACAACGCGTCCCTGATCCTGGGCGCCATCCTGTTGATGATGCCGTTCGGCCTGATCCCGTTCAGCAATACCTTCCCGGCCGTGGCGCTGCTGTTCCTTGCCATCGGACTGTTGCAGCGTGACGGCGTCTGTGTGCTGCTGGGCTACATCAGCAATGTCGCCACCATCGTGTATTTCGGCGTGCTGATCGGCGGCGGCGGCCTGGTTGCGCGCGAAGTGTTCGGGCGCCTGACCGGCTGAGAACGGGCGGCCGGCGCCTCCCGTGCCGGCGCCGGCATGGCCTTTCCCGAGGCGCCGGTCCGGCAGGCTGGCCGCGCGTGCGCCGGCTCCGCGCTTCCGGGACTAGACTGACGCACGAGTCCTGACAGCGCTACCTCGCACACGGACCGCATCCGATTCCTCCTCTACCAGGGAGCAAGCATGAATCCTCGCATCCTCGGCGCCGGCCTCGCCCTGTCCTGCGCCGCGGCATCTGGCGCGCCCGCCACCTGGACCTTCACCTACACCGGATTCTACGACGTCGAAGAGCAGGCCTTCGATCCCGCCGCCATCCTCGCCGGCGCCTTCACCGGCGAAGACCTGGACAGCGACGGCGTCCTCGAACTGGGCGAAGTGAGTTCGCTGCTGGTGCAGCCCCTGAACCTGCCGTCGTCCATGATCGGCTGCGCCTACGCCTATCCCTACTTCCAGAGCTGCGCGCTCGACCGCTTCCGCTATTCCGCCGCGGAAGGACTCGATTTCGCCGGATTCGTGGAACTCCTTGACGAGAACAACGGCGCATACGGCCGCATCGACGTCGACAGCGGGGAGTCATGGCTGTCTCGGACCGGATCCGTGCGCACCGGCTCGTCTTTCCAGGAAACGTGGCAGTGGACGCCCCAGACCGCCGTCACTATCGTGTCAACGATCCCCGAACCGGCTCAGGCCTCCATGCTGGCGCTCGGCCTCGCGGGGCTGGCAGCCGGCGCCCTGCTGCGGCGCCGGCGCGCGCTTCAGGACGACAGCGCGGTGCGGTCGGCCCGATGGACACGCCTGGCATTGGTGGGCACGTAGCGCTCGCGCACGGCCATGAACGGCGTCTCGACCAGCTTGTACAGCAGCCAGCCGGTCAGCACCGACAGCGCCAGCAGCGCCGCGATCGCCAGCGGCGATTCGGGCCCGATGCCGTGCTGCGCCAGCCACTGCGCGCCCAGCACGCACACCTGCTTGTGCAGCAGGTAGATCGCATACGACCACAGCGCCAGCGCACCGGCGCCCGGCACGCGCAGGCGCTGCAGCAGGGCGCCTTCGGCCACGGCGCCGGCGATCAGGAGCGAGAAGCCGAGCGCCAGCAGCGGATAGCCGAACACGGTGACGCCGAAGCCGTAGTGGTCGCGCAGGAACAGCCAGAACGCCAGTCCCGAGACCGCGAGGCCGGCCAGCGCCAGCGCATTGCCATGGCGCGTCAGACGCTGCCACGCGCCGGCATGGTGGTTCTTCAGCAGGGCCAGCGCCACCCCGGCCAGCAGTTCGTCGAAGCGGCAGAAGCTCGAGTAATAGATGTACTTGTAATAATGGTGCATCCAGTAGCGCTCCCCCGCTACCACGTCCTGCCACAGCCAGGCGCGGGCCAGCATGCCGGCCGCGAACGCCAGCGCGATCGCGCACCAGGCCAGCCGCAGCGAGCGCCCGAACCCGGCCGCCGCGATGGCCAGCGCCGGCAGCAGCAGGTAGAACTGCTCCTCGATCGCCAGCGACCAGCTGTGCGAGAAGGCGCTGCCCGGCTCGAGCTGATGGTTCTGGACGAAGCCCAGGTACTTCCATAGCGGCAGCAGGGGCGCGTCGCCGCGGAAGGCCGGCCACAGGAAGTACAGCGCCAGCACCACCCAGTAGTTCGGCAGGGTGCGCAGCAGCCGGCGCGCGTAGAAGTGCTTCAGCGACAGCCCGCCCTCGCTGCGGAGCGCCCTGAAGATCTGGTTGCCGATCAGGTAACCCGACAGCGCGAAGAACAGGTCGACGCCCGCCCAGCCGATCTCGCCCACCCAGCCGAAGGTCGGCTTGTTGGAGACGAACAGCACGTAGTGGTGCAGCACGACGAGGCTGACCGCGATCGCGCGCAGGGTGTCGAGGCCGTGGACCCGGGTGGTGGGCATGCTGGAACGGTGCAACGAATGGGGTGGAAAGTTGCGGATCATGCCACGGCGACCTTCGACATGCCAGCATTTCCCGATAAAATGTCGCCACCCACATTTCCCCGGATCACCAAAGCAATGAATCCTTCACGCCAGTTCCAGTTCAAATCCGTCAATTACACCGGCATGGCCGCCGGCCCGCGCGTCATCATCATGGGGGCCACCCATGGCAACGAGGTCTGCGGCACCAAGGCCATCCGGCGCGTGATGGAAGAGATCGACAGCGGCAGGCTGCACATCGCCGCCGGCAGCGTCACCTTCGTCCCGATCGTGAACCCGCTGGCCTATGCCAAGGTCGAGCGCTCGGGCGACCGCAACCTGAACCGCGACCTGTTCCCGAAGGAGAACCCGCAGGACTTCGAAGACCACGTGGCCAACTGGCTGTGCCCCCTGCTCGGCCAGCACGACGTGCTGCTCGACCTGCACTCGTTCAACGCCGCCAAGGGCGAGCCCTTCGTGATGGTCGGTCCGCGCAACAACGACGGACCCCTGCAGCCATTCAAGCACGAAGAGCAGGAACGCGCGCTGGCGCGCATCCTCGGCGTGCGCCGCTTCGTCGACGGCTGGCTGGCGACCTACGGCGACGGCGTGAAGCGCCGCAGCCGCAACGCGGGCGAACTGGAAACCGTGCTGCGCTACGGCGTCGGCACCACCGAGTACATGCGCTCCACCGGCGGCTACGCGCTGACCCTCGAATGCGGCCAGCACGACGACCCGGCGGCGCCGGAAGTGGCCTACCGCGCCATCATGAACACGCTGGCGCACCTGAAGCTGGTCGACGCGCCGGCGCCAGCGCCGATTCCGCTGGAAGAGATGGAAGCGCTGTCGATGGTCGTGGTGCACGACAAGCAGCATGCGGACGACCGCTTCACGCGCCAGTGGGCAAGCTTCGATCCGGTGGCCGAGGGCGAACAGATCGGCGTGCGCGCGGACGGCACCCCGGTGGTGGCCGAATTCGGCGGCCGCATCCTGTTCCCGGACGCCAAGGCGAACGCCAACTCCGAGTGGTACTACCTGACCCGCCCGAACCCGGAATTCGGCCGCTAGGCGGTCCGCTCAGGCCGGCGACAGCAGCTTGAGGCCGACGATGCCGCCGGCGATCATCGCGATCGCCAGCAGGCGCAGGGCGCCGGCCGGTTCGTGCAGCAGGACCATGCCGGCGATCGCGGTGCCGATGGTGCCGATGCCGGTCCATACCGCGTAGGCGGTGCCGAGCGGCAGCTGGCGCAGCGCCAGGCCCAGCATGCCGACGCTGCCCGCCATCGTGACCAGCGTGAAGACCGAGGGCCACAGGCGCGTGAAGCCGGCCGTGTATTTCAGGCCGACAGCCCAGCCGACTTCCAGCAACCCGGCCATGACCAGATACACCCAGCTCATCGTCCACCCCCTGCCGAAAAAGCGGCGAGTATAGCACCGTGCGGCACCTTGGCCGATGGGCAAAATGAAGCGCTCCAGGCAGGAATTTTTTGAATATCGTAATATGGCGATATTCGGATCTGATTAATCCGATTTAAGGAAGAGTTCATGGACATCGACGCGATCCACAAGGCGCTTGCCAATCCGGTCCGGCGCGAGATCCTGCAGATGCTGAAGGATCCGCAGCAGCATTTCGCGGAACAGGACCATCCGCTCGACTTCGGCGTCTGCTGCAAGCTGATCGACCAGCGTACCGGCCTGTCGCAATCGACGGTGTCGGCCCACCTGGCGACGCTGCACCGCGCCGGACTGGTGAAGACGCGCCGGGTCGGTCAATGGGTCTTCTACCAACGCAACGAGGAGGTCATCAAGGCCTTCATCGATCAACTGAACGACGGACTTTAGGAGCTGCAATGACTACAATGTTTGACCCGATCAAGGTGGGCGCACTGGAACTGCCGAACCGCATCGTGATGGCGCCGCTGACCCGTTCGCGCGCCGTGGGCGGGGGCCGGGTGCCGAACGCCCTGATGGCCGAGTACTACGTGCAGCGCGCCTCGGCCGGCCTGATCCTGTCCGAAGCGACCGCCGTGACCCCGATGGGCGTGGGCTATGCCGACACCCCTGGCATCTGGTCCGACCAGCAGGTCGAAGGCTGGAAGATCGTCACCGATGCTGTCCATCAGGCGGGCGGCCGCATCTTCCTGCAGCTGTGGCACGTGGGCCGCATCTCGGATCCGGTCTTCCTCGACGGCGCCCTGCCGGTCGCCCCGTCGGCGATCCAGCCGAAGGGCCATGTGAGCCTGGTGCGTCCGAAGCGCGAGTACGCCACCCCGCGCGCCCTCGAGACCTCGGAAATCCCGGGCATCGTCGCCGCCTACCGCAAGGGTGCGGAAAACGCGAAGAAGGCCGGCTTCGACGGCGTGGAGGTGCACGGCGCGAACGGCTACCTGCTCGACCAGTTCCTGCAGGACTCGACCAACCAGCGCACCGACCAGTACGGCGGCCCGGTCGAGAACCGCGCCCGCCTGATGCTCGAAGTGACCGACGCCTGCATCGAGGTCTGGGGCGCCGACCGCGTCGGCATGCACCTGGCGCCGCGCCGCGATTCGCACGACATGGGCGACTCCGATCCGCTGGCGACCTTCGGCTACGTGGCGCGCGAACTCGGCAAGCGCAAGATCGCCTTCATCTGCGCCCGCGAAGCGATCGGCGAAGACCGTATCGGCCCGCAGCTGAAGAAGGAATTCGGCGGCGTCTATATCGCCAACGAAAGCCTGACCGCGGCCTCCGCCGAGCAGCTGCTCACCTCGGGCGACGCCGATGCGGTCGCGTTCGGCAAATGGTTCATCGCCAACCCGGACCTGCCGAAGCGCCTGAAGCTGGGCGCGCCGCTCAACCAGCCGAAGGCCGAGACCTTCTACCATCCGAGCGCCGAAGGCTATACGGATTACCCGGCGCTGTAAGCCGTCTTTCCGATGGGGCCATGCGGCCCCATTTTTTTGGTTCATCACGGATTTCCGGGAAACGCGGCTTTGATCTTGAGGAAAAAGAAGTCGCTATCCCGGTAGCCATAGGCCATCCGCTTCATCACCTTGATACGGTTGTTGATGCCCTCGAGCTGGCCGGTATGCATCGGCCAGCGCAGCCGCGCTGCGATGCCTCGCCAGTAGGGTTTTAACTTGGTGGCGAATTTCCTTAGCGGCTCGATCCCGCTGTCGTTTGCCATCTTCAGCCAGCTTCGCCAGGCGCGCAGCCACTGCCACCCGCCGGATGTCTGCCA
>NZ_KB908088.1:0-22570 GCF_000382345.1 Massilia niastensis DSM 21313
CCAATTGTCGATACTGCGCATCGTCACGCCGAACGCTTCGGCAATCTGTGCGGTCTCCCAGCCAGGGCCATGTTCACCCTCATCCAATTTGAGCAGCACCTGGGCGTGCAGAATCTTCCACGCTGCCGACTTGCCTGTATGGGCAATGCGTTCAAACTGCGCGCGCTCTTCAGCTGTCAGCTTCACAACATACTTCTTGTTCACGATGGCCTCCTGACAGGGTTTACCCGTCAGGTTAGACCTTTTGGAGAAAATTGTGGGTAGCCGCTCCACTAGTAGCGTGGGCGGCTTTGCCGCCCACGCGTCGGTTGTTATCGGCGCCGATTACCGGACTCGATGATCTCGCGGCCAACGATCACCGCGTGGACGGACAAGCCGTCCACCCTACTTACTGCCCCAGCAGCAAGAACACGGTCGGCTTCTTGTGAAAATCCGGCCCCTTGCCGGCCGCCAGCGCGGCCTTCCATTTCGCCGCCGTCATGGTGCGCAGCGACTCGCTCGCCAGGCTCAGGTCGGTCGCCACGCAGACCAGCGTCCCCGGCTGGCAGGCCCCCACCAGCGCCTCCAGCATCTGCCCGTTCCGATACGGCGTCTCGATGAACAACTGGGTCTGCTTCTCCGCGCGCGAGCGTCCTTCCAGTTCCCGAATCCGCTTGGTGCGCAGGGCTGCGTCGGTGGGCAGGTAGCCGTTGAACGCAAAGCTCTGTCCATTCAACCCGCTGCCCATCACCGCCAGCAGCAGCGAGGACGGCCCGACCAGCGGCCGCACCGCGATCCCGTGCTGGTGGGCCAGGCGCACCAGGTCGGCGCCCGGATCGGCCACCGCCGGCACGCCCGCTTCCGACACCAGCCCGGCATCGCGCCCGGCCAGCAGCGGCGCCAGCAGCTGGGCCAGCGCCTGCGGCGGCGTGTTCACGTTCAGCTCGGCGATCTCGATCTCCTGCAGCGGCCTGGCCAGCGGATGCTCGACCGCCACCAGTTTCAGGAAGGCGCGCGCGGTCTTGGCGTTCTCCGCCACGAAATAGTCGAGCCGGGAGGCCAGTTCGCGGACCTGGGGCGGGATCAGGGCGTTCAGCGCGCCGGCTTCGGTGGGGCCGAGGGTGTTCGGGATCAGGTAGAGGGTGCCAGGCATGGTAGTGATGATGAAGAGGTTCAGGCGCCGAAGAAGCGCACGCCGGCGCGGCGCAGCATGCCGGTCAGGGCGATCAGGGGCAGGCCGGTGAGGGCGGTCGGATCGCTTGACGCGATCCGTTCGAGCAGGGCGATGCCCAGTCCTTCGTTCTTGGCGCTGCCGGCGCAGTCGTAAGGCTGCTCGATGCGCAGGTAGGCGTCCAGCTCGGCATCCGGGAGGTCGCGGAAGCGCACGAAGACCTGCACGTTCTCGACCTGGGCGGCCGCGCTTGGCTCGGCCGCGCGCCCATCCCACAGGCACAGCGCGGTGTGGAACACGACTTCGCGGCCGCGCATCAGCTGCAGCTGGGCCAGGGCGCGCGCATGGTCGCCGGGCTTGCCGATCTGCAGGCCGTCGAGCGTGGCGACCTGGTCCGAGCCGATCACCAGCGCGCCGGGATGCAGCGCCGCCACCGCGGCCGCCTTGGCGCGCGCCAGGCGCAATGCCGTGTCCTGCGGCGCTTCGCCGGGCAGCGCCCTCTCGTCGATCGCCGGCGCGACGGCCTCGAACGGCAGTCCGAGGCGGCCGAGGAGCTCGCGGCGGTAGGCGGAACTCGAAGCAAGGATTAGACGCGGCACGGCGGAACTTGGTATCATGTCGGGCGCTGGATCGAAAAGCATAAGTAAAACAGATAGATAGCTGCTTCCCGGCAAGCAAATCCGATGAATGCCGGGCCGGTACAACAGGCGGGGCCGCTGCGGCCCGAAAAACTGCGACAGTCTTTGACTCTGCAGCGAGAAGCCTGTTATTATCGCAGGTTTTCCGGGGAAGTTTTCCAAATGAGCGCTTTTGTCATCGACGCCTTCGAATTCTGTCGGAATAGCGGGCACCGCGAAGGCGTGACGCCCGTGACTGAAATGACCCGCCTGGCAGCCGATTGCGCGGACAGCAGCGGCGAGATCCGCTGGTCCATCGATGGCGGCCAGACCCGGCAGGGCTACCCCTCGATGACCCTGGCGGTCGCCGGTCCCGTGAAGCTGGTATGCCAGCGTTGCCTGCAGCCCTTTGGTTACGAGATCGACTCGTCCACCATGCTGGTGCTCGGCAAGGATGACGAGGATGCGGACCAGATCGAGGAAATCCTCGACGACGAGAGCATCGACGTGATTGTCGGCAGCCACGCCTGCGACATCCGCGACCTGCTCGAAGATGAAGCCCTGCTGGCCCTGCCGCAGGCACCGAAACACGATGTCTGTCCGGACACCAAGCTGCTGGACGGCCTGAAGACCGAAAAGGTATCGCCGTTCGCCGGCCTCAAGAACCTCAAGTCAGAATAAAGCAGTACCGCAGTAGTAGTGCGACAAAAGAACGTGTCAAACGCGTGCAGTAGTCGAGTATGGCAATAGTAGTAGATGTAGGCAGCGTTAAAACATGTCGGCATTCGTAAGATTGCCGCTGGGATACTCGATGCGCATGTATTTGCAAGTCGATTGTGTTAGAATTTTAGAACTTATGTATTAGGAGTCATCATGGCAGTTCAGCAGAATAAGAAGTCCCCTTCGAAGCGCGGCATGCACCGCTCGCACGATTTCCTGACCGCCCCGAACCTGGCAGTCGAGCCGACCACTGGTGAAACGCACCTGCGTCACCACATCAGCCCGAACGGTTTCTACCGTGGTCGTAAAGTCCTGAAGACCAAGAACGACGAGTAATCGACGGTCTTGTCCTTCGTATCATGAAAGCGGTGCAACGTATGTTATTTGCGTGGCGCCGCTTTTTCTTTGTATTCGGCTGCAATTCAAGCTTGCACACCGTCATTTTCAATTGTGCGGAGTTCGGCTGGCACCATGCCAAGCCCCGAGCCCATCTTGCCGCCCGCTGTGCGTAATCTGCGGCAACCCCCCGACAAATGACAATTAAAATCTCCATTGACTGCATGGGCGGCGATCACGGCCCCTCAGTTACCATTCCGGCAGCCATTTCCTTTTTGAAGAAGCAAGCTGACGTCGAACTCATCCTGGTCGGCGTCGAAGATGTGCTGCGTTCCGAACTCAAGAAACACCACGCCGACAAGCTGCCGCGCCTGAACATCAGGAACGCGACCGAAGTCGTGACGATGGACGATCCGGTCGAAGTGGCGCTGCGCCGCAAGAAGGATTCGTCGATGCGCGTGGCCATCGAGCTGGTCAAGGACGGCAGTGCGAATGCCTGCGTCTCGGCCGGCAACACCGGCGCCCTGATGGCGGTCTCGCGCTACGTGCTCAAGACCATGCCCGGGGTCGACCGTCCGGCGATCTGCTCGATCATGCCGAACCAGAAGAACGGCCCCACCTACATGCTCGACCTCGGCGCCAACGTCGACTGCGAGCCGCACCACCTGCACCAGTTCGCCATCATGGGCTCCGTGCTGTGCTCGGCGATCGAAGGCATCGAGCGCCCGACCATCGGCCTGCTCAACGTGGGCACCGAAGACATCAAGGGCAACGAAGTGGTCAAGGCCACCGGCGTCCTCCTGCGCGCCGACCACGAGCGCGGTAAACTGAATTTCTACGGCAACGTCGAAGGCAACGACATCTTCAAGGGCACCGCCGACGTGGTAGTCTGCGACGGTTTCGTCGGCAACGTGACCCTGAAGGCGGTCGAAGGCCTGTCGCGCTTCGTCAAGTCGGTGTTCAAGCAGAATGTCATGTCGATGCTGGGCGCCGTGCTGGCGCGCCAGGCGCTCAAGAAGCTCAATCCCGAGCGCTACAACGGCGCCGGCCTGCTGGGCCTGAAAGGCCTGGTATTCAAGAGTCACGGCGGCGCGTCCGCCTATGCCTTCGAATGGGCGCTCAAGCGCGCCTACGAGGCAGCCGCACATAACGTACAAGAGCACCTGTCGGCCCTGATCGCCGAACTGATGCCGACTTCGGATCCCGAGCGCCAGGCTCACTAAAACTAGCAGGATGGTGGAGCAATGACTGTGTACAGCAAAATCACCGGCACCGGCAGCTACCTGCCGGCCAACCGTGTCACCAACGACCAGCTCGCGGCCCAGCTGGCCGACAAGGGCATCGAGACCTCCAACGAGTGGATCGTCACGCGCAGCGGCATCGAGGCGCGCCATTACGCGGCCGCCGACGAGAACTCGTCCGACCTGGCCGTCGCCGCGGCGCGCAAGGCGCTCGAGATGGCCGGCAAGACTCCGGCGGACGTCGACCTGGTGATCGTCGCCAGCTCGACGCCGGACTTCCATGGCAGCTTCCCCAGCACCGCCTGCATCGTCCAGCAGAAGCTGGGCATGACCAACAACAGCGCCGCCTTCGACGTCCAGGCCGTGTGCAGCGGCTTCGTCTACGCGACCTCGACCGCCGACGCCTTCATCCGCGCCGGCATGCACAAGACCGTGCTGGTGATCGGCGCCGAAGTGTTCTCGCGCATCCTCGACTTCAGCGACCGCACCACCTGCGTGCTGTTCGGCGACGGCGCCGGCGCCATCGTGATGGAAGCCTCGAGCGAGCCGGGCGTGCTGGCCTCGAAGCTGCATGCCGACGGCCGCCATTCCAACATCCTGTCGATCCCGGGCAACCTGGCCGGCGGCGCGGTCGCCGGCAGCGGCTTCCTGTACATGGACGGCCCGGCGGTGTTCAAGCTGGCCGTCACGGTGCTGGAAGAAGTCGCCAACGAAGTGCTCGACATCGCCCGGATGCAGCCGACCGACATCGACTGGCTGGTGCCGCACCAGGCCAACCTGCGCATCATGAAGGGCACCGCCAAGAAGCTCGGCCTGCCGATGGAGAAGATGGTCGTCACCGTGGGCGAGCACGGCAATACCTCGGCCGCCTCGATCCCGCTGGCGCTCGACCAGGCCATGCGCGACGGCCGCATCCAGAAGGGCCAGAACGTGCTGATGGAAGGCGTGGGCGGCGGCTTCACCTGGGGCGCGGTGCTCGCGCGCATGTAAAGCCCGCGGCCGCACGCATTGAATAACCCATTACGGACAATAACAAGATGAGCAAATTCGCATTCGTGTTCACCGGGCAGGGCGCCCAGGCCGTCGGCATGCTGAACGGCTTCGCCGGCAACCCGGTCGTCGACCAGACCGTGCAGGAAGCGTCCGACGCGCTCGGCTTCGACCTCAAGCGCCTGATCGCCGAAGGCCCGAAGGAAGACCTGGACCTGACCACCAATACCCAGCCGGTCATGCTGACCGCCGCCGTCGCCGTGTACCGCGCCTGGATCGCGGCCGGCGGCCCGGCGCCAATGGTGGTGGCCGGCCACAGCCTGGGCGAGTACTCGGCCCTGGTGGCGGCGGGCGTGATCCCGTTCCGCGACGCGGTGCCGCTGGTGCGCTTCCGCGCCCAGTCCATGCAGGACGCGGTGCCGGTCGGGCAGGGCGGCATGGCCGTCATCCTCGGCCTGCAGGCCGACGACGTGCGCGCCGTCTGCGGCGACGCGGCCCAGGCTGAAGTGGTCGAGGCCGTGAACTTCAACGAGCCGACCCAGATCGTGATCGCCGGCCATACCGCCGCCGTCGAGCGCGCCTGCGAACTGGCCAAGGCCAAGGGCGCCAAGCGCGCCATGAAGCTGTCGGTGTCGGCGCCGTTCCACTCATCGCTGCTCAAGCCGGCATCGGACCGCCTGCGCGACTACATGGCCGGCATCACTTTCTCGGCGCCGCAGATCGACGTCATCAACAACGTCGACGTCGCCGTGCTGGCCGATCCGGAAGCGATCAAGGATGCGCTGGTGCGCCAGGCCGCCGGCCCGGTGCGCTGGGTCGAGACGATGCAGAAGATGGCTGCCGACGGCATTACCCAGGTGGTCGAATGCGCCCCGAGCAAGACCCTGATCGGCATGGCCAAGCGCATCGATCCGGTCCTGGCCGGCGAAGCCCTGGTCGACCAGGCGTCGCTGGAACGCGTACTGAATCTGTTGAAGCCGGCTTGAGCCCGCTTGTAGGGTGGGCGGGTCTTCCCGCCCGCGCGGCGATGGTTGGCGGCGAGATCATCGAGCCCGTCATCGGCGCCGATAACGATCACCGCGTGGAGGAAATCAATCCAGTGGATCGATTTGCGAGCTGTCCGCCCTGCACATTGAACGAATAGAAACAAGAGGAAAAAAATGAATCTCGAGAACCAAGTCGCACTCGTCACCGGCGCATCGCGCGGCATCGGCAAGGCCATCGCACTGGAACTGGCGCGCCAGGGTGCCAAAGTGGTCGGCACCGCCACCAGCGAAGCCGGCGCCCAGGCCATCACCGAGTACCTGGCCGAGTTCGGCGGCAAGGGCGTGGTCCTGAACGTGACGGACGCGGCGCGCTGCGGCGAGGTCGTCGACGAAGTGCAGAAGGGCTTCGGCAGCCTGTCGATCCTGGTCAACAACGCCGGCATCACCCAGGACCAGCTGGCCATGCGCATGAAGGACGAGGAGTGGGACAGCGTCATCACCACCAACCTCAGCGCCGTCGGCCGCCTGTCGCGCCTGGTTCTGCGCGGCATGATGAAGGCCAAGGCCGGCCGCATCATCAACATCACCTCGGTGGTCGGCGCGTCCGGCAACCCGGGCCAGATGAACTACGCCGCCGCCAAGGCCGGCGTGGCCGGCATGACCCGCGCGCTGGCGCGCGAGATCGGCAGCCGCAACATCACCGTCAACTGCGTCGCGCCGGGCTTCATCGACACCGACATGACCAAGGCGCTGGGCGAAGGCCAGCACGAAGCGCTGCTGACCCAGATCCCCTTGGGGCGCCTCGGCAAGCCGGAAGACATCGCCCACGCCGTGGCCTTCCTGGCCGGCCCGCAGGCTGCCTACATTACCGGCACCGAATTGCACGTCAACGGCGGCATGTACATGAATTGATGCGAAAAGCGCCGGCGCGCCCGCGATAAAAAAGGCGCGATGCCGGCGCATTCTCATCTTTTAGCAGGACTTTCGGACGAAATGCATCCCACTCTCCGAAATTGGTTTTTCAAGGCGCAAACCTGATAAAATGCGCGCACTTTCCGCAACACATACCTTAATGGAGCCATAACATGTCGGATATCGAACAACGCGTTAAAAAAATCGTCGCTGAGCAACTGGGCGTTGCCGAAGCAGACATCAAAATCGAATCCTCGTTCGTTGACGACCTCGGCGCAGATTCCCTGGACACCGTTGAACTGGTGATGGCACTGGAAGACGAGTTCGAAATGGAAATCCCTGACGAACAGGCTGAGAAAATCACCACCGTCAAGCAGGCTATCGACTACGCGACCGCGCACGTCAAGGCCTAAGCTGCTTTAAAGTTTTTGGGAGAATCGCTTGAGCCGTTCACGCAACCGCCGTGTCGTCGTTACCGGCCTGGGCTGCATTTCACCAATCGGCAACACCATTGCCGAAGCGTGGAGCGCGGCGCTGGCAGGTAAGTCGGGCATTGCCAACATCACCAAGTTCGATGCGACGCCGTTCACGACCCGTTTCGCTGGCGAAGTCAAGAACTTCAATGTCGAGGAATACCTGCCCGGCAAGGAAGGCCGCCATATGGATAGCTTTATCCATTACGGCATGGCCGCGGGTATCCAGGCCTTGCAGGATTCGGGCCTGAACGTCACCGACGAGAATGCGGACCGGATCGGCGTGATCGTCGGTTCCGGCATCGGCGGTCTGCCGATGATCGAAGCCACCAAGGAAGAGTACACGGCCCGCGGCGCGCGCCGCATTTCGCCTTTCTTCGTGCCGGCCTCGATCATCAACATGATCTCGGGCAATCTCTCGATCAAGTTCGGCCTGCGTGGCCCGAACCTGGCCATCGTCACGGCCTGCACCACCGGCCTGCATTGCATCGGCGCGGCAGCGCGCCTGATCGAGTACGGCGATGCCGACGTGATGATCGCCGGCGGCGCCGAGTCGACCGTCTCGCCGCTGGGCCTGGGCGGCTTCGCCTCGGCACGCGCGCTGTCGACCCGCAACGACGATCCGGCCACGGCCTCGCGTCCATGGGACCGCGACCGCGACGGCTTCGTGCTGGGCGAGGGCGCCGGTGTCATGGTGCTCGAAGAATATGAACACGCTGTCGCACGCGGCGCCAGGATCTACGCGGAAGTCATCGGTTTCGGCATGAGCGCGGACGCCAACCACATCACCTCGCCGGTCGAGGATGGCAGCGGCGCGGCGCGCTGCATGGTGTCGGCCCTGAACAACGCCGGCCTGAACGCCGACCAGGTCCAGTACGTCAACGCACACGGCACCTCGACGCCGCTGGGCGATGCGGCCGAGGTGCGCGGCATCAAGCGCGTCTTCGGCGACCATGCGTCCAACCTGGTCGTGAACTCGACCAAGTCGATGACCGGTCACCTGCTGGGTGGCGCGGGCGGCCTGGAATCGGTGTTCACCGTGCTGGCCATCCATCAACAGATCTCGCCGCCGACGATCAACATCTTCAACCAGGATCCGGAATGCGACCTGGACTTCTGCGCCAACACGGCGCGTGAAATGAAGATCGACTACGCGGTCAAGAACTCGTTCGGCTTCGGCGGTACCAACGGTACCCTCGTGTTCGCAAAAGTCTGAACCTGACACGCCCATCCCTGTCAAAAGGGATGGGCGCCTTCCTTTGCCCGGTCCTGGTTCCATGGCCGCCGGCGCCCCTGTTTTTCCCTTTACACCTGTTGGTCCCTGTGCAGCATGTCGATTGCGGTGACAGCCGTCGTCGCGCCCTCACGCCGCCTGCGCTGGCTGCTGGCCGTGTTCTGCGCGTCCCTGCTCGCGGCCGCCCTGGCCGTGGGCCTCGTGCTGCCCATGGACTTCGCCTCGCGGCTGGCCGCATTGGCGCCGCTGCTTGCCGGGCTCGTCCTGGGCCGGGAAGCCGCCTCCCGCCCAACCGCGCGCCGGATTGATATTTCTGGACTCGGGCAGCTACGCCTGACGGTACAACAGGATGTGCGGCCGCCCGTTGTCGGCATGCCGGTGACCCTGCTGGCGGGCTCGACCGTGTGGTCCTGTTGCATGCTGTTGCGCCTGCGCGCCGAGTCTGGCGCGGTCTGGCGCCTGGTGCTCTTGCCCGACAGCGTGAGCGCCGGCGAGTACCGGGCGCTCGCGGTGGCGCTGCGCGCCGTGGGCGCCATGCGGCCGGGCGCCGCCATCCCGGGAGGCGGGCGGCAGGCCGAACATTGAGCGCCGTCGGGCTCGCAAAAATACCTTGAACTTATTGCAGCCGGCCAACTCTTATGCAAGAGGGCCGCTGCAGCCGATGGGGCATGGTCCGTGACGACAGAACGCGAGTTTGATCAGCTGTTGGTGGAGCGCGTCCAGGCCGGGGACCGGCAGGCGTTCGACCTGCTTGTGGCCAAATACCAGCGCCGCCTGATGCGGCTGGTATCGCGGCTCGTGCACGATCCGGCCGAGGCCGAGGATGTGGTGCAGGAAACCTTCATCAAGGCGTTTCGCGCCCTGCGCCACTTCCGAGGCGAATCCGCGTTCTACACCTGGCTGTACCGAATAGGAATCAACACTGCAAAGAACCATCTTGTCACCCAGGGGCGCCGTGCGCCCACCTCGACCGAGACCGATGCCGAGCGCGCCGAAGGCTTCGACGAAGCCGACAGCCTGCGCGACATCGACACGCCCGAGTCGGTGCTGGCCAGTAAGCAGATCGCCCAAACCGTCAACGCGGCCATGGAAGCGCTGCCGCTGGAGTTGCGTACGGCAATCGTCCTGCGTGAGATCGAAGGGCTGAGCTACGAGGAAATCTCCGACGTGATGGCCTGTCCCATCGGCACCGTGCGCAGCCGGATTTTCCGTGCGCGCGAAGTCATTGCCGAGAAATTGCGTCCTTTGCTCGATTTCCCGGTTGACAAACGCCGTTAGGTGGCGAGATCGTAGACAGGCGCAGCACATCTTGAAAACACCGACGGCGACAACGACACCGATGGACACCAACAAAAAAATACGCGAGCACCTGTCCGCCCTGAGCGACGGCGAACTGCCGGACGCCGACCTGGAGCTGGCGCTCGCGGCAATGCACGGCGCGGACGGGCGCCAGGCCTGGGACCTGTACCACCACATCGGCGATGTCCTGCGCGCGCCGGATGCGCCCGGGCTGTCGCCGGGCTTCGCGCAGCGCCTGGCGGCCCGGCTGGCGGCCGAGGCGCTGCCGTCGCACCGCGCCATGACGGCCAGCGAGGCCGAACCCGCGCCGGCAGCGGTGATGTCCGATCCGGAATCGTCCTGACATCCAGTCATTCAGGTAGGGTTGGCAGCTCTGCTGCCAACGCGTTCAGGCAGCGCCGGGATTGAACGCACAGGATGGGCGCCCGATCCTTGAACGCGTTGGCAGCAAGCTGCCAACCCTACCGGCCTCATGGCCGGCCACGCCTGATCATCCGGCCCGGCGCATATGTATTTCTCCCTCTATGACAGCCGCGCAGCCCGCCGCGACAAAGCGCCTGTTTTGGCTTACCATTGCGTCAACCTCAGCCCTGAATCCTGATTCCATGACAAGCAAAACTGCCAGCTTCATCCTGTCGGCCCTGCTCGCGTCCGGCGCCGCCGCATTCCTTGCCCCGCCGGCCCTGGCCGCTGCCGCGGGCGCCGCGCCCGTGCCCACGCCCGTCGTGACCGGCCTGCCCGATTTCTCCGACCTGATCGACAAGGTCGGCCCCGCCGTGGTCAACATCCGGACCACCGAGCGGGCGCGCGCGCGCGGCGCGCCGGGCGAGGAGGAGATGCAGGAATTCCTGCGCCGCTTCTTCGGCCAGCAGGCCCCGCGTGGCCGCCGCTCGCCGCAGCCGCAGCAGGAAGAAGAAGTGACGCGCGGCGTCGGCTCCGGCTTCATCGTCTCGGAAGACGGCATCGTGCTGACCAATGCCCACGTGGTCGAAGGCGCGGACGAAGTCACCATCACCCTGACCGACCGCCGCGAATTCAAGGCCAAGGTGCTGGGCGCCGACCGCCGTTCCGACGTCGCCGTGCTCAAGCTCAACGCCGGCAACCTGCCTTACCTGCGCATCGGCGACTCGAGCAGGATCCGGGTCGGCGAATGGGTGGTGGCGATCGGCTCGCCGTTCAATCTCGACAACACCGTCACCGCCGGCATCATCTCGGCCAAGGCGCGCGACACCGGCGAATACCTGCCGCTGATCCAGAGCGACGTCGCGGTCAACCCGGGCAACTCGGGCGGCCCGCTGATCAACATGCGCGGCGAAGTCATCGGCATCAATTCCCAGATCGCGACCCTGTCCGGCGCCTATAACGGCATCTCGTTCGCGGTCCCGATCGACGAGGTGATGCGGGTCGCCGACCAGATCAAGAAGACCGGCAAGGTCACCCGCGGGCGCCTGGGCGTGCAGATCAGCGAAGTCACGCGCGACGTCGCCGAGTCGCTCGGCCTGGGCAAGGCGCGCGGCGCCGAGGTCTCGATGGTCGAGCAGGGCGGTCCGGCGGAGAAGGGCGGCATCAAGGTCGGCGACATCATCCTGAAGTTCAACGGCCAGCCGATCGAGACCACCCGCGACCTGCCGCGCCTGGTCGGCGCGACCAAGGTCGGCGCCCGCGCCACCGTCACCGTCTGGCGCCGCGGCTCCCAGCTCGACGTGCCGGTCACGATCGTCGAGCTGCAGGACGAAAAGTCCACCCCGGTGCGCCCGACGCCGAAGAAGCCGGCCCCGGGCGCGGCGCCGAACGTGCTCGGCCTGAACCTGTCGAACCTGAGCGCCGAGCAGCGGCGCGAGCTCGGCGCCGAGGGCGGGGTGCTGGTCGAGGAAGCGCAGGGCCATGCCGCCACCGCCGGCATCCGGGCGGGCGACGTGGTCTTGCAGGTGAACAACAGCCCGGTCGCCGATGTCGCCCAGTTCAACGGACTGGTCGCCAAGCTCGACCCGAAGAAGCCGGTGGCCCTGCTGGTGCGGCGCGACAACGTCACCCAGTACGTCGTGATCAAGCCGCGCCAGTGACCGTGCAGCCGATCCCCTTCACCCTGTACTCGCGCGCCTGGTGCCACCTGTGCGAGGACATGCTCGCCGCCCTGAAGGCGCTGGAGGAGCCGGGCCGGCCGTTCGCGATCGCCGTGCTCGACGTCGACCTCGATCCGGCCCTGGAGGCGCGCTTCGACGAGCTGGTGCCGGTGCTGTACGGCGATCCGGCCGGGCCCGAGCTGTGCCATTACTTCCTCGACACCGCCGCGGTGCGGGCTTACGTGGCCAAGCACGTGGCCGCTCATGTGGCCGCTCATGTGGCCGATTCGGCGGCGATGCAGGCCTGAAGCCGGGCCCGCGCGCCGGCCCGCTGCGGCGCCGGCAGGCTTGTTTCGCGCGGTTCGGCCCCCAGATATGGCTGTCGCCCCCCCGGAAACCGGGCTTTCTGCTCCGAAATCCGGTAAAATGCCGGGGTCGGAAAAGCTTCTGTCCATCGCACACCGGCTTCTCCTGCTTTGACAAGGCGCTCGCCTGGGGTCGTCCCGGTCCCGACGTAGCGCTTTTTTCGTATTGCGCCGTCCTTCGCGGCGCCGGGACCCCGGCGCGCCGCGGCCTTTTTGGTTTTGAGCTTTGTTAATGAACAACATACGTAACTTCTCCATCATCGCCCACATCGACCACGGTAAGTCGACCCTGGCCGACCGCATCATCCAGTTGTGCGGCGGGCTGTCGGAACGCGAAATGGACGCGCAGGTGCTCGATTCGATGGACCTGGAACGCGAGCGCGGCATCACCATCAAGGCCCAGACCGCGGCGCTGCAGTACAAGGCGCGCGACGGCCAGACCTACAACCTGAACCTGATCGACACCCCCGGCCACGTCGACTTCAGCTATGAAGTCAGCCGTTCGCTGTCCGCCTGCGAAGGCGCGCTGCTGGTGGTCGACGCCTCGCAGGGCGTGGAAGCCCAGACCGTGGCGAACTGCTACACCGCGCTCGACCTGGGCGTGGAAGTGGTGCCGATCCTGAACAAGATCGACCTGCCGCACGCCGACCCCGAGAACGCCAAGAAGGAAATCGAGGACGTGATCGGGATCGACGCCAGCGACGCCACCACCTGCTCGGCCAAGACCGGCCTGGGCGTGGAAGACGTGCTGGAAACCCTGATCGCCAAGGTGCCGCCGCCCAAGGGCGATCCGAACGCGCCGCTGCAGGCCCTGATCGTCGACTCCTGGTACGACTCCTACGTCGGCGTCGTGATGCTGGTGCGCGTGGTCAACGGCACCCTGCGTCCGAAGGACAAGATCCTGCTGATGGCGACCGGTTCCCAGAACCTGGTCGAGAACATCGGCGTCTTCACGCCGCGCTCGGTCTCGCTGCCGGAACTGTCGGCGGGGCAGGTGGGCTTCATCATCGCCGGCATCAAGGAACTGACCGCCGCCAAGGTGGGCGACACCGTCACCCTGGTGAACAAGCCGGCGCCGGCGCCGCTGCCGGGCTTCAAGGAAGTCCAGCCGCAGGTGTTCGCCGGCCTGTTCCCGGTCGAGGCCAACCAGTACGACGCGCTGCGCGATTCGCTCGAGAAGCTGAAGCTGAACGACGCCGCCCTGATGTACGAGCCGGAAGTCTCGCAGGCGCTGGGCTTCGGCTTCCGCTGCGGCTTCCTCGGCCTGCTGCACATGGAAATCGTGCAGGAGCGCCTGGAGCGCGAATTCGACATGGACCTGATCACCACGGCCCCGACCGTGGTGTACGAAGTCGAGATGCGCGACGGCTCGGTCGTGCGCGTCGACAATCCGTCGAAGATGCCGGAACCGTCCAAGATCAACGAAGTGCGCGAGCCGATCGTCGACGTCAACCTGTACATGCCGCAGGAATACGTGGGCTCGGTGATGACCCTGTGTAACGGCAAGCGCGGCGTCCAGATGGACATGGCCTACCACGGCCGCCAGGTCAAGCTGCACTACGAGATCCCGATGGCCGAGATCGTGCTGGACTTCTTCGACCGCCTGAAGTCGACCTCGCGCGGCTATGCCTCGATGGACTACGAGTTCAAGGAATACCGTTCGGCCGACGTGGTCAAGGTCGACATGCTGATCAACAGCGAGAAGGTCGATGCGCTGGCGATCATCGTGCACCGCGCCAATGCGCCTTACCGCGGACGCCAGGTGGCGGCCAAGATGCGCGAACTGATCCCGCGCCAGATGTTCGACGTGGCGATCCAGGCCGCGATCGGCGCCACCATCATCTCGCGCGAAAACGTCAAGGCGCTGCGCAAGAACGTCCTGGCCAAGTGCTATGGCGGCGACATCTCGCGCAAGAAGAAACTGCTGGAAAAACAAAAAGCCGGTAAAAAACGCATGAAGCAGGTCGGTTCCGTGGAAATTCCGCAGGAAGCCTTCCTGGCCATCCTCCAGGTGGAAGAAAAATAAATGGATCTACAACCCATCCTGGGCAACTTTGCCCTGATCCTGTTCGTCGCAATGGTTATCACGGGCATTATCTGGTGCCTGGATGTGTTCTATCTGGCCAAGCAGCGCCGCGCCGCCGCCGACGCCGCCCTGGCCGAGTACGATGCCCGCACCGCCAAGCTGACGGCGGACGGCATCCGGGTCGACAGCAACGGCAACCGCCATGCGATCGAGCAGGCGCACCTGCGCCAGCCGACCTGGATCGAGTACTCGGGCAGTTTCTTCCCGGTGATCGCACTGGTGTTCGTGCTGCGCTCCTTCCTGTGGGAGCCGTTCAAGATCCCCTCGTCCTCGATGGTGCCGACCCTGCTGGTGGGCGACTTCATCCTGGTGAACAAGTACACCTACGGCATCCGCCTGCCGATCATCAACAAGAAGATCGTCCAGCTGAACGACCCCCAGCGCGGTGACGTGATGGTGTTCAAGTACCCCAAGGATATGAGCCAGGATTACATCAAGCGCGTCATCGGTGTGCCGGGTGATAAAATCAGCTACGAGAACAAGCGCTTGACGGTCAACGGCAAGCCGGTCGAGTACACGCCCCTGGACGACTACCTGGACGACCAGCATCCGGTCTACCACAAGCAGTTCGTCGAGAATCTCTCGGGCACCCCGCACCGCGTCCTGAACACCGATGGCAAGCGTACCCTTGACCTGGGAGGTGTCGAGAATTTCCCACATCGTGAAGCCTGCGACTATTCGTACGATAAATTTACATGTATCGTGCCAGAGGGCAACTATTTCATGATGGGCGATAACCGCGACAACAGTGCCGACAGCCGCTATTGGGGCTTCGTTCCGGATAAAAACATTGTTGGCAAGGCGATCGTCGTGTGGATGAACTTCAGCAATCCGAAGCGGGTTGGTGGCATCCAGTAACACGGGGGAAGCAGATGTTTCGCAACAAGCAGTATTCTGTAGGCGCCGAGCGCGGCATGTCGCTGACCGGGCTGATCGGCGGACTCGCCGTCCTGGGCGTGGCGGGCGTGTTTGGCATGAAGCTGGTTCCGGCTTATCTGGAGTACAGCACGATCAAGGCTGCGATCGTCAAGGCCAAGGAAGCGGGCGGTACGGTGCGCGAGATGCAGACGGCCTTCGACCGTAACGCGGGCGTCAACGACGTCGAAGCGATCCGCGGCCGCGACTTGATTATTACGCGGGACAATGGTGAACCTGACATCAGCTTCGCCTATGAAAAGCGGGTGCCGCTGGCGGGCAACGTCAGCCTGCTGATCGATTTCGCCGGCACCACCGACCCGAGCGGCGTGGTGGCGGAGCGGAATCTGGCCGCCCAGTAACCAGCAGGACCCGGCCTTGCGCCGGCCGATTACGACGACAACATAATGAATCTTCAGTTATTGCAAACACGCTTGGGGTATACGTTCCGGGATACCGGGCTGCTGCAGCAGGCCCTGACCCACCGTAGCCATAGCAGTTTGCATAACGAACGCCTGGAATTCCTGGGCGATTCGATCCTGAACTGCGTTGTCGCCTCGGTGCTGTACGAACGCTATACCACGCTCGACGAAGGCGACCTGTCGCGCCTGCGCGCCAACCTCGTCAAGCAGCAGGCGCTGTTCGAGATCGCCCAGAAGCTGGACCTGTCGCAGTTCCTGCGCCTGGGCGAGGGCGAGCTCAAGTCGGGCGGATTCCGCCGTCCATCGATCCTGGCCGACACCCTCGAAGCCCTGCTGGGCGCGATCTTCCTCGACAGCGGCTTCGACAGCGCGCGCGACGTGATCCGCGCCTTCTATATCCCGCTGCTCGACACGGTCGACCCGCGCACCCTGGGCAAGGACGCCAAGACCCTGCTGCAGGAATTTTTACAAAGCAAGAAGATCTCGCTGCCGACCTATAACGTGGTCGCCACCCATGGCGCCGCGCACAGCCAGGAATTCGAAGTCGAATGCCTGGTACCCAAGCTCGGCATCCAGGTCTTCGGCCGGGGCGGCAGCCGCCGCGCCGGCGAGCAGGCCGCGGCCAGGCTCGCGCTCGAGGTCGCCCAGCAGGCGCTGACCAAGGCGCCGGGCGGACGCAAGGCCAAGCCGCGCGCATCCCAGCTCAAGCTGGCCGGGATCGCCACCATCCAGAGCGAGGCCGCGGCCGCGCCCGAACAACCAGGAACCAAATCAGCATGAGCACCACCCCCGAGAATTTCCGCTGTGGCTACATCGCCATCGTCGGCCGCCCGAACGTCGGCAAGTCGACCTTGATGAATGTGCTGATCGGGGCCAAGGTCTCGATCACCTCGCGCAAGGCCCAGACCACGCGCCACCGCATCACCGGCATCCAGACCCGCGACGACGCCCAGTACATCTACGTCGACACCCCGGGCTTCCAGACCCGCCACGCGAATGCGCTGAACAAGACCCTGAACAAGACCGTCTCGAACACGCTCACCTCGTCCGACGTGATCCTGTTCCTGGTCGAGGCCGGCACTTTCGGTCCGGCCGACGAACAGGTGCTGAACCTGCTGCCGAAGAACGTGCCGGTGGTGCTGGTCATCAATAAATCGGACCGCGTGAAGGACAAGGCGGTGCTGATGCCCTTCGCCCAGAAGATCGCCGCGCTGCGCGACTTCGCCGCCGTGGTGCCGGTCTCGGCCAAGCTGCGCTTCCAGGTCGATGCGCTGGAACAAGAGATCAAGCGCCACCTGCCGGAAAACGAGCCGATCTTCGGGCCGGACGACATCACCGACCGCAGCGAGAAGTTCCTGGCCGCCGAGATCGTGCGCGAGAAGGTGTTCCGCCTGCTCGGCGACGAGCTGCCCTACACCAGCACCGTGGTGATCGAGCAGTTCGAGCAGGAAGGCAACCTGCGCCGCATCTTCGCCGCCATCCTGGTCGAGCGCGACACCCACAAGTCCATGATCATCGGCAACAAAGGGGCGCGCCTGAAAGAGATTTCGACCCAGTCGCGCCTCGACATGGAAAAGCTGTTCGGCGGCCCCGTGTACCTGGAAATCTGGGTCAAGGTCAAATCCGGCTGGGCCGACAACGAAGCGGGCCTGCGCGCCTACGGCTACGAGTAAGCGCCGGGGGACCGTCACACACGCATGTCCAGCCACGACGACCTGATCGACGACAATCCGCCCGACGCGGCGGCGCCTGGTGCGGGCGTGACCGCGCCGGCCGCCGAAACCCCTTCCGAGCGCCGGCGCGTCAGCCGGCCGCCGCAGCGCGAACACCGGGTCGTGGGCCAGCCCGGCTTCGTCCTGCACAGCTATCCCTACAAGGAAACCAGTCTCATCGTCGACATGTTCACGCGCGACCACGGCCGCGTGGGCCTGGTGGCGAAGGGCGCCAAGCGCCCGCTGTCGAAGCTGCGCGGCGTCCTGCAGACCTTCCAGCCGCTGTCGGTATCGTTCAGCGGCAAGTCCGAACTGCGCACCCTGATCGACGCCGAATGGGTGGGCGGCATGCTGCCGATCGAAAAGACCGCGCTGCTGTGCGGCTTCTACCTGAACGAATTGCTGGTCAAGCTGCTGGCGCGCGACGACCGCCATCCGGCCCTGTTCGACCATTACGTCTCGACCCTGAACCAGCTCGCCCACGGCGAACCGCCCCAGATCGTCTTGCGAAAATTCGAAAGGGCCTTACTTAAGGAAACAGGCGTCGCCGCCGACCTCAGCCGCTGCACGACGACCCGCAGCCGGGTCGAGCCCGGCCGCGACTACGTGGTCGATCCCGAGCGCGGCGCGCGCGAGGCGGTGCCGGCCGACACCTGGCCGGTGGTGGCAGGCAAGACCCTGCTCGACATGGAGCACGACGATTACAGCGATCCGGCCACCCTGGCGCAGAGCAAGCAGCTGATGCGCTTCCTGCTGGCGCACCAGTTGGGCGGCGCGCCGCTCAATACGCGCCAGATTTTAATTGACTTGATGCAGTTATAAGAAACCACATGAGCTTCCTGCAACCTAGCGGCCCGGTGATCGACCTGGGTGTCAACATCGACCACATCGCCACCGTGCGCAACGCCCGCGGCACCGCGTATCCGGACCCGATCCGCGCCGCGCTGCTGGCCGAGCAGGCCGGCGCCGACCTGATCACCCTGCACCTGCGCGAAGACCGCCGCCACATCCGGGATGCCGACGTGCTGGCGATGCGCCCGCAACTGCTGACCCGGATGAACCTGGAAGCGGCGGTGACGCGCGAGATGATCGATTTCGCCTGCCGGGTGAAGCCGCAGGACGTGTGCCTGGTGCCGGAGCGGCGGGAGGAAGTCACCACCGAGGGCGGGCTGGACGTGATCCGCCACTACAAGGACGTGGAAGCCGCCGTCAAGCAGCTGCAGGGCGAGGGCATCCGGGTGTCGCTGTTCATCGACGCCGACGAGCGCCAGATCGAGGCGGCCAGCGCGGTGGGCGCGACCGTGATCGAGCTGCACACCGGCCGCTACGCGGAAGCCGAGGGCGAGGACGTGGCGCGCGAACTGGAGCGCATCAGGCTCGGCGTGCGCGCCGGCGCCACGCGCGGCCTGCGCGTGAACGCGGGCCACGGCCTGCACTACACCAACGTGCAGCCGATCGCCGCGATCGCCGACATCCACGAGCTGAACATCGGCCATGCGATCGTCGCCCACGCGCTGTTCGCCGGCTGGGAAAACGCGGTGCGCGAGATGAAGGCGATCATGGTCGCGGCGCGCCTCGGCGTGCAACTCGGCACGGCGCGCGGGGCCTGACATGATCTACGGGGTCGGCACCGACATCGTCCAGATCTCGCGTGTCGAGGCTGCGGTCAAGCGCAGCGGCGAGCGCTTCGCCGAGAAGATCCTCGGCCCCCAGGAACTGGAAAAATACCATGCGCGCAGCGCCAAGAACGCGCTGCGCGGCCTGCGTTTCCTGGCCACGCGCTTCTCGGCCAAGGAAGCGTTCTCGAAGGCCATCGGGCTGGGCATGCGCATGCCCATGACCTGGCGGTCGATGCAGATGCTGAACGCCCCGGGCGGCAAGCCCGTCATCGTATGCAGCGGCGCGCTCGAGCAATTCATGCGCGACAACCGCCTGAGCGCCCAGGTGTCGATCAGCGACGAAGCCGACTACGGCGTCGCCTTCGTGATCGTCACCCAGGATCAACCAAAGTGAAACGCAAGTGACCAAAGAAGTTCAAGCACACGAGCTCCCGAAGGATCCGGCGCCGGCCGGCGAAGTGGCGGAAGCGCCGGCGGCCTATGTGGCGGCGGGCGGCGCCGCCATGCCGGCCGCGCCGGCCAGGCCCGCGCGCGCGCGCGCGCCGAAAGGTAGGGGCAAGGGCGCGGGCCAGGAAGCGCCGGCCCCGCGCGCCCGTCCGGACGCCTGGCAGGCCATGAAGGAAGAAATCTCGGCCACCCTGAAGGAAGACGCCGAGGAGGGCGTGCAGCCCAGCGCCCCGGCGCGCGAGCAGGTGCTGGCGCTGGTGGCCAGGCTGCCCGACCTGCCGGGTGTGTACCGCTATTTCGACGCCAACCAGGGCGTGCTCTACGTCGGCAAGGCGCGCAACCTCAAGAAGCGCGTGTCGAGCTATTTCCAGAAGAACCTGTCGAGCCCGCGCATCGCGATGATGGTGTCGCAGATCGCGCACCTGGAAACGACGGTGACCAGCAGCGAGGCCGAGGCCCTGATCCTGGAAAACAACCTGATCAAGAGCCTCAAGCCGCGCTACAACATCCTGTTCCGCGACGACAAGTCCTACCCCTACATCAAGATCTCGGGCGGCGAAGCGCCGCGCATGTCGTATTACCGCGGCTCCCTGGACAAGAAGAACCAGTACTTCGGGCCCTTCCCGAGCGGCTGGGCGGCCAAGGAATCGATGCAGCTGCTGCAGAAGGTGTTCATGCTGCGCACCTGCGAGGACAGCGTGTACGCGAACCGTACCCGGCCCTGCCTGCTGCACCAGATCGGCCGCTGCAGCGCGCCCTGCGTGAACCTGGTCACGCCCGAGCAGTACAAGCTCGACGTCGACAATGCCGCGCGCTTCCTGCGCGGGCGCCAGACCGAGGTGCTGGAAGACCTGCAGGAAAAGATGCAGGGCTATGCGATGGAGCTGAAGTTCGAGCAGGCCGCCAGCGTGCGCAACCAGATCCAGGCGCTGTCGAAGGTGCTGCACGCGCAGAGCATGGAAACCACGGGCGACGCCGACGTCGACGTGATCGCCGTGGTGGTGCAGGGCGGCCGCGCCTGCGTCAACCTGGCGATGGTGCGCGGCGGGCGCCACCTCGGCGACCGCGCCTATTTCCCGAGCCATGTCGGCGAATCGCTGGGCGAGGCGCCGATCGAGGTCGAGGTGCTGAGCGCCTTCCTGGCCCAGCATTACGCCGGCCAGTTCATCCCGGGCACCCTGATCCTGAACGTCGAGTTCGACCAGCCCGAGCTGATCGTGGCGCTGAGCGAGCAGTGCGGGCACCGCATCAACCTGATCTTCCAGCCCCAGGGGCAGCGCCGCCAGTGGCTGGAAATGGCCTGCAAGGGCGCCGAGATCGCGCTGGCGCGGCTGCTGTCGGAGCAGGGCTCGCAGCAGGCGCGCACGCGCGCGCTGGCCGACGTGCTCGGGCTCGACGCCGAGGAGCTGGAAGCCCTGCGCATCGAATGCTTCGACATCAGCCACACGGCGGGCGAAGCGACCCAGGCCTCGTGCGTGGTGTTCCATCATCACCAGATGCAGAACGGCGAATACCGCCGCTTCAACATCAACGGCATCACCCCGGGCGACGACTACGCGGCGATGCGCCAGGTGCTGACGCGGCGTTATGAAAAGGTGGCGAACGGCGAAGGCGTGATGCCGGACATCGTGCTGGTCGACGGCGGCAAGGGCCAGGTCGAGATGGCGCGCCAGGTATTCGTCGAGCTGGGGCTGGACATTGCGATGATCGTGGGCGTGGCGAAAGGGGAGGGGCGCCGGGTCGGCCTGGAAACCCTGATCTTCGCCGACGGCCGCGCGCCCCAGGAACTGGGCAAGGAATCGGCCGCCCTGATGCTGGTGGCCATGATCCGCGACGAGGCGCACCGCTTCGCCATCACCGGCATGCGCGCCAAGCGCGCCAAGACGCGCCAGGCCTCGCGCCTGGAGGAGATCGAGGGCATCGGCGCCAAGCGCCGCCAGCGCCTGCTGGCGCGCTTTGGCGGCCTGCGCGGGGTGATCGACGCCAGCGTCGAGGATTTGATGACGGTGGAGGGGATTTCGAGCACGCTGGCGGAAGAGATCTACCGGCAGCTGCATTGATAAGGACCGGGGCGATTGCCCCGGTTTTATTTTGTGCCTTGTGGTGCAGGCCCGCAGCTTCGGCGTGCACCACGAACACCCCCGCACCCCATACAGATGAGCGAACTAGTCCGAAAAGCAATACCAATGTAGACTAGCGGCGCATCGCATTTTTCCCGTAATCAGTTCGTTCCCTTATGCCTTTCAACATCCCGATTCTCCTGACCTGGTTACGCGTCGCGCTCATCCCCCTGGTTGTTGGTGTCTATTACCTCCCGACCCACTGGCTGCCGCTGGCCGACCGCAACCTGGCCGCGACCCTGGTATTCATCGTCGCCGCGGTCACCGACTGGTTCGACGGCTTCCTGGCCCGCCGCTGGAACGAGACCTCGGCCTTCGGCGCCTTCCTCGATCCGGTGGCGGACAAGCTGATGGTGGCGGGGGCGCTGCTGGTGCTGGTGCAGCTGGACCGGGTCAACGCCGTGATCGCCTTCATCATCATCGGCCGCGAGATCACGATCTCGGCGCTGCGCGAGTGGATGGCGCAGATCGGCGCGACCAAGTCGGTCGCGGTCAGCTCGCTCGGCAAGATCAAGACCGCCGCCCAGATGGTCGCCATCCCCATGCTGCTGTTCCATGATCGCCTGCTGGGCCTGGTAGACACCCACTACTGGGGCGAGTACCTTCTGTGGTTCGCGGGTGTGCTGACCGTCTGGTCGATGTTCTACTACCTGCGCCGCGCCTGGCCGCTCATCAAGGAAAAATCGGGGACTTTGTAATATTTGTTTGGTGGCATCCTTGACGCCCGGCTCAGAATCTCTATAATGCCTGCCTGTTGCAACAACAACGCAACAGACGGAAAGACGAAGCGGGAGTAGCTCAGTTGGTAGAGCGCAACCTTGCCAAGGTTGAGGTCGAGAGTTCGAGACTCTTCTCCCGCTCCA
>NZ_KB908088.1:22670-124371 GCF_000382345.1 Massilia niastensis DSM 21313
GCGGGAGTAGCTCAGTTGGTAGAGCGCAACCTTGCCAAGGTTGAGGTCGAGAGTTCGAGACTCTTCTCCCGCTCCAAAGATTGTACGGCTTCAAGCAATCTTGAAAAAAAGTCAAAAGTCTGTCATACTTGTTGTCCAGTACGCGGGAGTAGCTCAGTTGGTAGAGCGCAACCTTGCCAAGGTTGAGGTCGAGAGTTCGAGACTCTTCTCCCGCTCCAAAGATTGTACGGCTTCAAGCAATCTTGAAAAAAAGTCAAAAGTCTGTCATACTTGTTGTCCAGTACGCGGGAGTAGCTCAGTTGGTAGAGCGCAACCTTGCCAAGGTTGAGGTCGAGAGTTCGAGACTCTTCTCCCGCTCCAAAGATTGTACGGCTTCAAGCAATCTTGAAAAAAAGTCAAAAGTCTGTCATACTTGTTGTCCAGTACGCGGGAGTAGCTCAGTTGGTAGAGCGCAACCTTGCCAAGGTTGAGGTCGAGAGTTCGAGACTCTTCTCCCGCTCCAGTTATCGCTGGTGCGACGAAATGTAAGACTCCATGCGGGAGTAGCTCAGTTGGTAGAGCGCAACCTTGCCAAGGTTGAGGTCGAGAGTTCGAGACTCTTCTCCCGCTCCAGAATTCAGGAAGACGTTCTCTTCCATTGTTGATGTGGACCATAACCCGCCAGATCAGCAAGCGTACTATGACCTCTGGCGAGGTAGCAAAGCGGTTATGCAGCGGCCTGCAAAGCCGTCTAGACGGGTTCGACTCCCGTCCTCGCCTCCAGCTTAAACTGTACCCGGCCTCGGGTATTGATATAAATCAGAGTTAAACAATTCGCCGGCATACGCCGGCGATTTGCTTTTTGGCTTGCAATTTGTGGGTCAAAAACAGGTGAACACGAGACTAAGAACGGCAATAGAACCACTTGGTTGCCCTGTGAGCAACGAACTCGTACATTGAGCCACACCGACGTTCGCTATCGAAAGCAGACTTTCGCCTAATGACGGCAGGCGTCAGGGAGGGTAGGCAGCACTTGCGACCGGCGGTTGTTGAATGGCTCAGCGAGGGAACTGGCGCACCTCGCTAAAGTGTGGTCGTACCCAGGGCAGGAGGGTTGGGGACATGAGCTGCGGCGGGAGCAGGCACCGGTGTCACTGGAAGATCCGTTCGTGTTCCAGCTCATGCACATCTGCGGCTTTCACTGACCCGCAGGCACATCCGGCACAAGCTACGACCACGCATGTTCCCACGCCTTGAATTGCTGCGCGGGCATCGGCCTGCTGATCAGATATCCCTGCGCGATGTCGCAGCCCAGCGCTACGAGACGCTCCCAAACGACTTCACTTTCCACCCCTTCGGCCACCACTTTCAAACCAAGGTTGTGCCCCAGTTCGATCGTCGATTTCACGATGGTTGCTGAATCGCCGCTGGCCGCCATGGGAGTGACGAATGACTGATCGATCTTGAGACCATCGACAGGAAGCTTCTGGAGATAACTCAGACTGGAGTAGCCGGTGCCAAAGTCATCGACGAACAGGTCGACGTTCAGCCGCTTCAATCGGGTGAGCGTTTCCACCGCGCCAACCGGGTCTGCCATCAAGGCGCTTTCGGTGAGCTCGAACTGAATGAGTTCCGGTGCGATGCCCCAAGTAGAGATCAGGCCCGCGATCCGGTCCACCAGGCTGGAATCGTAGAGGTCATGCGCCGATAAATTGATGGCCAACGGCTGTTCCAGACCGCTGTCCCGCCACGCATGGCTTTGCCGGAAAGCCGCCTCCAGCACCCAGGTCGTGAGCGGCGTGACCATGCCAGCCTGTTCGACCAGCATGATGAATTCTTGCGTGGACACCAATCCATGGCCCGGGTGCTGCCAGCGCACCAGCACTTCCGCACCACACACCCGACGCGATGACATGGCGATTTTCGGCTGGTAGTGTAGGCTGAGTTCGTTATTCCTGATAGCTCTACGCAAGTCGGCCATCAGCGCAATACGGCGGACGCTTTCCTGTTCCTGGCCACTCGTGTACATGGCATAGCCGCCATGTGCCGGCTGGTTTTGATGCATGGCGGCATTGGCGCGGCGGATCAAGGTGTCCGCCTGCGTAGCATGGCCGGGAAACAGCGCAATGCCGATGAACGCCCGTGCATCGAGCTGCAGCGTGCGCACTTTGACCGGCTCGCACAGCGCCTGGTAAAGCCGTCGCGCCATGTCGGTCGCCTGTTCGGCGCCGCAGTCCGGCAACAGCAGTGCGAACTCCGCATCGCCTACCCGCGCCAGGACTTCATGGCCTTGAAGCGCCGTAGTCAGGCGCTGGCCGATTTTCCGGAGCAGTGCATCGCCAGCGCGGTAGCCCAGAATCTTGTTGATTTCATCATAGCGGCCCACTTCGATATGCAAGATCGCCAGCGCCTGATTCTCACGCTTGGCGCGCCGGATGGAGGCTTTCAGCTGTTCGAGCAATCGCGTGCGGTTGGGCAGACCGGTCAATCCATCGTAATAGGCCAGGCGTGCGATCGTGGCTTGCGCCTGGCGATGATGCTCCTGTGCGCGCAGGTTCTTGATCCCGTAGGCGAGATCATCCGCCAGCTCACTGAGCAGGGCTACTTCTTCCGCATCGAATGCATGTGCTTCCTCGGCCGCCATGCTCAAAGCACCCACCACATCGCCGTCGATTCGCAAAGGGAATGCTGCAGTGGACAGGTAACCCTTCTTGATTGCATCTTCGCGCAGGAGAGCGTAGGCGGCCCCGGAATAAGCTGGATCAGTCAAGATTTCTCGGCCGACCACCGGTTCCCCCGTGCGTATCACCACGGCGCTTGCACTTTGACCGCATTCCGTATCGGCCCAAGTGAATGTGTACGTGTCGAAAGAGTCGGTGATGGGACCGACGTACGCCGCCCAATGAATGCGCTTGTTCGCGTCGGCCACGGCAAAGCCAACCGCCGCGAGGCGATAGCCACCTGCGTCCACGATCACCTGGCACATCTGTTGCAGCAATTCGTCTTCGTGTGAGGCACGCAGCAAGATGCGGTTGCCCGCACTTAAGGTCTTGTAGGCGCGTTTGAGGCGCGCGGACTCGTCGGCCCCTTGCCGGCTTGCCGCCGTCGCTGCTGACTCAGCAGGGTTAGCCATCAGTCCCGCTCCAGAAGTGCATTTCGTCCTGATTCTATAACAAGCGTGTCTTCCGCATTGTCGATAACGACAACGCGGCAACAGCCGTTTCTGGGCGACAAGCTATGGTGATGGGAGTGATCAAGCGCATGCGGCGTTTCCTGGCCAGCGGATGTGGACGCGTTAGAGGCGATGCCCGTGCCAACTCGTCATGACCGGATGCCGCCGTCTAACTTGTCACCTTCGGTCGTGGAGCCTGGGCGGCTCCATGGGGCCTATCATGAAGACTTTCTACAATCAGGAACATTGGTTCTGTGAATTTCTGACATCACGTAATGTCATTGGACTGGAATTTTGCGGTGCAGCATAATGAACCTGTCTCCACTATTCTCCTCCAAGAAAATAGTTTGAAGCCCGCTCAGCAGTGGGCTTTTTTTTTTGCCTTCCAAATAAGTATGCCCCGCATTACTGCAATGTAGATAACACGACCATGGGTCACGACATCAAAACGTTCAAGGAAGCCGTCGCGCTGGTGCTGCGCGCCTGCCGTGAAGCATCTGCGTTCTTCCTCAGCATCGAGTTCTGGCTGATGATGCTGGTCGCCGGCGCCACAGTTGGCGGTTTCTGGCTTGCCATCATGGGTGATGCGCGTAGCCTGCTGGCGTTTGGCTGTGTGATCGCTTATGTGGTCACACGCTCAGTGCTGCACGTCAAGCGCATACTCGCATGGCCTTTCGCTTGAAACGGTTCGAAACACGCTGATCGGCAATAATTTCAAGCGGGCAGTTTAGTGTCGGGCGGCACGATGCCGGTGAAGCCGCCGATCTCCGCGACCATGTTCATCAGCGTTGCGCGTTCTTCAAGAACAGGAGTGCTCAGCAGATAGCGTTAATGGCGCTGATGACCTGCGTCGCCGGAGCTGAGCTGTCCGGCATCATCATCCAGCGATCCTGGCCGACATTCCCAATATGCAGTGCGCTGGTATGGTTGGCGAGATCGGCGTCCACGACGGGATCCGTATTGAAAAAGCCCAGTTTCCGGCGGATCGAATCGATGTCGCGCGGCCGGCCTGTCAGAAACGACCAGCCCGGGCCGACATCGTACTGGTCGGCGTACTCTGCCAGCGCCGCGGAAGAATCCTCTTCGGGGCGCAGGGTGAGCGAATAGATACGCACGTCGCGTCCCATGCGATCGCCGAGTTCGGTCTGCACCTCGCGCAGTCGCTTTATGTTCATTGGGCACATGCGCTTGCACATCGTGTACATCATGTTGATGATCACGACTTTTCCCTTCATCAGATCCGAGAAGAAGCGCACGGGTTTGCCCGCCTGGTTGTAGAGGATTGGATCGGGCAGGAAGGGCGGCGACGCCAAATTCCGTTCCGTTGCCGTGAGTAAGCGGCTGGCGGTGTCGTGGGAGGGGAAGCCACCCATCATTGCGAGCAAGAGCCTTTTTTCCATTTTCGTCCCTAGTTCTTTCATTCCACACTGCTCGGTGATCGATACCGAAGCGCGACAGGCTCGCGTGCTCCGGATCGCTTGATGGCAGTGCATGAAGTATGCCGTTACATTCCTGGACGGCAGGACGCTTCCTCTTCCATGCGGTGACGGATCGGATGGCGTCGGCTGCACTCGTCCAGTATTCAGATCCTGAGTGCACCATGCTCGACGTCGAGCCTTGGATTCAGAATGAAAGCGCTTGCCGCTTTGGCGGTCGGTCGCTGGAACTCGACAGGTAGCTTCGGGTCGGATGCTCAAATCAAGTAGCTGAAGGGTTTCACGAGTAGCGACACCCGGCGCTTGTCGCCGCTATCGCGGCAAGCTTGAAACAGAGGGCAGGTTGAACAATGAAAATCAGGATGGAGCCTGATCATGCCTTTTCGCCTGCCCAACGCGATCCACCAGCAATACGATACCGAGCGGTGTTGTCGAGAGCGACGACACTAGCCAGTTCGGCAGGCGCAATGCGGAAAGACCTGATCGTTACAGGGCAGCAGGCCTTGTCAATGGTGATGGCGCGATGACGTGCTGTGGTGGGCGCCACCATCGAGAGCGTGGGCGGCGCTTGGCGCGGCCGCGAAAAGCTTCAGGAATTTATGTTTTTTGGACACAAGCAAACCCTTCCTTTTTTGTCTCTTCCATTTCGCCAAATTTTATATTTATTTAATAACTTTTATTGGCGAGCGTCATCTTCATCGCAGTAGCGTCACGGCATTGAAGACAGCATCTCATTGCTTTTTATATCCATTTCTTCCGAGCATGGATTCACCCACCAAGACTGCGCGAAGTGGTGCAAATATGATACCGGCCTTGGCCGAGAAACGACAACTCTTATATTGACGGTGTGGCAAAATATTCACCCCTGAAGAGAAATGGCCCGGCAGCGTTGCAGCACTGGCTTGATCCGCTATTCACTGGCCGGCAGATGATTGCTGTCGCTGATCCGGGTAGTCATGCACCGTTGCTATGGCCGTATTCCCTCGTACGCATCCTGCAGCAACTTGCGAATGGCGGCGCTGTCGAGTGGCCTGGGATTGGGATACTGGTTCTGCATCGCAATCTCGCACGCACGATCCAGGTCGCCGGCAGTCATGCCGATATCGCGAAGGGCCACGGGTGCGCCATTGTCGCGGGCCAGGTCGAAGATGGCTCGCGCCGCATTCCCGGCGTCCAGCGCCGACGCAATGGCTTCCATCGCCTGCGGCGCCGCTGCGGCGTTATAGGCAAGGGCATGGGGCAGGATCACGGTATGTACTTCCGCATGCGGAAGCTTGAAGCTGCCGCCCAGCGTATGGCAAAGCTTATGGTGCAGACCCATGCTGACGCTGCCCAGTACCGTGCCGCACAACCATGTGCCGTACATGGCATCGGACCTCGCTAGCGCCAGGTCCGGATGCCCGCCTTCTCCGCTCAAGCGGGCGATGGCCGGCAAGGAACGCCCGAAGGCCGCGATGCCCTCCCTGGCCATGAGGTGGGTGATCGGATTCGCGTCGAAGGCGTAGAGGCCTTCGGCGGCATGGGCAATCGCATTGATCCCGCTGACAAGGCTGAAGTAGGCGGGCAAGCCCGCGCTGAGATCCGGGTCATAGATGACCGTACGCGGCATGACGCGGGTATCCTTGCCGGTGCGCTTGAGTCCGTCCTGCGTGAGTCCATAGATCGGCGTCATCTCCGAACCCGCGTACGTCGTCGGGATGGCCAGGATAGGCAATGCCGATTCGAGCGCGATCGCCTTGCCCAGGCCGATCGTCGAGCCGCCGCCGATCGCGACGGCGCAATCGGCGTTCAGGCTTGCCGCCATGTCTCGCGCAGCGCGCGCCGTCTCGATCGGCACATGCATCACGGCGCCGTCGAAAATCCCGGCCGCGCGCGCACCCAGCATGTCGCCGATGCGCTCGGCTTGTTCCCGTTGGGCGGCAGTGGACAGTACAAGCACCTTGCGTGCCTTGAGCATGTCAACCTCTTCTTCGAGCCGGCCGAGCGAGCCGGCCCCGAACACGACGCGCTGGGCGTGGCCTGTATGGACGAAAGGAGTCATGGCGCGGTCCTCATTCGGCGACGATGTGACGGCTCTTGATGATGCGGCCCCAGCGGTCCGACTCGCTTTTCACGAGTCTGTTCATGGCGTCGCGCCCGCCTGCCACGACCTCGAATCCACTCTCGCCTAGCTGCTTCGCCACCTTCGCGTCGCGCAGGGTCGCCTGCATGTCCGAAGCGAGGCGGTCCAGGATCGCAGCCGGCGTCCTGGCGGGGGCGACCATGCCGACCCAGGAATACACCTCGAAATCCTTGTAGCTTTCCGCGATGGCCGGGACCTCAGGCAGGCGGGGAGCACGCTGTGCGGAGGTCACGGCAAGTGCACGCAGTTTTCCGGACTCGACGTGGCCGAGGACCAGCGGAAGGCTGGCGATCATGGAGTCGACGTGGGCGCCGAGCAGATCGGTGATCGCAGGTCCGCCGCCTTTGTAAGGCGTGTGCAGCCCGCTCGTGCCGACCGACTGATGGAACAATTCGGCCGCCAGGTGATTCGAGCTGCCCGATCCTACCGATGCATAGGAAATGGTATTGGGCTTTTTCTTCGCCGCAGAAACATAGTCCTGCAAGGTCTTGAATGGAGAGCTGGCCGGTACCACCAGCACCATCGGAGAGCGGGCAATGTAGGCCACGCCGGTCAAGTCGCGCTCCGAATAACGAAGCTTGGGATAGATATGCTGTTCGGTCGCAAAGGAGTCGAAGACCATGCCGCCGGTATAGCCATCCGGCGCACTCTTGGTCAGCAAGGCGCTCCCGATGGTTCCGCCAGCACCCCCGCGGTTGTCGATAATGACGGCCTGGCCAAGGCGGCTCTGGAAACCTTCACGTACCGTGCGCGCCACCTTGTCGACCGTGCCTCCGGCGGCGAACGGCACAATGATGGTCACTGTCTTCGACGGATAGGTTTCGGCATGCGCTTGAGCGCCGAGGCCAGGCAACAGCAGCAGGCTTCCCGCCGCGAATGCGGACAAGGTCTTGCGTCTCTGGATCATTTGCTTCGTGGTAGGCTTTTTCATGATGTCAGGCATTTTGCTTCCAGTGGTTGTCGGGTATATGGAGGAGATCCTCTCGCTGCCTTTGCAACGCCATATCGTTGCTCATCCATGAGCCGCCTCCCGTACATGCAACTTTTGCTTGAAGCGCTAAAGTAGAGGACCCCATGAATCGATGATTGATGGTAGCCTCGGTCCTCTGGCGACACAATCCATCGGGGTCGCGAAACGCCTTTGCAAAGGGTGCACAAATGGAGTCCGCAAAATTTGCCGAAAATCTCTCGATTTTTGTCGAGGTGGCACAGGAAGGCAGTTTTTCTGCAGTTGCCAGGCGCAAAGGTCTGGTCGCTTCTTCGGTGGCGCGCCAGATCGATGCGCTGGAAGCGGAGCTGCAAGTCACTTTATTCACGCGTTCCACGCGTGCGCTCGTGAGGACCGATGCCGGCAACCTCTTGTTCGAGCGGGCGGTGAAGGTCCTGCACGACCTGAAGGATGTCCGCGCCGAAGTCACCTCGCTGGAGCAGGGCGTGAGCGGCTTGCTTCGTATAAGTTGTCTTCCAGCCTTTGGTCGCCGCCATGTGCTTCCCCATCTAGGCTCGCTGTACAGGAAGTACCCTGGACTCAATATCGAACTGGATCTGACGGAACGCATCGTCGATCCTGTGGTGGAAAGGATGGATCTTGTCCTCCGTGTCGGCCAGCAGCCTGATAGCAGCCTCATTGCACAACGCATTGCAAGCCAGCGTTATGTCATTTGCGCGTCGCCGTTCTACTTGAGACAGTATGGCGTGCCGCGACATGCCAGTGAGCTCGGCAGGCATCGCCTGGTGGACCGGCGGCACAGCACCAGCATGCGCGGATGGCGGGAATTACTGGGCAAGGATGGCCTGCAGCGGACATCGCTTGCCATCGAATGCGACGATTGCGACGGCCGCCGTTTATCCGTACTCGAAGGCCTGGGGATCGCCCTGATGCCCGACTGGTCGGTGGGGCTCGATATCGCAAAAGGCGATCTGATCGAACTGACGCTGGAAGGGGTCACGCGACAGCCGCCTTCGGGCGTCTATATCTTGCGGGCCTTGCCCCGGCTCAGCGCGAAGGCGAGGGCGTTTTCCGACCATCTGATCGCCACCATCGGTAGTCCGCCATACTGGCAGAGAGCGAATGGCGGCCCGGTCGTGGCGCTGCCGGGACGAAGCACGGAATCCAGCCAGCTGCTACCGCTGACAAGCTAGCACCGGGCCAGCACCGGATCGGCGCATGCAGACAGGGCGAACGACTGCATGCCGTTCATCGCCCGGCCACGCGTGTCTTGCCTTCTGTAGGCTTAGTTGGACTGTGCTCCTGGCCGTATTTTGGTGAAATGGTGTTCGATTTCTTCCAAGGTCTTGTTCTTGGTCTCAGGCAGAAGGAATGCTGCGGTAAGGAAGTAAAGGACTGTGAACGATGCGCCGAAGAAAAACATCGTCGAGTAACCGTAATAACCGACGGTAGGCAGGAACACCGCGGCGATGAGGGTGGATACGAACTGGTTGATCAGGAGTGCGATGCTCATGCCGTTGGAGCGAATACGGGTGGGCATCAGTTCGGAGAGCGCCAGCCAGACGCAGACGCCGGGGCCGACCGCGAAACCGGCGACGAACAGGCAGATCGCCAGCGCCACCTGCCAGCCATGCGTCTCGGACGGGACGGCGCCGAGCCACGCGCGCTCGATCGTCAGCGGCGCTTCACGCGCAGCAGCCGGGTCGGCGAACGGATTCAGGTGCCAGCGGCGCAGAAAAGCGCCGATGACACTGTCCTCGGACACGGCGTCGTCGCGCCGCAGCGTCATCGACGGCAGCAGCGGATCGTCGCTGCGGCGCGACTGCACGTTCGTGAACGGACCGTAGGCGTAGGCCACTGTCAGCTGCTGGGGCGCCTCGCCGGTGACGCCCAGCGTCGCGAGCTGTGCCTGGTCGAGGCGCAGCGACAAGGCGCCGTCCCGGACCTGGGCCTCGATCGCGGCGCGCACGTCGCGCTGCTCCGATTCGACCCCGCGGAACAGCAGCCCCGCCGCCAGCAGGGCGAGCACGATGGTGCCGCTTCCCAGCATCAGCAGGAAGCGGCGTCCCTTGCGGTCGACCAGCGCCACAGCCAGGACGGTCATGACGGCGTTGAGCACCTTGAGGACCACATCCGCCAGGTTGGCGGTCGCGCCAGGCAGGCCGGCCTGGTTCAGGATCGTCACCACATAGGCCAGGATGGAGTTGATGCCGGTGGCCTGGGTCAGCGCAAGCACCAGGCAGGCCAGCAGGAAAGGCAGGACGTAGCGGCGGCTGGCCAGCGAATCCCGGGCAACCGGGGCCTGCGCCTCAGGCACGGAGGCCTTGCCGTGGGCGCGCAGGGCCAGCCAGCGCGGCGACTCCTTCAAGGCCAGGCTGCCGAGCGTGAACACCAGCCCGGGCCCGAGGCAGATCCAGAAGATGGTTCTCCATGCGCGGTCCTGGGCCGCGAACACGGCCTCCGCCCTGGCGGCCTGCGGCAGCGCGGCCGCCGCCTGGGTGGCGGCATCCACGCTCTGTGCCTGGCTCAGGCCGATGAGGGCGGCGCCGACCAGTCCGATCGTCAGCATCAGCTGGAACAGGGCTGCGCCCCGTCCCCTGCGCGAGGCGGGAAGCGATTCGGCAAGGTAGAGCGGCACCACGACACCGATCAGTCCTCCGCTGATGCCCTGCAGCAGGCGGCCCAGCAGCAGTGGTGTATAGCCCTCGGACAGGGAGATGATGGGGATGCTGACGGTGAACAGCGCGCCCGCCAGCACCATCGACCAGCGCCGCCCGATGGCGTCGGCCAGGGCGCCGGCGAACAGCGACGACAGGACCGACCCGAGCAGCACCGCCGCCACGATGAAGGACAGCTGCTGCGTCGTCAGCTTCCATGCCACCGTCGCCGTCGATTCAAGGTAGGGCAGCGCACCGGCGATGATGCCGACATCGATGCCGTACAGGAGTCCCCCCATGCCGGCGATGAACAGCAGGTAGCGCATGGCGCGGTCGGGCGAGGCGGTGGCGTCGATCATCGTGTCTCCGGGTGGTTCGTTGTTGTCAGGTCAATCTCTTCGCCCTCGACGAATACGGCGACCGGGCGCAGCGATCCGTCGAGGACCACGATGTCGGCCCACGCGCCGGGCGCCAGGCGGCCGCGGTCGGTCTCGCCCAGGTAGTCGGCCGGGTAGCGTGACAGGCGATGCGAGGCGTCGGCCAGGTCCAGGCCCAGTGCGACCAGGTTGCGCAGCGCCTGGTCCATCGTCAGCACGCTGCCGGCCAGCGAACCCGTGGCCAGGCGCACGCATCCCCCGCACTTGACGACGCGCTGGGTGCCGAGCGCGTACTCGCCGTCCGGCATGCCGGTGGCGGAGGTCGCGTCGGTCACGCCGTACAGGCGCGGGATCGCGCGCAGCGCGGCGAGCAGGGCGCCGCTGGAGACGTGCTGCAGGTCGGGGATGATTTCCGCGTACTCGGCGTGCGCCAGGGCGGCGCCGACCACGCCGGGCTGGTAATGGGTCATCCCGGTCATGCCGTTGAACAGGTGAGTGAAGCCCGAGGCGCCGGCCCGCAGCGCGGCGACGCCGTCCTCGTAGCTGCCGGCGCTGTGGCCGATCTGGACGCGGATGCCGAGCGCGGCGAGCTGCGGGATCAGCGCCAGGTGGCCGTCGACCTCCGGCGCCATCGTCAGTACGCGGATCGGCGCCATGGCGTGCAGGCTGCGCACCAGTTCCAGGCTGGCGGGAATGACGTCCGGCGGCTGGGCGCCAAGGCGGCGCATGTTCAGGAACGGACCCTCGAGGTGTACCCCGAGCATGCGCGCGCCGCCCTGCGGCCGCTGCGCGATCGTGCCGGCCAGGCCGCGCAGGGCGCGGCGGATGTCGGCTTCCCTGGCCGTCAGGGTGGTGCCGAGCAGGGCGGTGGTGCCGTGCTGCGCGTGCCGGCGCGCGACAATGGCGCCGGCGTCGCCGCCTTCCATGATGTCGGTGCCCGCCGCCCCGTGGACATGCAGGTCGACGAAGCCGGGGAGGATGGTAAGCCCGCTGGCGGCAGGGCCTTCGAGGATCCGGTGGATGCGATCGCTGAAATCGATACTGCCTGTGATCCAGCCGTTCGTGGTAAGGATTCTGCCGCTTAGCATTTATTCCGCGATGAGTAGCTCGATGCCCAGCCGCTGCAGTCCTTCGCGGTACTCCGGACTGATGCTGGCATCGGTGATGACGGTATGGACCCGGTCCAGCTGCACGATGCGGTGCAGGCTGACCCGGCCGAATTTCGAGGCGTCGGTGAGCACGATGATCTTCTTGGCGCGCTCGACCATCTTGTGGTTCAGGCTCGCTTCCGCCTCATGGTGGGTGGTGATTCCGAATTGCAGGTCGAACCCGTCCACCCCAAGGAACAGCTTGTCGAAGTTGTAGGCCTGCAGGGTCGCCTCGGCCTGGCTGCCCTGGATCGACAGGGACTGCTTGCGCAGCAGGCCGCCCGTCAGGATCAGTTCCACCCCGGGCGCGTCGGCCAGTTCCCATGCGATGTTCAGGCCATTGGTCATCACCGTCACCTGCTGGGCGTCACGCAGGTGGCGCGCCAGCGAGATGGTGGTGGTGCCGGAATCGATGATGATGTTGTCGCCTCCCTGCACCAGGGAGGCGGCGAGCGCGCCGATGCGTTCCTTCTGCTCGTGGTTGATCGCATCCCGCTGGCGGATCGACTGTTCCAGCGGCGGGGTGCGCATCAGGGTGGCGCCGCCATGGCTGCGCGACGCCAGTCCCTGCGCTTCGAACGCGCTCAGGTCGGTGCGGATCGTCACCGCCGACACGCCGAACTCCTGTACCAGATCGGTCACCTGGACAGCGCCATGGCGGGTCAGCAGTTGGAGGATGGCTTCGCGGCGTTGGGTGGTGTTTCGCATGGTGGCGGTTCGGGTCGACGAGGAAAACGCCGAGCTTAACAGATCGATGCGGCGCTGTTGAGTGGCGCCGCCGCATTGCGGGTACAGGCCCGCGCGTACTGTTCCAGCACGCGGCCGATCTTGTGTTCGAGCAGTTCGCGCGCACTGGTCCCCAGCCGGCCCTGCAGCACCTCGAGGTATTGCTCATGCAGGTGCTGGCTCAGCAGCGGCAGGGGAATGCCGGCCGCGTCGACGTTGGCGCACAGGTGCTCGACCGCGGCGGCCACCGGGGCCTCGCCCCAGTAGTAGCGGCAGCGATCCGACAGGCCGTAGCGACGCATCACCCGCTGTTCTTCGCTGCTGCCCGGGTAGTGCTTGTGCCAGTGCTCGGGCTTGGCCAGCATGACCTCGTCCAGGACCTGCATCAGGCGCGACGAGCGTTCGCGCGGCACCAGTTCGTCCTCGATCTGGCACAGGGCGAGCAAGCCCTCGCGCAGGGCGAAGGTGGCGGCCGGACCGACCTTGAGGATCGCGAAGTGGTCGCGCACCATCTCGTGCAGCGAAGACTCGCGCTGGTAGTCGGTGGAATGCGCTTCGTACACCAGGCCGGGCTGGCCGGCGACGAAGCCGGACAAGGCCGCGGCCTGCGCCGCATCGTAGTGCTGGATCTGGCTGTGATCGAAGTCGACGCCCGGCTGCACCACCATGGCGACTACCCGGCGCCATGCGGCGTGCAGGCCCGCGTCGAGGAAGGCCCGGCAATGCACCGCGAGCGTGCGCGCGGCGGCCTGCGGCGACGTGGGGGCGCCGGCATCGGCCAGCGCCGACTCGCCCCCCGGTACCGGCACTTCGGTCCCGATCACGTACACCGGGGGCGGGTGGCCGGCCGCTTGCGCGGCCGCTTCGGCGACGGCGGCCAGGCGCGCGGAGCGGGCGGCGACAATCGCATCGTCCAGGGCCGCGGGATCGTCCGCGCAGCGCATGCTGCAGTCGAGATGGATCTTGTGAAAACCGGCGCCGGCGTATGCGGCGACCAGGGTTTCGGCATTCGCCATCGCCTCGCTCGCGCTGCGCCGCTGCCAGGCGTTTGGTCCAAGATGGTCGCCGCCGAGGACCAGCCGCTCCAGAGGGAAGCCGCATTCGCGCGCCAGCCGGTGGACGTAGTCGCGAAACTGGGCGGGATTCATCCCGGTATAGCCGCCGAACTGGTCGACCTGGTTCGAGGTTGCCTCGACCAGCAGCAGGGTGGCGCAGCGCTGCGCCACCCGCATGGCCGCGGTGAGGACCACCGGGTGGCTGCAGCAGACGCTGTACAGGCCGACGGGGTCGCCGCGCCGGTGAGCCTTGACGACCTGCTGGATGGGGGAGAAATCATGGTTCATGATGCGCTCGCGCTCAAGTGTTGTTGGGCCAGCAGGGCGGCGCCGCGCGCTCCGCCCGCGTCGCCGAAGCGTGGCGGCAGGATGGGTGGGACCTGCGCGCCCGGGAACAGGTGGCGGCGGACGGCAGCGGGCAGCTCCTGGTACAGGTGGGGAAGCTGGGACAGCCCGCCGCCCAGCACGATGGCGTGCGGATCGAGCGACAGCACCAGGCTCGAGAATGCGTGCGCCAGCAGGTCCAGGTGTGCGCCCAGCGTCTTCGTCGCGACCGGGTCGTGCATGTTGGCGCGCGCCGCCAGGACCATGGGCTCGGCTCCGTCGCCGCCGAAGTGGCGGTGCAGCATGCTCATGCCGGGACCCGAGACGTAGCGCTCGAGGCATCCGCGCCGCCCGCAGGGGCAGCCGACGACAGGCAAGCCATACTGGGCGAGCAGGTGCGCGGGCGCGCTCCAGTGGCCCCACTCGCCGGCGATGCCGTTGAGTCCCCGCTGCAGGCGCGCGCCGACGCAGTAGCCGCCGCCGGCGCCGGTGCCGAGGATGGCGCCGAACATGGTCGGCAGGCCCTCGGCGGCGCCGCCCTGCGCTTCCGACAGGGCGAAGCACTGGCAATCGTTACCGATCACCACCGCGCGCCGCAGGGCCTGTTCCAGTGCCGGGGCGACCAGGCGGCCGTTCAGCGCCGGCACGTTGGAACTGAGCTGGCGGCCGCTGGCCGGATCGGCGATGCCGGGCAGGCCGATCCCGACCGGCGCGGGCAGGCCGAGCGCCTCGTCGGCGCGCTCCACCAGCGCGGTGATGGACTGGACGAACAGCAGAAAGTCGTGGCCGGGCGTGGCGATGCGCTCGCGGAAGACTTCACGCAGGCCCGCGCCGTCGGCCGCGAACGCGACCAGCTCGATCTTGCTGCCGCCGATGTCGATGCCGTGATAGCCGTGCAAATCAGTGTTCATCATGGCGATAGATGGTGACGCCCTTGACGACGCGGTTGACCGTGCCGCTGGCAAAAGGATTGTCGGGACGCAGCTGCATGGCAGCCGACCGGTGCAGGGCATATTGCTGGGCGACCAGCAGCCACAGCGGCGCCAGCCAGGCATCGGGCCAGTCCGGCGCCTCGATGCCGATGTCGGCGCCGGTTCCCACGGTGAGCACGCGTCCGGCCACCCCGTCGCGCCGCAGTTCATCGACGAGGTCTTCGCCGTAGCGCCGCGCCAGCGCCTTGCCGCTACCGTAGACAATGACGAGCGATGCGTGGTTCAGGACCGATTTGGGACCATGGCGGAACCCGAGCGGCGTGTTGGCCATCGCGGGCACGCGTCCGCCCGTGAGTTCGAGCAGCTTGAGCGCGCTTTCTTTCGCCAATCCCTCGAGCGGGCCGCTGCCCAGGTAGACGACGCGTTCGGCGGGCACCTCGGCCAGCGCGGCGAGCGCCGGCTCCCAGTCGCGCAGGGCCCGGTCCGCCAGGTGCGCCAGCGCGGCGATGCGGTCGAGGTCATCGGCCTTGCCGAGGACGGCCAGTGCGGCAAGCAGCATGCACGAGAAGCTGCTGGTCATGGCAAAGCCGCGGTCGCAACTGCTTGGAGGCATCAAGAGGTTGCGGGCGAGCGGATCCGCGCTGCTCTTGAGTGCCAGCATGCCGTCCGGGTTGCAGGTGATGTTCAGCAGGCGGGCGCCCGGCACGAGGTCGCGCACCAGGTTGGCGGCGGCGAGGCTTTCCGGGCTGTCGCCGCTGCGGGCAAACGACACCAGCAGGAGCGGCGCGCCGGGTTCCAGGTACAGCTCGGGGTGGGTGAGCAGGGTGGTCGTGGGAATCGCGCGCACCTGGGCAGGCCACATGGCATTCAGTTCGTCGGCGACGATCTCGCCGACATAGGCCGAGCTGCCTGCGCCGGTGAGGACGACCTGCTGCAGCGGGTTCGCCAGGCAGCCGTCCAGGAACGCATCGACGCGTTCGCGTTCCGTGCCCAGGCTGGCGTGCAACTCGCGCCATACCACGGGTTGCTGGGCGATTTCCTCGGCGGTATGCAAACCGCCGATGTCGCGCCAGGTTTCTCGGCTTCGCTGCAGGAGAGTAGTCATCGAAAGAAATGGAAAGAAGTTTTAGTGGAATTGATATTAAATCGAAAATCTTCGAAAGTCAAACGAAGGTAAAAGAAGAAATGCCGCCTGCTTGCTCCGATAAATACGCGGGTTCCCGACAGCTTGGGCATGCGCAAGACGGGAGAAACGGTTTCGGTTTTGGCGGAACTTCAATAAAACGAAAGTTTTGGCGCCAAAATTTGGTCGAATCGAAAGATAAGCGCGCCGATTCTGTGGGTTTCGACTATCTTTTTGCGTTTTTATTTGCTTTTTGTTGACGTTCTTTGTTTTTGTTCATACATTACGTTCATCGAAACGTAATAGACACGAAAGATCGATATGCATTCTGCACCCACCCTGCAACGCTACCTTGCCATGTCGGTCCTGGCGCTGTCCGCCGGCCCGGCACTGGCCGCGCCGCTCGGCAACCTGCGCACGTTCAGTGCAGGCCAGTCCGACGGACCATCCTGGGATCTCGCCTCCGACTCGGGCGCCCGTGTGCGGGTGAGCCTGCCGCGTGCCGACGTGGTACGCATCCAGGCGGCGCGCAAGGAGTTCACCGGCCCGGGAGACAAGGCCGCGCCGATCGTCGTGGCCACGGCCACTGGCGACGTGCGGCACGAATTCATGGAAGAGAAAGGCCAGCTGGTGATCCGTACCGAGGCGCTGACGCTGCGGATCGACCGCAAACCCTTGCGCTTCACCCTGTATCGTGCCGGAGAAGCCGCGCCGCTGTGGCGGGAAGTGCAGGCCATCGACCTTGGCGACAGCCGCAGCGTGCAGGTGATCTCGAGCGACAAGGCGGAGCGCTTCTTCGGCGGCGGGCAGCAGAATGGCCGCTACGAATTCAAGGGGCGCGAGCTGCAGGTATCGTATTCGGGCGGATGGGAAGAGGGCGACCGTCCGAACCCGGCGCCGTTCCTGATGAGTTCACGTGGCTGGGGCATGCTGCGCAACAGCTGGGCGGACGGCAGCTATGACCTGCGCGAACCGGAACAGGCCACGCTGCAGCACGCGGAGGGACGCTTCGACGCCTATTACTTCGTCGGCAAGTCGATCCGTGACGTGCTGGCCCGCTATACCGAATGGACCGGCCGCGCGCGCCTGCTGCCGCGCTGGGCGCTCGAATACGGCGATGCCGATTGCTATAACGACGGCGACAACGTCAGGAAGCCGGGCACGGTCCCGCGCGGCTGGAGCGATGGCCCGACCGGCAAGACCCCGAACGTGATCGACAGCGTCGCCCGCAAGTACCGCGAACACGACATGCCGGGCGGCTGGATCCTGCCGAACGACGGCTACGGTTGCGGCTACAGCGCGCTGCCGGAAACCGTCCAGGGCCTGGCGAAGCTGGGCTTTCGCACGGGCTTGTGGACCGAGAACGGCGTCGACAAGATCGCCTGGGAAGTCGGCAAGGCCGGCAGCCGCGCGCAGAAACTGGACGTGGCCTGGACCGGCAAGGGCTACCAGTTTTCGCTGGACGCCAGCAAGGCGGCGTACGACGGCATCCTGAACAATTCCGACAGCCGTCCCTTCATCTGGACCGTCATGGGCTGGGCCGGCACGCAGCGCTATGCGGTGGCCTGGACCGGCGACCAGAGCGCCAGCTGGGACTACATCCGCTGGCACATCCCGACCCTGATCGGTTCGGGCCTGTCCGGCCAGGCCTACGCCACCGGCGACGTCGATGCGATCTTCGGCGGCAGTCCCGAGACCTACACCCGCGACCTGCAGTGGAAGAGCTTCACGCCGGTGCTGATGGGAATGTCGGGCTGGTCGGCCGCCGCGCGCAAGCATCCATGGTGGTTCGACGAGCCCTACCGCAGCATCAACCGCCGCTACCTCAAGCTCAAGATGCGGCTGACGCCCTACATGTACACCCTGGCGCGCGAAGCGGAGCAGACCGGCGCGCCGCTGGTCCGCGGGCTGATGTGGGACTATCCGAACGATCCGCATGCCCTCGACGAAACCCACCGGTACCAGTTCCTGCTCGGGCGCGACCTGCTGGTGGCGCCGGTGTACCGCAGCCAGGCCGTCAGCCAGGGCTGGCGCAAGGGCATCCACCTGCCGCAGGGTCGCTGGATCGATTACTGGGACGGGCGCCAGGTGACGGCCGGACCGGAAGGCAGGACCATCGACCTGCAGGTCACACTGGACAAGCTGCCGGTGTTCGTACGCGCTGGTGCAATCGTGCCGATGTATCCGGAGATGCTGTACGACGGACACAAGCCAAAGGACAGGCTGACGCTCGACCTGTACCCGCAGGGCGACTCCGAGTATGTGCTGTATGAGGACGACGGCAACACGCGCCGTTACCAGGAAGGCGCGTTCAGCCGGCAGAAGATCGCCATGCGCGAGGCCGGCGGCAAGGTGGAAGTCACGATCCACCCGGTCGAAGGCGCCTATGACGGGCAGGAAGCCGAGCGTGGCTACAGCCTGCGCCTGCCGAGCCGCCAGCGCCCCGCCATGGTGGCGGCAGGTGGCGCCAGCCTGCCGGAACTGGCCAGCCGCGAGGCCTTGGACGATGCCAGCCAGGGCTGGTACTTCGACGGCGCCGAACGGCTCGGCACGGTCCACGTCAAAGTGCCGAAGCACGACATCCGTGTTCCGCTCGGTTTCGTGCTCCAGGGCCTGACGGCGGCAGCCGGCGACGAGGCCTTCCCCGCCGCGCCGGTGCCGGGCCGCGCCCTGCCTCCGGATGCGATGGTCGTGGTGAACCGCCCAGCCGAAGAACCAGGTCATCCGATGGAAAACGCATTCGACGGCAACCAGGCTACCTGGTTCCGTACCGTGCGCAGCCAGGCCGTCAAGAGCGGCGCCCACGAATGGGTGATCGGTTTCACCGAACGCCGCCTGGTGGACGGCATCGAGATCGCGCCGCGCAGCGACGCCAACTGGAAGCACGGCCAGGGGCGCGACTACGAGGTCTACATCGCCGACAGCAATGGCGAGTGGGGTGCTCCGGTCAAGCGGGGACGCCTGGCACTGTCGAAGGACATGCAGTCGATCGCCTTCCCGGCCACGGCCGGGCGCCTGCTGCGCTTCCGCGTGCTCGGCACCCAGAACCCGGACGGCAGCGGCGCCGCCGCGACCGATCCGATGGTGACGGCCGTCTCGGCCGATGCGCCGGCGCGCGCCTTCGATGCAGCGGTGCCTGCCGAAGTGGCCCCAATCACGCTGTCCGAGTTCCGCGTGCTCGAGCACCTCGTTCCGGAAGGCCAGGAGCTGCGGCGCCATCTGTCCGACCTGCCGCTGCCGAACAGCCTCGGGCGCGACAAGCCGGCAAGCAAGGCAAGCGAGATGCGCATGAACGGACTGCGCTTCAACAAGGGCATCGGCATGGGGCCATCCGGCCGCCTCGACCTGCGACTGGGCGGCACCTGGAACCTGCTGCGCGCCGACCTGGGCGTGGACGACAGCTGCCGCAGCGCCGGAGGACTGCGCTTCCAGGTCTGGAGCGGCGAGCGCCTGCTGTACGACAGCGGCCTGGTCAAGGCGCCGGGCGTGGTCAAGCCGGAGATCGATGTCCGCGGCCTGGGGCAGCTCAGCCTGCGCACCCTGGGCGCGACCGGAACCCAGCCGTCCCGCACCTGCGGCAACTGGGCCAACGCCGTACTGACAGGCACGGAAGGCGCCTCGGTCAGCCTGCGCTAACCCCTTCCACCGATACACCACTGGCAGAGCCCCTCTTCGGACGGGGAGGGGCTCCTGCATCCCTCGACTTTGAAAAAGAACGGAACAGCATATGAAGCGACGCAATTTTCTTTCCCTGGGTTCGGCGCTGGCCGGTAGTGCGCTGTACGCCGGCGCGCTGCCGGGCGCCGCGGCGGCAAGCCGCGACCGGCTCCGGATCGGCATGATCGGCACCGGCATGCGCGGCCGGGTGCTGCTGCGCGAACTGGTGCGCCGCGACGACGTCGAGGTGGTGGCGCTGTGCGACATCGAGCCGGTCATGCTCGGCAAGGCGCTCGAGATCGTCGCCCAGGCGGGCAAGGCGCGTCCGGCCACCTTCGGCGAGGACGGCGACGGCCTTGCCTACCGGCGCATGCTCGATGCCGGCCGGCTGGATGGCGTCATCATCGCCACGCCCTGGGAATTCCATGCGCAGATGGCGATCGACGCGATGCAGGCAAAGGTGGCGGTGGGTTGCGAGGTGGTGGCCGGCGTGACGCTGCAGGACCACTGGGACGTGCTCGACGTCCAGCTCAAGACCGGCACGCCCTACATGCTGCTGGAGAACGTCTGCTACCGGCGCGACGTCCTGGCCGTGCTGCGGATGGTGCGCTCGGGCCTGTTCGGCGAACTGGTGCACATGCAGGGCGGCTACCAGCACGATTTGCGCGCCGTGAAGTTCAACAGCGGCGACCCGGAGAAACCCTACGGCGGCGGCGTCGAATTCGGGCCGCGCGGCTGGTCCGAAGCGCGTTGGCGCACCCAGCACTCGGTACGCCGCAACGGCGAGCTGTATCCGAGCCACGGCATCGGCCCGTGCGCCATGTACGCCAACATCAACCGCGGCAACCGCTTCACCCGCATCAACAGCTTCGCCTCCAAGGCGGCGGGACTGCACGACTACGTGGTGCAGCAGGGCGGCAAGGATCATCCGAACGCCAGCACGCAGTTCCGCCTGGGCGACATCGTCACGACCACGCTCGCCTGCGACAACGGCGAGACCATCGTGCTCCAGCACGACACCTCGCTGCCGCGCCCGTATTCGCTGGGCTTCCGGGTGCAGGGGACGCGCGGCCTGTGGATGGACCTGAACCGGTCGGTGCACGTCGAGGGCGTCAGCAAGCCGCACGAATGGGACGACTTCAAGCTGTGGCTGGACAAGTACGACCACCCGCTGTGGCGCCGCCTGGGAGAGCGCGCCGCCGGCGCCGGACACGGCGGCATGGACTTCTTCGTGATCCACGCCTTCGTCGAGGCGCTGAAGGAAAACGCCCCGATGCCGATCGATATCTACGACGCCATCACCTGGAGCGCGATCACGCCGCTGTCCGAGCAGTCGATCGCCCTCGGCTTCCAGACGCTCGACTTCCCCGACTTCACGGGCGGCCGCTGGCGCACCCGCAAGCCGATCTTCGCCTTCGACGACCGCTATTGAGCCGTACCCATGCCGCTCCACTCACTCGGGGAAACCAGATGAAATCCAGCACGCTGATGTTGAATGCCGCGCTCTTCCTGCTTGCCTGCGGCGAGCCGCAGGCGGCTCCGCTGACCGTGGCCCTGGCGGGGAACGCCTTCGTCACCGCCGCCGGCGCCGGCGCGACCGAGGAAATCAACGCCAATGGCCTGGCCAACTGGACCGACCCGGCCACCGTGACCAGCATCTGGTTCAGGATGGCGCAGGCCGGCAGCGCCGCCGTCAGCCTGGATGCGCGCCTGGCCGGCAGCAGGCACAGCAGGATCCGCGTCACGGTCGACGGTACCCCGTTCGACGTCAAGCTGACCCAGGGCGCGAACAAGGCCGTCAAGGTGGGGACGCTCAGGCTGCCCGCCGGTTATGTCCGGGTCGACCTGCAAGGCATCAGCAAGGACGGCGGCTACTTCGGCGACGTCTCCGGCCTGAAGCTGGACACGACGGCGGGCGTCGATTACGCGTCCGACGCAGCCAAGCATTACTGGTCGCGGCGGGGACCATCGGTCCACCTGGGCTATACCGTACCGGCGAACACCGAGTACTTCTACAGCGAAGTCACGGTGCCTCCTGGCCAGGACACGATCGGGTCCTACTACATGGCCAACGGCTTCACTGGCGGCTACTTCGGCATCCAGGTCAAGTCGCCGTCGGAGCGCTGGGTGCTGTTCTCGGTCTGGGACGCCGAGAACGGCGACCAGACCAGGCTGGTGGGCAAGGGCGCGGGCGTGGTGGACAACGGCTTCGGCGGCGAAGGCACCGGCGGCCAGTCCTACCTCGTCTACGACTGGGTGGCCGGCAACACCTACCGCTTCCTCACCCGCGCGCGTCCGGATGGCGAGGGCGGCACCGATTTCTCGGCCTGGTTCTTCGCACCGGAAAGCGGCGCCTGGCGCTACATCGCCACCTGGAAGCGGCCGGCGACGACCACCTACCATGCCGGCGTCTACTCCTTCCTGGAGAACTTCATCGACACCAAAGGCTACCTGGGCCGCCTGGCCGAGCATGGCAACCAGTGGGCGCGCACGGCATCCGGCGCCTGGAGCGAGATCACGACGGCGCGGTTCACCGGCGACGCCACCGCCAGGAAGGCCCAGCGCATGGACTACGCCGGCGGGCTGCGCAACGGCGGCTTCTACCTGCGCAACGGCGGCTTCTTCAGCGACCGCGTGCCGCTGGACCAGCACTTTACCCGTGGCGCGACCGGCAGCGCGCCTGCGGTCGACGTCGACACGCTGCCGCTGCAGTAGCAGGCGCTGCGCGTTCCGTTTTTCAAAAGAGCCCTCGCCAGCGTGCGAAGGGCGATAACACATGACAAGGAGAGATACGTGAAACTCAAGAAACTGATGGCTGCACTGGCGGCTGCGGGGATGGCGTCCGGCGCACTGGCCGCGGGCCAGGCGGACGAGAAGACTGCAAAGCCGGACGAAGGAAGCGGAAAGATGGCGCGGGTCGAGGTCACCGGCTCGAGCCTGAAGCGCATCAATGCGGAGACGGCGTCGCCGGTGCAGGTGATCGACGCCAGGCAGATCGAGAACATGGGCGCGCGCACGCTGATGCAGGTCCTGGACAACCTGCCCGCCGCGCGTCCCGCGCAGCAGGACTTCCGTTCGATGTTCACCGGTTCCGATGGCGGTTCGCAGGCCAACCTGCGCGGCCTGGGGGCGCAGGGAACGCTGGTGCTGCTGAACGGCCGCCGCCTGTCCTTCTATGGCGCACCGTCCGGCTTCCAGACCATGTTCGTGAACATCGATGCGATTCCCGCGGCGGCCATCGAGCGCATGGAGGTCCTGACCGACGGCGCGTCGGCGGTCTATGGCTCGGATGCGGTGGCGGGCGTCATCAACGTGATCACGAAGAAGAACTACCAGGGCCTGGAGGCCCGCGCCAGCCACGATTCCTCGGCCGAGGTCGACTCCTACGGCGAGCGCCAGGGCAGCCTGCTGTTCGGCACGGGCGACCTGGGCAGCGATGGCTACAACGTGTACGGCTCGGTCAACGTATACCAGCGCGACCGCATTGCCTTGTCGGACACCTACGACAAGCGGCCGGCCCATTTCTACGTCAATAACCCGACCTTCATCCCGAATTTCCGCATCGGGACCGGCAGCGAGCCGGGCGTGATGAACCCGGGCACCTTCTTCGTCTTCGACCCGGCCAGGAACAACGCCCGCGTCCAGCGCGCCGTGGCGGGCTGCCCGACCTCGATCACCGAGGCGTCCGGCACCCGCTGCATCTGGAACACCTTGCCGTACTCGCTGGATACCGGTCCGACCTCGGACCGCGTCACCGGCTATCTCGCCGGCCGCATGCGCCTCAAAGGTGACCTGGAAGGCTTTGCGGAAGCCGCCTACACCCATATCAAGATGCGCGGCGAGAACGGCCCGCGCGCCTTCAACAGCGGCACCGCGAGCAACTGGTTCTCGCGCAACACCGGGACCCGGCTGAATACCTTCACCAATCCCTTCCTGGGACCGAACAACGTCTACCTGAAGGGCCGGCTGGGTGCGGACATGGCCGCCACCATGGGCGGGGCCGCCGGCCTGAACTACCTGCTGCAGGACGCCGTCGGCCACTTCGGCCAGAAGAATATCGACGACAGCTACCGCGCGCTGGCCGGCCTGCGCGGCAGCGTGTTCGGCGACTGGGAATTCGAGACCGCGCTGAGCGTGGCCGGCAGCCACTCGACGCTGTACCAGACCACCAACATCAACACCAAAGGCTTCGAGAAGGCATTCGGCCCGTTCACGGTCGATCCGGTCACCGGCCGTACCTACATCGCCGACAATCCGGCCTACAGGTTCGGCGAAATCAGCGAGGCCAACGCCGCGCTGCTGCGCGAGGCTTACCCGACCTTCGACATCCAGTCCTGGACCAAGCTGATCACCTGGGATGCGAAGATCGAGGGCACGCTGGCCAGGCTGGGCGGGCGCGAAGTGCGCGCCGCCTTCGGCACCAGCCTGATGCGCGAAAGCTTCGACACGCCCGGCAACGCCGACGCCGCGAATGGGCTGATTACCCAGCAGGGCGGCTCCTGGTTCGATGGCCGGCGCACCATCTCCGCGCTGTTCGGCGAAGTGGTGGTGCCGCTCACCGACACGCTGGAACTGAATGCCGCCGCCCGCCTGGACAAATACCCGAACTTCAGCGCCAACCTGGCGCCGAAGATCGGCGTCCAGTGGCGCGCCCGCCCCGAAGTGATGGTGCGCGGCACCTATTCCGAAGGCTTCCGGGCGCCCAACCTGGCGGAATCCGGTTCCGGCGGCGTGTTTGCGCAGGTGGGCGGCATCCGCGACACGGTGCGCTGCGACGAGACCAATGCGATCGCACGCCTGCTGCTGAAATCGGTCTCGGCGCCGGAGGCCGAACTGGGCAAGAATTTGCTGAATTCGAACTGCTCGACCACGGCGGGCGGCCTGACGCCGCCGAATCCGGAGCTGCAGCCGGAGAAGGCGAGGATCGCGACCCTGGGCCTGGTGCTGCAGCCGGTCAGGGATGTCAGCATCTCGCTGGACTACTGGTTCGTGAACCGCCGCGATGAAATCGTGCGCCAGGACTTCAACCAACTGTTCACCGAGCTGGTCGACACCCACGGTCCCACCCTGGCCGGCACCGACCAGGCGATCCGTAACGACCTGACCGATGCCGACCGCGCCAACATGGCGGCAGTCGTCACCATGTGCGCCAATCCGGCCAACGCGGCGGCCTGTGCCGGCGGCATTCCGACCTACTCGGTCGGCAACCTGGGCGGCTTGATCAACTCGTACATGAACCGTGGCCGCACCCTGGTCGACGGCTTCGACATCGATGCCCGTACCCGCATCTCGCTGGGCGAATTTGGAAGGCTGAACACGGGCGTGTCGGCGACGATCCGCAGGCGCGAGACCTACAACTACGAGGACGGCAGCGGCTTCTCGGGGAACTACGTCGGCTATTACAACTCGCCGCGCCTGCGTGCAACATTCAATGCCGACTGGGTGGTCCGCAACTTCACCACCAGCCTGTTCGTCAACTTCACGGGCAGGAGCAAATGGGCGTACGGGCCGTACGACACCGACAATACGCCGGCCAACTGCACGGCGGCGTCCGTGTCGCTGCCCCAGGAGTTGTGCGACGGTGCGCCGTCGTACACGACGGTGAACCTGGGCTTCAACTGGAAACCGGTCACTAACCTGAACCTTGGGCTGAACATCAAGAATGTTCTGGACAAGAAGCCAACTTACGACCCGAACGGCTGGGAGGGGTACAACCACAGCCAGAACCTGTTCGGACGCCAGTTCGCTTTCTCGGCCAGCTACAAGTTCTGGTAGGTCGCCGTGATCGGTCCGCGTCGGCTTCCAGACCCGGTCCGGACCGGATAAGCAAGCTCGAGAGATGCGGACTGATCGCAGTAGCGCTGCAAGGAACTGCCGAGGCGCGCGTCGCTTCGGCATGTCGCCATGGATGGGCCATATAGTCCAAACGGACGATTGAATGCCCGCCGCGGAGCAGTACGGTAGACGCAGGCCTCCCGAACCCACTCTCCAAGGTGAGTATCATGTCAATTGCCCGTTTTTGTACGCTCGTGCTGGTCGTCGTTGGCGTGGTGGGAATGGTTTGGCTCATCGCCCCCAGCGAACCTCAACCGAAAGCATTCCTCAACGAACTCCATGAATCGGTCGCTTCACGGGCCGGGGTGGAGAGGATTTTTCAGGGTTTCAGACATTGAGAACCATCTCGGCAAGTGCGTGCCCGGGCTGTCGCCCGAGCCGTCGCCGGACAAGGGCGCGCCATTCAGCCAGCCGGCGCGCTGATTGCCCACGTTCTCACACCTCATTCGCGAGTCACCATGACCACCATTCCAGCCCCGGCCATTCCTGAACCGGCGGCGCTAGCCCCTGCCGCCAACCGCCGCCACATCACGCTCCTGATGCTGTTGTTCGTCTATGCGATGAGCCTGATCGACCGCCAGATCATGGGGGTGCTGATCGAGCCGGTGAAGGCCGAATTCGGCGTTTCCGACACCGCGATGGGACTGTTGACGGGACTCGCGTTCGCCCTGGTCTACAGTGTGCTGGCGGTGCCGTTCGGCCGCTACGCCGACCAGGCGAACCGGCGCAATTTCATCGCATGGTGCTGTGCGGCCTGGAGCGCGATGACGGCGGTGTGCGGCCTGGCCGGCAGCTACTGGCAGCTGGCCTTCGCGCGCGTCGGGGTGGCCGTCGGCGAAGCGGGCGGCACGGCGCCGTCGCTGTCGATGATCTCGGACCTGTATCCGGCGCGCCAGCGCGCGCGCGCGATGAGCGTGTTCATGCTCGGGCCGCACCTCGGCACCCTGGTCGGGCTCGGACTCGGTTCCTGGATCGCCCATCACTACGGCTGGCGCAGCGCCTTCATCTGGATGGGCATTCCCGGCATCGTGGCGGCCTTGCTGCTGCGCTTCGGCGGCATCGAGCCGCTGCGCGGCGCCTACGACGGCGTCAGGCAGGCCGGCGCCGCCGCGGTGTCGATGCGCCAGATCCTGCGCGGCGCGCTGGCCGACCGCGCCTTCGTGCGCATCTGCCTGGCCGGCCTGCTGCTCGGCTTCGCCGGCTACGGCATCGGCATCTGGAATACCGCCTTCCTGGTGCGCAGCCATGGCCTGACCCTGCAAAATGCCGGCGCCCTGGTCGGCGTGACCGGCGGCGTCGCCGCCATCATCGGCGCGCTCGGCAGCGGCTGGCTGTGCGACCGGCTGGCGCGGCGCGACATCCGCTGGCACCTGGGGGTGCCGATCGTCGGCACCCTGCTGGCCTTGCCGCTGGGCCTGGCCTACCTGATGTATCCGGCCGGCGACCCGTGGCAGCTGGGCGGCTTCCTGGTTCCCAGGGCGATGGCGTTCAGCCTGCTGTTTTCGATCTTCGCGGTCTGGTGGGCCGCGCCCAGCCTGACCGCCCTGAGCACCATCATCCCGGCCGACCGGCGCGCCACCGTGATTGCGGTCTACAACCTGATGCTGACGGCGGTCGGCGGCGGCCTCGGTCCGCTGACGGTCGGCATGCTCAGCGATGGCCTGAGCGGGGCCCATGGCGTGCACGCGCTGCGCTGGGCGATGGCGGCGGTGATGTTCGCCTTCCTGCTCGCGGTGCTGGCGTTCGCCTCCGCGCTCAAGCCGTACCGGGCAGCCGCCAGCTAGCCGCCACCTGCCGCCGGGCCATCCAGGCGCCGCCGCCCGCACCGGGCCGCGGCGTTTTTCGTTTGGGCGCGGCGTTAGTCTTATTGGACGATGATGCGGCGCCTTGCTGGAACAATAATCGATGCACACCCCAGCGATCAAAGGAGTCAACGCATCATGGCAGATATCAGAGGCTTGGCCTACATCGTGGCCGAATCCACGGACCTCGGAAAGTGGCGCGACTACGCCGAACAGGTGCTCGGCATGATGGCATGCGAGGCGCCGCACGGCGGCCTGTACCTGAAAATGGACGAGCGCCAGTTCCGCATCGCCGTGCAGCACGGCGAGCGCGACGCCTACGTCGCCACCGGCTGGGAAGTGGCCAGCCAGGCCGGCTTCGCCGGCGCCGTCGAGGCCCTGCGCGCAGCCGGGGTCGAGGTCATCCACGGCAGCGCGGCCCTGTGCGCGCAGCGCTGCGTGCAGCAGCTGGCCGCCTTCGTCGACCCTTCCGGCAACCGGCACGAGATCGTCTGGGGCTTCCAGTCGGCGTTCCGCCACTTCGCCTCGCCGGTCGGCGTGGCGCGCTTCATCACCGGCGACATCGGCATGGGCCACGTGGTGCTGCCGGCGACCGCATTCGAGGCCACCATGCGCCTGTTCTGCGAGGTGCTCGGTTTCGGCTTGTCCGACATGTTCAACTTCAAGCCGGCGGGCGAGGACGGCCCGACCCTGCCGATCTACTTCTTGCATTGCAATAACGGCCGCCACCACAGCCTCGCGCTGGCCGGCTTCGCGGTGCCCAGCGGCTGCGTGCACCTGATGGTCGAAGTCGAATCGATGGCGGAAGTGGGGCGCGCCATGGACCGCATGGCCGCGCACGCGGTGCCGCAATCCTCGACCCTCGGCCAGCACACCAACGACAAGGTCATTTCCTTCTACATGAAGTCGCCGTCGGGCTTCGACGTCGAATTCGGCTATGGCGGCACGGTGGTCGACTGGGCCAGCCACATCACCCACGAGTTCACCCAGGTCAGCCTGTGGGGACACGATTTTTCGATCGGACAGAAAGGCCAGCAATGAACAAGCAGATGAGTGCGTGCGACGTGGTCGCGCAACTGAAGGACGGCATGACGATCGGTATCGGCGGCTGGGGCCCGCGCCGCAAGCCGATGGCCCTGGTGCGCGAGATCCTGCGCTCGCCGCTCAAGGACCTGACCGTGGTCGCCTACGGCGGCGCCGATGTCGGCATGCTGTGCGCCGCCGGCAAGATCCGCAAGCTGGTGTTCGCCTTCGTGTCGCTCGACGCCATCCCGCTCGAACCCTATTTCCGCCAGGCGCGCCAGGCTGGCGCGCTCGAGGTGATGGAGATCGACGAGGGCATGCTGATGCTGGGCCTGAAAGCCGCCGCCATGCAGGTGCCCTTCATTCCCACCCGGATCGGCCTGGGCACCGACGTGATCCGCCACAACCCGGACCTCAAGGTGATCGGCTCGCCCTACGACGCCAAGGACTGGGTCGCGATGCCGGCCCTGCCGCTCGATGCGGCGCTGCTGCACGTCGACCGCGCCAGCGCCCGCGGCGTGTGCCAGGTGCGCGGGCCGGACATCTACATGGACGACCTGTTCGCGCGCGCCGCGCGCAGCACCTATGTGTCCTGCGAGGAGCTGGTCGACGACGCATATTTCGCGAACGGCGAGGAGGCGCGCTACGTGTACTGGGAGCGCTCGGCCACCGCCGGCGTGGTGCACCTGCCGGGCGGCGCCCACCCGAGCTCCTGCGCGCCGGCCTACGGCGTCGACCAGGCCCACCTGCGCCTGTACGCGGCCAGCGCCAGGGAGGAGGGCGGCTGGGCGCGCTACGCCGAACGCTTCGTCGATGGCGGCGAAGCGGCTTATATCGATGCTGTCGGCGGCCCTGCCGCCATCGCCAAACTGGCGCCAACGGTCTATTGAAAGGACATGCTCGTGAACGATTTTTCCCTGATCGACCGTATCGTCTGCGCCGCGGCGCAGTCCTGGAACGAGGACGGCGAAGTGCTCGCCACCGGCATCGGCGTGGTGCCGCGCCTGGCCGCCTCGCTGTGCATGGCATCGAGCAATCCCGACCTGATGATGACCGATTCGGAGGCCTGGCTGGTCAGCGAGCCGGTGCCGCTCGGCCCGCGCGGCGACTACCAGATGCAGCGCGAGACCTGGATGGGTTTTTCGCGCATCTTCGACAATGTCTGGAGCGGCAAGCGCCATGCGATGGTCGGGCCGACCCAGGTCGACCGCTATGGCCAGGCCAACATCTCGATGGTGGGATCCGACTACCGCCGCCCCAAGGCGCAGATGCTGGGGGTGCGCGGCTTTCCCGGCAACTCGATCAGCCACGCCAATTCCTTCTTCATTCCGCAGCACAGCACCAAGGTGTTCGTCAGCGGTGAAGTCGACATGGTGGCCTCGATCGGCTACAACCCGGAGCGCTTGCCGCGCGGCTACAGTTTCGACGACATCGACCTGCGCCGCATCGTCACCAACCTGTGCGTGATGGACTTCGGCGGCCCGCAGCGCCAGCTGCGCATCCTGTCCCTGCACCCGGGGGTAAGCGCCCAGCAGGTACAGGAAGCGACCGGCTTCGCGCTGTGCATCCCGGACGCGATCCCCGAGACGCCGGCGCCGACCGCGGCCCAGCTGGCGCTGCTGGCGCGCCTCGACCCGCACCAGCTGCGCGCCACGGCGCTCGGCGCCTGACCCTGCCGGAGACCCAGCCATGCTTGACCAGTCCGAATTTGTCCTGCGTGCCGATCACGCGGACTACGAAACCGCCTGCCCGGTGCTGTACCACGCCAGCGAGGGCGTGGCGACCTTGACCATGAACCGCCCGCAGTTCAACAATGCGCAGAATTCGCAGATGACCTACGCGCTCGACGCCGCGTTCCAGCGCGCCGTCGACGACGACGCGGTGCGCGTGATCGTGCTGCGCGGGGCCGGCAGGCATTTCAGCGCCGGCCACGACATCGGCACCCCGGGGCGCGACGTCAACAAGTCCTTCGAGCGCGCCCACCTGTGGTGGGACCATGCCAACAAGCCGGCCGCGGAATTCAACTATGCACGCGAGCAGGAAGTCTATGTCGGCATGTGCCGGCGCTGGCACGACATTCCCAAGCCGACCATCGCGATGGTGCAGGGCGCCTGCGTGGCGGGCGGGCTGATGCTGGCCTGGGTATGCGACCTGATCGTCGCATCGGAAGACGCGTTCTTCCAGGATCCCGTGGTCCGCATGGGCATTCCGGGAGTCGAGTATTTCGCCCACGCGCAGGAACTCAATCCGCGCATCGCCAAGGAATTCCTGTTCCTCGGCGAGCGCATGACGGCGCAGCGCGCCTTCGCCATGGGGATGGTCAACCGGGTGGTGCCGGCGGCGCAGCTGGAGCAGGAGACCGCGGCCATCGCGGCCCGCATCGCCGCCCAGCCGCGCCTCGGGCTGGCGCTGACCAAGCAGGTGCTCAACCGCGCCGAGGACCTGCAGGGGCTGCGCATGACGATCGACATGGCCTATGGCTACCACCAGCTGGCGCACGCGCACGGCCAGCTGCTGGGGCAGGGCCACCTGGGCGGGCATGACGCCGCCTCGATGGCGGCGGCCAACAAGGCGGGCGCATGAGCGCGCAGCTGCATACGCCGCTGTGCGACCTGCTCGGCTGCCGCTATCCGATCGTGCAGACCGCGATGGGCTGGGTGGCCGGCCCCGACCTGGTGGCGGCGACCTGCAATGCGGGCGCCTTCGGCTTCCTGGCCGGCGCCACCATCCCGGCCGACCGGATCGAGGCCGATATCCTCCGCGTCAAGCGCCTGACCGGCGACAAGCCCTTCGGCCTGAATTTCCACATGTTCCAGCCCAACGCGCAGCAGCTGCTCGACCTGGCCATCAAGCACCGCCTGCGCGCGGTCAGCTACGGCCGCGGTCCGGACCGCGCCACCATCGGCCGCCTGCGCGACGCCGGCATCGTCTGCATGCCGACCGTGGGCGCGCTCAAGCATGCGCAGAAGGCCATCGAGATGGGCGCCAACGCGATCACGATCCAGGGCGGCGAAGGCGGCGGCCACACCGGCGCGGTGCCGACCACGGTGCTGCTGCCGCAGGTGGTCGACGCGGTCGCGGTGCCGGTGGTGGCGGCCGGCGGCTTCTACGACGGCCGTGGCCTGCTGGCCGCCCTGGCCTTCGGCGCCCAGGGCGTGGCGATGGGTACGCGCTTCCTGATGACGACCGACAGCGGGGTGCCGGCGCCGACCCTGGAACGCTACCTGGCGGTGCGCGACGCCGAGCAGGTGCGCGTGTCCTGGCTGGTCGACGGCATGCCGCAGCGGATGATCGGCAACGAGTTCCTGGCCTCGCTGGAACGCGCCGCGCCGCTGCGCCGGGTGTGGATCGCGCTGCGCAGCGCGCTGGCCTGGAAGAGCCAGACCGGCATGACCGGGCGCCACGCGCTCGGGGTGCTGCTGCAGGCCATGCGCCAGGACGCCGCCTCGGTGGCCCAGGTCGTGATGGCGGCCAATGCGCCGATGCTGCTGCAGCGCTCGATGGTCGACGGCAAGCCGGCCGAGGGCGTGATGTCCTCCGGCCAGGTGGTGGCCCTGATCGGCCAGCTGCTGTCCTGCCAGCAGGTGGTCGACGGCATCGTCGCCGACGCCTGCCGCATGCGCGCGCGGCTCGGCGCCTACTAATTCAACAGATCACTGACAAGGAAGCCCCATGAACCAGCAGTTCGCGACAACCCTCCACGACAACGGCGTCGCCGAGCTCGTGCTCGACCGGCCTCCGGTGAACGCCCTCGACGACGCCGGCTGGCACGCGCTGGCGGCCGCGATCACGGAGCTCGGCAACCAGGCCGCCGTGCGCGTGCTCGTGATCCGCGCCGAAGGGCCCGGCTTTTGCGCCGGCGTCGATATCAAGCAGCTCAACGCCGAGCCGGACCGGATCGTCTCGGTCAACGCCGGCAACTATGCCACCTTCAGGGCGGTCCACCGCTGCCCGGTGCCGGTGATCGCCGCGGTGCACGGCTTCGTGCTGGGCGGCGGCATCGGCATCTGCGGCGCCGCCGACTTCGTCATCGCCGCCGACAACGCCTCCTTCGGCCTGCCCGAGGTGGATCGCGGCGCGATGGGCGGCGCGGCCCACCTGCAGCGCCTGTTCGGATTGCAGAAGACCCGCTACGCCTTCTTCACCGGCGCCATGATCCCGGCGTCCGAAGCCTGGCGCCTGGGCGCGGTCGAACGCATGGTGCCGGCCGCGCAGCTGCGCTCGAACGCGCTGGAGATCGCGGCCCTGATCGCCGCCAAGAGCCCGGCCATGATCCGCATCGCCAAGGAGGCGCTGAACGGCATCGAGGACGGCAACCTGGAAGACAAGTACCGCTGGGAGCAGGGTTTCACGCTGCAGGCCTACCTGAGCCCCGATTCGGCGAAGTCGCGCCAGGCCTTCGTGGACAAGCGCGATGCGAGCTTCTGAGCACAAGGAGTCGACATGGATCTGACCTATACCCCGGCACAGCAGGCCTTCCGCCACGAGGTGCGCGCCTGGCTGCGCGCCCATGTGCCCGCCGAGCGCTTCGGCAGCGTCGACACGCGCGCCGGATTCGAGCAGCACCGGCGCTGGGAAGCGCAGCTGGCCGACGCCGGCTGGAGCAGCGTGACCTGGCCGGTCGAACTGGGCGGGCGCGGCTGCGACCTGATCGACTGGCTGATCTTCGAGGAGGAGTACTGGGCCGCCGATGCGCCGATGCGTGTCAACCAGAACGGCATCCTGCTGCTCGGCCCGACCCTGATGGAATTCGGCACCGAGGAGCAGAAGCGGCGCTTCCTGCCGCGCATGGCGCGCTGCGACGACATGTGGGCGCAGGGCTGGTCGGAGCCGAACGCCGGCTCCGACATGGCGGCCATCGGCAGCCGCGCCGTGCGCGAGGGCGACCATTACGTGCTGAATGGCCAGAAGACCTGGTCGACCCGCGCCCTGTTCGCCAACTGGCTGTTCGGGCTGTTTCGCAGCGAGCCGCAGTCGCAGCGCCATCATGGCCTGAGCTACCTGCTGGTGCCGCTCGATTCGCCGGGCATCACCGTGCGCCCGATCAAGGCGCTCAACGGCCAGGACGCGTTCGCCGAGGTGTTCTTCGACGATGTCCGGGTGCCGGTCGAGAACCGGCTGGGCGACGAAGGCAGCGGCTGGCAGGTGGCGATGGCGACCGCCGGCTTCGAGCGCGGCCTGCTGCTGCGTTCCCCGGCGCGCTTCCAGCATACCGCGCACAAGCTGATGCAGCTGTACCGGGCGAATCGCGCCCATGCCGACCGCGATCCCGCCATCGGCGAGGCGGTCATGCGGGCCTGGATGGGGGCCGAAGCCTATAGCCTGGCGTCCTACCATACGGTGGGGCGGCTGCAGCGCGGCGCGACGATCGGCGCCGAGTCGAGCACCAACAAGATCTTCTGGTCGGAGCTGGACCTGGAGATGCATGAAACCGCGATGCGGATCCTCGGCGCACGCGCCGAGCTGACCGGCGAGGCGGCCGGCAACGGCGACTGGCTCGAAGGCTTCCTGTTCGCCCAGGCCGGCCCGATCTACGCGGGCACCAATGAAATCCAGCGCAACATCATCGCCGAGCGTGTGCTCGGCCTGCCCAAGAGCTAATCCGGAGAACCCATGGACTTCACCTTCACCGAAGAGCAGGTCGCGTTCCGCGATTCGATCAGCCGCTTCTTCATGACCGAGGCGCCGCCGGAAATGCTGCGCGAGATCTGGGAGACCGACCAGGGCCGCTCGCCGGCCCTGCGCGCCAGGATCGCCGCGCAAGGGATGTTCAGCCTGTCGGTGCCGGAAGCCGACGGCGGCATGGGCCTGGGCGACGTCGACTGGGCGCTGCTGACCCAGGAACTCGGCTATTACGCGATCCCCGATTCGATGTCCGACACCGCCTACGTGGCCACCGGCCTGCTGGCCGCGCTCGACGCCGGCCACCCGCTGCGCGCGGCCTGGCTGCCGCGCATCGCCGACGGCAGTTGCCGGATCGCGGTCGGGCACCCGGTCAATCCCTGGGTGGCCGATGCCGAACTGGCCGACCTGCTGCTGTTGCCGCACGGGACCGAGGTGCATGCGGTGCCGCGCACGGCCGTCACCGTCAGCGCGCTGCCCAGCATCGACGCCTCGCGCCGGCTGGCCCAGGTCGCGTGGCGGCCTGGCCCGGAAACGCTGGCGGCGGATGCCGAAGCCGGCAGGAAGCTGTGGGACGAGACGCTGGAGCGCGGCGCGCTGAATGCCAGCGGCCAGCTACTCGGCCTGGCCCAGCGCATGCTCGACCTGGCGGTCGACTACGCCGCCCAGCGCAAGCAGTTCGGCAAGCCGATCGGCGCCTTCCAGGCCGTCAAGCACCACCTCGCCGACGTCGTCACCAGGATCGAATTCGCCAAGCCGGTGCTGTACCGGGCGGTCGATGCGCTGGCGCACGGCGACACCAAGCGCGCGCTGCGGGTGTCGCACGCCAGGCTGGCCTGCGCCGAGGCGGCATGGACCGCCGCGCGCAAGGCGATCCAGGTCCACGGCGCCATGGGCTATACCTGGGAAGTCGACCTGCAGATGTTCATGAAGCGCGCCTGGGCGCTCGACGCCGCCTGGGGCGACCGCGCCTTCCACAAGGCGCGCGTGGCGGCGGCCCTGCTGGCCGAGGGCGCGCCGCTCGGCCCGCTGGCCAGCTTTTCACACTGAACCCAACCACGAAAGACACGAGCATGGCTGAAGCCTATATTGTCGATGCACTGCGCTCGCCGACCGGCAAGCGCAACGGCGCGCTGGCCGCGGTCCACGGCGCCGACCTCGGCGCCCACGTGCTGCGCGCGCTGGTCGAGCGCAACGCGGTTCCTGCGGACGAGTACGACGACGTGATTTTCGGCTGCGTCGACACCATCGGCGCCCTGGCCGGGAATATCGCGCGCACCTCCTGGCTGGCCGCCGGGCTGCCGCTCGGCGTGCCCGGCACCACGGTCGACCGCCAATGCGGCTCCTCGCAGCAGGCGCTGCACTTCGCCGCGCAGGCGGTGATGAGCGGCACCCAGGACGTGGTGATCGCGGCCGGCGTGCAGACCATGTCGAGCATCCCGATTTCCTCGGCCATGCTGGCCGGGCGTCCGCTCGGCTTCAGCACGCCGTTCGCCGAGAGCCGCGGCTGGCAGGCACGCTTCGGCGACGCGCCGGTGAACCAGTTCTATGCGGCGCAGCGGATCGCCGACCACTGGCGCATCACGCGCACCCAGATGGAGGAATTCGCGCTGGCCAGCCACGCACGCGCGCTGCACGCGATCCGCAGCGGCCGTTTCGAGCGCGAGGTCGTCGCGCTGCCCGGCCTGCTGGCGATGGACGAGACGGCGCGCGAGAGCACGCTGGCGAAGATGGCCACGCTGGCGCCGGTCGATCCGGCCTATCCGTCCATCACGGCGGCGGTGTCGAGTTCGACCTGCGATGCGGCGGCCGCCGTGCTGGTGGTGTCCGAAGCGGCGCTCAAGCGCTACGGTTTGACGCCGCGCGCGCGCATCCACCACCTCAGCGTGGCCGGCGACGATCCGATCTGGCACCTGACCGCGCCGATCGCCGCGACCCGGCGCGCGCTGGCCCGGGCCGGCATGCGGCTGGACCAGATCGACCTGGTCGAGATCAACGAAGCGTTCGCGTCGGTCGTGATGGCCTGGCTGCAGGAAACCGGCTATCCCCACGAGCGCACCAACGTCAACGGCGGCGCCATCGCGCTGGGCCATCCGCTGGGCGCGTCCGGCGCCAAGCTGATGACGACCCTGCTGCATGAACTCGAACGCACGGGCGGCCGCTACGGCCTGCAAACCATGTGCGAGGGCGGCGGCCTGGCCAACGTCACCATCATCGAACGGCTCTAACAAGCCGGATTTTCAACCAATCTTCAGGAGCAGACATGGGTATTTGCGATCAACGGGTCGTCGTCATCACCGGCGCCGGCGGCGGACTGGGGCGCGCCTACGCGCTGGCCTTCGCCGCCGAAGGCGCCGCCGTGGTCATCAACGACGTGCGGACCGAGGCGGCGCAAGCGGTGGCGGCAGAGATCGAAGCCGCCGGCGGCCGCGCACTGGCGAACGGCGACGACATCACCAGCACGGCCGGCGCCCAGCGCATCCTGGACGCCACCCTGGCCGCCTTCGGCGACGTGCACGTGCTGGTGAATAACGCCGGCATCCTGCGCGACCGCATGTTCCTGTCGCTGTCCGAGGAGGACTGGGACGAGGTCATGCGGGTCCACCTGAAAGGACACTTCTGCCTGGCCGGGGTGCTGGGCCGCCACTGGCGCGCCGCATCGAAGGCGGGCCGGGACCCGCAGGCGGCGATCGTCAACACCAGTTCCGGCGCCGGCCTGCAGGGTTCGATCGGCCAGTCCAACTATGCCGCCGCCAAGGCCGGCATCGCCGCCCTGACCCTGGTGCAGGCAGTCGAACTGGGCCGTTACGGCATCACCGTCAACTGCCTGGCGCCGGCCGCGCGCACCCTGATGACGGAAAGCGCGATGCCGGACATGGTGAAGGCGCCGGCTTCCGGCTTCGACGCCTGGGATCCGCTGAACGTGGCGCCGCTGGTGGTATGGCTGGGCAGCACGCAGGCGCGCGGCGTGACCGGACGCTGTTTCGAGGCCAGGGGCGGCGAGCTGTCGCTGGCCGACGGCTGGCGCACCGGCAAGATACGCGACAAGGGCGCGCGCTGGGACCCGGCCGAGCTGGGCCCGGTCATCGCCCAGCTGATCGCCGAGACGCCGGCCCCGCAGCCAGTCTACGGCACCTGACCGTCCCCGGTATCGTCCAACAAGACGATGTCCGTCCCATCGGCCCTGCCGATAATGGGATGACGATGGCCGCCTCGGGGTTTCGCCGGCGGCCCGATTCCCACTCCTACCGAGAGCCACCACCATGCAAGAAGCCGTCATCGTTTCCACCGCCCGCACGCCGATCGGCAAGGCGTTCCGCGGCGCCTTCAACGACACCGAAGCGCCGGTCCTCGGCGGCCATGCGATCCGCGCCGCGCTCGACAAGGCCGGCGTCGCCGGCGCCGAGGTCGGCGACGTCATCCTCGGCATCGCCGCCCAGCAGGGCAGCCAGGGCTACAACCTGGGCCGCCTGTGCACCTATACCGCCGGATTGCCGGAATCGGTCGGCGGCATGACCATCGACCGCATGTGCGCGTCGGGCCTGATGAGCATCGCCAGCGCCGCCAAGAGCATCATGTGCGGCGAACACACGATCGCGGTCGGCGGCGGCCTCGAATCGATCTCGCTGGTCCAGAACCAGCACAAGAACACTTACCGGGCCCAGTCGCAGGCGGTATTGGCGGCGGCGCCGGCGGCCTACATCCAGATGATCGAAACCGCCGAGATCGTGTCGGAACGCTACGGTATTTCGCGCGCCGAGCAGGATGCCTATTCCTTCCAGAGCCAGCAGCGCACCGCGGCCGCCCAGCGCGACGGCCTGTTTGCCGAGGAAATCGTGCCGCTGGCCAGCGTGCGCCAGCTGTTCGACAAGGACGGCCAGCCCGCCGGCAGCGAAGCCATGACCCTGGAGCACGACGAAGGCAATCGCCCCACGACCACCCTCGAAAGTCTTGCTGCGCTGAAACCGGTCTGGAAGGGCGGGCGCTGGGTGGAGCAGGGCCGTTTCATCACCGCGGGCAATGCCTCGCAGCTGTCCGATGGCGCTTCGGCCTCCGTGCTGATGAGCCGCGCGGAAGCCCGCCGGCGCGGCCTGAAGCCGCTGGGCGCGTATCGCGGCCTGGCCGTGGCGGGCTGCGGCCCGGACGAGATGGGGATCGGACCGGTGTTCGCCATTCCCAAGCTGCTCGGGCAGCACGGCCTGACGGTGGCCGATGTCGGCCTCTGGGAAATCAATGAAGCCTTCGCCTGCCAGGTGCTGTACTGCATGCGGCAGCTCGGCATCCCGCTGGAGCGGCTCAACGTGAACGGCGGCGCGATCTCGGTCGGCCACCCGTTCGGCATGTCGGGCGCGCGGCTGGTCGGCCACGCGCTGCTGGAAGGGCGCCGGCGCGGCGTGCGCCATGTGGTGGTCAGCATGTGCATCGGCGGCGGCATGGGCGCCGCGGCCCTGTTCGAGATCGACTGATGGGCGCCCCGGCGGAGCTTGCGGGCAAGCGGCAGGATGCTATACTTATTTGTAATATGAATATGACTCTCGAGAATACCGTGCCCGCTCCGCCGCCGCTGTCGATCGAGCGTTTCAGCCACCTGCTGGGCGCCATCTACGACACGGCACAGGATACCGACAGCTGGTCCGCCTGCCTCGAACAGGTGCGCAAGGAGTTCTCCGGCAACTACTGTTCGCTGATCGTGCGGCGCGCTTCCGGCGCCGATCTCGGCTACGTCATTTCGGCCGCGGGCGACATGCGGGTGCTGTCGTCGCAGCATCCGATGGTCGGGCTCAGCCCGTTTTCCTGCATCCGCCCGGAACGCGTGGTCACCACCAGCGACCTGCTGTCGCCGGACGAATGGCGCAGCTCCGTGTATTACCGCGAATGGTGCGAGCCGCATGGCGTGTTCCACGTGATGGCGGTCGACATCGACCTGCCGGGGATCGGCACCTACGGTTTTCGCGTCACCCGCCCGGAACAGGCGCCACCATTCTCGATGGCCGACCGCAGCCTGTGCGAGCACCTGATCCCGCACCTGCGGCGCGCCTTGACCCTGTACGCGGCGGTGAATCACGACCGCCAGGTCGATTCGATGTATCGCCATGCGATGGGACAGCTGATGGTGGCCGTCTTCGTGCTCGACGAGAACGGCGTCATCCTCGAGCGCAATGCGATGGCCAACGATATCGTCGCGCTCGGCGACGGCATCTCGATCTCGTCGCAGAAACTGTGCGCGACCTATCCGGCGGACAACCGCAAGCTCTACCAGATGATCCAGAAAGTGCTCAGCCAGGGCAGCCAGGGCGAAGCCGGCAAGACCGCGATGGTCGAGGCGATGTCGCTCAGCCGGCCGTCCGGCCGGGTGGCCTGGGGCGTGGTGGCGCAGGCGATCCATTCGACCGAGTGGACCGAGGGCAAGCGCCGCCCCAGCGTCGCGGTGTTCATGCGCGATGCCGAGAGCCGCTCCGAACCGCCGGCCCGCCTGGCCCAGCAGTTGTTCCAGCTGACGCCGGCCGAGACCTCGCTCGCGATCCAGCTCGCCAACGGACTGTCGCTCGATGAAGCGTCGGAAGTGCTGAACATCCGCCGCAACACCGCGCGCGCCCACCTGCGTTCGATCTTTTCCAAGACCGGGGTGCGGCGCCAGACAGAGCTGGTGCGGATCTTCCTGAACAGCGTGGCGCTGCTGGGCAACGAACCCTAGCACCTATCCCAGCAGCGGCTCCCGCCTGCCGGGACAGGTTCTTAGAATTCGGTCGGGCGCGTCAGCGCGTCGACGCCGCCGTCGACCACCATCTGCGCGCCATGGATGAAACCGGCGTCCGGGCCCAGCAGGAACAGGATCATCGCCGCGATTTCCTCGGGCCGGGCGTGGCGCGCGATCGGCGCAACGAAATCGCGGATCGCCTGGCCGAAGCGCGGATCGTCGAGCCCGGCGCGCAGCAGCGGCGTGGCCACCGCGCCCGGCGCCACCGTGTTGAGCCTGACCCCGGCCGCGCCCCAGCTTGCGGCGCGGCGCCGCACCGCCACCGTGACCGCATTCTTGGAGCCGGCATACGCCAGGTGGCCGCCCCGGGCGCCGGCCTGGCAGGCGATCGCGCCGGCGCCGGCCTCGTCGCCCCGTTCGAGCGCCGCGGCCAGCGGGTTGCGCGCCCAGGGCAGCTGGGTCGACGCCACCGAGGACACCACCACCGCGGCGGCGTCCCGGCCCCGCTGCAGCGCCGGCAGCAGGCCGTCGAGCAGCTCGGTGACGCCGAAATAATTGACCGACACGACCAGCGAGGGCGGCTCGACGTGGGCGCCCAGGCCGGCGCACAGGACCAGGCCGTCCAGCACGCCGCCGCAGCGCTCCAGCACCGCGGCGACGGCGGCGGCCCGCCCGGCCGGATTCGACAGGTCGGCGTCGATGTCGGCGCCGTGGCGGTCGATGCCGATGATGGTATGGCCGGCGGCCAGCAGGGCGGTGCGGGTGGCGGCGCCGATGCCCGAGGCGCAGCCGGTGAGGGCGAGTGTGGACATGTGCTTCCTTCTGGGATGGGGTTGGAGGAAAAACGACGCTACTATGGCGCATCGGCCGCGCCGCGGCGTCGTGCAAACGGACGATGCCGGGCGGGCAGGGCAAGGGAATAATAAGAGATAAGCATTCACACCGGAGACCCAATTGGACCATCCCTACCAAGCCCTGTTCCAGCCGGGCCGCATCGGCACGCTCGAGATCCGCAACCGGATCATGATGGCGCCGATGGGCTCCAACTTCGCCGAGGAGGATGGCCACTGCGGCGAGCGGATCCAGGCCTTCTACGAGGCGCGCGCCAAGGGCGGGGCCGGACTGCTGACGATGGGCTCGTGCGCGATCGCCTACCCGCATGGCACCGCCGAGCCCTTCCAGGTCGGCGTCTCGCGCGACGACTTCATTCCCGGGCTGGCCGGCATCGCCGCCCGTGTGCACCGCCACGGCGCCAGGATCGCGATGCAGCTGCAGCATGCCGGCAAGACTGCCGGGCGCGACGTCGCCGCCGGGCGCGAGCTGTGGGTGCCGTCGCTGCCGCCGCCGCTCAAGACCGACATCATGGCCGCGCTGACGCGCGAGGAGCTGGGCAGCTTCGTGCGCGGCCCCGGGGTGCCGCGCCTGCGCGTGATGGACCAGGCCGATATCGAGCAGATGGTCGAGTATTTCGCCGCCGCCGCCGCGCGCGCGCAGCAGGCCGGCTTCGACGCGGTCGAGCTGCACGCCGCGCATACCTATATCCTGGCCGGCTTCCTGTCGCCTTACTATAACCGGCGCGAGGACGGCTATGGCGGCCCGCTCGAGAACCGTGCGCGCCTGCTGCGCGAGGTGATCGGCGCGGTCAAGGCGCGCACCGGGGCCGGCTTCCCGCTGTGGGTACGGCTCGACGGCGAGGAATTGCGCACCCCGGGCGGCATCACCCTGGCCGACGCGGTGGCCACGGCGCGCATCGCGGTGGATGCCGGCGCCGACGCCATCAGCATGTCGGCCTACGCCACCATCGACACCGGCAGCGCCTTCACCGAGGCGCCGCTGCCGCAGGCGCCCGATGCCTACGTCGCCTATGCGCGCGCGGTGCGCGCGGCGGTCGCGGTGCCGGTGATCGCGGCCGGCCGCATCGAACCGGAAAGCGCGGCCGCCCATATCGCGCAGGGCGACTTCGATTTCGTGACGATGGCGCGCAAGCTGCTGGCCGATCCGGACATCCCGATCAAGCTGGAACAGAACCGGCCGCAGGATGTCCGTCCCTGCATCTACTGCTACGCCTGCGTCAGCCAGATCTTCATCAACCAGCGCGTCAAGTGCGCGGTCAATGCGCTCACCGGCCATGAAGCCGAAGCCGCGATCGAGCCGGCCGCCCAGCCGCGCCATGTGCTGGTGGTCGGCGGCGGTCCGGCCGGGATGGAAGCGGCGCGCGTGGCGGCCCTGCGCGGGCACCGGGTAACCCTGGTGGAACGCAGCGCCCGGCTGGGCGGCACGCTGTTCTTCGCCGGGCTGGCCTACCCGGAAAACGGCCGCCTGCTCGACTACCTGGTGAACCAGGTGCGGCACGCGGAGATCGAGGTCATCCTGTCGACGGCGGCCACGCCGGAACTGGTGGCGCGCCTGAAGCCGGACGCGATCGTGGTCGCCAGCGGCGCGCGCCGCGCGGCACCGGCGATCGACGGCGCCGGCCAGAAACATGTCTGGAGCGGCGACGAGCTGCGCCGCCTGATGACGGGCGACGGCGCCGACGCCATCGCCAGGGCCAAGCTCAGCCTGGCGGAGCGCGCCATGTTCAAGGCCGGCGGCATGCTCGGCGTGACCGACAGCGCCAAGGCGGTGCAGAACCTGTCGAAGCTGTGGATGCCGCTCGGCGCCAAGGTGGTGATCGTCGGCGGCGGCCTGGTCGGGCTGGAGCTGGCCGAGTTCCTGCTGGCGCGCGGACGCGCCGTGACGGTGCTCGAGGAAAGCGACAAGCCCGGACGCGAACTGCCGATCGTGCGTCGCTGGCGCGTGCTCGAGGCGGTCGAGAAGCATGGCGTCCTGCACCGCCAGGCGCGGGTCACGGCGATCACGGCCAAGGAAGTGCTGTGGCAGGACACCGCCGGCGAGATCCGGCGCTGCGCCGCCGATTCGGTGGTGCTGGCGGTCGGCGCCGAAGCCGACGACAGCGTGGCGCGCATGCTGGCCGTCTGCGGCGTGCCGCTGCATTCGGTGGGCGACTGCACCGGCATCGGCTACATCGAGCAGGCGATGCACGAAGGGAACCGCATCGGACGGCTGCTGTGAGCGCCGCCGCGCAGTACGCAATGACAACATCACGAGGAGCGTTTTGATGCAGCATGTACCCGATCTGTTTTCACTGGCCGGCCAGGTCGCCATCGTGACCGGCGCCGGCAAGGGCATCGGCCGCGCCTGCGCGCTGGCGCTGGCCCAGGCCGGCGCCGATGTCGCGCTGGCGGCGCGCACCGAGGCCGACCTGGAGGAAGTGGCGCAGGCGATCCGCGCGCTCGGACGGCGCGCCATCGCGGTGCCGTGCGACGTCAACGACGAGCAGGCGCTGGAGCGCCTGGTGCAGCGCACCGTGGCCGAACTGGGCAAGGTCACCGTGCTGGTGAACAATGCGGGCGGGGCCGGTCCGAACGATCCGCGCCGCATGAGCGCGGACGATTTCGGCGCGACCCTGGCCTGGAACGTGGTGCCGGCCTATCTCCTGATCCAGAAAGTGGCGGGGCCGATGCGCGAGGCCGGCGGCGGCGCCGTCATCAACATCTCGTCGATGGCGGCGCGGCTGGCGCAGAAGCACTTCAGCGCCTATGGCGCCGCCAAGGCGGGGCTGAACCAGATGACGCGCAACCTGGCGCAGGACTACGCGCCGCATGTGCGCATCAACGCCATCGAGCCGGGCGCGATCCGTACCGAGGCGCTGGCGCGCTACCTCACCCCGGCGCTGGAGGCCGCCATGGTGCGCGCCACGCCGATGGGCGCGCTGGGCGAGCCGGAAGATATCGCCGCCGCCGTGGTTTACCTGGCTTCGCCCGCGGCGCGCTGGGTGACCGGCAAGATCCTCGCAGTCGACGGCGGCGCCGAAACGCCGGCCGCGGCCTGACATCACATACCAGAAGAACCAGGGAGACCCGCATGCCACACCAGTCAATCCGCCACCTGCGCGAGGTACAGCGCGCCGCCTTCGTGGCCGAAGGCCCGGTCACGGCGGCCGAACGCAGCGCCCGCCTGCAACGCGTCATCGACCTGCTGGTCGAGCATCACGAAGCGCTGTGCGCTGCGATGGACGAAGACTTCGGCGGCCGGCCGGCCGTATTCTCGACCATGAACGACATCCTCGGCTCGCTCGCTTCGCTCAAGCATGCGCGCGACAACCTGGCGTCATGGATGACGCCCGATCCGCGCCCGAGCGTGGCGCCCTTCGACGCCTTCGGCGCGACCGCCTGGGTGCAGTACCAGCCGAAGGGCGTGGTCGGCATCATCGGCACCTGGAACGCGCCGCTCTACACCTTGCTGTCGCCGCTCGCCAGCGTGCTGGCCGCCGGCAACCGCGCCGTGCTCAAGCCGTCGGAAATCGCCCCGCGCACCGGCGCCGTGCTGGCCGCGGCGGTGGCGCAGCACTTCGATCCGGCGCTGCTGGCGGTCGTCAACGGCGACGCCGCCGTGGCTGCCGACTTCAGCGCGCAGCCGTGGGCGCACCTGGTGTTCACCGGTTCGACCGCCGTCGGCAAGGCGGTGATGGCGGCCGCCGCCGCCAACCTGGTGCCGCTGACCCTGGAACTGGGCGGCAAGTCGCCGGTGCTGGTCGGACGCAGCGCCGATATCGGCAATGCCGCCGAGCGCATCATCGTCGGCAAGGCCGGCAATGGCGGCCAGCTGTGCGTCTCGCCCGACGTGGTATGGCTGCCGCGCGAACAGCTCGAGCCCTTCGTCGCCGCGGCCCGCGCCTGCCACGAGGGCATGTTCCCCGACAGCGCCGACGTGGTGGCGGTGGTCAACGAGCGCCACCACCAGCGCATCGCCGGCTACCTCGAGGACGCCAGGGCGCGCGGCGCCCGCATCGAGACCGCCGGCCTGGCCGACGGACGCCGCATGGCGCTGCACCTGGTGATCGATCCGCCCGCCGACAGCCTGGTCGCCACCGAGGAAATCTTCGGCCCCGCAATGGTGGTCAATACCTACGCCGGGATCGGCGAGGCGCTGGCGGCCGTGAACGCCGCGCCCAATCCGCTGGCGCTCTACTACTTCGGCAGCGACCCGCGCGAGCAGCAGCACGTGCTCGACCACACCCTGTCGGGCGGGGTGTCGATCAACGACGTCACCATGCATCCGGCCCTGGCCGATGCGCCCTTCGGCGGCGTCGGCGCATCCGGCATGGGCCACTACCACGGACGCGAAGGCTTCCTCGCGTTCAGCCACGCGCGCAGCGTGTATCAGGCCGGCGCGCACGACCCGCGCCGCGAATGGGGCATGCTGCCGCCCTACGGCGACCAGCTGCGCGCGATGATGCGCGCCGCCGTCACGCCCTGATACTGCAAACGGACGACGAGGGCGTGGCGCGCGCCCTCTATCATCGAATTTCCTTCCCACCAGCGGCGCCGCCATGACCACCACACCCCCCAGCATCACCCCGGCCAAGCAGGCGGCGGCATCCACGAACAATCCGCGCTACGTGTTGTGGATCCTGGCGTCGATGTCGGCCCTGTCCTTCATGGACCGGCAGATCCTGGCGGTCATCATCGAACCCGTGAAGGCCGAGTTCGCGCTGTCCGACCTGGAGATCGGGATCGTGACCGGGCTCGGCTTCGCGCTCACCTTCAGCATGCTGGGCATTCCGCTCGGGCGCGTGGCGGACCGCAAGGACCGCCGCCACCTGATCGCCATGTGCCGCGGCCTCGGCGGCGCGGTGGCCGCGCTCGGCGCCGCTGCTGGCGGGTTCTGGCAGCTGGCCATGACGCGCGCCGGCGGCGCCCTGAGCGAAGCCGGCAGCGCGCCGGCGTCGATGTCGATGATCGCCGACCTGTTCGCGCCGCAGCAGCGCTCGCGCGCGATCAGCGCGTTCGGCGTCGGCGCCAGCGCCGGCTCGTTGCTGGCGCTGGTGGCGGGCGGCTGGCTGGCGCAGCACTGGGGCTGGCGCTGGACCCTGGCCGCGGTCGGCGGCGCTTCGCTGCTGGTGGCGCTCCTGTTCCGGCTGACGGTGCATGAACCGGCGCGCGCCGCCGCTCCGGGAACGGCCGGCGACGCACGCGGTGCGACGGGCCAGATCTGGCGCAATCCGGTGGCGCGCGCGCTGATCGTGGCGGCCGCCTGCGTGCTGATGTCGGCGTACTCGTTCGGCGCCTGGAATTTCACCTACCTGGTCCGTTATCACCACCTGTCGCTGGCGCAGGCCGGCCTGGTGTCGGGCACGGCGGCGATCGGGTCGGTGTTCGGCGGGCTGGCGTCCGGCATGCTGACCGACTACCTGGTCAGGCGCGACCTGCGCTGGCAGATCGGGGTGCCGCTCGCCGGCATCGCCTGCGCCTTGCCGGTCAGCCTGGTGTACTTCATGGTCCCGCCGGGACAGGTCGGCATCGTCACCGTGCTGGTGGCGCTGTTCGCCTTCTTCATTGCCTCCTGGGCCGCGCCGACGTACGCGGCGCTCAGTTTCGTCGTCGCCGGCGAGCGCCGCGCGACCGCCAACGCCATGGTGCTGCTGGCCAGCTCGGTGCTCGGCAGCGGCGCCAGCCCGATCCTGATCGGCGGGCTCAGCGACCTGCTGACGCCGGTGGCCGGCGCCGATGCGCTGCGCTACGCGATGGCGATGTCGATGGGACTGCTGCTGGTGGCGCTGGGTGCGTTCGCCGTGGCCTGCCGCGCCTATCCGGCCGCGCACGGCGACGCGGCGCATTAACTGGATGCGAGCTTTTGCCGCAGCCACTTCTCCACCGATGGAAGCACGAACTTCGACACGTCGCCGCCCATGCTGGCGATTTCGCGCACCATGGTGCCGGAAATGAACTGGTACTGGTCGGACGGCGTGAGGAACAGCGACTCGACGTCCGGCAGCAGGTAGCGGTTCATGCCCGCCATCTGGAATTCGAATTCGAAGTCGGACACGGCGCGCAGGCCGCGCACGATGACGCGCGCCTCGCTGGCGCGCACGAAGTCCCTGAGCAGGCCGGAAAAGCTGGTCACCCTGACATTCGGGAAGTGCTCCAGCACTTCGGTGGCGATGGCGAGCCGCTCGTCGAGCGGGAACAGGGGATGCTTGTTCCGGCTGTCGGCAACCCCGACCACCAGTTCGTCGAACAGGCCGGCGGCGCGCCGGACCAGATCCTCGTGGCCGCGCGTGAACGGATCGAAGGTGCCGGGATAAACGGCGATGACCATGGTGAACCTCCTAGTGCCCTGTGTAGGCGGGCTTGCGCTTGTCGATGAATGCCTGCATGCCTTCCTTCTGGTCATGACTGGCGAACAGGAGTTGATTGGCCTTGCGCTCGAGCATCAGGGCAACGTCGAGCGGCGCATCCATTCCCGCGAGCACGACTTCCTTGATCTGCATGGCCGCCAAGGGGGGCATGGAGGCGATTGTACGCGCCATCGCCAGTGCTTCGGGCAATACCTGTTCGTCGGGCACGACCAGGCTGACCAGGCCCATATGGCAGGCCTCGGCGGCGCTGACCGGTTTGCCGGTGAGCAGGATGCGCATGGCGTTGAACTTGCCCACCGCGCGCACCAGGCGCTGGGTGCCGCCGATGCCCGGCATGATGCCGATGCGGATTTCGGGCTGGGCGAAGCTGGCATGCTCGCCGGCAATGATGATGTCGCAATGCATCGCCAGCTCGTTGCCGCCGCCGAAGGCGTAGCCGCAGACCGCGGCGATCACCGGCTTCGGACAGCGCTCGAGCGGCGCCCACACCCGTTCGGTATGGCGCTGCAGGATGTCGATCGGGCCGGCATCGACCAGGCTCTTGATGTCGCCGCCGGCGGCGAACACCTTGCTGCCTCCGCTGAGGACGATGGCGCGCACCGACTCGTCGGCGGACAGCTCGCTGAAGGCGGCCGACAGCAGGGCCTGCAGCTGCAGGCTGAGGGCGTTGGTGGCGTCCGGGCGGTTCAGCAGGACCAGGGCGACGCCGCCCTCGTGGCGCTCGACGATCAGTTCCGGCAGGGCCGAGGCGGGTGGGGGTGGTGGGGAAGCGCTGTGCATGGTGGGTCTCCGTCGCGCGCGGCGCGGCGCGCCAGCGTCATGCAGCGATGATCGGCGCTGGCGGTCCGGCCGGCATCGTCCCTTCGGACGTATCCTCCGGGATGGGGGACTTCTACAGTAGGGTGACCACCACTACAGGAACAGCGTCATGATCGAATCCGAACAATTCAACGAGCGTGTCGTGCTCGTCACCGGCGGCACCAAGGGCATCGGGCGCGCCATCGCCGAGGCCTTCCTGGCCGCCCAGGCCCGGGTGATCGTCTGCGGACGGTCGGCGCCGGAAAGCCTGCCGTCCGGCGGCGGGCGCGAGGCCAGCTTCATTGCCTGCGACGTCAAGGACGCCGACGCCGTCAAGGCCATGATGGCCGCCATCGCCGAGCGCCATGGCCGGCTCGACGTGCTGGTGAATAATGCCGGCGGCAGTCCGGCGGCCGACGCGGCGACCGCCTCGCCGCGCTTCCACGACAGCATCGTCCGCCTCAACCTGCTGGCGCCCCTGCACCTGGCGCAGGAGGCCAATGCGCTGATGCAGGCGCGGCAGGGCGGCGTGATCGTGTTCATCGGCAGCATCAGCGCGCTGCGGCCCTCGCCCGGCACCGCCGCCTATGGCGCCGCCAAGGCCGGCGTGCTGAGCCTGGTTTCCTCGCTGGCGGTCGAATGGGCGCCGAAGGTGAGGGTGGTGGCGGTCAGCCCCGGCCTGGTGCAGACCGAGCAGTCGCACCTGCACTATGGCGACGCGGCCGGCATCGCCGCCGTCGGCGCCACCATCCCTGCCGGGCGGATGGCGCAGCCGGCCGACATCGCCAGCGCCTGCCTGTTCGTCGCTTCGGACCAGGCCGCCTACATGAGCGGCAGCAACCTGCTGCTGCACGGCGGCGGCGAGAAGCCGGCCTTCCTGGCCGCGGCGCAGCAATAGCGATAAAAGGGAGGCGAACGCCTCCCTTCCTCAGGCGCGCGCGCGCGCCATGGTCAGTGCGGTGTCCTCGATCATGTCTTCCTGGCCGGCGACCATGCCGCGCCGTCCCAGTTCGACCAGGATGTCGCGCGCCGGCACCTTGTACTTGGCGGCGGCGCGCTTGGCGAACAGCAGGAAGGTCGAGTACACGCCGGCGTAGCCGAGGGTCAGCGCGTCGCGGTCGATGCGCACCATGTGGTCCATCATCGGCAGCACCACGTCCTCGGCCAGGTCCATGATCCGGTACAGGTCGACCCCGGTCTCGACCTGCATCCGGTTGCAGACCGCCACCATCACTTCGAGCGGCGTATTGCCGGCGCCGGCGCCCAGGCCATTGGTCGAGCCGTCGATGCGCACCGCGCCCGCTTCGATCGCCGCCAGCGAGTTGGCCACGCCCATCGCCAGGTTGTGGTGGCCGTGGAAGCCGATCTGGGTCTCGGGCCGCAGCGCGGCGCGCAGGGCGGCCACGCGCGCGGCGACACCGTCCGGCAGCAGGTAGCCGGCCGAATCGGTGACGTACACGCATTGCGCGCCGTAGGACTCCATCAGCAGCGCCTGTTGCGCGAGTTTTTCAGGAGTCGTCATGTGGGCCATCATCAGGAAGCCGACGGTGTCGAGTCCCATCTTGCGCGCCGCGGCGATGTGCTGCTCGGCGACGTCGGCCTCGGTGCAGTGGGTGGCGACGCGCACCGTGTGCAGGCCGCATGCGTGCGCCGCGCGCAGGTCGTCGACCGTGCCGATGCCGGGCACCAGCAGCGCCGACACCTTGGTGTGCTTCAGCTGCGGGATCACGGCATTCAGGTAGTCGACATCGCTGTGCGCCGAAAAGCCGTAGTTGACCGAATTGCCGCCCAGGCCGTCGCCGTGGGTGATTTCGAGCAGCGGCATGCCGGCCGCGTCGAGGCCCCTGGCCACCGCCAGCATCTGCTCGATGCTGATCTGGTGGCGCTTCGGATGCATGCCGTCGCGCAGCGTGTTGTCGTGCAAAATGATCTTCCTGCCTTCGAGGTTCATGGGTTTCTCCTTGTTTGTCAGGCTGCCACGCGCTCGAGCGTGAGCGTACCGTTCAGCAGTTCTTCGGCGAACATCTCGGCGGTGCGGGCGGCGGCGGCCGTCATGATGTCCAGGTTGCCGGCGTATTTCGGCAGGTAGTCGCCCAGCCCTTCGACTTCGAGGAACACCGAGACCCGGTTGCCGTCGAAGACCGGGCCGTTGACCAGCTTGTAGCCGGGGACGTATTTCTGCACCTCCGCGATCATCGCGTGCAGCGAGGCGGTGATGCGTTCCTGGTCGGGCGCGGTCTCGGTCAGGCAGTGCACGGTGTCGCGCATGATGATCGGCGGCTCGGCGGGATTGAGCACGATGATCGCCTTGCTCTTCTGCGCCCCGCCCACCGCCCGGATCGCGCCGGCCGTGGTGCGGGTGAATTCGTCGATGTTCTTGCGGGTGCCGGGGCCGGCCGAGCGCGACGAGGCGGTGGCGATGATCTCGCCGTAGGCCACCGGCTGCACGCGCGAGATCGCCGCCACCATCGGGATGGTCGCCTGGCCGCCGCAGGTGACCATGTTGACGTTCATGCGGCTGGTGCCGACCAGTTCCTTCAGGTTCACCGGCGGCACGCAGTAGGGGCCGATGGCGGCCGGCGTCAGGTCGATCATCAGCACGCCGAGCTCGTTGAGCTTGCGCGAGTTCTCGGCGTGGACGTAGGCGCTGGTGGCGTCGAAGGCGATCTGCACGCCGTCCGCCAGCACGTGCGGCAGCAGGCCGTCGACGCCATCGGAGGTGGTCTTGATGCCCAGTGCGCGGGCGCGCGCCAGGCCTTCCGAGTCCGGGTCGACACCGACCATCCAGACCGGTTCGAGGACGCTGCTGCGCTGCAGCTTGTACAGCAGGTCGGTGCCGATGTTGCCGGGACCGATGACGGCGCATTTGATTTTCTTCATGGCTTTCTTCATTCGACAAAGTGGATGGAACAGCCGCCCAGGCCGTGGATCTGCATCGTGAAGGCGTCGCCGGCGCACACCGGCACCAGCGCGGCGAGCGATCCGGACAGGATCAGTTCGCCGCTGCGGAAAGGGATGCCGAAGCGGCCCAGGGTATTCGCCAGCCACGCCACCGCCGCGGCCGGATGGCCCTGCACGGCGGCGCCGACGCCGCTGCAGGCCAGCGCGCCGTTGCGGTACAGGTCCATGCGCGCCGCCGCCAGGTCGAGCGCGCGCGGCGCGCTGCGGGTGGCGCCGACCACGAACACGCCGCAGGAGGCGTTGTCCGCCACCGTGTCCTGGATCCGGATCTCCCAGTCGTGCACGCGCGAATCGACGATCTCGAAGCAGGGCGCCACCCATTCGGCGGCGTCGAGCACGTCCTCGGCGGTGATGTCGGTGCCGTGCAGGTCATCCTTGAGCATGAAGGCGATCTCGCCCTCGGCGCGCGGCTGGATCAGGCGCGCCGTGGCGAGGCTGACCGTCGCGCCATCGGGATGGTGCATGGTATCGGTGAGAAAGCCGAAGTCGGGCTGGTGCACGTCGAGCATCTGCTGCACCGCCTTTGATGTCACGCCGATCTTCTTGCCGATGACGCGCTCGCCGGCCGCTTCGCGCCGCCGCAGGGTGTGCAGCGAGATGCGGTAGGCATCGTCGATGGTGATGGCCGGATGGCGCGCGCTCAGGGGCGCGAGCGTGGCGCCGCTGCGCCAGGCATGGAACAGTTCTTCGCCGAGGGCGGCGACCAGGTCGTCATTCATCGGCTTATCCATGATGCAGGAAGTCGATGCACATGCGGTTGAACAGGGCGCGGTGCTCGACCTGCACCCAATGGCCGCAGCGGTTGACCAGGATGGTGCGGATGGCGGGGCAATGCGCCATCAGCTTGTCGGCGCCGCTGGCCGGATTGAACTGGTCGTCGGTGCCCCAGAACGCCAGCACCGGGCAGCGCAATTCGCCCAGGCGCGCGGTCATGTCGGGCACTTTCAGGATCGAGCGCGCCGCCTGGGTCTGGGTATCGGCGATCGGCGCGCGCTCGGCCAGGATGGCGTCGGTCAGCAGCGACGGATCGTACAGCTGCATGCTCATCACGGCGCGCATGGCGTCGACGCCGGTGCGTCCCGACTTGTAGACGGCGAACATGTTGGCCACGCCCGGCATGGCCAGGTAGGTCTCGAGCGACTCGACGCCGCCCGGGGCCATCAGGATCAGGCGGCCGACGTCCTCGGGATAGGCCAGCGCATAGCCGAGCGCGATCGCGCCGCCCAGCGAGTTGCCGAGCAGGGTCACCTGCCCGAGGCCGAGCGCATCGACCAGGCCCTTGACGCCGGCGATGAAGAAGTCGAGGTCGTACTGGGGCAGGTCGGGCTTGCTGGACAGGCCGTAGCCGAGCAGGTCGGGCACGATGCTGCGGTAGCCGGCTTCGGCGAACTCGGGGAAGTTGCCCTTGAAGTTGCTGTAGCCGCTGGCGCCGGCGCCGGCGCCGTGCAGGAAGATCACCGGCGCGCCGCTGCCGCTGTCGTGGTAGTGGATCTGCTGGCCGTTGCCGATGTCGGCAAAGTGTCCGACCGGGATGGGGGAGTGCTGGTCCATGGAGTCCTTTGTGGTGAATGACGGGCTGAATCGAACTAGGCCCACAGGCTGGGCAGTCCCTGGTCGCTGGCGGCGACCAGGGTCTTGAGCAGGCGGCGCAGCGCGCTGCCCTGGGGCGCGCCGATGCGTCCATCCAGGTCGGCTTCGACCGCCTTGGCCGCGGCCAGGATGTGCAGGATGGTGTCGCTGCCGGCCGCGCTCAGGCGGTAGCCGTCGTCGTCGCGGCGCAGCAGGCCGCGCGCGCAGGCGGCCGCCAGGGCCGGTTCGCCGGTCTCGAAGCCGGTATCGGCCATGTGGGCGGCGATCTCCGCCGGCGCCAGCGGCTGCCGCACGCTCAGCAGCGAGAGCAGGAAGAATTCGGGATCGGTGATGCGTTTTTCCGCCAGCAGCGGGCGGAAGCGCGCCATGAACTGGTAGTGGGCGCGCCCCAGCAGGTAGCCCAGCATGTCTTCGGAGAATGCGCCGGCCTGGGGCGCGGCGCCGGCCCTGGGCGGCTCGGCCATGTGGGCGGCCACCGCATACTGGCCCGAGACGTACAGCAGCGGCGCCAGGTCGCTGCGGTCGTAGCCGACCACTTCGCCGACGAAGATGACATGGTCGCCGCCCTCGTACTGGAAGGCCGAGCGGCACTGGAAGCGCGCGCTGCAGCCGGGCAGCAGCGGCGCGCCGGTGGCGCAGTCGTCGAGCGCCAGGCCGGCGAACTTGTCCTCGCCGGCGCGCGCGAAGCGGTTCGACAGCGCGTCCTGGCCGCTGGCCAGCACGTGCACGTTCCAGTAGCGTGCGGCGCTGAAGGCGGGCAGGCTGCGGGCGCTCTTCGCCAGGCTCCACAACACCATCGGCGGATCCAGCGACACCGAATTGAAGCTGTTGGCGGTCATGCCGACGGCGGCGCCATCGCCGCCCCTGGTGGTGACGATGGTCACGCCGGTGGCGAACATGCTCAGCGCCTTGCGAAAGTCGCGCGGGTCGAATGCGCTCGAAGTGTCCACGGTTGCTCCCTTGTCTGATGTACAGGGCAAGCTTGCGGTCTTTGTCGGCTCCCGGAATCCTCCACATGGACTAGCCATGCGCCGACCCTTAGTCCGCTCAGACGATGAAGTGGCGCCGAGGCGGTGGGAACATGCTTTCATGCCCCACGCCGGGGCGCGGCGAACCACATAACGAGGAGTGAGATGAGCAGACTGAACGAAACCCATATGACGCTCGATGCGATCCGCCTGATCGACAGCGCACGGGCCCTGGTGCCGGTGCTGGCGGCGCGCGCCGCCGAGGCCGAGCAGGCCGGCAAGGTGCCGGTGGAGACCATCCGCGACCTCCAGGAAGCTGGACTGTTCCGCGTGCTGCAGCCGCGCCGCTGGGGCGGCTACGAACTCGATCCGCGGGTGTTCTACCAGATCCAGATGACCCTGGCCGAGGGCTGCATGTCGACCGCCTGGATCTATGGCGTGATCGGGGTGCACAACTGGCAGCTGCCGCTGTTCCCCGACCAGGCGCAGCAGGATGTCTGGTCGTCCCGGTCGGATACCCTGATCGCCTCGACCTATATGCCGACCGGGAAGGCCGAGCCGGTCGACGGCGGCTACCGCTTCTCCGGCCGCTGGTCGTTCTCCAGCGGCGTCGAGCACTGCGCCTGGATCTTCCTGGGCGGCCTGCTGCCCAGGCTGGATGGCTCCGGCGCGCTCGAACACACCACCTTCCTGCTGCCGGCGTCCGATTTCACGATCGTGCGCAACTGGGACGTGCTGGGGCTGCGCGCGACCGGCAGCCACGATATCGTGGTCGACAACGTGTTCGTGCCTGTCCACCGCACCCAGCGCACCAACGATCACAGCGATGCCGGCTGTCCGGGGCGCGCGCACAATCCGGCGCCCTTGTACCGGATTCCGTTCACCCAGGTGTTCCAGCGCGCGGTGTCGGGCGCCTGCATCGGCGCCCTGCAGGGCGCCATCGACGAGTTCCGCCGGCGCGCCGCGGCCCACGTCGGCAAGCATGGCGGCAAGACCGCCGAAGACCCGAATGCGCAGGCCGCGGTGTCGGAAGCGATGATGACGGTCGACGCCCTCAAGCTGGTCCTGATGCGCAATGTCGCGCGCGTGGTCGAGTGCGCGGTCACCGGCGAGCGGATGAAGGTCGAGGACCGGCTGCTGCAGCGCGCCCAGTCGGCCCAGGTGCCGAAGGTATGCGCCGAGCGCGTCGACGCGCTGGTGCGCGCCAGCGCCGCCTCTGGCCTGTACAAGACCAATCCGGTCGAGCGCACGCTGCGCGACATCTACCAGTCGCGCGGCCACATCGCCAACAATACCGACGCCTATGCCCGCGCGCACGGCGCCGTCATGCTCGGCTTGCCGAACGCCGATCCGTTCGTGTAAGCGCCGCGGCAGGAAAAAACAGGCCGGGTCGCGTTGCGAGCCCGGCCTTTTTTACTTAGAAGCTGGTCTTCAGCGTTGCGCCGATGGTGCGCGGCGCCGCGTAATAGGCCTGGCGCAGGTTGCCGAACCCGGGACCGAAATCGATGTAGTTGGCAATATGCCGCTTGTCGAGCGCATTGCGCGCCCAGAATGCGATTTCATGCCGGGTCCGGCCCAGCGCCATGCCCGACAGCGACAGGCGCAGGTTGAGGAAGCCCGCCGCCGCGATCCGGCTGTTGCCCGCCACCGCGGCGGCCGGATCGGTCGGCAGCAGCTGGTAGGGATAGGTGTAGTGCGCCGCCGCATACACGTAGTCGGCCATCGCGCGCCAGGTGCCGTAGGCGTTGCGGCTCAGCGTGGCATCGAGCAGCAGGTTCAGGCTGTGGCGGGGCGCATGCACCATCGCGCGGTTGTCCGCCACGTTGACGCCGCGGTCGATGAACTCGTCGTAATGCGCATTCAGAAAGCCGTAGCTCGCCTGCAGGCGCAGGTCCTGCGTCGGACGCATCCCGAACTCGACTTCGAGCCCGCGCGTCGTGGCCTTGCCGGCGTTGCGGATGTTCGATGCCGCCGCGCCCTCGGCGGTGAAGATCGACTCCTGCAGGTCGGTGGTGCGGTTGTGGAACAGCGCCAGGTTGAGCGTCGTCCCGCGCGCCAGGGTGGTCTTCAGGCCGGCCTCGACCGATCTGAGCTGTTCAGGCCGGAACGGGGTCAGGGTCTCGGCCACGTCGCTCGCCTCGCCGTTGAAGCCGCCGCTCTTGAAGCCTTCGGCGTACTTGGCATACAGGTTGACGCGCTCGCCGAGCTTGTAGCCCACGCTCAGCAAGGGCGTCGCCGCGTGGAAGCGCGCACTGCCGGCGGTCCCGGCCGGCACCGACACGCCCGGTCCGGCCAGGAAGCGCGAGATCGTCTTCTCCTCGCCCGTGTAGCGCAGGCCGGCGCTGACCCGGACCCGTTCGCTGAACTGGTAGTCCAGCTGCGCATAGGCGGATTCGGCATCGGTGGTGAAGCCGTAGCGCGAATCGTAGTTGGCGGCGCCGAAGAAGAAGGACTGCGGATTGACGGTATGGCCGCGGTCGCGGAAAGCGTACAGGCCCAGCACGTAGAACCAGGCGCCGCGCTGGCCGGTCAGCTGCAGCTCGGCCGAGCGCTGCCGGTAGGTCGAATGGCGCTCAGCCTGGGCCAGCGCGATCGGCGAACCATCCAGGTCGAGGCCGTCGTCCCAGTCCAGGCCGCGGGTGGCGACGGTGGCCTTCAGGGTGTTGGCGGCGCCCAGCTGCCAGTCCGCGCTGAGCGCGTGGCCGTCGCTGTCCATCCTTTCGAACGAGGGCGCGTCGACACTGGCGCGCTCGGCGCGTCCCTGCGACACGACCAGGCCGGGGATGTCCAGGTCGGAATGGACGACTTGCGAGAAACTGCCGTTCTGGTCGGCCCGGCTGGCGTCGTAGCGGTAGCTGAACTGGACATCGCCGGCATCGGCGTCGAGTGCGATGCGGGCGGACCGGCCGTCGCGGTCGTTCAACTGCGAGACCGAACTGCCGGGCGTGGTGCCGACCCAGCCATCGCGTTGTTCGGCGCGTACCCCCACCGAGGCCTTGAAGATGCCGACGCGCGGCAGGTCGAGCGTGGCCTTGCCGACCCGTGCGTTGAAATTGCCCAGTTCGAGCGTGGCCGATCCGCCCGGTTCGCCCGATGGCTTGCGCGTGATGAAGTTGATCGCGCCGGCCATGGTGTTGCGCCCATAGAGCGTGCCTTGCGGTCCGCGCAGCACTTCGACCCGCTCGAGGTCGACCAGGTCCATCACGGCGCCCTGCACCTTGCCCATATAGACGCCGTCGACATACATGCCCACCGTCGGCTCCCAGTACAGCGCGGGATTGATGGTGACCGAGCCGCGGATCGCGATCTGCGCCGCCGTCGAATTGCCCGGCGTGTGCGTGACCGCCAGGTTGGGCGCGATCGCGCCCAGGTCCGCCACGTTGCCCAGGCCGCGGATCTCGAGCTCGCGGGCGCTCAGCGCGGTGGCCGCGATCGGCACGTCCTGCAGCCTTTCCTGGCGCTTCTGGGCGGTGACGACCACCACCTGCACGGCGTCGTCGGGCGCCGCGGCGGGCGCCTCCTGGGCCAGCGCGGGGCCGGCGGCTACGGCGCCCAGCAGCTGCGCCAGCAGGGTCAGTCGGTAACTTGCTTTGGTCGATGCTTGCATGGTGTCCCTGATGAATTATTGTTGGAAGAGAGCAGGGCCTCGCCGCAAGGCGGGCCTGCCTCTCCGATCATTAGGGATTGCCAGGATTACACCATCGTCCGTGCAGACTAGTGTTGTTTCCTCAGGCGAGCGGGGCGCGCCGCTGCGCCCACGGACGCTCGCGCTCGAGCTGGGCGGCAAGGCGGAACAGCAGGCCTTCGGCGCCGATCCGCGCGGTGAACAGCATGCCGATCGGCAGGCCCTCGTCGCTCCAGCCGAGCGGCACCGACATCGACGGCTGGCCGCCGAGGTTGGCGGGGATGGTGAAGGCCGCACTGCCCGCCGCGGCGCGGGCGTAGGTGTCGTAGGGCTGGTCGAGCGACAGGGCGCCCAGCACCGGGGTGAGGGTGGCGGTCACCGGCGACAGGATCACGTCGTATTTGGCCAGCGTGCTTTCCATCGTCATGGTGATGCTTTCGAAGCCCTGGCGTGCGCGGTACAGTCCTTCGCCGGTGACGTTGCCGCCGGTGCGCAGGATGTGCTGGGTGACGGTTTCGAGTTCGTCGGCGGCAAACGCGCGGCCGAGCTGCTGCTCGCGGTCGCGCACCGTGGCCAGCAGGGCCGCGCCGACCACGGCGCCGTGGGCGCCGAACAGCGCGCGCGGATCGAGCCCGAAGCGCGCGGCCTCGACCTCGTGGCCCAGCCCGAGCAGCAGGCGCACGGTGTCGTCGAGGGTGCGGCGGATCTGCGGATCGAGCGGCGTGCCGGTCAGCGCCTCGCTGACCAGGGCGACGCGCAGCTTGCCGGGCGCACGTTTGAGCTCGGCGACGAAGGGCCGCTCGAGCGGCGCGCTCCAGTACGGGCTGCCGGGTTCGTGGCCCTGGCCGACGTCGAGCAGCAGCGCCGAGTCGCGCACGCTGCGCGAGACCACGTGGCCGACGCTGGCGCCGAACCAGCCTTCGAAGCGCTGCGGCCCGGACGGGGTGCGGTAACGGCTCGGCTTCAGGCCGAACAGGCCGCAGTACGAGGCCGGGATGCGGATCGACCCGCCGCCGTCGGTGGCGTGGGCTGCCGGGATGATGCCGGCCGCCACCGCCGCCGCCGCGCCGCCCGACGAGCCGCCGGCGCTGTGCGCCAGGTTCCACGGGTTGCGGGTCTGGCCCCACTGGCGCGATTCGGTGGTGGTGGTCAGGCCGAATTCGGGCGAGGAGGTCTTGCCGAACACCAGCGAACCGGCGGCCTCGTAGCGCTCCACGATGGTGCTGCTGCGTTCGGACGGCGCGGCGTCGCGGAACAGCCGGCTGCCGTTGGTGGTGAGGGTGCCGGCCAGGTGGGTGTGCAGGTCCTTGATCAGCATCGGCACGCCGGCCAGGGGGCCGCTGCGGCCGGCGCCCTTGGCCAGCAGCGCGCGCACGCGCTCGTCGTGGCGCATCACCACCGCATTCACGCGCGGGTTGACCGCGTCGCAGCGCGCCATCGCCGCCGCCATCAGCTCCGACCCGCTGAGCTGGCGGCGCCGCACCGCCTCGGCCATGGCGGTAGCGTCCAGCGCCAGGTAGTCGGCGCTGCCGATGGCGCCGGCGGGGGCCGACCGGGCGGCGCGCGCGAACGGGGCCAGCAGGGCTGCGCCGGCGGCCAGGGTGCCGCCCGCGAGCAGGCGGCGGCGTGCGCTGTCGGGCGCGTCGGAGGGAGGTGGCTTGGTCATGCTGGATTCCTGTCGATAAAGGGGGAGCAAGGCGATGGTTGCAGGGCGGATAGGGGGCTGCATCGTCCGATCGGACTAGGCCGCGGCCCCGCGCGGCTCGCGCGGCATGCCGAGCCCGCGCTCGGCAATGAGGTTGAGCTGGATTTCATTGGTGCCAGCATAGATCGTATCGGCCCGGCTGAACAGGAACAGGCCCTGCAGCCGGGTGCGGCGGGCATCGCCGGGCGCCACCAGGTTGCCGTCCGCGCCCAGCACGTCCATCGCCAGTTCGCCCAGCGCCCGGTGCCAGTTCGACCAATAGTACTTGTAGATCAGGTCGACCTGGCCTGGTGAACCGGACAGCATGCGCAGCGCGTTGTAGCGCATCGTCTGCAGGCCGGCCCGGGCCTGGCCGATGCGGCGCCGCAGCACCGGGTCGTCCCAGGCGCCGTTGGCGCGCGCCGCTTCGGCCACCAGCGCGAGCTCATGGCGAAAATGCATCTGCTGGCCCAGGGTCGACATGCCGCGTTCGGCGCCCAGCAGGTCCATGGCGATGCGCCAGCCGTCGCCGGGCGCACCGACCACGTTGGCGGCGCTGGCCCGGGCGCCATCGAAGAAGACCTCGTTGAATTCGGCCGAGCCGCCCATCTGCCGGATCGGCCGCACCGTGATGCCGGGCTGGTCGAGCGGCATCAGCAGGAAGATCAGTCCCTGCCTGCCGTGCGAACCCGGCTGGCAGCGCGCCAGCACGAAGATCCAGTCCGATTCGTGCGCCAGCGAGGTCCAGACCTTCTGTCCGTGCACGCGCCAGTCGCCGCCGGCGTCCTGAACCGCCCTGGTCTGGACGTTGGCCAGGTCGGAGCCGGCCTGCGGCTCCGAAAAGCCCTGGCACCAGAAGGTGGTGCCATTGCGGATGCCGGGCAGGAAGCGCGCCTGCTGGTCGGCGCTGCCGTGCGCGATCAGGGTCGGGCCGATCAGGCCTTCGCCGATGTGGCCCATCCGGCCCGGGCCGCCGGCGCGCGCGTACTCTTCGTGGACGATCAGCTGCTGGGCGGCCGCCAGCTCCCGTCCGCCGGCGCTGCGCGGCCAGCCGACGCAGGTCCAGCCGCCGGCCGCGAGCCGGGCTTCCCATTCCTTGCGCTCGCGCGGGAAGGCGTCTTCGTCGCCGGGCCCGCCGCGATGGCGCAGCGGCGCGTATGGCCCCTGCAGGTGCCGCTCCATCCAGGCCGCGACCTCGGTCCGCAGGCCCGCGTCCTGCCCGTCCGCGGCCGCCGGCGCCGGCGCTTGTTCCAGCAGGGCGGCGCAGCCGGCCTCGTCGCCCAGCCAGTGGCGGGACGCCTGGGCGCGCTTGAAGTACAGCTGCGGATCGTATTCCCAGGTGAAGCCGACGCCGCCGTGCAGCTGGATCGCCTCCTGCGCGCAAAAGAACAGCGCCCCGTTGGCGGCATCCTTGGCGCAGGCGGCTTCGAACGCCAGCGCGTCCGCCGCCAGGGCGGGCGCCGCCCGCAGCGCGCCGTACACGGCCGAACGGGCGGCCTCCAGCATCACCAGCATCTGCGCGCAGCGGTGCTTGACGGCCTGGAACGAGGCGATCGCACGGCCGAACTGGCGGCGCTCCTTGACGTAGGCCACGCTCAGGTCCAGGCATTGCCAGGCGCTGCCGACCTGCTCGGCCGCCAGGGCCAGCATGGCCAGGTGGACGGCCCGGCGCAGGCCGGCGTCGAAGGCGGACGGATCGTCTTCCGGATCGATCCGGACGCCGGCGACCTGCACCAGCTCCAGCCGGGCAATCGGCCGGGTCGCATCGAGCGTCGCCAGCGCCGTCACCCCGAGGCCGGCGGCATCCGCGTCGACGGCGAACAGGCCGAACCCGCCGCGCTGGCCTTCGAGGCGCGCCGGCACCAGCAGCAGCCCGGCCTGGGCCGCGCCGGGCACCTGCGCCACCTGTCCCTCCAAGGCGTAGCCGGCGCCGCTGCGCCGGGCGGTGACGCAGCACGCGCGCGGATCCCAGCCGGCCGGCGCCGGCAGCGCCAGCGCCGCGCCCAGTTCACCCGCGGCCAGCGCCGGCAGGTAGCGTTGCTGCGCCTTTGGTGTGGCCGCATGCAGCAGCGCGTCGGTGGCCAGGCAGGCGCTGGCCAGGTAGGGCACCCCGGCCAGGCGGCGCCCCATCTGTTCCACCAGCAGTCCGCGTTCGACCTGGCCCATGCCCATGCCGCCGAGGTCAAGCGGGATGGCGACCCCGCACCAGCCCAGTTCTTCGCGCATGGCGCGCCACAGCCCGGCATCGTGGCCGTTCGCCTTGCGTACGGCGTGCGAATCGCACTGTTCGGCCAGGAAGGTGGCGGCGGCGTCGCGGATCATTTCCTGCTCCGGGTTCAGGCTGAAATCCATGGGATGTCCTTGTCGTTTGGTCTCCATGCAAGATAGGGCGCGACCGGCCGGGCAGCGTCGTCCGAAGGGACGATGCCGGGCTTGCGGGGCGGCGCGAGGATATGCCAACGCCCCCAACCTGGACCCGTCATGCCGCACTCACGTATTCCGACCGTTTCGCCGCGCGCCCATCTCAGCCTTGCGCTGCTGGCGCTGGTGTATGTTTTTTCCTATATCGACCGCCAGGTCATCTCGATCCTGATCGAACCGATCAAGCGCGAGTTCGGCGTCTCCGATACCGCGATGGGGATGCTGACCGGGCTGGCGTTCGCGCTGCTGTACGCCGGCCTCGGCGTGCCGGTGGGGAAGCTGGCCGATCGCGGCAACCGCCGCAACATCATCGCGGTCTGCTGCGGGCTGTGGAGCCTGGCCACCCTGGCCTGCGGACTGGTCCCCCGGTTCTGGATGCTGCTGGTGGCGAGGATGTCGGTGGCGATCGGCGAAGCCGGCGGCATGGCGCCGGCGATCTCCCTGGTGTCCGACCTGTACCCCAAGGAGCGGCGCTCGCTGGTGATCACGCTGTTCATGATGGGACCCCACCTGGGCGTGCTGATCGGGCTGGCGCTGGGCGGCTGGATCGCCCAGCAGTACGGCTGGCGCGCCACCTTCCTGTGGTTCGGCGCTCCCGGACTGGTGCTGGCGGCCCTGGTCTGGCTGCTGGTGCGCGAGCCGCGCCGCGGCGCCTTCGATGCCGCGCCGGCCGATGCCGCGCCGACGCGGATGCTGGCCCTGCTGGCGATCCCGGCGTTTCGCAACGTCTGCCTGGCCTGCGGCGTGGCCGGCGTGGCCGGCTACGGCTACGGGATCTGGACCCCGAGCTTCCTGGTGCGTTCGCACGGCATGTCGATCGCCCACGCCGGCCTGGTGTTCGGCGTGATCAGCGGCGTCGGCGCGGTGGCCGGCTCGCTGGTGAGCGGCCTGCTGTGCGACCGGCTGGCGCGGCGCGATGCGCGCTGGCAGCTCGGCCTGCCGATGCTGGGGGTGGCGCTGAGCATCCCGGCCGCGCTCGCGTTCTTCCTGTGGCCGTCCGGCGGTCACTGGATGCTGGGCACGGTCCTGGTGCCGCACACGATCGTGTTCGCGTTCGCCTTCTCGCTGTTCGCCAGCTGGTGGCCGGCGCTGTCGTACAGCGCCACCAGCCTCATGATCCCGGCGCACCAGCGCAGCACCGCCGCCGCCACCCTGAACCTGTTCATCACGCTGTTCGGCCTCGGGATCGGCCCGATGGCGACCGGCTTCCTGAGCGACCTGTTCCTGCCGCTGTATGGCCAGCAGGGCCTGCGCTATGCGCTGGCCAGCGCGATGTGCCTGCTGGTGTTCCCGGTGCTCCTGTATGGCATGGCCATGCGTCCCTATCGCGCGCGGCTGGCCTCGATGGCGCTGCCCGTGCCCAACCCCCTGTGATCGATCGGATAAGACCATGAATGCAAACTCCCCTGTGGTGCTGGTCACCGGCGCCAGCCGCGGCATCGGCGCCGCCACCGCGCTGGCCTTCGGCACGGCCGGCTGGCGCGTCGCCGTCTGCGCCCGCAGCCAGTCCGAAGGCCAGCCGCTCGCCCATCAGTTGCGCCGGCCCGACGGCGGCGCGCTGGCCGGCAGCCTCGCCACCACGGCCGCCGCGCTGGAAAGGGCGGGCGCCGAAGTGTTCGCCCAGCCGATGGACCTGATGGACTGCGCCTCGATCGACCGCGCCGCCGATGCGGTGCTGGAGCGCTTCGGCCGGGTCGACCTGTTGATCAACAACGCGGTCTACCAGGACCCCGAAATGAACGCCATGCTGCAGGACCTGGAGGATGCGGCGCTGGCGCGCACCCTGCACGGCAACGTGGTGGCGCCGTTCCACCTGATGCGTCGCCTGCTGCCGTCGATGCTGGCGCGGGGCGGGGGCCAGGTCATCAATGTCTGCTCCGGCGCCGGCAAGAACGATCCACCGGTGGCCGCCAACCAGGGCGGCTGGGGCTTCGCCTACGGCGCCTCGAAGGCGGCGATGGCGCGCATGGCGGGCTGCATCAACCGCGAACACGGTGCGCAGGGCATGCGCGCCTTCAGCGTCAATCCCGGCCTGGTCAGCACCGAGGCGGTCGCCGCCACGCTGGGCGACGGCGGCTTCCTGGAGCGCCGCTACGGCGCGATGGCCCCAGGCGCGATCGCCGCCGCCCTGCTGTGGCTCGCCACCGATCCACGCGCGGCCAGCCTGGCCGGCTCGGCCGCCATGCTCGACCTGCAGGACCTGGCGCGCCAATATGCCCTGACCGGCAAGGAGTAAGTCATGGGATCGACCAAGCAACCCTGCAAGCACAGCATCCGTGCCTGGATGCTGCAACGCCAGCGCCAGCCGGCGCCGCTGCCCGATATCGCCGAGATCCGGCGCGCGGTGGGATGGGGCGCGGCGCGCCCGGCGCCGGAAGCCATCGTCCGTCGGGACGATGCCGTCCCGCGCACGCTGTCCGACCATTGAATTCCCCAGAATCCCGAAACGAGTCCCCATGAAACCAGCTCCCGAGTATGTCCCGCCGCACGCCCTGTTGGCCGGCAAGTCCGTTCTCGTCACCGCCGCCGCCGGCGCCGGCATCGGCTTCGCCGCCGCCCTGCGCTGCGCCGAAGAGGGTTGCCGCGCCCTGGTCATCTCCGACGTGCACGAGCGGCGCCTGGCCGAAGCGGTCGAGGCGATCCGCAGCCAGACCGGCTTGCGCGAGGTCCACGGCCAACTGTGCGATGTCAGCAAGGAAGACCAGGTGCAGGCGCTGGTCGAGGCGGCCGAAAGCCGCATGGGCGGCACCGATGTGCTGATCAATAATGCCGGCCTGGGCACCAGCAAGCTGGTGCTGGAGATGAGCGACGACGAGTGGCACAAGGTGATCGACGTCACCCTGACCGGCACCTTCCGGATGACCCGCGCGATGATGCGGGCGATGCGGCCGCGCGGCCGCGGCGTGATCGTGAACAACGCATCGGTGCTGGGCTGGCGCGCCCAGGCCGAGCAGGCCCACTATGCGGCGGCCAAGGCCGGCGTGATGGCCTTCACCCGCTGCAGCGCGCTCGAGGCGGCCGCTTTCGGCGTGCGCATCAATGCCGTGGCGCCGTCGATCGCGGTGCACGCCTTCCTGAAAAAATCCGCCTCGGAAGAACTGCTCGGCGAACTGACCGCCAAGGAAGCCTTCGGACGCGGCGCCGAACCCTGGGAAGTGGCCAACGTGATGATGTTCCTGGCCAGCGATTACTCGTCCTACATGACCGGCGAAGTGCTCTCGGTCAGCTCGCAGCATGCGTGAGGACCACATGGGCACACGCTTCGATTCCGTCGCCGCGGTGCTGGCGGCGCAGGGCCGCGACCTCGGGGTGACCGACTGGCTGAGCCTGGGCCAGGAACGCATCGACCTGTTCGCCGAGTCCACCGGCGACCACCAGTGGATCCACGTCGACCCGGTGCGCGCCGCGGACGGCCCCTTCGGCGCCTGCGTCGCGCACGGCTACCTGACGCTGGCGCTGGCCAACTGCTTCCTGCCGCAGCTGATCGCCTACGACAGGCTGAAAATGGGCGTCAACTACGGCTGCGACAAGGTGCGCTTCCCGGCCCCGGTCCGGGCCGGCGCGCGCGTGCGCGGCCACGGCCTGGTGCTGCGCGCCGAGGAGGCGGGCGGCGGCGTGCAGGTGACCGTGCGCATCACCGTCGAGATCGAGGGATCCGAGCGTCCCGGCTGCGTGGTGGACACCATCAGCCGCCTGTTCTTTCACTAGCCGAGGAAAAACCATGCAGAACCAGTATTCGCCGTCGCGGCCCTGCCGCGCGGCCGACGTTCCCCAATGGGATGAGGAGACCGACATCGCGGTCGTCGGCTTCGGCGCCGCGGGCAGCTGCGCCGCCATCGAGGCGCGGCAGGCGGGCGCCCGGGTGACGATCTTCGAGGTCGCCGCCGCCGCCGGCGGCAGCGCCGCCCTGTCGGGCGGGGAGGTGTATGTCGGCGGCAGCGGCGGCACCTCGGTGCAGCGCGCCGCCGGCTTCGAGGATACGACCGAGGATTTATACAACTACCTGATGATGGCGGGCGGACCGGGCGCGGACGCGGCGCGCACCACACTCTACGCCGCCCAGGCCGAGCCGCATTTCCGCTGGCTGCAGGAGCAGGGCGTGCCCTTCAAGGGGACTTACCTGCCCGGCAAGTGGCTGGAGCCGCTGACCGACGACACCCTGGTGTGGTCCGGCTCCGAGCAGGCCTGGCCGTTCTCGGAAAGCGCCAGGCCGGCGCCGCGCGGCCACGCCGCCCAGCTGGACGGCTGGGGCGCCGGCAAGATGCTGATGGCGCGGCTGTCGGCGCGCGCGCTGGCCCTGGGCGCCGTCGCCCATGTCAGCAGCCGCGTGCTGACCCTGGTGGTGGACGATGCCGGCGCCATCGTCGGCCTGGTGGCGCGGGTCGACGGCGCGCCGCGGTTCGTGCGCGCGCTGCGCGGCGTGATCCTGTGCGCGGGCGGCTTCATCGTCAACCGCGACATGGTGGCGCAGTACGCGCCCGCCGCACTCGGCTGCCAGCAGGTGGTCTCGGCCGGCAACGACGACGGCTCCGGCATCCGGATGGGAATCGGGGTGGGCGCCGCGGCGATCCACATGGACCAGTTCTTCGCCACCTTGCCGTTCTTTCCGCCCGAATCGCTGGTCAAGGGCATCTTCGTGAACGAGCGGGGCAGCCGCTTCATCAACGAGGACGCGTATCACGGCCGGGTCGCCCATTACGTGCTGCGCCAGCCCGGCGGGCGGGCCTGGCTGCTGGTCGACGAAGGCATCTTCGCGCGGCCGATGATCCATCCGGACATCACGGTGGCGGCGGTGGGCGACAGCGTGGAAGAACTGGAGCAGGAGCTGGGGCTGCCGGCCGGCGCGCTGGTGCACACGGTGGAGGAATTCAACCGCCACGCCGCGGCCGGCCAGGACCCGGCCTTCCACAAGGCCGCCGCCTGGCTGCGCCCGCTGGCCAGGGGGCCCTTCGCCGCGCTGAGCTACTGTCCGGCCGACATGCCCGCCCACGCCTTCACGCTCGGCGGGCTGGCCACGACGCCGGACGGGCAGGTGCTCGACGGCGGGGGCGCGCCGATCGCCGGGCTGTACGCGGCCGGGCGCACCGCCTGCGGCCTGCCGCGCTGGGGAGAAGGCTATAGTTCCGGGATGTCGCTGGGCGACTCCACCTTCTTCGGCCGCATGGCGGGACTGCACGCGGCCAGGCGCTGACAGGACGGCGCGGCTGGCATGCCGCGCCGCTTCCCGCTAGAGCGCTTCCGAATAGGCCAGCGCGCCGCGCGGCACATAGCTGCCTTCGCACTGGTCCAGGTACTCGTGCTTGCTGGCGCGCGGGTTGTAGAACTGCTTGTACCAGATGCGGGTCTTCATGAACGGGCCGTCGCTGGGCAGGAACAGGCCCTGCAGGCAGGGCGCCTTGTTGGTCCAGACTTCGAAATCCTGCATGAAGGCGAGCCGGCTCGATTCCTGGAACTGGCGCGCCGCCACCAGGTCGGCCACCGTCGCCCGTTCATGGTTGCCGGCCGACTTGACCAGCAGCGCATGCCAGACCTTGATGCTGCCATCCTCCACCGGAGTATGGGTGATCATCAGGATCGACTCGAGATAGCCGGTCAGGTAGGAAATCAGGACCCCCGGGCCATGATAGGTGGTGTCGGTATGCAGGATGGTGCTGACGCCGTCTTCCGCCACCAGGGTGCGGTGCGGACCGCACTGGCGCTGGGTGGCGGTATGGCCGGCGAAGATGTTCTCGTACTGCTGGACCGTCGAACCGTGGATCGGGCTCAGGTGCGCGTAGTCGGCGATGTTGTCGATGACTTCCTGCGGATGCTGCTGCAGCATGCCGAGGTGGTCGAACTTCCAGCGCACCCAGGCCGGATCGTCCCACTGCGGCAGCGATGGATGTTCCCATTCCGGCGCGCCGCCTTCCGGATCGTGCCAGACCCAGACCGCGCCCAGGCTCTCGACCACGGGCCAGGACTTGACGCAGGCCGCGGCCGGGATCGGGCCCTGGTGATACGGGATGTCGTCGCACTTGCCGTCGGCGCCGAAGCGCCAGCCGTGGTAGGGGCAGCGGATGCCGTCGCCCTCGACATTGCTGCCGCCGCCGTCGATGACGACGTAGGAAGTGGTGTTCGGCGCGGCCAGGTGGGTCTTCATGTGCGGACAGTAGGCATCGAGCAGCACCACCTTGCCGCTGGCGCGGCCGCGGTAGAGCGCGAAATCCTTGCCGAAGAAGCGCACGGCCACCGGCTTGTGGGTGTCCAGCTCGGCGCTGTCGGCGACCATGAACCAGCCGCGCGGGAAAGTGAAGTCCCCCAGGCGGTACTCCTTCGATGTTGCCATACATCCTCCAAATAGTTGTGTCGATCGGGCTGTTGTGCGCTCATGTTCGGCGGCCGGCGCAAGTCCGGCATCGTCCACACGGACGTATGCGGGCCGGGGCGCTCCTTGTAAATTCGTAGTCAGCAGCAGTCGCAACGACGAATGATCTTGAGGAGAACTGCCTTGGTTGAACAAGATTGGATGACAGAGGTCCGTGCCCTGGTGGGCAAGGAATACGGTCGCGTGTATGCCTGGGACCCGGTGAATGCGCCGATGGCCAGGCAGTGGTGCGAGGTGATGGGGGTGGCCCATCCGGTGCATGGCGGGGAGGGGCTGGTGCCGCCGGCCATGCTGCAGGTCTGGTGCATGGAAGGCCTGCACCAGAATAATTATCCGCCTGGCTCGACGAAGGAAAATCCCTACGAGGCCTTGCAGCTGATCGAGGCCCAGGGCTATGGGTCGGTGGTGGCGGTCAATTCCGAGCTGGAGTTCGCCCGCTACCTGCGCGAAGGCGAGAAGCTGTACTACACCACCCGCCTCGACGCCGTCGGCGAGGAAAAGACCACCGGCCTGGGGACCGGCTTCTTCGTCACCCTGGTGATGACCTACTTTTCGCAGCGCGAGGACGGCGACGAGCAGGTTGGCACCCTGCTGTTCCGGGTGTTCAAGTTTCGTCCGGCCAGCGCGCCGGCGCCCAAGGTCAAGCGCCCGATGCCGGGCGTCAGCGACGACACCCGCTTCTTCTGGGAAGGCGCGCGCCAGGGCAAGCTGCTGATCCAGTGCTGCAAGGCCTGCGCCAGCCTGCGCCACCCGCCCGGCCCGGTATGCCCCGACTGCCACAGCTTCGAATGGGATGCGCTCGAAGCCTCCGGCCGCGCCACCCTGTACTCGTTCGTGGTGATGCATTACCCCGAGGTGGCGCCCTTTGACCATCCGAACCCGATCGGCCTGGTCGAACTGGAGGAGGGCACGCGCCTGGTCGCCCAGCTGGTCGGGGTCGATCCCGCCAAACTGGAGATCGGCCAGCAGCTCGAGGTCGAATTCCAGCAGTTCGACGGCGACCTGACCTTGCCGCAATTCCGGCCCGCGGCCGCCTGAAGGGGACACCATGGACTTTCAACTCACTGAAGACCAGCGCGCCTTCGCCGACATCGCCCAGGCCCTGTTCGCCGACTACTGCAGCGACGAGCAGTTGCGCGCCTTCGACGCCTCCGGACAGCCCTACATGCAGGACTTGTGGCGGCAGTGCGTCGCCGGCGGCCTGCAGGCGATCCTGGTGCCCGAGGCCGACGGCGGCCTGGAACTGGGCATGGCCGAGCTGATGGGCGTGCTGGAACAGCAGGGCCGCGCACTGGCGCTGGTGCCGCTGTGGGAGCACCAGCTGGCGCTGGCCGCGGCGCTGCGCTTCGGTTCGGCGCCGCTGCGTTCGGCGCTGAAGGATTTGCCGCCCGATGCGCTGCTGACCGTGTCGCTGGGCGGCCTGGCCGAAGCGCGCGGACCGGCCCTGCAGGCGCGCCGCGAGGGCGTCGGCTACCGGCTCGACGGCTTTGCCGCCGCCGTTCCGCTGGGCGCGCAAGCGGCATGGCTGCTGGCCGGCGTGGCGCTGGACGGCGCCGCGCGCCTGATGCTGATCAACCTGGACCACGCCGCAATCGGCAAGGTGGAAGGCAGCAGCCAGCACCACCTGGCGGTGGCGGACCTGCGCTTCGACGGGGTGGCCGTGGCCGCATCGGCCCTGCTGGACGAGGGGGCGCTGGGCTGGGTCGAGCCGCGCGCGATCGCCTGCCTGGCCGCGCTGCAGCTGGGCGTGAGCGCGCAGCAGCTGGTCCGGACCGTCGAGTACGTGAGCGAACGCAGGCAGTTCAACCGCGTGATCGGCTCGTTCCAGCTGGTGGCCGGGCAGATGGCCGACGGCCACATCGCGCTGGAGGCCCTGCGCAGTTCGCTGTGGCAGCTGGTCTACCGGATCGACGCCGGTCTCGGCGCCGCGCCGCAGGGCTGGGCGACCCACCACCTGGCCTGCAGCGCCGGCCACCAGATCGGCCACATGGCGCAGCACGTCCACGGCGGCATCGGCGTCGACATCACCTTCCACATCCACCGTTTCCTGTTCTGGAGCCGCGTGCTGGGCCTGACGCTGGGCGGCGTCGAACAGAATCTTGCCAAGCTGGGCGACTGGCTTGCCGATCATACTCACTTAGGCTGGAAATATGACCTCCCAGAAGACCATGCGGTTTGACGATGTCGCCGTCGGCGACGCCCTTCCGGCGCTGGCGGTGCCGATCACCGTGCCCCTGATCGCCGGCGGCGCGATCGCCACCCGCGACTACTTCCCCGGCCACCACGACCTGGAAGCCGCACGCGCGCTCGGTTCGCCGCACATTTTCATGAACATCCTCACCACCAACGGGCTGGTGCAGCGCTTCGTCGAATCCTGGGCCGGCGCCGAAGCGCGCCTGGCCTCGCTGAAGATCAGGCTGGGGGCGCCGAACTACCCGGGCGACACCATGTCCTTCAGCGGCAAGGTCAGCGCCGTCCGGCCCGAGGACCGCAGCGTCGAGCTGTCCCTGGCCGGCACCAATTCGATCGGCACCCACGTCAGCGGCACGGTGCGCGTGCACCTGCCCTGAACCGCGCATCCAAGGAAACCCTACCATGTCACTTGATTCCCTTTCCGGACGCGCGGCCATTGTCGGCCTGGGCGCCACCGAATTTTCCAAGAACTCCGGCCGTACCGAGCTGCGGCTGGCGATGGAGGCAACGCTGCAGGCGCTGGCCGACGCCGGCATAGCGCCGTCCGAGGTGGACGGCTTCTGTTCCTACTCGGTCGACAAGGTGCCCGAGTACGAGATCGCGCGCCTGCTCGGCGCCAGGGACGTCACCTTCTTTTCCCAGATCCCGCACGGCGGCGGCGCCGCCTGCGCACCGGTGATGCACGCCGCGATGGCGGTGGCCTCCGGCGCCGCCAAGACGGTGGTGGTGTACCGCGCCATGAACGAGCGCTCCTGGTACCGCTTCGGCAGCGGCAGCTACGGCTTCGGCTCGACCCCGATCTTCGACAACGTCAACTACGGCTGGTACATGCCCTACGGGCTGCACACGCCGGCGGCCTGGGTCGGGATGTTCGCACGCCGCTACATGCACCTGTATGGCGCCACCAGCGAGGACTTCGGCCGCATCTCGGTGGCGGTGCGCGAGTTTGCCGCCACCAATCCGAATGCTTTCTTCTACGGCAAGCCGATCACCCTCGAGGAGCACCAGGCTTCGCGCTGGATCTGCGAGCCGCTGCGCCTGCTGGACTGCTGCCAGGAGTCGGACGGCGCGGTGGCGCTGGTGATCACCTCGGCCGAGCGCGCGCGCGACCTGCGCCAGAAGCCGGTGCTGATCAAGGGCGCGGCGCAGGGCGTCAGCAGCGGCCAGCAGAGCATGACCTCGTTCTACCGCGACGACATCACCGGCCTGCCGGAAATGGGGCTGGTGGCGCGCCAGCTGTGGCAGCAGAGCAGGTTGACGCCGGCCGATATCCAGACCGCCATCATCTACGACCACTTCACCCCCTTCGTGCTGCCCCAGCTCGAGGAGTTCGGCTTCGTCGACCGCGGCGAGGCCAAGGACTTCATCCGCGCCGGCCAGCACGCGCGCGGCGGTTCGCTGCCGATCAATCCGCACGGCGGCCAGCTGGGCGAAGCCTACATTCACGGCATGAACGGCATCGCCGAGGGCGTGCGCCAGGTGCGCGGCAGCGCCGTCAACCAGGTCAAGGATGTGCACAACGTGCTGGTGACCGCCGGCAGCGGCGTGCCCACCAGCGGTCTTATCCTGAGCAACACCTGACAGAACGGAGCATTCCATGCTGGTAGACCTGACTCCCGAACAGCATCGCCTGCGCATCCGCGTGCGCGACTACTTCCAGGAACTGATGATCCCCGAACTGCGCCTGGCGCTGCGCGGTTCCGAAGGCGGCGACCTGTACCGCAACACGATCCGCCAGATGGGCCGCGACGGCTGGCTGGCGGTGGGCTGGCCGAAGGAGCACGGCGGCGAGGGCTATGGCCCGACCGAGCAGCTGATCTTCTTCGAGGAAGCGAACATCGCCGGCGCGCCGCTGCCCTTCGTCACCATCAGCACGGTCGGACCGGCGCTGATGGCGCACGGCACCGAAGCCCAGAAGAAAAAGTTTCTTCCGGGTATGGCGAGCGGCGACATCATCTTTGCGATCGGCTATTCGGAGCCGAACGCCGGCTCCGACCTGGCCGCGCTGAGCACCCACGCGCGCCTGGAAGGGGACCGTTTCATTGTCAACGGCAACAAGCTGTTTACCTCCGGCGTGGAGTCGGCCGACTACGTCTGGCTGGCGGCGCGCACCAGCACCGAGCTGGAGCGCCACAAGGGCGTCTCGCTGCTGATCGTCGACACCAGCTCGCCCGGCTTTTCGCACACCCTAATCAAGACCACCGCCAACTCGACCGCCGCCACCTATTACGACGAGGTCGAGGTGCCGCGCGACATGCTGGTCGGCGAACTGCACGGCGGCTGGAAACTGATCACCGCCCAGCTCAACCATGAGCGGCTGGGTCTCGGTTCCTGGTCCGACAAGGTGTTCGGACCGTTCTGCAAGGTGCTGCAATGGGCCAAGGCGCGTGACGAGCACGGCCGCCGCGCGGTCGACCAGCCCTGGGTGCGGCGCTCGCTGGCGGAGTGCTATGCCAGGCTGGAGGCGATGCGCCTGATTAACTTCCGCATCGCGGCCGAGCTGGAAGGCGGTGGGCTGGACGTGGCGCTGGCCTCCACCACCAAGGTCTACGGCTCCGAGGGCGTGATCGAGGTGCTGCGCGCGCTGAGCGGGATCCTCGGCGCCGGTGCGATGGTGCGCGCGGGCGCCGCAAGTAGCGCGGCGGCGCGCCTGTGCGCCGAGATCGAGTATGAAATCCGCGAGTCGACCCTGCTGACCTTCGGCGGCGGCACCAACGAGCTGCAGCGCGAGCTGATCGCCCAGTTCGGGCTCGGCATGCCGCGTCCGGTACGCTGACATGGCGCCCGACTCCCTCCCGGCCGCGCTCGACTATCCGCTGGAGCCGCCCTTGGCGGACGGTTCCGTGGTCGAGGTGGCGCCCGGCATCCTGTGGGCGCGGATGCCGATGCCGATGTCGCTCGACCACATCAACGTCTACCTGCTGCGCGCCGACGACGGCTGGACCCTGGTCGACACCGGGCTGAATACCGAGGCGGTACGCCGGTTGTGGCTGCACATCGCCGCCACCCACCTGGAAGGCCTGCCGGTCAAGGCCGTGCTGTGCACGCATTATCATTATGATCATGCCGGCCTGGCGCACTGGCTGACCGGGCATTTCAAGGTGCCGCTGTACATGACGCATGGCGAATACTACATGCTGCGCATGGCCTCGCTGCCACCAAGCGATCCGATGCCGGACGCGCACCGGGACTTTTTCACGCGCGCCGGCATGCCGGACGCCGTGATGGCGCCCATGATGGAAGCGCTGCACGCCGATCCCTTCCTGGCGCCCGCGCCGCTGGCGTTCCGGCGCCTGCGTGGCGGCGACGTGCTGGAGATCGGGGCGCGGCGCTGGCGCGTGGTGATCGGCGAAGGCCATTCGCCCGAGCATGCCTGCCTGTACTGCGAGGACGACCGGATCCTGGTCGCCGGCGACCAGCTGCTGCCGCGCATCAGTTCGAACGTGGCGGTGACCTGCGTCGAGCCGGAGGCCAATCCGCTGCAGCTGTGGCTGGAGTCGCTCGACCGGCTGGACGAGCTGGCCGCGGACACGCTGGTGCTGCCGTCGCACCAGCGGGTCTACCGCGGCCTGCACGCCAGGGTGCAGCAGTTGCGCGAGCACCATGCGCGCGAATTCGACAAGGTCGGCGCCTATGTGAGGGAGAATCCGGACTGCACCGCCTTCGAGGCGATGATGTGCATGTTTCCCAAGCTGCGCAGTCCGATGGACCATCTGCTGGGACTGGGCGAAGCGATCGCCCACCTGTCCTGGCTGCGCTACGCGGGGACGATCCGGCGCGTGCTCGATGACGACGGCAGGTATACATTCAGCATAATGAAGTAAAAAAATGCGGCTCAACAGGAGACGAGATGAGTGAGATGGAGACATTCCGGGACGAGGTGCGCGCATGGCTGCTGGCGAATTGCCCGCCGTCGATGCGTACGCCGATCGTGCCCGACGAGATGGTATGGGGCGGCTCGCGCCTCGAATTCAGGAACGCCGACCAGCGCCTGTGGTTCGAGCGCATGCGCGAGCGCGGGTGGTTCGCGCCGGACTGGCCGAAGGAATACGGCGGCGGCGGCCTGAGCGCCGCCCAGGCCGCCGTGCTGGAGCAGGAAATGGCGGCCCTCGGCTGCCGCCAGCCGCAATACAACCTGGGCGTCTGGATGCTCGGCCCGGTGCTGCTGGCGGTGGGCAGCGAGGAGCAGAAGCGCGCGCACCTGCCGCCGATGATGGCGGGGCGGGTGCGCTGGTGCCAGGGCTTCAGCGAGCCGAACGCCGGTTCCGACCTGGCCAGCCTCAAGACCTCGGCCCGCCGCGACGGCGACGACTTCATCGTCAACGGCGCCAAGATCTGGACCTCCTACGGCGACCAGGCCGACTGGATGTACGCCCTGGTCCGCACCAGCAACACGGCGCGCAAGCAGGACGGCATCAGCTTCCTGCTGATCGACATGCGCAGCCCCGGGGTGACGGTCAAGCCGATCGAACTCATCAGCGGCAAGTCGAGCTTTTGCGAAGTGTTCTTCGACGAGGTCCGGGTGCCGGCCGCGAACCTGGTCGGGGAGCTCGACGGCGGGTGGGCGGTGGCCAAGCGCCTGCTGCTGCACGAGCGCGCCGCCATGGCGAAGTTCACCGAAGGCGCGGCGCCCTCGCACGATGCGCTGGCGGTGGCGCGGCGCTACCTGTTCGACGCCGACGGCAGGCTGCGCGAACCGGTCTGGCGCGACCGCCTGGCGGCGCTGCTGATGGACGGCCATGCATTCACGCTGACGCACCGCCGCCTCACCGAGGAAGCGACGGCGCGCATGGATGTCGGCGCGCTGGCCTCGATCATGAAGCTGGTGATGACCGAGCACGAGGTGGCCAAGTATGAGCTGCTGATGCAGCTGATGGGCCATCGCGGCCTGAGCTGGGAAGGCGAGGAATTCAGCGACGAGGAGCATGACATCTGCCGCTTCTGGCTGCTGGCCAAGACCTATACCATTTCGGGCGGATCGTCGGAAATCCAGCTGAACATTATCGCCAAGCGGGTCCTCGGACTGCCGGCATGAGGAACGACATGAGGAAATCAGCATGAGCATGTTATTGAACGAGGAGCAGCGCCTGCTGGGCGATACCGCGCGTGAATTCCTGTCCGCCCGCTCGCCGGCGAGCGCATTGCGCCGCCTGCGCGACACCCGCGACCCCCTCGGCTACGATCCCGCCGTGTGGCGCGAAGTGACGGAGCTGGGCTGGGCCGGCGCGGTGTTTCCGGAAGCCGAAGGCGGGCTCGATTTCGGCTACAAGGGCCTGGGCGCGGTCTTCGAGCAGGCCGGCCGCACCCTGGCGGCCTTGCCCTTGCTGTCGTCGGTGGTGCTGGGCGGCGGCCTGCTGCTGGCCGGCGGCGATGCGCGCCAGCGCGCGCTGATCAAGGAAGTCATCGACGGCGGCAAGCTGCTGGCGCTGGCGCTGGAAGAGGAGGGCCGCCACGCTCCCTGCGCGGTGCGCACCACGGCGCGCCGCGAGGCCGGCGGCTGGGTGCTGGACGGTGAAAAATGGTTCGTGCTGGACGGCCACGTGGCCGACCTGCTGGTGGTGGCGGCGCGCAGCGCCGGCGCGCCGGGCGACGCCCATGGCCTGAGCCTGTTCCTGGTGGATCCGCGCGCCGAAGGCGTCGAGGTCCGGCGCAGCCTGATGGCCGACAGCCGCAACGCGGCGCGGGTGCGCCTGTCCGGCGTGCGGCTGGACGACACGGCGCTGCTGGGCAGGGCGGACGAAGGCTTCGCGCTGCTCGATCCGGTGCTCGACCGCGCCCGCATCTGCCTGGCCGCCGAGGCGCTCGGCGTGATCGGCGAGGTGTTCGAGCGCACCAATGCCTACCTGAAGGAGCGGGTCCAGTTCGACGTCGCGATCGGCTCGTTCCAGGCCTTGCAGCACCGGATGGCGCGCCTGTATGTCGATATCGAGCTGCTGCGCAGCTGTGTCGCCGCGGCGCTCGAGGCGATCGACAGCGGCAGCGCCGAGGTCGCGCCGCTGGCCAGCCTGGCCAAGGCGCGTTCGGCCGACCTCGCGGAGCGCGCGCTCAACGAGGCGGTCCAGCTGCATGGCGGCATCGGCGTCACCGATGAACTCGAGCTCGGCCTGTTCGTCAAGCGCGGCCGGGTGATCCAGCAAACATTCGGCGACGGGGTCTTCCACCGCGACCGCTACGCCATCCTGAAGGGTTTCTGACATGTCCGACATTGAGCAGATCGCCAGCCGCAGCCAGCAGCAGCTGACCGCCGCCGGCGCGCCGTTCGAACTGGTGCAGCACGAGATCGGTGGCGTGCCGGTCCCGATGTACCGCAATGCCTTCGCCACGCTGCCCGAGCTGTTCGCGGCCGCGCGCGTCCATGGAGACAAGGAATTCATGGTGTACGAAGGCGAGCGCTGGAGCTTCGCGCGCTTCTTCGCCGCGGCCGATACGCTGGCTGCGCAGCTGCAGCAGCGCTTCGGCGTCGCGCCGGGCGACCGGGTCGCGATCATGATGCGCAACCGGCCCGAGTGGGCGGTGGCCTTCGTGGCGGCGGCGCAGATCGGCGCCGTGCCGGCGCCGATCAACAGCTTCGGCCTGCGCGCCGAGCTGGCGGGCAGCGTGCGCGACGTCCAGCCGCGGGTGATCCTGTGCGACGGCGAGCGCCTGGAGCGGATCGCTCCGGACCTGGTGGCGCTGGACTGGACGGCGATCGTGGTCGACGACCCGCCGGGGCCCTTGCCGCGCGTGCACCGCCTGCACGAGCTGCTGGACGGGCCGGCGCAGGCGCCGCGTGCAGTGCGGCTGGCGCCGGACGACCCGGCGCTGATCCTGTTCACCTCGGGCGCCACCAGCAAGGCCAAGGGCGTGCTGTCGTGCCAGCGCGCCGTCTGCCAGGCCTTGTACAACATCGACTACATCGGCGCGGTGTCGGCACTCGCCTCGCCGCAGCGGGTGGCGGCGATCGTGCAGCGCGGCCTTGCGCCCACCATCCTGGCGGCGGTGCCGCTGTTCCACGTCAGCGGCCTGCATGCGCAACTGCTGTCGGCCTTGCGCCATGGCCGGCGCATCGTGTTCATGCACCGCTGGGATCCGGCGCGTGCGCTCGAGCTGATCCGCGCCGAGCGCGTCACCCAGTTCAACGGCGCGCCGTCGATGGTGATGCAGCTGCTGGCCGAACCCGGCTTCGACGAGGCCACCGCCAGCCTGGCCGGACTCGGGTTCGGCGGGGCCGGCCTGCCGCAGCGCGCGGTCGACGAGCTGATGCAGCGCAAGCCGGAGTCGATGTCCGGGGTCGGTTTCGGCCTGACCGAAACCAATGGCGTCGCCACGGCGGCCTCGGGCGACGTCTTCGTCTACAAGCCGCGCAGTTCGGGACGGCTGTCGCCGATCATGACGCTGCGCGTGGCCGGCAGCGACGGCGCGCCGCTCGCGGCCGGACAGCCGGGGGAAATCTGGCTGCGCGGCGTCAGCCTGATGGACGGCTACTGGGGCGATCCCGTCAACACGGCCGGCGCCATGCAGGACGGCTGGTTCCGCAGCGGCGACATCGGTTATCTCGACGAGGAAGGCTTCCTGTTCGTCATCGACCGGATCAAGGACGTCATCAACCGCAACGGCGAGAAGATCGCCGCCAGCGAGGTCGAGTCCTGCATCCTGCAGCATGCGCAGGTGCTCGAGGTGGCGGTGCTGGCGGCGGCCGACGAGCGGGCCGGCGAGGCGGTGGTCGCGGTGGTGGTGCCCAGGCCCGGCGCCGCGCTGTCCGGCGCCGACATCCAGGCCCACGTGGCCGCCAGGCTGGCCCCCTACAAGGTGCCGGCGAGGGTGCACCTGCATACCGGTGCGCTGCCGCGCAACGCGGTCGGCAAGCTGCTCAAGACGGCGCTCAAGCGCGAGTACGCCGGTACCTGAAACACGCCGCGGCGTCTGTTTAGTCCGGACAGACGATTCACCGGACCGCACGAAATGGGACGATTCACTACGCCGGGACCGTGTCCCGGCGGGCAAGCCGAAGCCCGGCTTGCACCCTCATGGATAACCCCAAGGAGCGGTAGTGGAACACTTTTTCGATGTGGTGGTGATCGGCTCGGGCGCCGGTGCGCTGCTCACGGCAATTCGCGCGGCCGACGCCGGCATGACGGTGCTGGTGGTGGAAAAGGCCCAGGTGGTGGGCGGCACCTCGGCGACCTCCGGCGGCGGCATCTGGATCCCGGATAACCACGACATGCCGCGCGTCGGCCTGCGCGATGGCGTCGATGCCGCCTTCAGGTACGTGCGCGCCTGCGCGCGCGGGCTGGCCAGCGACGAGCGCATCCTGGCCTATGTGGAAACGGCGCGCGACATGGCGCGCTACCTCGAGCAGCTCGGGGTGCGCTACCGCAGCATGCCCAAGTATTCCGACTATTATCCGGACATGGACGGCGCGCTGCCGGGCGGACGCACCATGGATCCGGCCGACTTCAACGCGGCCAGGCTGGGGCTGGAGGGACTGGCCCAGCTGCGCCCCACCAATCCGGGCCAGCTGATCCTGGGCCGGATGACCATGAACGCCTTCGAGGCCCACACCATCCTGTCGCGCGAGCGCACCGCCAAGCTCAGGCTGATGTGGATCATGTTGCGCTACGCGATCGACTATCCGTGGCGCCGCAAGACCCGGCGCGACCGCCGCATGACCGGCGGCCAGGCCCTGGTCGGCGGCCTGCTGGCGGCCCTGCGCAAGCGCCCGGTCCTGCTCTGGCTCGACACCTCGCTGCATTCGCTGCGCAGCGAAGGCGGCCGCGTCACCGGCGTGATCGTCGAGCGCGACGGCAAGCTGGTCACGGTGAATGCCCGCAAGGGCGTGATGCTGGCGGCCGGCGGCTTCGAACGCAACCAGGCGATGCGCGAGCAGTACCTGCCGAAGCCGACCGACCAGGCCTGGACCGCCACGCCGCCCGGCGGCAACACCGGGGACGCGATCCGCGCCGGCTCTGACGCCGGCGGGGCGCTCCACCTGATGGCCCATACCTGGGGCGCGCCGACCTTGTCGGTGCCGAAGGAGGACCGCTTCCGCGCGCTGTTCGTGGAGCGCTCGCTGCCGGGCTGCATGGTGGTGAACGCCGCCGGCCGGCGCTTCCTCAACGAATCCTGTCCGTATCCGGAATTCCAGCAGGCGATGTTCGCCGACCAGGCCAGGGGCGGCGGCGCCATCCCGGCCTGGATCGTGTTCGATGCCGAGTTCCGCCGCAAGTATCCGATGGGCCCGCTGGGTCCGGGCGAGGCGCAGCCGGACCACCGCCTGCCGAAGAAGTGGCATGGCAGCGTCTACTGGAAATCCGATACGCTGGCCGGACTGGCAGCGCAGATCGGCGTCGATGCGGAAGGCCTGGCCGCGAGCGCCGCGCGGATGAACGGCTTCGCCGCCAGCGGCAAGGACCTCGACTTCGACCGCGGCGGCAACGTGTTCGACCGCTACTACGGCGACCCCGCGGTCAAGCCGAATCCCAACCTGGCGCCGCTGGCCAGCGCGCCGTTCTATGCGATCCGCCTGTACCCGGGCGACATCGGGACCAAGGGCGGGCTGCTGACCGACCAGGACGCGCGCGTGCTCGACGGCGACGGCCAGCCGATCGCCGGCCTTTACTGCACAGGCAACAACGCGGCGTCGGTGATGGGACCGGCCTATCCGGGCGCCGGTTCCACCCTGGGCCCGGCCATGACCTTCGGCTACCGGGCTGTCGCCCACATGGCCGGCAAGCCGATCGCGCTGCAACGCACCGACCTGCTGGCGCGTACCGTTCCCGAGGGTGTGTCGTGAGCGGCCTGCGCTACCACGGCCTGCGGGTAGGCGCCGTGATCGAGGAAAGCGCGGACGCCAGGTCCTTGCACCTCGACGTCCCGCCGGAGTTGTCCGAGGCCTTCCGCTACCGCTGCGGCCAGTTCGTGACCTTGCGCCTGCCATGCGACGGCCGCACCCTGCTGCGCTGCTATTCGATGTCGAGCGCACCCGCGCTCGACCAGGGTTTGCGGGTCACCGTCAAGCGCGTGCGCGACGGGCGCGGCTCGAACTGGATCTGCGACCACGTCGAGCCCGGCGACCTGCTCGAGGTGATGCCGCCGGCCGGCGTGTTCACGCCGGCGGCGCTCGATCGCGACGTCCTGCTGTTCGCCGGCGGCAGCGGCATCACGCCGGTGCTGTCGATCCTGCGTTCCGTGCTTGCGGCGGGCCTGGCCAGGGCCTGCCTGGTCTACGCCAACCGCGATCGCCAGTCGGTGATCTTTCGCGAGGCGCTCGATGCGCTGGCGGCGGCCCACCCGGAACGCCTGCAGGTGATCCACTTGCTGGACGCGGAGCACGGGGTGCCGACGGCGCCGCGACTGGCGGAACTGGCAGGTCCGTGGCGCCACGCCGAGGCCTTCATCTGCGGGCCCGGGCCATTCATGGATGCCGCGGCCACCGCGCTGCGGCAGGCCGGCATGCCAGAGACACAGGTACATATCGAACGCTTCGTGTCGCTGCCCGACGAGGATGCCGCGCCGCTCCATGCGCCGGCGCCCCCTGGAGGCGTGGAGAGCGCCGAACTCGAGATCGTGCTCGACGGCGTGTCCCACCACATTCCTTGCGGCGGTGACGAAACCCTGCTTGCCGCCGCCGCCCGCGCCGGCGTGACGCTGCCCCATTCCTGCCAGGCCGGCATGTGCGCCGCCTGCATGTGCCAGGTCGTGGAGGGCAGCGTCCACCTGCGCCACAACGACGTACTGGACCAGAAGGACCTGGCCAGGGCCTGGACCCTGAGCTGCCAGGCCGTCCCCCTGACTCCCCGAGTCCGTGTCAAGTTTCCGGAGTAATCGATATGAGTGAAGTTGAACTGCTGCCGCAGACCCTGCCGCAGATGGTCCGCCAGGCGGCGCGCAGGTTCCCGGATCGCCTCGCGATCGTCGACGGCGCGCAGACGATCGCCTATCCCGAACTGGCGCTGCGCGGCGAACAGGCGGCGGCGGCGCTGATCGCGCTCGGCGTGGAAGCCGGCGACCGGGTCGCCATCTGGGCGCCGAACCTGCATGAATGGATCATCGCCGCCTGCGGCATCCACGCCGCCGGCGCGGTACTGGTGCCCATCAATACGCGGATGAAGGGACCCGAGGCCGCCGAGATCCTGCAGCGCTGCGACGCCAGGGTGCTGTTCTGCATCGGCGATTTCCTTGGCCAGTATTATCCGGGCCTGCTCGAGGGCCTGCGCCCGGCCGGCCTGCGCCACGTGGTCGTGCTGCGCGAAGGCTGCCCGGAAGGGGGCGGCGACATGGCCTGGCCGGCCTTCCTGGCGCTGGCGGCGCAGGTCGCACCGGCCCGCGTGCATGCGCGCGAGCTTGCGCTCGACGGCAACAGCGTCGCCGACCTGATGTACACCTCCGGTACCACCGGACGCGCCAAGGGCGTGCTGTCGGCGCACGGCCCGGCCATCCGCGCCTTCAGCGCCTGGTCCGCCGTGACCGGCCTGGAGGAGGGCGACCGCTACCTGATCATCAATCCCTTCTTCCACTCCTTCGGCTACAAGGCGGGCTGGGTGGCGGCCTTCCTGCGCGGCGCAACCGTCTATCCCTGCCAGGTGTTCGATGCCGCCCTGGTGCTGCGGCGCATCGAGGAGGACCGCATCAGCTTCCTGCCGGGACCGCCGACGCTGTTCCAGAGCATGCTGGCGCATCCGCAGCTGAAGTCCTTCGACCTCGGCTCGCTGAAGGCCGCCTGCACCGGCGCCGCCACGGTGCCGCCGATCCTGGTCAGGCGCATGCGCGAGGAACTGGGCTTTCGCAGCGTGACCACCGCCTACGGCCTGACCGAGTGCGGCGGCTGCGCCACGCTGTGCGACCCGTCCGACAGCGCCGAGACCATCGCCACCACCTGCGGCAAGGCGCTGCCCGGCACCGAAGTGCGCTGCGCCGACGCCGATGGCCAGCCGGTGCCCACCGGCCAGCCCGGCGAAGTGCTGCTGCGCGGCTACCACGTCATGCTGGGCTATTTCGACGACGAAGCAGCCACGCGCGAAGCGATCGACGCCGACGGCTGGCTGCATACCGGCGACATCGGCGTGCTCGACGAGCGCGGCTACCTGCGCATCACCGACCGCCTGAAGGACATGTTCATCGTCGGCGGCTTCAATTGCTATCCGGCCGAGATCGAGCGCATCCTGGCGGCCCATCCGGCCATTGCCCAGGTGGCCGTGGTGGGCGTGGCGGACGAACGCATGGGCGAGGTGGGCTGCGCCTGCGTGATCCTGCGTCCCGGGGCCAGGCTGGGCGAGGGCGAGCTGGCGGCCTGGTCGCGCCAGCACATGGCCAACTACAAGGTGCCGCGCTACCAGCTCGAGTTCGAGGCCTTCCCGCTGAATGCCTCGAACAAGGTGCTCAAGCGCGAGCTCGCGCAGACTGCACAGGCGCGCTTGCAGGTGCTGTAGTCCGCCCGGACGATGGTGTACCCCGCGCACCGCGCTACGCTGGTTGTGACTGACAGCGGCCGACTATCCGGCCGATGCAGCATACAACCAAGCGTGGAGACAGCAGATGAAACTCAGTGGAAAAGTAGCGGTAGTGACCGGCGCGGGGCAGGGCATGGGACGGGCGATCGCGCGCCTGTTTGCCGAGCATGGCGCGGTGGTGGTCGCGGTCGACCTGAACCTGGACGCGGCGCAGGAAACCATCGAAGGCGGCGTCCCGGAGCGCGCCGGCATGGCGCGCGCGGTCAACGTGGCCGACAGCGGCGCCGTGCGCGCGCTGTTCGACGAGGCGATAACGCGCTACGGGCACATCGATATCGTGGTCAACAGCGCCGGCATCGGCTCGTTCGACACGCTGGCCGAGACGCCCGACGAAAGCTGGGCCCGGGTCATCGGCGTCAACCTCACCGGCACCTTCCACTGCGTGCGCGAGGCCGTGCGCAGCATGAGCGCCGGCGGCACCCGCGGCACGGTGATCAACCTGTCCAGCACGGCGGCGCTGAATGGCGACGGACCGGCCCATTACTGCGCCTCCAAGGCCGGCGTCATGGGACTGACGCGCAGCGCCGCGAAGGAGGTGGCCGCCAGCGGCATCCGCATCAATACCATCGTGCCCGGCCCGACCAATACGCCGATGATGCAGGGCCTGCCCGGCGAATGGGAGGAGGCGATCCTGAAGGCGGTGCCGATGGGACGCATGGGCGAGCCGGACGAAATCGCGCGCGCCGCCCTGTTCCTGGCCAGCGAGGACAGCAGCTTCATGACCGGCCAGAACATCGCCGTCAACGGCGGCATGGCATTCATCTAAGGAGCACGACATGACACACGAACCGGCAGGCAGGCTGGCAGGCAAGGTAGCATTCGTTTCGGGCGGCGGCAGCGGGATCGGCGCGGCCACCGCCATCCGCTTTGCGCAGGAGGGCGCGACGGTGGTGATCTGCGGGCGCCGCAAGGGCATGCTCGACGAGGTGGTGGCGCGCATCGCGCAGGACGGCGGCGTGGCGGAGGCGGTGCAGGCCGACGTCGGCATCGAAGCCGAGTATGTCGGCGCGATCGAAGGCGCGGCGCGGCGCCATGGCCGCCTCGACATCCTGGTCAACAACGCGATGGCCTATACCTGGGGCGCGATCGACTCGATCAGCACCGAGGACTGGCGCGCCAACTTCACCACCTCGGTCGACGGCACCTTCTGGGGTACCCGCACGGCGATGCAGCTGATGAAGCAGGACGGCGGCGCGATCGTCAACCTGTCCTCGATCTGCGGCACGCTGGGTTCGCCCTGGATGGCCGGCTACTCCGCCGCCAAGGCGGCGGTGATCAATTTTTCGCGGGTGGCGGCGGCGGAAGGGGCGCCCGACAATATCCGGGTCAACGTGGTCATTCCGGCGGTGGTCGAGACGCCCGCAACGGCAGGCATGCTGTCCGACGAGGCGGCGCGCCGCAACACCGAGAAGCTGATCCCGCTGGGCCGGGTCGGCCAGCCGGCCGAACTGGCCAACGCGATCCTGTTCCTGGCCAGCGACGAAGCCTCCTACGTCACCGGCGCCACGCTGGCGGTCGACGGCGGCCGCTCGGCGGTGCTGGTGACCGCACTCGGATGAGGGCGGCCATGACCACGCTCGAACAGCGCATCGACCGGCTCGAATCGATCGACGCCATCCGCCAGCTGGCGGCCAAATACTCCCTGTCGCTCGACATGCGCGACCTCGACGCGCACGTCAACCTGTTCGCGCCCGACATCCGGGTCGGCAAGGACAAGGTCGGGCGCGCCCACTTCAAGGCCTGGCAGTCCGATACCCTGCGCGAGCAGTTCACCGGCACCTCGCACCACCTCGGCCAGCACATCATCGAATTCAGGAACAGCGAACAGGCCACCGGCGTCGTGTATTCCAAGAACGAGCATGAATGCGGGGCCGAGTGGGTGGCCATGCAGATGCTGTACTGGGACGACTACGAGCGCATCGACGGCGCCTGGTATTTCCGCCGGCGCCTGCCGTGCTACTGGTATGCCAGCGACCAGAACAAGCCGCCGATCGGCGACATGAAGATGCGCTGGCCGGGGCGCGCGCCGTATGCGGGCAGCTTCCACGACCTGTTCCCGTCCTGGGCCGAGTTCTGGGCCAGCCGGCCGGACAAGGAGGCCTTGCCCGAAGTGGCTGCGCCGGCGCCGCTGGAGCAGTTCCTCGAAACGATGCGGCGCGGTACCCCGGCGCCGCGGATCCGCGTGCGATGAGGGACAAGCCCATGAGCACACATTTGTTCGAGCCGGTCACCCTCGGCGAGCTGCGCCTGGCGAACCGGATCGTGATGGCGCCGATGACGCGCAATCGCGCGACCGCGGAGGGCGTCCCGACCGCGATCATGCGCGACCACTATGCGCAGCGCGCCGAGGCGGGCCTGATCGTGGCCGAAGGCAGCTGGCCCAGCGCCGCCGGGCAGGCGTATTGCCGCCAGCCCGGCATCGTCACGAATGCGCAGATCGACGGCTGGCGCCGGGTGACCGATGCGGTGCACGCGCGCGGCGGCCTGATCGTGCTGCAGGTGATGCATGGGGGCCGGATCGGCAGCCGCCACATCAAGCCGCCCGGTGTCGGCACGGTGGCGCCGTCGGCGCTGCAGGCGGCGGGCGAGGTGTTCACCGACAGCGCCGGCATGCAGCCGTTCGACCACCCGCGTGAACTCGGCGCCGACGAGATCGAGGCGGTGGTGCGCGAACACCGGTGCGCGGCGCTGAACGCGCGCGCGGCCGGGTTCGACGGCGTCGAGCTGCATGGCACCAGCGGCTACCTGCCGATGCAGTTCCTCAGTTCGGGCAGCAACCGGCGCACCGACCGGTATGGAGGCGACGCCGCCGCACGATCGCGCTTCGCGTTCGAGTGCCTGGCGGCGATGGCGGACGCGATCGGCGCCGGACGGGTGGGGCTGCGCCTGAATCCCGGCAATACCTACAACGATACCTTCGACGAGGACTCGGCCGCCACGCATGCCGAGTTGATGCGCCAGGCGGCATCGCTGCAGCTGGCCTATCTGCACGTGATGCGCGCCCCGGTGCCGGAGATCGATGCGTTCGCGCTGGCGCGTCAGCACTTCGGCGCCCGCCTGATCCTCAACGACGGCTTCGGGATCGACAGCGCGGAACAGGCGCTGGCGCAGCGGCAGGGCGAAGCGGTGTCGTTTGCGCGCCATTTCATCGGCAATCCCGACCTGGTGCGGCGCTGGCGTAGCGGGCAGGCCCTGTCGAAGTTCGACCGCAAGCTGCTGTATACGCCGGGTGCGGCCGGCTACAGCGACTATCCCTCGCTTTCCTAGGCAGGAATGGCTATGGGGCAGGCCTGATGCCAGGCCTGCCCCATTTTTTTTTGCTGCCGATACAAGCAGGTGGACGGGTTTCCCGTCCACCATGCGCTTACTGACTGCGGAACGGCGGCAGTCCCGCCTGCTCGAGCGCTTCGATCGAATACGGCCGGTAGGTGCGACCCTGCTCGTCGCGCACGAACAGTGGATCGTCGAACGCGCGCGGATCGTAGCCCTGGGCCTGCAGGTCGACCTTGCGCAGCTTGTAGGTGCTGGTCAGTTCGGGCGCCGGCGCGATCCGCGCGAACAGCGGCGCGGCATAGCGGGGCAGGCGCGCTTCCGTCAGCGCATAGAAGGCCGCCGGATCGAACTGCGCCCCCGGCTGCATGACGATCGCCGCCATGCCGGCGCGGCCTTCGTGCCCCGGCACCGTCACGCCATAGATGTTGATCAGCTCCGCGCCAGGCAGTTCGGCCAGCGTTTCCGCCACTTCCTGCGTCGACACGTTCTCGCTCTTCCAGCGGAAGGTGTCGCCGATCCGGTCGACGAAGTAGAAATATCCGTCGGCGTCGTAGCGCAGCAGGTCGCCCGAACTCCAGTAGGCGTCGCCGCTGCGGAAGACGTTGCGCAGGATTTTCTTCTCGGTCGCTTCGGCCGAGGTATAGCCTTCGAAACGGCCGCCGCCGATGTCCGGATCGGTGACGATCAAGCCGCTTCCCTCGCCGATCTCGCCCGGCTCGCACAGGATGCAGAAGCCGTCCTCGCCGCGCACCAGCCTGTCGTTCTCGATATCGTAGCGCAGCAGGCGGAAGTTGGTCTTTTCCCAGTACGGCACGCGGCCGACCGAGCCGGGATAATTGTCCACGTTGATCAGGTTGGTGTTCGACTCGGTGCCGCCCCAGCCTTCGTAGATGTCCATCGGGCCGAAGCGCGCCACCCAGCGGTTCCATGCATCGGTGTTGAAGCCGGCGCCCATGATGCAGCGCAGCCGGTGGTCGCGGTCGGCGGGATCGGGCGGCTGGTTGGCGAGGTAGCGGCAGACTTCTCCGATGTACTGCCAGACGGTGACCCGGTACTGCCGGATGTCGTGCCAGAAGGCGCGCACGCTGAACTTGCGCCGCAGCGCGATCGCGGCGCCGGCCTTGAGCGCGGTCGAGGTTACCGCCAGCGAGGCGGCCCCGTGGTACAGGGGCAGGCAGCAGTAGAACACATCGTCGGCCCTGGCATCGATGGTCACCTGCATGACGTCGCCCGACATCAGCCAGCGCAAATGGCTGTACACCGCGGCTTTCGGCAGACCGGTGGTGCCGGAAGTGAACACCAGCACGGCGGGCTGTTCGGCAGTGATGCCGGCGCGCAGCCCGGGCGGCGGCGCGGTGCGCGGCGCGGCGTCCAGCTGCCGCGCGAACGACCAGTCCAGGCTGTCGCGCAGCCCCGCCTGCAGCGGCTTTTCGGGGTCCGGCAACAGGTGCTGGGTCACCGCCGGCAGCTCCGGGGTCGCGCTGAAATTGGCCTGGCATTCCTCGCCGACGATCACGGCGCTGGCGCCGGTACTCGTGATGGCGTGCACCAGCGCGCGTCCGTTGACGTTGGTGTTGAGGAAGGCCACCACGGCGCCGATCTTGAGCAGGCCGAACCAGGCGAAATAGAACGCCGGCCGGTTCTCGATCGCGATCGCGCAGACGTCGCCGGGGCCGATCCCGCGCGCCAGTGCGGCATGCGCAAACTGGTTGGCGCGCGCATCGAGTTCGGCGTAGGTGAAGCGCTGCTCGCCATAGGCCAGGAACAGGCGCTCGCCGGCGTCGCGCGCCAGCTGCTCGACGCGGTCGGCGATGGTGTAGGGGTCCTTTGGCCTGATCGCCGTGCTGGCCGCGTTGCGCCGGTCGAGCTTGGCCTGGGTGATGTCGCGCGATACGCGCGCACCCTTTCCTAGTACGGTGTTGTTGCTCATGCGCGCTGCTCCATATCCGCTTCTCCCTATCGTAGAAATCGCTGAACAAGTGTGCGGACAGACCTGCGCCGAAGGGCGCGATCGTGCACATTCCGACAGCGATGATGGACCGCCGCGATCTGCTCAACATCGTCTGAGCAGACTAAAAACAAAGCGCTCCTGGCGTAGTTCAAACAGACGATGAAGCTGCCCCGATCGCGTCCGACAATGAGCTTGTCGATATTGGCAATCGCTCACATGAAGCGTGCACGCAGCGCTCTATCAGCCGCTTCATGGTCTTACGCCCATCTTGTAGGTTATGAAGGAGACACACATGAAAAAGACGATCCATCGGACGCCGCTGGCGGCGGCAGTCATGGTGCTGGTGGCGGGCCAGGCGCTGGCAAAGGCGCCCGCAGCCGAGGCCGAAAGGCTGGGCAAGGACCTCACTTGCGTGGGGGCTGAAGCGGCTGCCAGCAAGGACGGCGCGATCCCCGAGTTTTCGGGCAAGTGGCTGGGTACGCCGCCGGGCATCGACTACAAGCCGAATGCCGGCCAGCACCCGGTCGACCCGTACGCGAACGAGAAGCCGCTGTACGTGATCACCGCGCAGAACCAGGCCCAGTATGCCGCCCGGCTGAGCGAGGGCCAGAAGGCCATGTTCGCGAAGCACCCCGCGACCTTCCGCATTCCCGTCTACCCGGGACACCGCGATTTCCGCTATCCGGACGCGGTCTGCGCGGTGGTGAAGAAGAACGCGATCGAGGCCGAGATCACCGATGGCGGCCTTGGCTTCAAGGGCCTGAAGGGCGGCATTCCTTTCCCGATCCCGAAGAATGGCGACGAGGCGGTGATGAACCATACCTACCCGTTCCGCGCCTATAACGAAGAGACGGTGCGCGACTTCGCCAACGTCGATTCGAAGGGCGGCGTGTCGTGGGGCCGCGGCTGGAACCGCAGCCTGAACGAGGTCAATTCGCCGGAGCGGCGCGGCCAGCCGATGGAAGGCGTCCAGGCCTTCACGCGCAGCCTGACCCTGCTGCCGGAACGCGAGAAAGGCATCATCAGCGTGTCGTCCGAGCCGACCAATTTCGCCAAGTCGAAGCGGCTGGCCTGGAGCTACGACCCGGGTACGCGGCGCGTACGCCAGTTGCCGGAATACGGCTTCGACCAACCCATGAATGGCACGGGCGGCAAGATGACGATCGACTCCGATCGCCTGTTCAACGGTTCGCCCGAGCGCTACACCTGGAAACTGGTGGGCAAGCGCGAAATGTACATTCCCGCCAACAGCTACAGGATCCACGCCAGCAACGTCAAGTACGCCGACCTGATCAAGCCCGGCCACGCCAATCCGGACTTCATGCGCTACGAGCTGCGCCGCGTCTGGGTGCTCGAAGCGAACCTCAAGGAAGGTTATCGCCACCTGTACGCCAGGCGCGTGCTGTTCCTCGACGAGGATACCTGGCATGCGGTGATGGCCGACTACTACGATGCGCGCGGGCAGCTGTGGCAGCATGGGCTGATCAATTATTACTATGCCTTCGACATGCAGGCCTGGCATGCGGGGAGCAGCTTCTACTACGACCTCAACTCGGGCGGCTACGTGGCCTACAACCTGTTCCAGCAGGCCAAGCTCGGTCCCATCCTCAACCGCGGCGACCTGAAGGCATCGATGTTCACGCCGGAGGCCGCGCGCTCCGCCGGCAACTGAATCCTGTCACATAAAAAAGCCATTACGGGAATCGTACAATGAGAATCAAGACACAACCGACGCTGATCGCGTCCGCCATGCTCGCCTTGTGGGGCGGCGGACCGGCGTTCGCGGGCGAGCCGATCGAATTCGGCAACGGCTTCAAGCTCGACTGGCGCGCCAACGCCTCGTACACGGTGGCGACCCGGCTCGAGTCTCAGGATCCGGTGCTGAAGGGCGCCGCCGGCAGCAACGACGGCGACAACAACTTCGACCGGCATGCGCTGACCGCCAACCGCGCCGCGGTCCTGATCGATGCGACCCTGTCGCGCGGCGAGAGCGGCCTGGTGCTGTCGGGCAGTACCTTCTACGACGACGCCTACCATCGCACCAACGACAACCGGGGACCGGTCAACAAGCCGGGGCCGGTGAACGTCTTCACCGACGAGGCGCGCCGCTATCACGGCGGCTATAGCCGGCTGCTCGACGCCTACGGCTACACCTCGTTCTCGCTGGGCGGCACCAGCCGCGCCACCGTGCGGGTCGGCCGGCACGCGGTGTCATGGGGCGAAGCGCTGTTCTTCCCGGGGATTTCGCTGGCACAGGGGCCGGCCGACGGCACCAAGACCAATATTCCGGGCACCGAGACCAAGGACCAGCTGCTGCCGGAGGACCAGGTATCGGCCATCATCGAAGTGTCCCCCAGCTGGTCCTTGCTGGCGCATGCGCAGTTCAACTTCCATGAGACCCTGGCGCCGGCGCCGGGTTCGTACCTGAGCACTTCGGACGGTGTCGGCGAGGGCGGCACCTGCCTCAATCCCTACATCAACGACAGGTGCAGCTTCGGCCTGCGCGGCCCGGATATCCTGCCTGGCAAGACCGGGCAGTGGGGCGTGGGCAGCCGCTACCGCGTCACCGACGAGACCGAGGTGGGGCTGTATTACCTGAACTACCATGACCGTTCGCCGATACCGGAGATTAACGCATTCAACAGTTCCTACCGGATCCGCTATTTCGACGATATCAAGCTGGCCGGCGCGACCTTGAGCACCACCTTCGGCAAGACCACCCTGGCGGGCGAATTGTCGTACAAGCGCGGTGCGCCCGTGCTGGTCGATACGGTCGTCAATCCGGCCACGCGTGCAAGCATCCCCACCCCGACCCGCGCCGACGTCGCCCAGCTGAACATCAATGCGTTCGCCAACCTTGGCCGCAACCCGCTGGCCGATTCGACCATCCTGCTGGGGGAGATCTCGGCAGTGCGCGTGTCGCGCGTCGAGGCCCGCAAGGCGCCGGGGGTCGAAGCGCTGGGGGCCTCGGCCGCATTCTTCCCTGCCAGCGACACGCTCAGCTTCACCCGCTCGGGCGTCGCCGCCACCGTCCAGATGGTGCTCGGCTATCCGGGCGTGTTCGAGGGCTGGGACCTGTCGGTGCCGATCAGCTATTCGCACCAGCTCCGCGGCCGGACCTTGGTGGGCGGCGTCGGCGGGCAGGGCGACCGGCGCACCAGCATCGGCATGACCTGGACCTATCGCAGCAACCTGCAGATCGGCCTGACCTATCTCGGCTTCTTCGGAGAGCCCAACCTGACGCTGCCGCATAACCGCCTGCTGACCGACAGGGACCAGCTGTCGATGGTGGTCAAGTACGCGTTCTAAGCCTCCCCGCGACCAGGCGCCAGCCCGCCGAACGGAAGTTCGGCGGGCTTTTTCACGATGTCAGCGTCGATGCGATGGACGTTGAACGGGCAGAAGCCCGACAGTTCATGGCGCACCCACAGGTTACGGTGACGGCGCCCAAGGAAAAGGCGCCAGGCCGTTGCCGGCACTGGCGCCTGGGAAGAGGCGGATGAGGTGCCGACGCCGTGTCTACATGTAGAGCACGATCAGGTCGTTGACGACCGACGGCCGCGGTTCGCCCACCACATGGATGTTGATCTCCATGGTCATCTGCAGGCCGCTCTTGACCTGCTCGACCGCCTTGATGCGGTAGCGCGCATGGATCGCACTGCCGGCCAGCACCGGCGCCGCGAAGCGCAGCCGGTCGGAGCCATAGTTGACCATGTTGTTGAAGCCGGTGACCTCGACATCGAGCGGCAGCGTGAGCCGGCTGATCAGCACCTGCACCAGCGCGCCGTGTGCGATCGTGCCGCCGAACGGACTCTGCGCACGCGCCTTCTGCGGATCGGTGTGGATCCAGTAATCGTCGCCCGTCAGCGCGGCAAACTGGTCGATCAGGTCCTGGGTCACCACGAACTGGTTGGACCAGCCCGAGAACTCCTGGCTGACCAGCGCGCGCATGGCCGCGAGGTCCTTGCAGCTGACCTGGCGGCGCGGCGCCTCCGGCACAGCTTCGGCAGGCGCGGGCGCGGCCGTGGCGGCGGCGATCACGCCGGGCTGCCCGGATTCGAGCGCGGTATAGCGCAGCAGCGTCACGGCGCCGGGGCGCTCGTCGAACACGGGCCGCAGCCGCATGCCGATGCGCAGCGCGGCTTCATCGATGCCGACCAGCGTGGTGTTCAGGTGCGGGCCCTGTTCGAAGGCGACCACGGCGAGGATCTGCGGCATCTCGTCGGCGAATTCCGGCAGGGTCGGTACGCGCGCCACGGTGTAGGTGTACAGGGTGGCCGCGCCCGACACATCGTGCCAGGCCAGCCGGTCGGACGCGCAGCGCGGGCAATGCGCACGCGGGAAGAAGATCCAGTGGTCGCAGTCGGCGCATTGCTGCAGGCGCACCTGGTGCGCTTTCAGGCCGTCCCAGAAGGGCGCCGAGATGGGGGTCGGCTGGGGCAGGGGCTTGTTCCAGTCCATGCTCAGGCTCCACGCAGGATCAGGGCGCCCTGTTCGCTCATCACGCCGCCGGTTCCCGACACGTAGGCCAGGTCGTGGCGCGCCAGCTGCCGCTGGCCGGCCCGGCCCTGCACCTGGTGCAGGGCCTCGATCACCTGGGTCATGCCGCCGGACGTGCCGGTCTGGCCGAAGCTTAATTGTCCGCCATGGGTATTCATCGGGAAGTTGCCCTTGTAAGTAAAATCGTTGTCGAGCAGGAAGCGCATGCCCTGGCCCTTTTCGCAGAACCCGGCATCTTCCAGCGTCAGCATGACGGTGATGGTGTAGCAGTCGTACACCTGCGCCATGTGCATGTCGGCCGGCGCCAGGCCGGCCATGGCGAAGGCCTTGCGCGAGGCCGGGCCGATCGGCGTGGACAGCATGTCGCGCGCATAGGTGGGCGACTTCGACTGCACGTGCTCGCCGCAGCCGATCACCTGCACCGCGCGGTGCCGGCAGCGGCGCGCGATGTCGGCGCGGGTGACGATGACGGCGGCGCCGCCCGCGACCGGCATGACGATTTCGAGCATGCGCAGCGGCTCGGCCACCATGCGCGAATTCAGCACGTCGTCGATCGTGATCGGCTGGCCGTAGAACATCGCCAGGGGATTGGCGCAGGCATTGAAGCGCTGGTCGACGGCGATCCGCGCCAGCGCGGCGGCATCGTAGCCATGCACGGCGGCGTAGCGCTGCGCGATCATCGCATAGCCGGTGTTCTGCGCCATGTGGCCGTAGGGCAGGTCCATCTCGGCTTCCGGCGCACCGAAGTGGGTGCTGTGGCCGCCGAAACGCGATGCCTTCATCACCTGGATGGCATGGTCGTCCTGGATCCCGACCGGCGCCATGCGCGATGGCAGGACGCACAGCACGGTATTGCACAGGCCCAGCTCGATCGCGGCGGCGGCGCGCCACACCATGCCGACCGAACTGGCGCCGCCCAGGTCGACGACCTCGGCGAAGTCGAGCTGCACGCCCAGGTATTCGCCCACCATCGCCGGCACGAACATGCTCGCCTCATGGAATTGCGCGCCCGGGACGACCAGCCCGTCGACATCGCTCAAGGCGAGGCCGGCATCGTCCAGCGCCTGGCGCGCCAGGTCGGCCACCTGCTCGAGGTGGAACATGCGCGGTGCGGTCGCGTATTTCTCTGGTTTGTATTGTGCGGCGCCGACCAGGGCGGCGTGTCCTTTGAGTCCCATGTGTCTCCTTCATCGTCTCTGGCTATGGATGTAGTGTGCCAGCCGCTGCCCGCCTGCCATCGTCCGGGCGGACTACGTTCCTGACCGTACTCCTTTCGGACGATGTTTTCCACCGCCGTTGGCCAAGAATCTCGACATGCCGGGCCGATTCGGGACCACGGCACTACAACAAAGGAGACAGATGATGCGTACGCCAGTTGGTGTAGCAGTAGCGAGCGTCGTGATCATGGCCGCGCTGTGGTCGTTTTCGCCGCGCGAGGCGCAATCCATCCCGACTATACCGGACATGGTCGACCGGATGCAGTTGAACAGCATCGCCCGGTCCGGGGCCGGCCTGGTGGCCGGCGGCGAACTCGGCTACCTGATGCTGTCGCGCGACCAGGGCTTGACCTGGCAGCCGGCCGTCCTGCCGGCGCAGCGCCAGGCGCTGATCACCCAGGTGGCGTTCGCCGACGCGGCGACCGGCATCGCGGTCGGCCACGAGGGATGGATCCTGCGCACCACGGACGGCGGCCGCAGCTGGCAAGAGCAGGCTTTCGACCGGAAGGACGGCGAGCCGCTGATGAGCGTGGCCAGGCTGCCGTCGGGACGCTGGATGGCGGTCGGCGCGTTCGGCCGCGCGCTCGCTTCCGACGACGACGGCAAGAGCTGGCGGCGCCTGGCGCTGGCCGCGGTCGAGGACCGGCACCTGAACCGGATCGCGGCATCCGGCGATGGGCGGCACTGGCTGATCGTCGGCGAGCGCGGCCTGGTGCTGCGCTCCGGCGACGGCGGCGAGTCCTGGGAAACGGTGACGCCCTTCTATGCCGGCTCCTTCTATGGCGCCGTGCATCTGGGCAAGTCGACCTGGGTCGTCCATGGCATGCGCGGCAACGTCTTTCGCAGCACCGACGACGGCCGCAGCTGGGTGAAGTCGACGCTGCCGGCGCCGGTCTCGCTGCTGGCGCATGGGCTCGGGACGGACGGCCGGCTGCTGCTGGCCGGGCAGGGCGGGATGGTAGTGGCCAGCGATGACGACGGCGCCAGTTTCAAGGTGGTGCAGGCCGGCGGGCGCGCCACCCTGACCGACATGACGCAATTGCGCAGTGGCGACTGGCTGTTCGCCAGCGACCGCGGCCTGAAGCGCGATATTTCCATCGCGCCGACTCCTTCCACGAGCGCGGCGGCCGCGCAACCGAACCAAGGACCTTCCCAATGAAGCAGCACTCTTCCGTTTCCCGCGCCGACGCCATGGTGGCGCGCATCGCCGCCGCCCTGATCGGCTGGCGCAAGCCGCTCGGCTGCCTGTTCGTCATCGTCACGGTGCTGCTGGGCTGGTCCGCCACCCGCACCCACCTCGATCCGGGATTCAACAAGCTGATCCCGCTGAAGCACGAATACATGGCGGCGTTCCAGCAATATGCCTCCACCTTTTCCGGCGCCAACCGGGTGCTGGTCAGCGTGCGCTGGAAAGGACCGGGCGACATCTACAACGCGGACTTCCTGAAAACCCTGCGCGGCGTGACCGACGAGGTGTTCTTCACGCCGGGCGTGAGCCGTGGCCAGGTGTTCTCGCTGTTCACGCCGAACGTCAAGTACATCGAGGTGACCGAGGATGGCTTCGTCGGCGAAGTGCTGGTCCCCTCGCACTTCGTCGCCGACGCCCAGGGCATGGCGCAGGTACGCTCGAACGTGGCCAAGTCGGGCGTGATCGGGCGCCTGGTCGCGAATGACCAGAAGTCTGCGCTGGTGCAGGCCGACCTGCTCGAGGTCGATCCCCAGACCGGCAAGCGGCTCGACTACAGCGCGGTGGCGCGCAAGCTCGAGGAGATCCGCAGCCGCTTCTCCAGCGACCAGGTCGAGATCCACATCATCGGCTTCGCCAAGGTGGTGGGCGATGTCATGGACGGCCTGTCCAGCGTCGTCACCTTCTTCGCGATCGCCTTCGCCATCACCGCGCTGCTGCTGCTGGCGTACGCCAGGTCGGCCAGCCTGACCTTGCTGGCCCTGGTCGTGGCCCTGCTGCCGGTGGTCTGGCTGCTGGGACTGCTGCCCCTGATCGGCATGGGAATCGACCCGATGTCGATCCTGGTGCCCTTCCTGATCTTTTCGATCGGGGTCTCGCATGCGGTACAGATGACCAACGCCTGGAAGCAGGAAGTGGCCGCCGGCCAGGGCGCCGCCATGGCGGCCGAGAGCGCGTTCCGCAAGCTGGCGATCCCCGGTTCGGTGGCCTTGCTGACCAACGCGCTCGGTTTCATGGTGATCATGCTGATCGACATCCCGATCGTGCATGAACTGGGGATCACGGCCTGCCTCGGCGTTCTGCTGATGATCGCCACCAACAAGCTGCTGCTGCCGATCGTGCTGTCCTACCTGCGTCCCGCACCCGTGCCGGCCGCCGTGCGCGCCGCCGCGGGTGCGCGCCACCGCGCCTGGTGGGCGGTATCGGCGCTGGCCGAGCCGCGCGGCGCGCTGGCGACGCTGGCGCTGTCGCTGCTGCTGCTCGCCGCCGGCGCCATCTACTCGCGCGGCCTGCAGACCGGCGACATCGGGGTCGGGGTGCCGGAACTGCACGCCGATTCGCGCTACAACCGCGACAACGAGCAGATCGTGCGCAACTACTCGATCGGCATGGATACCCTGTCCGTCTACGTCGAAGCCGGAAAATCCGGCGAGGCCTGCCTGCAGTGGCCGGTGATGAATGCGGTGGAGCGCTTCGACTTCGCCATGCGCGGGGTCGACGGCGTGCAGATGGTCAGCACGGTGGCCGGCCTGGCCAAGCTGGCGGCGGCCGCCAACAACGAGGCCAATCCGCGCTGGGCGGCGCTGCAGCGCACCGAAGCGGCATTGCGCACCGGCGCCCGCGCGGCCAGTCCGGATCTCGGGCTGAATACCGAAGGCTGCTCCGCCATCAACCTGATCGTCTACCTGAAGGATCACCAGGGCGCCACCCTGCGGCACGTGGTGGGCGAGATCCGCAAGTTCATCGCGGCCGACCGCACGCCGGATGTGCGTTTCCGCCTGGCGGGAGGCAATGCGGGCGTCGCCATCGCCACCAACGAGGCGGTCGAGCAGGCCGAGGTGCAGATGCTGGCGGCGATCTTCGGCGCCATCTCGCTGCTGTGCTGGCTGACCTTCCGCTCCTGGAAGGCGGTGGTGTGCATCATCATTCCGCTGCTGCTGGTGTCGATCCTGTGCAACGCCCAGATGGCGCTGCTGGGGATCGGGCTGAAGGTATCGACCTTGCCGGTAATCGCGCTGGGCGTCGGCGTCGGCGTCGATTACGGCATCTACCTGTTCGAACGGATGCAGCACGAGATCACGCACGGGAACGCGACGCTGCGCGAAGCCTTCTACCAGGCCATGCGCCAGCGCGGCACCGCCGCCGTCTTCACCGCCATCACGATGTCGCTCGGCGTCGGCACCTGGGCTTTCTCGGCGCTCAAGTTCCAGGCCGATATGGGCATCCTGCTCGCCTTCATGTTCCTGGTGAACCTGCTCGGCGCGATCTTCCTGCTGCCGGCGCTGGCGTGCTGGCTCGATGTCGGAACCCGGCGCCTGGCGCGATCGAGTGCGACAGGAAAGCGGCATGAGCAGGCAAGCAGTCATATCTGATGGTCGGCGCCCGTTCGTTCAATTCATCAAAAGGAGTCATGCATGAAAGTGTTAGTGCCAGTAAAGCGCGTGGTCGATCATAACGTCAAGGTACGCGTCAAGTCCGACGGCAGCGGGGTCGAGCTTGCCGGCGTCAAGATGTCGATGAATCCCTTCGACGAGATCGCGGTGGAGGCGGCGATCCGGCTGCGCGAGGGAGGGCAGGCGGCCGAGGTGGTCGCGGTGTCGTGCGGCCCCGGCCCGTGCCAGGAAACCCTGCGCACCGCGCTGGCGCTCGGCGCCGACCGAGGGATCCTGGTCGAGACCGGCGATCCGCTCGAACCCCTGGCCGTGGCCAAGCTGTTGAAGGCGGTGGCCGAGCAGGAGCAGCCGCAGCTGGTCATCCTCGGCAAGCAGGCGATCGACGACGATTCGAACCAGACCGGCCAGATGCTCGCGGCCCTGCTGGGCTGGCCGCAGGCCACCTTTGCCTCGAAGCTGGCGATCGAAGGCGAGACGGTGACGGTGACACGCGAAATCGACGGCGGCCTCGAGACCCTGTGCCTGCGCCTGCCGGCGGTGGTGACCACCGACCTGCGCCTGAACGAGCCGCGCTACGTGACCCTGCCGAACATCATGAAGGCCAAGAAGAAGCCGCTCGACAGCTTGACGCCGGCGGCGCTCGGGGTCGACTGCACCCCGCGGCTGCAGACGCTGGGCATGCACGAGCCGGTCGCACGCGGCGCCGGCGTGATCGTCAAGGATGTCGCCAGCCTGGTCGAGAAGCTCAAGAACGAAGCCAGGGTCATCGCGTGAATCGCACTCCCATCGCAGCATCTTCACTCCTGATTGGAACATTACCATGGCAGCATTAGTCATTGCGGAACACGATCATCTCAACCTGAAAGCCAGCACGCTGCACTGCGTCAGCGCGGCGCTTGCCTGCGGCGCCGAGGTCCATGTGCTGGTCGCCGGCCACGATTGCGAGGCCGCGGCCGACGCGGCCTCGCGCATCGCCGGCGTGGGCCGGGTGCTGGTCGCCGCCGGCGCGCAGTTCGAGCACGGGCTGGCCGAGAACGTGGCGAGCCAGGTGCTGGCGCTGGCGCCAGGCTATTCGCACATCCTGGCGCCCGCCACCGCCTACGGCAAGAACATCCTGCCGCGCGTCGCCGCATTGCTGGACGTGGCGCAGATTTCCGAGATCACCAGGGTCGTGGCTCCGGATACCTTCGAGCGGCCGATCTACGCCGGCAATGCGATCGCCGTGGTGCGCTCGACCGACCCGGTCAAGGTGATCACGGTGCGCGCCACCGGGTTCGATGCCGCCGGCAGCGGTCCCGCCGTGCCGGTGACGGCGGTCGAGCCGGTTGCGCCGGACGGCGGCAGCCGCTTCGTCGCGCGCGAGCTGGCCGCCTCCGACCGTCCCGAGCTGACCGCCGCGAAGATCATCGTCTCCGGCGGCCGGGGAATGGGATCGGGCGCCAACTTCAAGATCCTCGAGCCGCTTGCCGACAAATTGAAAGCCGGCATGGGCGCCTCGCGCGCGGCGGTCGACGCCGGCTTCGTGCCCAACGACTGGCAGGTCGGACAGACCGGCAAGATCGTCGCCCCGACGCTGTATATCGCGGTCGGCATTTCGGGCGCGATCCAGCACCTGGCCGGCATGAAGGACTCGAAAGTCATCGTGGCGATCAACAAGGATCCGGAAGCGCCGATCTTCGGTGTTGCCGACTACGGCATCGTCGGCGACCTGTTCGATATCGTTCCCCAACTCGCCGAGGCATTGTGAGTATCGACGCGCACGGCGCCCGCGAGGCGATGGAGTACGACGTGGTCGTCGTCGGCGGCGGCCCCGCCGGCCTGGCGGCCGCGATCCGGCTCAAGCAGATGGCTGCCGCGCAGGGCAGGGAGGTGTCGGTGTGCGTGCTGGAGAAAGGCGGCGAGCTGGGTGCGCACATCCTGTCCGGCGCCGTGATGGATCCGCGCGCGCTGACCGAACTGGTGCCGGACTGGAAGGAACGCGGGGCGCCGCTGGACACGCCCGTCACCGAAGACCGCGTGCTGTTCCTGACCGGCACCAGGGCTTACCGGACGCCGGGCTTCATGCTGCCGAAGTGCTTCGGGAACCACGGCAACTACGTGATCTCGCTCGGCAAGGTGGTGCGCTGGATGGGCCAGCTGGCGGACAGCCTGGGCGTCGACATCTTTCCTGGCTTTTCCGCAGCCGAGATCCTGTACGGCGAGGACGGCTCGGTGAGGGGCGTCGCTACCGGCAACCTGGGCGTCAGGCGCGACGGCATGCCGGGTCCGGACTTCCAGCCCGGCATGGAACTGCATGCGAGCTACACCTTGTTCGCCGAAGGCGCGCGCGGCCATCTCGGCAAGCAGGTGATGGCCAGGTTCGACCTGAACAAGGGCAAGGACCCCCAGTCCTACGGCATCGGCATCAAGGAGCTGTGGGAAATCGCGCCAGGCAGGCACCAGCCCGGCCTGGTGATCCACACCACCGGCTGGCCGCTCGACGCCGACACCTACGGCGGCTCCTTCCTGTACCACCTGGAGAACAACCAGGTCGCGGTCGGCTACGTGGTGGGCCTCGATTACGAGAACCCCTTCCTGTCGCCGTACGAGGAATTCCAGCGCTATAAAACCCACCCGGCGATCCGCCACTTCTTCGAGGGCGCCAGGCGCATCTCGTACGGCGCGCGCGCGATTGCCGCCGGCGGCCTGCAGTCGCTGCCGAAGCTGGTGTTCCCGGGCGGCGCCCTGATCGGCTGCGATGCCGGCTTCCTCAACATGAGCCGCATCAAGGGCAGCCACGCCGCGATCAAGAGCGGCATGCTGGCCGCCGAAGCGGCGTTCGCGGCGCTGGGCGAACACCGCCGGCACGATGAACTGGCCGGCTATCCTGCCGCGTTCGAGCAGTCGTGGCTGAAGGAAGAACTGCACGTGGCGCGCAACGTGAAACCCTGGCTGTCGAAAGGCCTGGTCCTCGGCGCGGTCATGGCCGGCATCGACCAGCTGGTCTTCCGCGGGAAGGCGCCGTGGACCCTGCACCATGCGCACGCCGACCACGAGCGCATCCAGCCCGCAGCCGGTTACAAGCCCATCGCTTATCCGAAACCGGATGGGAAGCTGAGCTTCGACCGCCTGTCGTCGGTCTTCATCTCGAATACCAACCATGCGGAAGACCAGCCGGTCCACCTGGCGCTGAAGGACCCGAGGGTGCCGGTGGAGATCAACCTGGCCCGGTACGCGGGGCCGGAAGCGCGCTATTGTCCGGCCGGCGTGTACGAGTTCGTCCCCGGCGACGAGGGCGGGGACCGGCTGCAGATCAACGCGCAGAACTGCGTGCACTGCAAGACCTGCGACATCAAGGACCCGACGCAGAACATCGTGTGGACCACGCCGGAGGGCGGTGGCGGACCGGGCTACGCGGCCATGTAGGCCTGGCCTGCTGCCCGACACCACCACACCTTAGAGGAGGGGAAATGGTCCGCCGCACCAAGGCCGATGCGCTGGCCACAAGCATGAATATCCTGGATTGCGCCGAGTGCCTGTTTGCGGAACAGGGTGTCTCCCGTACTACCTTGCATCATATTGCCGTGAAGGCTGGCGTGTCCCGCGGTGCGATCTACTGGCATTTCGACGACAAGGCGGCGCTGTTCAACGCAATGATGGAGCGAGTGAAGATGCCGCTGGAATCAGCCATGCAGATCCTGCAGTCTTCAAGCCTTGAAGACCCGCTGGCCGATTTGCAGGACTATGCGATGGCTGCGTTTCGCTTGATGGAAAACGACCCGCGGGCGCGCCGCGTATTCGAGATTGCCACATTGAAGCTCGAGTATACCCATGAGATGGCAGCGGTACGGGAGCGCCGCGCCGACATGGCCGCACGCTGCATCGCCATGGCCGAGCGGAGCGTATCGGTCGCCGCGCGCATCGGGGTGGCAAGGTCCAGCACGGACCCCCGCGAGACCGCATTGGCATTCTGGGCGCTGATCGACGGCCTGCTGCGCGCCTGGATGATCGCTCCGGAGTCTTTCGGCCTGACCGTGATGGGCGAAAAAATCATTGGTGCGCATCTCGACGCGCTTCGAACCTGACCAATGCCCGGCAAGCCGATGATGATGGATTTCGCCGCAGAGGAAGCGCACAGCCCGTTGGCTTCCCTCGGTATTGCAATGACGCTGACAAAGGATGTGAAATGAACGCTCCCGTTACGTGGACTTTGGATGAGGTTTCCGGTGTCGCGACCATCCGCTTCGCGCGTCCCGCAGTCCTGAATGCGATCGACCTGTCGAGCGCCACGGCCTTTCATGCTGCGGTGCAGTGCGTGTGCGCGGATCCGCGCACACGCTGCATCGTCCTTGCAGGGACCGGCAAGGCATTCGTCGCAGGCGGCGACGTGGGCGCGTTTGCCCGGAATATCGACGATGCCAGCGCGCTCATCCATGGCCTGCTGGACGCCCTCAACCCCGCGCTGCTGGCATTGCGCAGGGTTTCGGCCCCGGTGGTCGCCGTGGTCCGTGGACCTGCGGCAGGGGCGGGAATGAGCCTGGTATTGAGCGCCGATGTCGTGCTGGCGTCCGACAACGCGATCTTCCAGATCGCCTACGATCGCCTGGGCGCGCAGCCGGATTGCGGCGGCACCTGGTTCCTGGAGCGCCGGGTCGGACGCGGCCGTGCATTCGAACTGATGTTCACAGGTAAACGCTTGAACGCCGACGACGCGCTTGCTTACGGGATCGTCAACGAGATCGTTGCCGACGACGCCCTGGACGCGCGCGCCAGTGCACTGGCCAGCAGGATCGCCAGCGGCCCCACCTCTGCCTTCGGACGCTTCAAGCACCTGATCGATGAAGCCCCAAGCCTGTCCCTGGCAGCGCAATTGGAGGCGGAGCGGTCGGCATTCGTCGCCGCTACCCGGACGGCCGACTTCAGGGAAGGCGTGAGCGCATTCCTGGAGAAACGTCATCCGCTGTTCGCGGGGCGCTGAGCTCCGATCCTGGCCAGCGTTAGCCAGGCCTATCCCAACATGTAGAAACACTACGGAAAGAAACGCATGAAAATTGGCATACCCACCGAGACGCGGTCAGGCGAGACCCGCGTCGCAGCAACGCCGGAGACCGTCAAGAAGCTGGCGCTCAGGCACGAGATCATCATCCAGGCGGGCGCTGGGGAAAAGGCCTCGCTGGCCGATGCGGCCTACGCGGCGGCCGGCGCGCGGATCGGCAGCGCCGGCGAGGCGCTCGGCGCCGATATCGTGCTCAAGGTGCGCGCACCGGATGCG
>NZ_KB908089.1 GCF_000382345.1 Massilia niastensis DSM 21313
CGATGACAGTGATGGCCGCAGCCATTGCACACCATGGGGGCGGCAGGATCCCTGCGCAGATCGATCCACACTGCGCCCGGCCGGCGCTCCAATTTCGATGCAAAGAACCCTTCCCAGAACGGGAGGGCAAGATTATGATTCGTCATGAAAGCGGTGAGGATGAGCATTCTTTGTTGGTCGCACAACAAGTCTAGCTCGTCTTCACCGCTTTCCCTTTTCTGGCGTTACTTCCCGCTAATCCGTGAAGAACCTAAAAAAAGGCGGACCGTGAGGCCCGCCAAGAGGAGAGTACTGCGAAGCCCGGCCGGTGCGGTCGGGTTTTTTGCTGCCTAGAAGCGGTAGTTCAGCGACACCTCGACCGCGCGGCCGAACAGCGGGCGGGCATTGATCGGACCGGTCGCATTGCCGCCGGTCAGGCGCGAGTTGCCCTCGGTCAGGCCCAGCTCGTTGGTGACGTTGGTGGCGCTGACGCGGAACTCCAGCTTGTCGCCCAGCTCGGCCAGCACGCCCAGGTCGAGCGTCTCGTAGGCCGGCAGGTATTGCTGGTTGGCCTGGTCGGCCCAGCGCGCGCCGATGCGGGCATAGGTGCCGTACAGGCGCACCGCATTGTTGTCGCCCACCGGGATCCGGTAGCTCGGCGAGAAGCGGTACTGGAGCTTCGGCTGGCGCTGGACGCGGTTGTCCTCGATCGCCGGATTGTCCTTGTACTTGGAATCCTGCCAGTTGCCGCTCAGTTGCAGCTGCAGGCCGGCCAGCGGACGCAGCGCCAGTTCGAACTCGACGCCCTTGCCATCCGAACCGCTCACCGAGTACAGCACGCCGCTGGTGGTGATCTGCTGGAACGAGATGCCGGTGAAGTCGGTGAAGTAGGCGTTCACGTAGGCGCTGTACAGCGGGGTCGCGGTCTTGAAGCCGACTTCGAGCTGCTTGACCTTCGGCGTCGGCACGCGCGAGCGGTCGTCCAGCACGGCCTGGGTGCCGGCGTTGCGCATGTCGTCGAAGTAGATGAAGGTGTGGCCCTGGTTGGCGCGCACGAACACGCTGCTGTCGCGGGTCAGCTTGAGCAGGCCGCCGACGGTGAAGGAATTCACCGAATCCTCGCGCGACAGGCCGCTGAAGCTGCCGTTCGGCATCGAGGTGCCGTTGTTGTACAGGGTCAGCGGGTTGTTGTCCGGATCGACCGTGCCCAGGTTCGAGATCGAGGCGCTCAGGCGCTGCTTCTCGCGGCGGAAACCGGCGTCGAGCTTGATGCGCTCGCTCAGGCGCCATTCGTCGGCAATGAAGAAGGCCGTGTTGTCGCCGTTGTAGGAAGCGACCGGCGCGTAGAAGATATTGCCCTCCTTGCCCTTGTTCGAGACCACGGCGCCATTGTTCAGGCGTACGTCGACGAGGCGCGCCTGCGGGGTGGCCGTCATCAGGTGGCTATTGCCGAGGAACCAGACGTCGTCCGACGAGTAGTTCGCCACGAAGGCGCCGGCGGTCAGGGTGTGGTCCGCGCCGATGTCCCTGCTGACCCGGAACTCGTCGGTGAAGGAGCGCAGCTTCTTCTCGACCGCCCACAGGCCGGCCTGGACGATCTGCTGGTTCGGATCGACGGCGCCGCCGCCGTTCGCATAGGTCATGGCGCCGCCCGTGGCGAGGACGCCGCCGGCCGCCGCCAGCGCGGCCGCGTTGCCGTTGGCCGCGGCGATGGCCGAGGACAGGTACTCGCCCGCGCGCAGCGGATTGTTACCGGTGAACATGGCGATCGTGTTGAGGTCGGCGTCGAAGTAGTTGGCCTTGTTCGAGACTTGCCAGCCGTTCAGGTTCTGCTGGAATTCCGCGCCGAACACAGTCGATTTCAGGCCGCGGCCATCGCCCAGGTCGTAGTTCAGGGTGCGTCCCGGACCGGCTTCGACGGTGAAATTGCGCATTTCCTTGCTCATCAGGGTGCCGGTAAGCGGATCGAAGCCCGGAAACTCGGAGATCGAGCGGCCTTCGTTCGACGAGATCAGCGGCACGCCGGTGTAGAAGGCATTCTTGTCGTCGGTAGCGCGCGCGTACAGGGTCAGCTCGCCCTGGTCGAGCTTGCGGGTCAGCGAGGCCGAGAGCTGGCCGCCGTCGTCGGCCGGGAAGCCCGACTTGCGCACGCCGTCGGTGATCCGGTAGAAGCCGCCGATCATGCCGTACCAGCCTTCGGCGAGCTTGCCGCTGTAGACGCCGTCGACCCGGCGCAGGTTGCCGGTGCCACCGGTGAAGCGGATATTGCCTTCCGCCGTGTCGCCGCCTTTCTTCATGATGAAGTTCATGGTCGCGCCGGGCTGGCCGACCGAATAGATGGTGCTCGGGCCGCCGCGCAGCACTTCGACGCGCTCGATGGTGTCGTCCAGGCGGAACGAGGACGAGCCTTCGAAGAAGGACAGGACCGGCACCGGATAGATCGGGTTGCCGTTCAGCTGCACCGAGACGAAGGGCGAATCGCTGCCCGAGGGGAAGCCGCGCACCTCGATGTTGGCGCCCGACTGGCCGCCGGTGGATTCGGCGTACACGCCCGGGACGATCTTCATGATGTCGGCGGTGCTGGTCGGCGCCGCCATCCGCAGCTGTTCCTCGGTGGCGGTGGTGATGCTGAAGGCGGCGTCGATCTTGCGGGTGCCGCTGGCCGACGCGGTGCCGGTGACGACGACCTGCTGGATTTCCTTCTCGACCGCGGTCGGCAGGGCGGGTGCGGCTTGCGCGGCCGTGGCCGGGGCCGCGCCGGTCTCCTGGGCCACGGCCTGGCAGTGCGCACCCAGGGCCAGGACGGCCAGGGCGATGGCGGACAGTTGCGGGAACTGGGCTGTTGTTTTCATCGTAGTAGGCTCTCTGTTGTCATTGAAATTCGGCTACCGGCGGGCGTCTCCATCCCGCACGTTCTTGTACGGATGTCTATCCAACAAGCAAAGACGTGTCATTGAAGCAAAGAATGATATCGATGTCAACGTCATTGTTATCGATGTCATTTAATGTCGACAAAACAAAAAAGTCTGTCATAATGCGTTCCACGTCAAAAAGTGATTTCAGCATGGCACCCGCACAGCACAACAAGGCAAAAGGCGATACCGCACCGACGATGGAAGACCTGGCGAAACTCGCCGGCGTCTCCACGATCACGGTGTCGCGCGCGCTGCGCGACAGCCCGCTGGTGACCGAGAAGACGCGCGAGAAGATCCGCCAGCTGGCGGCCGAGCAGGGCTACCGCTTCAATATCAGTGCGCGCAACCTGCGCATGCGCCGTTCCTACTCGGTGGCGGTGGTGGTCGAGATGACGCCCGTGAAGGGGCGCCCGATGTCCGATCCCTATCCGCTCGAACTGCTGGGCGGGATCACCCAGGAATTGACGACCGCCGGCTACAGCGTGGTGCTGACCTCCAAGCAGTTGCTGGATACGGCGCCGGTGCAGGGCGCCGACGGCCTGATCCTGCTGGGCCAGGGCACCCACGGCGAAGCGGTGCGCACGCTGCAGCAGACCAACCTGCCCCTGGTGGTCTGGGGCGCGCCCGAGCGCGACGGCGACTACATCGTGGTCGGCAGCGACAACCGCAAGGGCGGCGCCAGCGCCGCCGAGCGCTTCCTGGAGCAGGGAAGGCGCAAGCTGATCTTCCTGGGCGACGTCGACCACGCCGAGGTGCAGGAGCGCTGCGCCGGCTTCATCGATGGACTGTCGGGGCGCGCCACGGTGCACATCCTGCGTCCCAAGGCCTTCACCTTCGAAGCCGGTTTCGACTGCGTCTCGACCCTGTTGAACAAGCAGGGCCACTCCAGGCCCGGCCATCCCTGCGACGGCCTGTTCGCCGCCAGCGACCTGCTGGCGATGGGCGCGATCCGCGCCCTGACCGAAGCCAGCCTGCGGGTGCCGGACGATATCTCCGTCATCGGCTACGACGACACGCCCGGCGCCGCCAGCTTCGTGCCGCCGCTGACCAGCGTGCACCAGTACCTGCGCGACGGCGGGGTGCTGCTGGCCAGGAAGATGCTGGACCTGATCGAGAACCGTCCCGCCCGATCCGAAATGCTGCCGACGACGCTGATCGTGCGGCAGACCTGACCCCCGACCATCACCCCAGGCCAACGCCGTCCTGAAGGCGGCCACAACGAGGAAACAGAAGTGCGAAATGTTATCGATGTCATCGACCAGCCAGCGCCCGAACCGTGGCGTATCCGCGAAACCGCGCCGGGCGCTGCGCGCGCCTTCCTGCATGAAACCCTGTTCGCGCTCGGAAACGGCTATATCGGCATGCGCGGCACCCAGGAGGAGGGCGGCGGCGCCGGGCTCGAGGGAACTTACCTGAACGGCTTCTACGAGAACGAAGCCATCCACTATCCCGAAAATGCCTACGGCCTGGCGCGCACCAACGAGTTCATGCTGAACGTGCCGAACGCCAAGTGCGTCAAGCTGACGGTCGCCGGCGAACGCTTCGGCCTCGAGCGCGGCGTGCTTGCCTACGAGCGCAGCCTCGACTTCCGCCACGGCGTACTGGAACGGCGCGTGGAGTGGGAAGCGGGCGGCGGCCAGCGCGTCCGGATCGAGAGCCGGCGCCTGGTCTGCTTCGGCCGCAAGCACGTGGCGGCGATCGAGTACCGGGTCACCGCCCTGACCGACTGCGGCCCGGTGCGCCTGGAAGCGCGGATCGACAGCGAGGTCACCAACCTGCAGGCCGGGGACGATCCGCGCGTGGGTTCGGCCGTCACCGGCCCGGCGCTGCACCCGGTGCGGCGTGAAGGCAGCGCGAGCGGCGCCCTGCTGCTGCAGCGCACCCGCAACAGCGGCTTCCTGCTGGCGACCGGCATCGAATGCGTCGCCGCCGGCGTGGCGGGCATCGCGGCCAGCGCGATCGAGGACGGCCGCGCCTTCGAGGCGACGCTGGCCGCCGGCGACAGCCTGGTCGTGCACAAGTTCATTGCCTACGTCAGCTCGCGCGACCTGGACGAGGAAGCGGTGCCGGTCCACACCCGCGCCGAACTGGCGCGCGCCTCGGCCGACGGTTTCGCCACCCTGGTCGCGGAACAGCAGGCCTACCTCGACACCTTCTGGCGCGAAGCCGACGTGACGATCGAGGGCGACGACGCGCTGCAGCAGGGCGTGCGCTTCAACCAGTACCACCTGCTGCAATCGGTCGGCCGCGACGGCAAGACCAACATCGCGGCCAAGGGCGTCACCGGCGAAGGCTACGAGGGCCATTATTTCTGGGACACCGAGATCTACGTGTTCCCCTTCTTCCTGTTCTCGCGTCCCGAGATCGCGCGCGCGCTGCTGCAGTACCGCTACAACGGCCTGCCCAAGGCGCGCGAGCGGGCGCGCCAGATGTCGCACACGACGGGCGCGCTCTACCCGTGGCGCACCATCGCGGGCGAGGAATGCTCGGCCTATTATCCGGCCGGCACCGCCCAGTACCACATCAACGCCGACGTCGCCTACTCGATCCGCCTGTACCTGAACGCCACCGGCGACTTCGACTTCATCGCGCAGTACGGCGCCGAGATCGTGCTGGAGACGGCGCGCATCTGGCTAGGTGTCGGCAGCTACGACCGCGAAGGGCGCTTCTGCATCAACGCGGTCACCGGTCCGGACGAATACACGGCCGTGGTCAACAACAACTACTACACCAACGCCATGGCGCGCATGCACATGGGCTTCGCCGCCGACATCGCCGAACGCCTGCGCGCCGAGCGCCCCGGCGACTACGCGCGCCTTGCCGCCGCCATCGGACTCGAGGAGAGCGAGATCGCCGCATGGCGCGCCGCCGGCGCCGCGATGCGCCTGCCCTACGACACCCGGCTCGGCATCCACGAGCAGGACGACAGCTTCCTGAGCAAGAAGCCCTGGGACTTCGCCGCCACCCCGGCCGACAAGTACCCGCTGCTGCTGCACTACCACCCGCTGGTGATCTACCGCCACCAGGTGTGCAAGCAGGCCGACGTGGTGCTGGCCCTGCTGCTGCTGTCCGAGGAGTTCAAGCTGGACGACAAGCGGCGCGACTTCGACTTCTACGAGGCGGTCACCACCCACGATTCCTCGCTCTCCTCGTGCATCTTCAGCATCGTGGCCGGCGAAGTGGGCTACGACGACAAGGCCTACCGCTACTTCATGGAGACCGCGCGCCTGGACCTGGACAACACCCACGCCAACACCGAGTACGGCGTGCACACGGCGGCGATGGCCGGCACCTGGCTGGGCGTCGCCTACGGCTTCGGCGGCATGCGCCTGTCCGAAGAGGGCCTGCGCTTCGCACCACGGCTGCCGCAGCAGTGGACGGGCTACCGCTTCCAGGTCCACGTGCAGGGCGCGCTGCTGGCGGTGAGCGTCAGCGGCGCGGGCGCCGAATACCGCCTGGTCGACGGCGAGCAGATCGCTTTCACCCACTACGACAAGGCGCTGCGGCTGACGCGCGCCGAACCACTGGCACGCATGGAGGCGGCATGAGCAAACGGATGAGCAGGTTCACGGCGGTCATTTTCGACCTCGACGGTGTCATCACCGACACCGCACATTATCATTACCTGGCCTGGAAGCGCCTGGCCGACACCGTGGACGCGCCCTTCGACGAGGACTTCAACGAGCAGCTCAAGGGCGTGGACCGCATGGGCTCCCTCGAGCTGATCCTGGCGCGCGCCCCGCGCTCGTTTACGCCGGAGGAAAAGCTGGCGCTGGCCGACGCCAAGAACCGCCATTACCAGGAACTGATTTCGACCATGACGCCGTCCGACCTGCTGCCCGGCGCCCTGGGCGCCCTCGACGCGGTGCGCGCGGCCGGCCTGAAGACCGGCCTGGCCTCGGTCAGCAAGAATGCCTTCACGGTGCTCGACCGGCTCGGGATCCGCGACCGCTTCGACACCGTGGTCGACGCGGCCCGGATCGCGAACAGCAAGCCGCATCCGGAGATCTTCCTGACGGCGGCCAGCCAGCTCGGCGTCGCGCCGGCGGACTGCCTGGGCGTCGAGGATGCGGTGGCGGGCATCGCGTCGATCCGCGACGCCGGCATGTTCGCGCTCGGGGTGGGGCGGCCCGAAGTGCTGACCCGGGCCGACCGGGTGATCGCTTCGATGCAGGAATTCAGGCTGGAAGACTACTGACAGTAGGGTGGGCGGGAATCCACCCACCCTACAGCACGCACACCACTTATAACAAAGGAGACAGCGTGAACAAACGGCGCATTTTGCTGGCACTATTCCTCATCTACTTCATGTTCGCCATCCTGCTCAACAGCGTGGGCACGGTGATCCTGCAGGTGGTGAACAACTACGGCGTCGACAAGTCCTCGGCCAGCGTGCTCGAAGGCTTCAAGGACCTGCCGATCGCGATCGTATCCTTCCTGGTCGCGTCGATGCTGCCGCGCTTCGGCTACAAGCGCGCGATGCTGGTGGCCCTGGCGATCGTCGCCTGCGCCACCCTGGCCATGCCGCTGTTCCCGGGCTTCGGCACCGCCAAGCTGCTGTTCCTGTGCACCGGCGTGGCCTTCGCCCTGGTCAAGGTGTCGGTGTACACCACGGTCGGCCTGGTCGCTCAGGACCGCAAGCAGCACGCCGGCATCATGAACACCCTGGAAGGCTTCTTCATGATCGGGGTCCTGAGCGCCTACTGGATCTTCGGTTATTTCATGGGATCGAACGATCCGACCTCGAACGCCTGGCTGGACGTCTACTGGCTGCTGTCGGCGCTGTGCGCGCTGACCTTCGTGCTGGTGCTGTTCACCCGCTTCGACGAGAGCGAGGCGGCGCCCGCGGCCAGCCGCGGCCCGGCGCAGGACTTCCTCGACATGCTGCGCCTGTTCATGCGTCCGCTGGTGTGCGTGTTCGTGCTGACCGCCTTCCTGTACGTGCTGATCGAGCAGAGCGTGGGCACCTGGCTGCCGACCTTCAACAACGAGATCCTCAAGCTGCCGGCTGCGATGAGCGTGCAGGTGACCAGCATCTTCGCCTTCTGCCTGGCCGTGGGCCGGCTGTCGGCGGGCTACATCATGCGCCGCCTGGACTGGTTTCCGGTGATGGTCGGCTGCGTGCTGGCGATGGGCGCCACCATCCTGCTGGCGCTGCCCCTGAGCCACGGGGTGGCCCACGATCCGCAGGTGAGCTGGACCAGCGCGCCGCTGGCGGCCTTCGTGTTCCCGCTGATCGGCCTGTTCATGGCGCCGATCTACCCGGGCATCAATTCGGTCATGCTCAGTTCCCTGCCGCGTCGCCAGCACGCGCCGATGACGGGCCTGCTGGTGATCTTCTCGGCCCTGGGCGGCACCACCGGCTCCCTGATCACGGGCTACGTGTTCGGGCGCTTCAGCGGCCAGTTCGCGTTCTACCTGACCCTGGTGCCGATTGCGCTGGTGCTGGTGGGGCTGTTCTACTTCCGGCGCCAGGTCGAGCGCAGCGCGGGCGCGGGCCCGGCCCAGGCGGCCAGCGCCGCCTGAGGCGGCGTCAAGGCCTGGCGCCGCGCATCGCGTGCTCGCGGATGTAGGCGCCGCAGTCGTTGGCGCGCAGCGGCCGCGAGAAGAAGTATCCCTGGATCTGGTCGCACTCGGCCTTGCGCAGCGCCGCCACCTGTTCGGCGGTCTCGACGCCTTCGGCGACCACGACCAGGTGCAGGCGGTGCGCCATCGCGATCATGGCCTGGACGATCGCCAGCGATTCGGCGCTCTGGGTCATGTCCAGGATGAAGGAGCGGTCGATCTTGAGCTTGTCGATCGGCAGGCGCTTGAGGTAGGCGAAACTGGAGTAGCCGGTGCCGAAGTCGTCGATGCTGAGCGTGACCCCGAGTTCGCGCAGGCGCCGCATCACGATCTCGCTGCGCACCGGATCGGCCATCGACACGCTTTCGGTGAGTTCGAGCTCCAGCAGGCCGGGCTCGATCCGGGCGGTGCGCAGCAGCTCCTGGACGGTGGCGACCACGTCGGTCTGCAGGAACTGGCGCGCCGACAGGTTCACCGCCACCGGAATCGCGGGCAGGCCTTCGTCGCGCCAGGCGGCCACCTGGGCCGCCACGGTGCGCATCGCCCATTCGCCGATCGGCACCGTGAGGCCGGTTTCCTCGGCGATCGGCACGAATTCGTCCGGCGAGAGCACGCCATATTCCGGATGCTGCCAGCGCAGCAGGGCCTCGAAGCCGGCGATCCGTCCGTGCCTGAGGTCGATCTTCGGCTGGTATTGCAGGAACAGCTCTCCGGCCTCCGCGGCGCGCCGCAAGTGGCTCTCCAGGGTGAGCCGGCGTCCCAGTTCCTGGCGCAGGTCCTTCGAGAAGGGCTGGATGGTGCCGCCGCCCATGGTCTTGGCATGGCGCATGGCCAGCACCGCATTGTTGAGCAGCGCATCGGCGTCCTCGCCGTCGTCCGGGAAGCGTGCGTAGCCGATGCTGCAGGTGAGCGAAATCTCGGTGCCGTCGGCGATGATCTGGCGGTTCACGGCGCGCAGCAGGCGCTCGAGGAGGTCGCGGGCCTGCCTGTCGTCGCCGGCGTCGTTCAGGAGCAGGACGAATTCGTCGTTGCCGGCGCGCGCCAGCATGTCGTCCTCGCGCAGGCGGTCCTGCAGGCTGCGCGTGATCGCCACCAGGGCTTCGTCGCCGGCGCGGTGGCCGAGCAGCTCGTTGAGGCGCTTGAAGCGGTCCAGGTTGAGGCAGGCGACGACGGCGCTGGCGGCGCGGTCGCGCCAGCCGACGATGCCGTCCTGGATCGCGCGGACCAGCGCATGGCGGTTGGCCAGGCCGGTCAGGACGTCGTGGTTGAGCAGGAATTCGACTTGCCCCGCGGCGGGCGACAGCTGCCCCCGGGCGGCGCTGCTGGTGAGCTGTTCGTGCAGCGCCCGGGCCGCCATCGCCAGCTGGCGGTGGTAGATCAGCTGCTCCACCATGCGCGCCAGGTCGCGCAGGGTGTCGAGGTCGGCCTCGCTGATCCGGTGCGGCAGGCGGTCCATGACGCACAGGGTGCCCAGCTTCATCCGGTCCACCGAATACAGCTGCACCCCGGCGTAGAAGCGCACGCGCGGGCCGCCCGTCACCAGCGGATTGTCGGAGAAGCGCGGGTCGTTGGCGGCATCGGGCACCACCAGCGGCTCGTCGCTCAGGATGGCGTGGCCGCAGAACGAGACGTCGCGCCCGGTCGAGGTTTCCTTCAGGCCGCAGCGCGACTTGAACCACTGGTTGCCGCGGTCGACCAGCGAGATGACGGACATCGGCATCCCGAGCAGGCGGCTCGCCATCCGCGTGATGCGGTCGAACGACTCTTCCGGTGAACTGCCGAGCAGGTTGGTGGCGTGCAGCGCCGCCAGGCGCTGCGCTTCGTCGGTGGGTATGCGTGGTTGTTCCATGGGGTCCCGGGAAGATGCGGCGCGCTCAGGCCGGCGGCTCGCCGCGCGCTGCGGCCAGGCCTGTGCCTGCGTACTCGAACACATCGCGCACCCGGGCGAGGGTGGCTTCGTCGAGCTCGGACGACGGGGCGGGGCGCGGCGATTCCATCCTCTGCATTCTGCTCTCCATGAAACGCTCATTCCACGGATTAAAACATATCCGGGCCTGGCCTGCCGTTCCGTTCGGTGCGCAGCCTGTGCCGCGCATGGCCGCCGCCTGTCAGCCGGCCAGGGCCGCCGGCGCCGGCGCGGCATGGCCACCCGCCATGCTGGCCTGGACGATAAAGGCGGTGGCCTCCGCCGCGTTCAGCGGAAAGGCGTAGTAGTGCCCCTGGATCTCGTCGCAGCGCCAGCCGCGCAGCATGGCGTACTGCTGCTCGGTCTCGACCCCCTCGGCGATCACCGACAGGCCCAGGTTGTGGCCGAGGCCGATCACGGCCTGCACGATCTGGGCGTCGCCGGTGTGGGGCGCGAGGTGGCGCACGAAGGACTGGTCGATCTTCAGCTTGTGGATCGGGAAGCGCTTCAGGTAAGCCAGGCTCGAATAGCCGGTGCCGAAATCGTCGATCGACAGCTGCAGGCCCAGCTCGCGCAGCGCGCGCAGCACATCGATCGCGCGCTCGCCGCCCGCGAACACCACGCCTTCGGTGATCTCGAGCTCGATGGTGTCGGGACGCGCGCCGCTCGCGTGCAGGGCCTGGCAGACGTTGTCGAGGAAGCTGCCGTGCGAGAAGTGGCGCGGCGAGATGTTGACGGCGATGGTCAGCGGCTGCGCGCCGAGGCGCTGCCACAGGGCCGCCTGCTGGCAGACCTGGCGCAGCACCCAGTTGCCGAGCGCGATGATCTGCCCGGTTTCCTCGGCCAGCGGGATGAACTCGGAAGGCGGCACCATCTCGCCCCGGTGGCGCCAGCGCAGCAGCGCTTCGAAGCCGACCAGCGCATTGGTCGACAGGCATTGCTGGGGCTGGTAATACACTTCCAGCTCGCCGCGCTCGATGGCCCGCCGCAGGCCGGCTTCCAGCCCGAGCCGGTGTTCGGTGCGGGCGTTCAGTTCGCGCGAATAGGCGAGCAGCTGGTCGCCGCCGGCGCGGCGCGCCTGGCGCAGGGCGGCGTCGGCATTGCGCAGCAGGGCGCCGGGCGTGATGCCGTCGTCCGGGAAGCCGGCCGCGCCCAGGCTCAGGCTGGAGAACAGTTCGTGGTTGTCGCAGGTGAACGGGGTGCGCACGCTGCACAGCAGCGCATCGGTGGCATCGGCCAGCGCCGGGTCGTGGCGCGCCAGGCGGTACAGCACGGCGATGTTGGCCCCGTCCAGGCGGAACACCTGGCCGCCATGGCGCTGGGCGGTGGCGTCGATGCGCGCCACCAGGCTCTGGATCATGCGGTCGCCGAAGCCGTGTCCATAGCCGCCGACCACCGCGCCGAAGCGGTCGATGGTGCCCAGCACCACGGTGTAGGGCTGCTCGGGCAGTTCCTGCAGGCGCAGCTCGAAGGTGCGGCGGTCGGGCAGGCCGGTGAGCGGATCGTGGCCGGCCTGGTGCGCGAGTTCGTCCTCGGAGCGGAAGCGCACCCAGATGTGGTACATCATGAAGATCGCCGTCAGCAGGGACAGCACATTGAACATGTGGACCATGCGCGTGATGCCGGCCACGCTGGCCTCGGTCGCGTTGCTGGAAGCGGTGATGGCGGCGCGCGACCGTCCTTCCAGGACCTGGATGGTGTCGCGCAGCTTGATCAGGTCGCGGTTGATCGCCGCCAGCATGGTGCGCTCGGCGCGGCGCGGCGCCTGCTGCGCGGCCAGCGCCTGGGCATAGCGCGGTCCGGCGCGCGTGATGCGGCTGGCGACGGTGCGCAGCTGGGCCACCTCGGGATCGTCGCCCATGCCTTCGCGCAGGCGCGCCAGGCCGAGGGTCAGGTCTTCGCCGAAGGCTTCGTCGGTTTCCAGGAAGCGCTCGACCGCGCCGCGCCGGCCTTCGAGCCGGTTGATCGCGTGGTGATAGCGCTGGGTCGCGTCTTCGAGGTGGGCCAGCTCGCCCAGCAGCGGCACCTGGTGCTCGAACAGCGGCGCGCTGCGGAGTCGGATCTGGGCGGTGGTGCGTTCCATCATGACCGACAGCACGATGCCGCAGCCGATCACCGTGGCCAGCAGCGCGTACACGGCGGGCCGGTAGCGCTGCGCCGCCAGGCGCTGCGACAGCGTCAGCAGGCGGCGGCCGATGCCCGGTCCGCCGCGTGCGACGGGAGCGTCATCGATGCTTGGCCAGGAAAAGATGCGGGTCATGAACCGGTGGCGTCTCAATAGATCTGGGGTTCCTGGGACAGGGCGAATTCGATGCATCTTATCATGATGTCACCTTCGAAAGGCTTGATCAGGAAACATTTGGCGCCGCCCGCGAAAGCCCGCTTGCGCAGCGCTTCGTCGTCCAGGGCGGTGAGGAAGATGAGCGGCAGGCGATGGCCGTCGCGGCGCAGGCGCTCCTGCAGGTCGAGGCCGCTCATGCCGGGCAACTGGACGTCGGTGATCAGGAGGGCGCTGGCGTCGGCCGCGCCGGCCTCGAGGAACTGTTCGGCCGATTCGTACAGGCCGGCGTCGTAGCCGGCCGGGCGGACCAGGCCGCCGAGCGCATGGCGCAGCATCTGCTCGCTGTCGATGATCGAAATGCGTCGCTGCTCTGGCACCTGCGGCTCCCGGTCAGGATGGGGATATCCCGTTCATGCTGGCAGGATAATCCCGAACTGCGGTCGGTGGAATCATGCTGGGGAGGGGGCGGCGGCGGCCCTCCTGTTTCGACCGAGTATAGGTGAAGCAGACTCGGCGGGGAACGCGCGCGGTGCAAACTCCGGAACAGGCGGGCCTTACCAATGTCTAGTGTTGTTCTTCGGTCACTCCGCCTATCATCCCCGCATCCGGCGCCAGGGGCGGGAGCGCAGCCGGTCGGGGCGACAAGCCGGGGTGGGTCCGCCGGGATGGTGATCGAAATTTTCGATGATATGGCAGTAAATTATCCGTTTTTCTTCCCCAATAGGAACGCGCATAATGGCTCCATCGTATCGAACAGCACGGGAAGCAGGGAACAGCGAAAGCGCGAACCTGATGATCGAAGTGTTCGATGATCTGAATAACGAAAGGAGCACATCATGTTGGACGTACGTAAAAGCAACGAACGCGGCGCTGCAAGCTTTGGCTGGTTGAAATCCCGCCACACCTTTTCCTTCGGCCACTACTACGATCCGAAGCACATGGGGTTCGGCCCGCTGCGGGTGATCAACGAAGACAATGTGGCGCCGGGCCGCGGCTTCGACTCCCACGGCCACCGCGACATGGAGATCATCTCCTATGTGCTGGACGGCGCGCTGGAGCACAAGGACAGCATGGGCAACGGTTCGGTGCTGCGCTACGGCGACGTCCAGCGCATGAGCGCGGGCAGCGGCGTGGTGCACAGCGAGTACAACCACTCGAAGACCGAAGGCGTGCACTTCCTGCAGATCTGGATCGAGCCGGACAGCGTCGGCGCGGCCCCGGGCTACGAGGAAAAGCACTTCGACGCCGCGTCCAAGGCCGGGCGCCTGCGCCTGATCGCTTCCAGCGACGGCCGCGACGGCTCGGTGTCGATGCGCCAGGACGCCGAGATCTACGCCGCCATCGTCGACGGCGACGATGCGCTGACCCACGCGCTGCGCGCCGGCCGCCAGGCCTACGTCCACGTGGTGCGCGGCCGGGTCACGGTCAACGGCGTGGAGCTGGCCGGCGGCGACGCGCTCAAGCTGGCCGATGAACAGGCGGTCACGCTGGCCCGCGCCGAGGCGGCCGAAGTGCTGCTGTTCGACCTGCCGCAGTAGGCATTGCATCCCGGCGGCGCGCCTGCGCCGCCGGCAACGACGACAAGGAGTGACCAATGGAAGTGACCATCGCGCGTGGTACCGGAAAGATGCAGCACGTGATCCGGATCGGCAAGCACCAGCTGCTGACCGACGTCGCCGAGGCGATCGGCGGCGAGGACACCGGGCCGGAACCGCACGACCTGCTGGCCGCCTCGCTGGCCGCCTGCACCGCGCTGACCGTGACGCTGTATGCGAAGCGCAAGGGCATGGCGCTGGAGGATATCCGGGTGAGCGTCAGCCACCACGACAAGGATGGGGCGTACGAGATGAACCGCCATATCGAATACATCGGCGCGCTGAGCGCGGAAGAGCGGGAGCGCCTGACCGGGATCGCCAACAAGTGCCCGGTCCACAAGACGCTGACCGGCACGATCCGGATCAACACCGAGGCCGTCTAGGCGGCCTGCACCCGGCCGCCGGGCCTGGATCCGGACCCGGGGCCGCTCCCGGCGGGAGTAGGGCAGGCATGTCATCCAATAACGCAATTAACGGAAAGAGGGCGCCGCGCCATCCATCTTCGGGGGAATGCAATTAACGGAAAGAGGGGCCGCTCCCTTCAGGGAATCGCCATCGACGCAGCGGCATGGTGCCTGCGGCCGCCCCCATCGGGAACGCAATTAACGGAACGAGGGGCGCCGCCCACCCGCCGCCGGTGCGCGGAAAATGCAATTAACGAAAAGTGGGGCCCACAGCCCACACTGCGGCGAGCAGGACGAACCCCGGCTGCCGGGTAACCCGGTGTCGACACCCCTCGATCAATACGAAGGCCTAGCAGGTGCGCGCAATCATCCGGGCAAACGGCGAACAGGTACGCACCCGCTCGATCCACCAGGTCAGCGCCGCGCCTTCCTCGCCGCTGCGCCAGGCCAGGTAGAAGGTCTCGTCGGCCTTCGGCTCGACCACCTTCTTTTCCACCAGCAGTCCCTGCGCGATCGCCGGACGGGCCCAGGCCTCGGGCAGGAAACCGAAACCCAGACCGCGCACCTGGAATTCGTACTTGGTCGCCATGTCCGGCACCGCCAGCGTATCCTGGCCGAACAGCAGGCCCACCGTGCGTGCGCCCAGCAGGCGCGCCGAATCCGACACCGACACCGCCCGGTAGGGCAGCAGGTCGGCCTTGTCCAGCGCCCGGTCGACCGCGGCCAGCGGATGACAGGGCGCGACCGTGAACACGAAGCTGCTGGCGCCGATCGGTTCGGCCGTGTAGCCGCCGCCCGAAGGACCTTCGCCGGCGGCGCCCACCAGCAGGTCGACGCGCCGGTCCAGCAGTGCATCCCAGGTGCCCGACAGCGATTCGCGCACCACCCGCAGGCGGGTCTGGTCGGCCACTTCATAAAAGGCCTTGATGTCGGCCTCGATGCCGGAGGCGCTCAGCATCGAGTCCATCCCCAGCGCGATCTCGGTTTCCCAGCCCGAGGCCACGCGCCGCACGCGCGACTCGAGGTCGCTCGCCGCGCGCAGCAGGTAGCGGCCTTCCTTCAACAGTTCGCGGCCGGCGGCGGTCAGGGCCACCTTCGGGCCGAAGCGGTCGAACAGGCGCACGCCCAGGTCGTCCTCGAGCTTGGAGACGGTGTACGAAATCGTCGAGGGCACGCGGAACAGCTCCTTGGCGGCGCTGGCGAACGAGCCCTTGCGGGCGATGGTTTCGATGATCTGGAGGGCGTCGAGGCTAAGCTTGAGCAATTCGGTATCCTGTTGTCGGGGTGGCCACATGGTAACGGGTTTGCGGGCGCCGCTCCAAGTCTTCCCATGGTGAGGACAGCAATCTGATTCTAGCGCCCGGCCGGAGGCCGGCGGATACTTTCCGTATTGGGCGCCGGAGGTCGGCGCCCGCACGACAAGGAGTGGACGATGTACCTGATTTCACTAGGCGCCGGCGTGCTCGTGGGGATCATCTACGGCCTGATCAACGTACGGTCCCCGGCGCCGCCGGCGATCGCCCTGGTCGGCTTGCTGGGCATGCTGATCGGGGAACAGATCGTGCCGGTGGCCAAGCGCGTCATCGAGGGAGCGCCCCTGACGGCGGCCTGGTTCGCCAGCGAATGCCAGCCGAAGATCACCGGCGTCGAGCCGGCCGCCAAGACCGCACCCAATGAAGACGACCCCGGCGCCGGCACGCGCCCCGGCTGAACCGCCATTTCCAACGGCCGCGGCAAGCCGCCGCGGCCATCATCACCAGAGGAGAGCTAGCCATGACCAATCCAAAACTCGAAGTCCTGACCCCGCAGAATTCGCAGCTGATCATCATCGACCACCAGCCGCAGATGGCCTTCGGGGTGCAGTCGATCGACCGCCAGACCCTGAAGAACAATGTCGTGGGCCTGGCCAAGGCCGCCAAGGTGTTCGGCATCCCGACCGTGATCACCACCGTCGAGACCGAATCGTTCTCGGGCAACACCTACCCGGAGATCCTGGATGTGTTCCCGGGACAGCAGATCCTCGAGCGTACCTCGATGAACTCGTGGGACGACCAGAAAGTACGTGACGCGCTCAAGCAGAACGGGCGCAAGAAGGTGATCGTGGCCGGCCTGTGGACCGAGGTCTGCAACACCACCTTCGCCCTCTGCGCCATGCTGGAAGGCGAGTACGAGATCTACATGGTGGCCGACGCCTCGGGCGGCACGTCGAAGGATGCGCACGACTATGCGATGCAGCGCATGGTGCAGGCCGGCGCGGTGCCGATGACCTGGCAGCAGGTGCTGCTGGAGTGGCAGCGCGACTGGGCGCACCGCGACACCTACGAGGCCGTGATGAAGATCGTCACCGAGCACTCCGGCGCCTACGGCATGGGCGTGGACTATGCCTACACCATGGTGCACAAGGCCGGCGCGCGCGCCCAGGGCACGCACGAAGTGCTGGCGCCGGTCCCGGCACGCTGACCGGGCATTGCCGGTCCCATCCTGCCGGGGCGCGCGAGCCGCCTGCCCCGGCAGGCGCACAACCGCCGGGCCGTTCGGCGTCCGGTCATCTCTGGAGTAAAGACATGCAAGCACAGGACAGCAAGGGCGCGGCGCCGGCGCTCATCCTCATCAACGGATGCTTCCACACGGTCGACAGGGCGCAGCCGCAGGCGAGCGCGGTCGCGATCCGGGACGGACGCTTCCTGGCCGTGGGCGACACCGACGAGGTGATGCGCTTCCGCAGCGAAGGCAGCCAGGTCATCGACCTGAATGGGCGCACCGTCATCCCGGGCCTGAACGACTCGCACCTGCACCTGATCCGGGGCGGATTGAACTACAACCTGGAGCTGCGCTGGGAGGGCGTGCCGTCGCTGGCCGACGCGCTGCGCATGCTCAGGGAACAGGTCGCGCGCACGCCGCACCCGCAGTGGGTGCGCGTGGTGGGCGGCTGGAACGAATTCCAGTTCGCCGAGCGCCGCCTGCCGACGCTCGACGAGATCAATGCCGCGGCGCCCGATACCCCGGTGTTCATCCTGCACCTGTACGACCGCGCGCTGCTCAACCGCGCCGCCCTGCGCGCGGTCGGCTACACGAAGGACACGCCGGAGCCGCCGGGCGCCGAGATCGTGCGCGACCGCGCCGGCAACCCGACCGGGATGCTGATCGCGCGTCCGAACGCCATGATCCTGTACGCGACCCTGGCCAGGGGCCCGAAGCTGCCGTATGACCTGCAGGTGAACTCGACGCGCCAGTTCATGCGCGAACTCAACCGCCTGGGCCTGACCAGCGCGATCGACGCCGGCGGCGGCTACCAGAACTATCCCGACGATTACGCGGTCGTCGAGGAACTCGACCGCGCCGGCCAGCTGACCATCCGCATCGCCTACAACCTGTTCACCCAGAACAAGGGCAAGGAACTGGAAGACTTCGAGCGCTGGACCGGCATGGTCAGCCCGGGGCAGGGCAGCGACCACTACCGCCACAACGGCGCCGGCGAGATGCTGGTGTTCTCGGCGGCCGACTTCGAGGACTTCCTCGAGCCGCGTCCCGACCTCGATCCGGGCATGGAGGACGAGCTGGAAAAGGTGGTGCGCCACCTGGTCAGCCAGCGCTGGCCGTTCCGCCTGCACGCGACCTATGACGAATCGATCTCGCGCATGCTGGACGTGTTCGAGAAGGTGAACCGCGAGATCCCGTTCGACGGCCTGCACTGGATGTTCGACCACTGCGAGACCATCACCCAGCGCAACATCGACCGCGTGCAGGCCCTGGGCGGCGGGATCGCGATCCAGCACCGCATGGCTTTCCAGGGCGAATACTTCGTCGACCGCTACGGCGCCGAGGCGGCGCGCACGACCCCGCCGGTCAAGCGCATGCTGGATACCGGCGTGCCGGTCGGCGGCGGCACCGACGCCACCCGGGTGGCCAGCTACAACCCCTGGACCGCGCTGTATTGGCTGGTATCGGGCCGCACCGTCGGCGGCCTGCCGCTGTACGGCAGCGCCGGACTGCTGCCGCGCCAGGTCGCGCTCGAACTGTGGACCGCGGGCAGCGCCTGGTTCTCGAACGAGCAGGGACGCAAGGGCCGGATCCAGGAAGGCATGCTGGCCGACCTGGCGGTGCTGTCCGCCGACTTCTTCAGCGTCGCCGAGGAGGACATCAAGGCCATCGAGTCGGTGCTGACCGTGGTCGGCGGCAAGATCGTCCATGGCGCCGCCGAGTTCAGCGCGCTCGGGCCGCCGCCGATCCCGGTGCTGCCGGAATGGTCGCCGGTGCGGCAGACGCCGGGCCACTGGCGCCGCGCCGCACCCGCGCCCCAGCCGGCGCTCGCACACCAGTGCAGCGGCCCCTGCGGCGTGCACGCCCATGCGCACGACAGCGCGCGCAGGTCGTCGATGCCGGTGTCCGACTTCGGCGCCTTCTGGGGGGCGCTGGGCTGCAGCTGCTTCGCCTTCTGACATGAGGGCGCAACAGCTGCAGCGCCTGCAGGGTGTCGGCATGGGCTTTCTCGCCGGCTATGTCGACACCCTCGGCTTCATCGCCCTGTTCGGCCTGTTCACGGCCCATGTCACCGGCAACTTCGTGCTGATTGCGGTGTCGCTGGCCGATCCGAGCCAGACGCCGTCGCTGCTCAAGCTGCTGGCCTTCCCGGCTTTCATCGTCGGGGTGGCGGTGGCGCGGCTGCTGGTGGCGTCGTGCGAGCGGAGCGGGCGACCCGCGCGCAAGCCTTCCTATCTCCTGCAACTGGTGCTGCTGGCGGGCTTCATGGTGTGCGGCATGCTTGCCGAGCCGGTGGGCAAGACCGTGGGCGCGCTGGCGATGAGCGCCGGCCTGCTCGGCACGGCGGCGATGGGGGCCCACAGTGCGGCCAGCAAGCTGCTGCTGACCGACCTGGCGCCCACCTCGATGATGACCGGGAACGTCACCCAGCTCGTGATCGACAGCGTCGACCAGCTGCGCGGGGCGGGCGACGCGGCCACCGCCAAGCGATGCGGCAAGTTCTTCTGGCCGGTGCTGGCGTTCGCACTGGGCTGCGCCGCCGCCGCCTTCCTCTTCCTTGCGCTGGGATTCGTGGCGCTGGCCGTGCCGATTGCGATACTATGCTTGCACCTGTGGTTACCCGACAGTGAAGCCCAATGAACAAAACCCGGCTCGAGGCCTTCAGCGACGGCGTCATCGCGATCATCATCACGATCATGGTGCTGGAGCTGAAGCCTCCCCATTCGACCACCGCCGCGGACCTGGCCTCGGTCCTGCCGGGATGGCTGCGCTACCTGCTCAGCTTCGTCTACGTCGGGATCTACTGGGTCAACCACCACGCGCTGCTCGACCGCGTGACCCGCGTGGACGGCGCCGGATTGTGGGCCAACCTGCACCTGCTGTTCTGGATGTCGCTGATTCCCTATGTCACCGCATGGGCCGGCGAGAATCCGATGGCGCCGGTGCCGGTGGCGCTGTACGGCGTGATCCTTCTGCTGTGCTCGATCTCCTTCATCCTGCTGTCATGGCGGCTGGGCGTGGCCAATGCGGCCGGCAACACGCTATCCTGGCGCAACCGCAAGAACCAGCTGTCGATCGTGCTGTATTCGCTCGCGGTGCTGCTGTCGCTGTGGTACGCGCCGCTGGGCCCGATCATCCACGTGATCCTGGCGATCGTCTGGATCAGGCCCGACATCCGGGAGTCGCGCGCCTAGGCCCGCCGCACGGGTGCTGGAACAGGGAGGAGGCATGATGCAGCGATGGTGCCGGGCCGGTTGCCGGCCGCGCCAGATCGTCGGCCTGGCGCTGGCGCTGATGCTGATGTTTGCGCTGCCTTCCCGCGCATGGGCCGGGGTGAGCGCCCTCGACCGGCTCGAGCACCGCCGCTGGATCGCCGCCGACGGCGGTCCGAGCCAGGTCGGCGCGATCGTCCAGACCCGCGACGGCTTCCTCTGGCTGGGCACCAACGATTCCCTGGTCCGTTTCGACGGCGCGCGCTTCGAGCGCGTCGAGCCGCCCGGCCGCAACACCCTGAACATCGTCTCGGCGCTGCTGGCCGACGGCGACGACCTGTGGGTCGGCCTGCGCTACGGCGGCGTGTGCCGCGTCCGGGCCGGCGTCATCGCCGCCTTCGGCATCGATGCCGGCCTGCCCGAAGGCGCGGTGTATGCGCTCGCGCGCGATCGCAGCGGCGCGATCTGGGCCGCGTTCGACGATGGACTGGCGCGCTACGACGGGGCGCGCTGGCAGATCCTGGATGCCAGCTGGGGTTTGCCCGACCGCAAGGCGCGCGTCGTGTTCACCGACCGCGGAGGCGTGGTGTGGGCGGCCAGCCACGAACGCCTGTTCTTCCTGCCCGAGGGCGGGCGCCGTTTCATCGATGCGGGACTGGACACGCAGTGGACCAGCCAGATCGCCCAGGCTCCCGACGGCGCGATCTGGCTGACCGAGCGCCATCGCGGCCGGGTGCACCGGGTCGTGCTCGCGGACGGCCGCGCGCGGGCCGCTTCGCTGGAGGCCGGGCTGGCGTCGACCGGCATGGTGTTCGACCGCGCCGGCGGGCTGTGGATCGGCACCTCGGGCAAGGGCTTGCGCTACCTGGCGCGCCCGACCGGACTGGACGCGCTGGCGGCGGCGGAGCGCTTCGGCGCGGGCGCCGGCCTGTCGGGCGACTTCGTCTGGAAGCTGTACGCCGACCACGAGGGCAACCTGTGGACCGGGACCACGGCTGGCCTGGACCGCTTCCGCCCGCGCACCCTGATCCCGGCCGGGCTGCCGCGCGAGACCGTGAATGTCGCGCTCGCGCCCGGCCCGGAGGGCAGCCTGTGGGCGGGACCCGGCAACGGCCCGGCGCTGCGCCTGGATGCTTCCGGCGCCGTGCGCACCCTGGCCATGCCGGGCCCGGTCACGGCGGCCGCCACCGACGCCCAGGGCACGGTCTGGATGGGCGGCCCGGGCGGGATCTGGCGCTCGGAAGGCGCGCGCCTGGTGCACGTGGCGGCGCTGCCGAGCGCCGGCGCCACCGAGTCGGCGGTGCGCGCGCTGGCGCGCGGCCGCGACGGCGCGCTGTGGGTCTCGATCAACCGCTACGGGCTGTTCCGCCTGCGTGACGGACGCTGGCAGGCGCTGGCGCCGCCTTCGGCGCTGGCGAGCCAGCGCATGCCGGTGGTGGCGTCCAGCGATGCGGACGGCGGCCTGTGGTTCGGCTACCGCGACAACCTGGTGGTCGCGCTTGGCGGCGCCGGTGAGCGCCGCTGGGGTCCCGCAGACGGCCTGGCGCTGGGCCATGTGACGGCGATCGGCCACGAGGACGGGCGGACCTGGCTCGGCGGCCAGCACGGGATGGGCGCGATCGAGGCCGGGCTCTACCGGCCGCTGGCGCTGCCCGCGAACGGCCTGTTCGAGAATATCTATGCGATCGTTCCGGTCCCGGGACCCGCCGGCACCGACCTGTGGATCCAGTCCCGCTCCGGCATCTTCCAGCTCGAGGCGGCGGAACTGCGCCGCGCCCAGCGCGAAGCCGGGTACCGGGTGCGTTACCGTTCCTACGACCTGATGGGCGGGCTGGCGAACGATCCCTACCAGGTCCTGCCGCTGCCGACCGCGGTGCGGACCGGCGACGGGCGCCTGTGGTTCTCGGCCAGCGCCGGCGTGGCCTGGATCGACCCGTCGCGGGCGACGCCGGCGGTGGCGGGACCGGTGGTGTCGATCGAAGCGGTCAGCGTGGACGGCGCCCGCATGCGCCCCGACGCGGCGGGACGTTTTGGCCCGGACACCCGGCGCGTGGTGTTCGAGTACACGGCGCCCAGCCTGTCGGCGCCCGAGCGCCTGAATTTCCGCTACCGGCTCGACGGTTACGACAAGGCATGGCATGATGCCGGGCGCCAGCGCGAAGCCGTCTATACCGGACTGCCGGCGGGACGCTACACCTTCCGGGTGCTGGCCCATAACGAGGAGGGCGCGCCGAGCGACAGCGAGGCCCGCCATGCATTCGACATCGAGCAGGTATTCTGGCGCCGTCCGCAATTCGTGGCCCTCGCCGCGACCCTCGGGGCCGTCGGGCTGTGGCTGCTGTACCGCGCCAACCTGCGCCGCGCCGCCCGCCAGTTGCGCCAGGGCTTTGCGGAGCGGCAGCGCGAGCGCGAGCGCATCGCCCGCGAGCTGCACGACACGCTGTTGCAGGGGGTGACCGGCCTGCAGCTGCGCTTCCAGGTGATCGCCAACTCCCTCGAGCGCGGCAATCCGGCGCGCGTGGAAATCGAGCGCGTGCTGGACCGCGCCGACGAGGTGCTGGCCGAAGGACGCGACCGGGTGCGCGCGCTGCGCACCGTGCCGGGCGAAGGCACGCGCCTGGACGAGGCCCTGGCGGCCAGCGGCGCCGGGCTGGCGGCCGGACGCGAGGCGCGTTTCGTGCTGGAGACGCAGGGCGCGCCGCGTCCGCTGTGCGAGGGGGTGCGCGACCAGGCCTTCTGTATCGGCCAGGAGGCGCTCGCGAACGCGTTCGCGCATGCGCGGGCGTGCACGGTGCGGGTCGTGATCGAGTATGCGCCGCGCGAGCTGCGGCTGGCGGTGCGCGACGACGGCCGCGGCATCGACGCCGGCCATGCGGGACCGCAGGGGCGGCTGGACCACTGGGGCGTGCGCGGCATGTACGAACGCGCCGGCGATATCGGCGCGACGCTGCGCGTGCGCGGCGTCCCGGACCAGGGCAGCGAAGTGCTGCTGACGGTGCCGGCGGCGCGGGCGTACGCGCGCCGGACCGGAGGGCGCGGCGGCTGGCGCCTGTTCGGCAGGAACAACAAGGAGGCATACCGTGAACACCAACAATTCCCCGATTAGCATCCTGGTCGCCGACGACCACCCGCTCATGCGCGAGGGCATCGCCGCCGTGATCGCCAGCCAGCCCGACATGCGGGTGGTGGGCGAGGCCGCCGACGGCCATGAGGCGGTGGCCCTGTACCGCGCGCTGCGGCCGGACGTCACCCTGGTCGACCTGCAGATGCCCGGCCTGAACGGGATGGAAGCGATCCAGGCGATCCGCGCGGAATTCCCGCAGGCCTGCCTGGCGATCCTGACCACCTACCGCGGCGACGCGCGCGCGATGCAGGCGATCAAGGCCGGCGCCCAGGCTTACCTGCTCAAGAGCACGCTGCGCAAGGAACTCACCGACGCGATCCGCGAGCTGGCGGCCGGCCGGCGCTACTTTCCGCCCCAGGTCGCCGCCGAACTGGCCAACCACCTGGGCCAGGAGTCGCTGACGGTGCGCGAACTCGAGGTGCTGGAGCTGATTGCGCGCGGCCGCGGCAACAAGCAGATCGGGGCCGACCTCGGCCTGTCCGAGGACACGGTCAAGGGGCATATGCGCCGCATCATGGAAAAGCTGGGCGCGAACAACCGCACCCATGCGGTGACCATCGGCATTGAACGTGGCTTCCTGGAAATCTAATGACACTTTCGTGTTACCGGTTCCTGCTTCGAAGTCGTCTTTTCAGCTTGCGCGGGGCACTGCAACATGGTGACCGGAACGATTCCTGTTCCGCTCACCATGGAGGAAGCACGTGCATATCGCGCCCTTGCATCCGGCATCCGTGCCGGCGACGGTGCGCCCGCCACCGGCTCTTGCCGGCGGCCTGCCATACTGGCAGGTCAAGCAGGTCACCGACTACATCGACGCCAACCTCGGCGCCACGCTGCGCACCGGCAGCCTGGCCGCCAGGCTCGGATTGAGCGTCAGCCACTTCACCCGCGCCTTCAAGCACAGCGTCGGCGTGCCGCCGCGCGTCTACGTGATCCGGCGCCGGCTTGCGGCGGCCTGCGACGCCATGCTGGCGTCGAACGAGCCGCTGACCGCGATCGCCCATGCCCACGGCTTTTGCGACCATTCGCATTTCACCCGGACCTTCCATGAGGTGATCGGACTCTCGCCGCAGGCCTGGCGGCGCCAGCAGGCCGCCTGAGGGGCTGTCGAACGCTTGTGTTCGCCAAAGTTTGCTATCGTGCGGATTGCACAAGAAACAAGGAGCGGCGCGCGATGTTCAAATTCATCACCGAGTTTCTCGAGTCCAGCGGATACCTTGGGGTGTTTGCCCTGATGGCCCTGGAGAACATCTTCCCGCCGATTCCGTCGGAACTGATCATGCCCTTTGCCGGCTTCGTGGCGGCGCGGGGCGACTTGAACGTGGTCGGGGTGCTGCTGGCGGGCACGGCCGGGTCGATTGCCGGCGCCTTGCCCTGGTACTATGGCGCCAGGATTTACGGCAAGGAACGCCTGGAAAAGTTCGCCGACCGCCACGCGCGCTGGATGACGGTGACCCATGGCGAGATCGAGCATGCGATGGAAGCCTTCGACCGCCATGGGCGCAAGGTGGTGCTGTTCGGCCGGCTGATCCCGGCGATCCGCACCCTGATATCGGTGCCGGCCGGCCTGGCCTGCATGCCGATGAGCCAGTTCCTGTTGTATTCATGCATCGGTTCGCTGGTATGGACCGGGCTCCTGACCGGCGCCGGCTACCTGCTCGAAAACCAGTACGAGCGGGTGGCCGACTACGTCGATCCGGTCTCCAAGGCCATCCTCGCGGGACTGCTGCTCTGGTACTTCTACCGGGTGGTGACCTGGAAGCAGCGCAAGGCCTGATAGGTTGCTTTCGAGCAATGCTGCGCTGCGGTACGCGACAGAATCCATGGATTGGCTACAATTGAACCGTTCGATTGCCGGTACCTGTTCATGAAGAGCCAGTTGTTGGAAGACATGGGGGACAGCGGGCCGCAGCCAGCGCCCGCCGTCAAGCAGGGCGGCGCTGCATCCGCCCCGCACGACCGCCCCGGTCCTAGCCTTGAAGCGTCCCCGGCCGAGCCCCCCGATGTGGCGGCGCCGGCCGTCGTCGCGCCCGTGGTCGGCGCGCCCCGCGCGCAAGTCTGGCGCGGCCGCCGGACCGAACCGGTCTTGCGCGAGCCGGCCGGCCAGCCCCCGGTCGGGCACAAGCCGGTCCTGCGCGACCCTGGCGGGCAGCCTCCGCCCGGACCGCCGGTGTTGCGCGACCCGGTCAGGCCAGAGCCGGCCCGCGCGCTCCCGGCCGAGCCCGAGACGCTCATCGGACGCGCCTTCGTGCGGCGGCCGCCCGCGCCGGACCAGACCGGACCCGCGCCCGAAGCGCCATTCGAAACGCGCGCCCCGGACCAGGGCCGCCGGACCGGACCGGTCTTGCGCGAGCCGGCCGGCCAGCCCCCGGTCGAGCACAAGCCGATCCTGCGCGACCCTGTCGGGCAGCCTCCACCCGGGCCGCCGCTGTTGCGCGACCCGGTCAAGCCAGAGCCGGCCCGCGGGCTCCCGGCCGAACCCGAGACACTTATCGGACGCGCCTTCGTGCGGCCGCCTCCCGATCCGGACCGGACCGAACTGATGTCCGAACCGCCCTTGGCGGCCCGTACTCCCGATCCTGACCGTACCGAACCGGCGCCCGCATCGCCCTTCACGCGGGCGGCGCACGACCCTGACCGGACCGCACCCGATCCCGCATCGCCCTTCGTGCGCCGGACACCCGATCCGGAGCGTACCGACGCGCCTCCCGAACCGCCCATCCTGCGGCGCATGCCGGATCCGGAGCGCAGCGAAGCCCCCCCCAAGTCGCCATTCGTGTGGCGCGTGCCCGATTCGGAGCGGCCCGAGCTGCCCCCCGAACCTCCGCCTGTGCGGCCCCGTACGGAAGCGTCCGCGCCACCGGACCGTTCCTCGTTTTCCAGTCAGCAACCCGACCTCTCGATCCAGTTTCCGGACGAAACCCTGCCGTGGACCGAACGCTGGGGCCGCAGGCTGTTCGGCTGGTGCGCGGTGCTGCTGGTGGCCGGCGGCGTGATCGGCGGCGGCGCGTGGGTGTACCGCGAGACGCAGGTGGAATCGGCGCTGGCCGTGGTCGCCGACGAGTCCACGCCGTCCCCGCAACCGGCGCCCGCGGGTCCGGCGGCCGCAACTCCCGAGCCGACGGCGGAGGCGCCGCCACCCCTGGTCATGCTGCCGCGCGAGCCCGCCGTTCCCGCTCCCGCTCCCACCGCCCCGCAAGCGATGCCGCCGGCGCGACAGGTTGCAGAGGCGCCGCCGGCCGCCGCCACGGCGCCCGCGGTCGCTGCGACCGAAGAGCGCAAGCCGCCGCGCGCAACGCCGAAACCGAAGCCGCAGCCGCAGCCGAAAGCCGTGGCGAAGAACCAGGTGAAGACGCCGCCGAAGACCGCGGCCCGCAAGCCGGAGCTCGCGCGCGCCGTCCCCAAGCGCACGCCGGCCGCGCCGCCGCGCCGCGAGCCGCAGCGGACGAAGGATAGCGCGGAGCCCACGCCGGAACCGGACGTGATGCGCGCCATCGCGACAGCCCGGCCGGTCGGGCGGCCGGCCGACAAGTCGCCCGCCGCGACCCAGCCGGGGGCGGCGTCCGGCGAGCCCGCGCAGGACGAGGCCACGCTGGCGGAAACCCTGCGCCAGTGCCGGGCGGCCGGCTACCATGCGTCGCTGTGCGTGAAGCGCGGCTGCGTGGCCACCAAGTACGGGCTGGCCTGCCGCGGATGAATATCAGGACGCGTCGCCGCGCCAGGCGATGCGGTTGCGGCCCGCCTGCTTGGCGCGGTACAGCTGGGCGTCGGCGGACTCGAACAGCTCGTACTGCTGCTCGATGCTGTCGGCGGTGAGGGTCGCGCCGCCCACGCTCACCGTCAGCACCGGCGCCACGGACGAGGCTTCGTGCGCGATCATCAGCTGGGCCACGGCCTCGCACATCGCCGCCGCGACCATGCGCGCATCATGGGCCTCGGTCTCGGGCATCAGGAGCACCAGCTCTTCGCCGCCATAGCGGGCCGCGAGGTCGGCCGGGCGGCGCATGGCGGCGCCGGCCACCCGCGCCACCGAGCGCAGCGCGCGGTCGCCGGCCGGATGGCCGTAGCGGTCGTTGTACTGCTTGAAGGCGTCGATGTCGAGCAGGGCCAGCGACAGCGGACGCCCGGTGCGGCGCGCGCGCTGCCACTCGAGCGCGTACATCTCGTCGAAGCGGCGGCGGTTGGCCAGCTCGGTCAGGCCGTCGATATTCGCGAGCCGCTCGAGCATGCGGCGCTGGCGCACCACCTGCAGGTGCAGCGCCACGCGCGCCATCACCACGGTCGGGTTGAACGGCTTGACGATATAGTCGGACGCGCCCATCTTGAGGCCGTTGGCCTCGTCCTCCGGCCGGTCCAGGCCGGAAATGAAGATCACCGCGATCTGCGCGGTCTGGGGATCGGCGCGCAGCTGGCGCAGCACTTCGTAGCCGTCCATGTCCGGCATCATCACGTCGAGCAGGATCAGGTCGGGCGCATGGCGCATCGCGCGTTCCAGGGTCTGGACGCCATTCCTGGCCAGCAGGACCGTGTATTCCGGCTTCAGCAGGTCGCCCAGCACGTCGCGGTTGACCGCGTCGTCGTCCGCGATCAGGACTTTTTGGCTCTCCACCACGTTCATGCGCTTCCTTCCATGCTGAGTTCCAGGTCCGCCGCCAGCGCGGCCAGCGGCGCGAGCGCCGCCTCGTACTCGATGTCCTGCACGGCGCGCCGCAGCGGCAGCAGCGCGCCGGCATGACTGGTTCCGGCGAGCAGCGCCTCCAGCTCGGACAGGGCGTCCTCGGCGCGCGCGTCGTCGTCGCGCAGGTAGGCATCCAGGCGCGCCACCACCGTGGCCAGGGCGGCCGGATCGGCCGCGCGCGGCAGGGCCGAGGCCGCCAGCTGGGACAGGCCGGCCAGCACCACCTCGGCGGCCGACACCAGCGCCGGGACCAGCACGCCGAGGTAGTCGAACTGGCCGGCGCGCAGCTCGTGCTCGACCCGGTTGGCCGCCGCCGCCAGCTCGAACGCGCCCACGTAGGCGGCGCTCGATTTGAGGTTGTGCGCCAGTGACTGCAGGCGGACGTGGTCGCCCGCGGCCAGGGCGTCGCGCAGGATGGCCGGGGCGCCGGCGTACTCGCGCACGAAGCTGCCGGCGCGCTTCTCGAGGCGGCTGCGCTGGCCGTCGACGTTCTCCAGGGCCTGGCGCCAGTCGATGCCGGGCGCCGGCGGCAGGGACGCGGCCGTGTCCGGCGCGCCGGCGCGCGCCTGCGCGGGTAGCGGCGGCGGCAGCGCCCGGCCTTCCAGGCGGGCCGGATCGATCCACTTGAGCAGGGTGCAGAACAGCAGGTCGGGGTCGATCGGCTTGGTCACGTGGTCGTTCATGCCGGCCGCCAGGCTCTTGGCACGGTCGCTCGGCAGCGCGTGCGCCGTCATCGCCACGATCGGCAGGCCGGTCAGGCGCGGGATCGCGCGGATCTGGCGCGCGGCGCTCAGGCCGTCGACCTCGGGCATCTGGATGTCCATCAGCACCAGGTCGTAGTCGCCGTCGCGCGCCATGCGCAGCGCCTCGGCGCCGTTGAAGGCGACATCCACCTGCATGCGCGCCGCGGCCATGAAGTCGAGCGCCACTTCGCGGTTGTTGGCGTTATCCTCGGCCAGCAGGATGCGCGCGCCGTCCAGGCGCGGAATGTCGGGCATGCCGGGCGGGCGCGCGGGCGCCTGCGGGGCCTCCGGCGCCGCCTGCGGCTGCAGCACCTGCAGCAGGCTGTGGTACAGCAGGGCCGGGCCGACCGGCTTGTGCAGGAAACCGTCGAGCGGCAGCTCGCCTTCCTGCTGCAGCACCGATTCGCGGGTGCAGGCGCTGACCATCAGGATCGAGGGAGGGGCCGCGCGGCTGGCGTTGCCGCGGATGCGGCGGATCGTCTCCATGCCGTCCAGGCCCGGCATCAGGTAATCCATCAGCACGATCTGGTAGGGCTGGCCGTCGCGGCCGGCGTGCTCCAGCGCCGCCAGGGCCTGCTCGCCCGAGGGCACGGCCTCGGCGCGCACGCCGAAGCCCTGCAGCATCTCGACCAGCACCGCGCGCGCGGTGGCGCTGTCGTCGACCACCAGGGCGCGCAGGTCCTGCAGCGCGGCGTGGCGCAGCGCCGGTGCGCCGTCGGCGCCGGCACCGGTCCCGAGCGGCACCGTGAAGCTGAAACGGCTGCCCATGCCGGGCGTCGAGCTGACCGTGATCGTCCCTCCCATCAGCTCGACCAGCTGGCGCGAGATCGACAGTCCGAGGCCGGTGCCGCCGTACTTGCGGGTGATCGAGCTGTCGGCCTGGCTGAAGGACTGGAACAGGCGGCCGAGCTGGGCGTCGGTCATGCCGATGCCGGTGTCGCGCACCGTGAAGCGCAAGGTGGCTCCCTGCGGCTGCGGGTTCTCGATCTCGACCGAGACCACGATCTCGCCGCGCTCGGTGAACTTGACGGCATTGCTGGTCAGGTTGATCAGGACCTGGCCGATGCGCAGCGGGTCGCCCACCAGGCGCTGCGGCACCCCGGGCGCGACCCGGAAGATCAGTTCGATGCCCTTGGCGTCGGTCTTCAGGCCGACCAGGCTGGACAGGTGTTCGAGCATCTCGTCGAGCTCGAAGGGCACCGACTCGATCTGCAGCTTGCCGGCCTCGATCTTCGAGAAGTCCAGGATGTCGTTGATGATGTGCAGCAGGTGCTCGCTCGCGCCCAGGATCTTGCTCAGGTAGTTGCGCAGCTTCGCGTTCGGCTCGCCCATCAGGGCCAGGCGGCTCATGCCGATGATCGCGTTCATCGGCGTGCGGATCTCGTGGCTCATGTTGGCCAGGAACTCGGACTTCAGGCGCGCGCCCGCTTCGGCGCGCAGCATCGCGGTCTGCATCGCCTTGGTGCGCAGGCCGAGGATGCGCATGAAGACGAGCATGTCGAAGGTGCTGCCGAATTCCAGCGTGTGCATGGTCCAGAAGTTGGCCGGCAGCTTGCCGTTGATGACCTGGGCCGACAGCAGGGCGGCCGAGAAGCTCACCGCCCAGCCGACCAGGAAGTAGCTGCCGACCGCGTCGCCGGCGCGCGCGCGGCGGTAGGCGCCGGGCAGGCCGAACAGCATCGGCATGATGCCCAGGGTGCCGACGATCGCCACCAGGTAGCGGTGGTCGATCAGGCCGGCGCCGAAGCCGGCCGCGCTGACCACGCACAGGACCGCGAAGGTCCGCATCAGGCGGCTGAACTTGCGGTCCAGGCCCGGGCGGGCCAGCGACTGCTCGACGAACAGGTAGGCGCCGCAGGACGCCATGATCGAGGCGAGGCCGGCGCCATGCTCGCTGAACCAGGCATTCCCGCGCCACAGGTACTGGTCGGCGATGCCGAACCAGCAGGCCGAATACAGGGTGACCGCGCCGACCAGCAGCGCGTATTTGCCGAACAGGACTTCGCGCAGGGTGAGCCATTGGGCGAAGCTGTACAGGAACAGGCAGCAGCCGAGGCCCAGGATCAGGCCCTGCAGCATTTGCTCGTTGAGCGAGACCGGATGGAATTCGTCGGGCTGGTAGAAGCGGATCGGCAGGATCGTCGGGCCCTGGGTGCGGACCCGCAGCAGCACGGTGTGCTCGGCGCCCGCGGCGAGGCGCACCACGACGGCCGGCACCCGGCCCTTGAGGGCCCAGTCGCCCTGGCGGTCGGCGCGGCCGGCGGAACCGACCATGCGCAGCACGCCGCCGCTGACGGCATACACATCGAGGTGGTCGAGCAGGCCGAAGTCGACCTGCAGCACCCAGGCCTCGGGCGCGCCCTGCGGCACCGCCACCGGGATCTTCACCCAGGTCGCACCCGGCTGCATGCCGAGGGTGGCATAGGCGGTGCCGGGACGGACGAAGCGCTCGCCGGCGGCCAGCGCCGCGCGGGCGTCGAGGCGCTCCTGCGGATCCTTCAGGACCGTCAGCGCGGGCCAGGCCTCGGCCTGGCGCACGCCGCCGCCCAGCTGCACCGGCGCCGCCAGCGCCGCCAGCGGCAGCATGGCCAGCAGCAGCACGAGCACGGCGCGCAGGGCGGCGCGGGCGGAAGCAGTCGGGAAGCAGGTCGTCATCCGTGTCCTTGGTTCGTGTGCGGGCGCGGCCGGCCAGGCGGGATCAGAAGCGGTAGTCGACGCGCAGGTCCACCGTGCGCGGGCTGCTCGGCACGGTCATGCCGAAGCTGTCGATCGCGACCGGCTGGACCTTGTTCTCCAGGTTGCGGGCGCGCAGCAGCACGCTCCAGCGGGCGCCGTCCGGCCGGTAGCCGAGGGTGGCGTCGGTGGCGGTGCGCGACGGGATGCCGTATTCGAGCAGCTGGCTCGGCACCGCGATCACGTAGGCGCCGCTGGCGCGCGCGAACACGCCGGCCGTCAGCTGGCCGCCGGCGAGCGCGAAGCGGTGGTCGTAGCCGAGCGTGAACACATGGCTCGGAGCGCGGTCCAGCTTGCGCCCGGCCCACGAGCGCACCCCATCCGGCGAGTAGCGGTCGTAGTGCGCGTCGAGCAGGGTCATGCCGTAGCTCAGGCGGCCGGCGGCGCCCACGGCGAGCTGGCCGTCCAGTTCCAGGCCCTTGACGCTGGCCACCCCGGCATTCGTGGTGATGAAGCGCGGCGCGCCCTGCAGGATCGCGACGCCCGACAGCTGCAGGTTGGTATAGTCGTAGTGGAAGGCGGCCGCGTTCAGGGTCGCGCGTCCGTTCCAGAAACGGGTCTTCAGGCCGGCCTCGTACGAGCGCAGGGTCTCAGGCTGGTAGTACAGCTTGTCGGCCGGGACGGCGACGGCGGCCGGGCAGGCGATGCCGAGCGCGCTGGCGCCGGCGATGCAGCCGTCGTTGAAGCCGCCCGCCTTGTAGCCGGTGGCGACGGTGGCATAGGCCAGGGTCGCCGGCGCCAGGTCGGCTTCCGCGCCCAGGCGCCAGGTGGTCTTGTGGGTGGCGAGGGAGGCGGCATTGAGCAGCGCGCGGTCGGTCGCCGGGTTGAACACGGGACCCTGCTGGAAGTTGGTCGAGCCGACCCGCGACTTGTCGTCGTGGGTGGCGCGCGGGCCGGCGCTCAGGCGCAGGCCGGGGGCCAGGCGCCAGGTCAGCTGGCCGAACGCGGCCTTGCTCTGCGACTTCGTCGGGCCGGACGGGAACACGTAGTAGGGCGGCAGGCGCAGCAGCTCCAGGCCGCGGAAGCTGTACACCGTGTGCGACTCTTCGCTGAAGTAATAGATGCCGGCCTGGGCGCTCAGCACGGCCTGGTCGTCGGTGGCGATGCGCAGCTCGTGCGAGTCCTGGGTATTGCGGCCCTCGTACTGGTTCAGCACCCCGATCGCGAACGCCGGCGTGATGCGGTAGTAGTAATTCTGCAGCATGTCCTGGTCGAGCTTGCGGCGCGCGCCCAGGTAGTACAGGGTGGCCGGACCCAGGTCCCAGCGCAGGTCGGCCGACAGGCCGCGCGCGCGCTTGTCCTGGTAGCCCTGCTGCGGGGCGATATTGGACGGGCGGAAGGCGTTGGTCAGGCGCTGGTCGGTGGTGCCGGCGCGCCAGGCCGGCGCGCCGCTCGCGATGCCGGTATAGAAATTCGTGTCGGGAACGAAGCGGTCGTTGTTTTCCGAGGCTTCGCTGTGGTCGTAGCGCACCAGCAGGCTGGCGTCGCGACCCAGCGCCAGTTTCGCCGACAGGCGCGCATTGCGCTCGTCGCGGTCGTAGCCGGGCGCGTGCGGCGTGCCCTGGCCGTTCTTCAGGTACGGGTCGTGGCGGCGCTCGGCCAGCGCGGCGCGCAGCGCCAGCGCCGGGCTGACCGGCACGTTGAACACGCCCTCGAGCTTGCGGCTGCCATGGGTGCCTGCCTCGAGCGCGACCATGCCCTCGAGGCGTTCGGTCGGCCCGTTCGAGATCACGTTGACCACGCCGGCGGTGGTGTTACGGCCGTACAGCGTGCCTTGCGGACCGCGCAGCACCTCGATGCGGTCGACGTCCAGGAAGCCGAAGGTCTGGCCCACCGGGCGCGCGACGTAGACGCCGTCGAGCATGAAGGCGGCCGAAGGATCTCCCTTGTCGGTGGCGTCGGCATTGCTGACGCCGCGGATGGTGATGCGCAGCCCGTCGGCCGCCTGGTCCAGGTGGACGTTCGGCAGGCGCGCACCCAGCAGGCTGGCAGTGTCGGCGCCGGCCCGGGTCAGCTGTTCGCCGCTCTGCACGCTCATCGCGACCGGGGTGCGCGAGACCGGCGCCGGTGTGCGCTGGGCGGTGACGATCACTTCCGGCACGTCCACCGATGGCGCGTCCTCCGCCCTGGTTCCCTGCTGCGCGTGCGCAGTCCCATAAAACATGCTCGATACAGCCGCTGCCAGCAGCGTCGGGTTCATGCGCCCACGCTTTACATTCATTCAACCAACTCCCGTGTCCTGTCAATACTGTCGCATGGAAAAACGACAGCGTCCCCGTTTTTGTTATTAAATGGCAATCAAAATCCTGCCAGGGGATGTGAATCCGACCAGTCTAGCAGAGCTTGATTATAGGAAATAGTGTTTCCCTCGATATCAGACGAATATATGGCTGTAGAGCAACGAATCGACCTGGGCGGCAGCGCGGGGGACAGCCATTCGTGCGCCGCAGGACGGGCGCTTGGCCTATTTTTTACCGACTAAAAGTGCGCCGGCGGGTCGCGGCGCGCAGGAGGAGACCGTCTTGAACCGGATACTGAGAACCAGCGTCGGCGCACTCCCGCTCGTCCTGTCGCTGGGGGCGGCCGCCCAGCAGGCCAGCTTCAGCAACCCGCTGGGACTGCGCCTGGAAGACGGCAGCCTGGCGGAAAGCTGCGCCGACCCGTCGCTGCTGCGCGACCGGACCACGGGCAACCCCGTGTGGTACCTGTACTGCACCACCGACCCGGTCAGCCGCAAGGAACGCGACGGCAAGGGCTGGCGCTTCCGCCTGCTGCCGGTATACCGCTCGTCCGACCTGGTCAACTGGTACCACGTGCGCGACGCCTTCGCCGAGCGGCCGCGTGGGCTGGCCTCGCCCAGGGCCGGACTGTGGGCGCCGGAAGCGGTCTACATGAACGGCAATTACTACCTGTATTTCACGATCACCGACACGGCCGACGCGCACAGTCCGGAAAAGGGCTGCGCCCACGACAGCGCCATCGGCGTGGCCACCAGCGCCTCCCCGGCCGGGCCCTGGAAACCCGCGCCCAAGCTGGTGGTGCCGCCGCGTCGCGCCGGCAGCGGCTGCAACTTCCACTGGACCTTCGATCCCGACGTGGTGGAGACCGGCCAGGGCGAGCGCTACCTGTACTACGGCAGCTATGGCGGCGGCATCTTCGTGCAGCGCCTGGCGCCGGACGGGCTGTCCACCAGCGGCGCTGCGCTGCGCATCGGCGCCGCCAACCGCTACGAGGGAGCGGAAGTGGTGCGCCAGGGCGACTGGTGGTACCTGTTCGCCTCCGCCACCGACTGTTGCGCCGGCCCGCTGACCGGCTACGCCCTGTACGCCGGCCGCGCCCGGACGCCGCAAGGGCCGTTCCTGGACCGCCAGGGCAACGACATGGCGGCCGCGCGCGCGGGCGGCACGCCGGTGCTGGCCCAGAACGGCAACCGCTGGGTGGGCCCCGGCCACAACACGGTATTCCAGGACGTCGCCGGCCAGTGGTGGACGCTGTACCACGCGGTCGACCGCAACCAGCCCTTCTTCAGCGTCGAGGACAAGCTGACCCGGCGCCCGGTGCTGCTGGACCGGGTCGAATGGGTGGATGGCTGGCCGCTGGTGGCGCGCGGCGAAGGGCCGTCGGACACGCCGCAGGTCTCGCCCGCCGTGCGTCCGGACGCGGCCGGCGCCGAGGCGCGCCAGCCCGCGCGCACCCCGGCCGCCTCGCCCTTGTGGACCGACCGCTTCGAGCGCAGCCGTCTCGATCCGCGCTGGGACTGGGTGCGCCAGGACGGCGCCGGCAGCTGGGCGGCAGGGCAGCCCGGCCTGCGCATGGCGACCCAGGACGCCGACCTGCATGCGGACACCAACAACGCCGCGCTGCTGGCCACCCGGCTGCCGGCGGGCGACCTGCGGATCGAGACGCGCCTGCGCCTGGACGCGCCGCTCGACTGCTGCGCCAAGCCGGTGCAGGCGGGACTGGTGGTGATGCGCGACGACGACAACTACGTCAAGCTGGTCGAGCTGGCCCACGACGGACTGCGCCAGGTGGAGTTCGCGAAGGAGCTGGGCCCGGTCGAGCGCGGCTACCCGCGCTACGGCAATACCGTGGTCGGCACGCCGGGCGAGTGGACCTGGCTGCGCCTGGACGTGCGCAGGTCGGGCGCGGAAGAGCGCTACACCGCCTGGTCGAGCCAGGACGGCGTGCACTGGGAGCGCGGCGGCACCTGGATCCACGCACTGGGCGATGCGGCGCGCCTAGGCCTGGTGGCGATGGGCGGCGCCGGCCATGCCGTCACGTTCAGCCGGCTCACGGTCTCCCGCCTCGGTCCCTGATGCGGGCGCCGACACCGCGGGCGTGGCATGCAGGCGCACCGACCAGGTGACGCCCGCCACCAGCAGCGCGATCGCCGCCAGCTCCAGCGCGCGCGGGCCATGGCCGCGGTAGACGAAGCCGTACAGCAGCGCGAACAGGGTCTCGAACAGGATCAGCTGGCCGGCCAGGGTGACCGGCACCCGGCGGCTGGCGACGTTCCACAGCTGGTTGCCGATCACCGAGGCGCCCAGCGCGAGCGCGGCGTTGCAGGTCCAGAACAGCTGCCAGTCGCGCTTCGGGGCCGCGGGCGCATCGCCGGCGCCGCCCAGCAGCAGGGCCGCCGCGCCCAGCGCCAGGGCCAGCACGCCGGTCGCCAGGCCGTACAGGGCCGACCATTCGGCGCTGCTGAAATGCGGATTGCGCTTGAGGTAGCGGGCGTTGTCGAGCGCATACCAGCTCCAGCACAGCAGGGCGCCGACCGCGCACAGCAGGCCCAGCACGATGTGGCCGCCGGTGGCGGCGCTGGGGTGGGCGAAGGCGTCGACATTGATGCAGGCGATGCCGGCGCCGACCAGGGCCAGCGGCAATGCCAGGCGACGCAGCGCCACCGCGCCGTGGTCATTGCGTCCCAGCAGGGTGACCACGACCGGCAGCAGGCCGATGATCAGCGAGGTGGGCGCGACCCCGGCGTACTGGACCCCGACCGCGAGCAGCATGTAGTAGACCAGGTTGCCCGCCAGCGCATGGCGCAGCAGGGCGGCGTAGTCGTCGCGCGCCAGGCGGGCCGACAGGCTGCGCAGGCGCGGCAGCAGCAGCGCCAGCGCCATCGCGCCGTAGGCGACATAGCGGCCGACCGCCAGTTCGAGCGGGCTGAAGGCGGACAGCAGCTCGGGGACGATGAACACCAGTCCCCACATCGCACCGGCCAGCAGGCCGCACAGCACTCCGATTCCCATCCGTGGTACACCCGCAAAAGGATCGATTCTAGCAGGGACGGGCGAATGGAAGCGGAGGGCGCCGTCCCGGGCCGCGATTGGACCATGCCCGGAATGCCCGCCATGCGGCAACGCACAGCATCAAAACCTCCCCGGATGATAATTATTTGTTAGTATTAATTCATTAAGGTAAGAATTGTTGAGGAGACAAGCTTGGCGTACACCCCCATGCGCCTGGCCGGAGCCCTGCTGGCGACACTGCTCAGCACTCCCGCGCTGGCACAGGTCGAGGTCCGGATGTGGACGCTGCTCAGCGGCGGCGATGGCGCACGCATGCGCGACCTGGTCGAACGCTTCAATGCCAGCCAGCGCGCGGTGCGGGTGGTCAGCACCACCCTGAAGTGGGGCGAGCCCTTCTATACCAAGCTGATCACGTCGTCGGTGGTCGGGGCCGGGCCGGACCTCGCCACCGTCCACCTGTCGCGCATGGTCAACCTGGCCGGCGGCGGCGTGCTGCGTCCGATCTCGCCGGTCGAGCTGGCCATGGCGGGACTCAACGGCGAGGACTTCTACCCGCGCCAGTGGCGGAAGTCGCACTACAAGGGCGTGACCTACGCGATCCCGCTCGACCTGCATCCGCTGGTCCTGTATTACAACAAGGACCTGGCCGGCCGCGCCGGCCTGCTCGACGCCGAGCGCCAGCTCAAGCCGATCGAGGGCATCGACGCCCTGACCGATGCGTTCCGCGCCGTGCGCCATGCCACCGGCCGGCCCGGGATGACCATGGAAAGCAGCCAGAGTTCGTACGCGGTCTGGCGCCTGTGGGTATCGATGCTGGCCCAGCGCCAGGTGCCGCTGATCCAGGGCGGCCGCTTCGCCTACGGCGCCGCCGGCGAGGAGTCGCTGCGCCGCATCAGCGGCTGGTTCGCCGACGGTTATGCCCAGGCGGGGCTGGACTACCCGGCCTCGACCAGCCAGTTCATGGGCGGGAATGCCGGCTTCATGATCAACGGCGTCTGGGAAGTCCCGGAAATGGTGCGCGCCGCCCGGCGCGGCACGCTCGGCTTCGAGTACGGCATCGCGCCGCTGCCGCGCATGTACGGCAACCAGAGCGTGTGGGCCGATTCGCACGCGTTCGCGATTCCCGCCAACGAGGGCAATCCGATGCCCGCGGCGAAGCTGAAGGCGGTGCTGCGCTTCGTGGCTTTCGTGAGCAGGAATTCGCTGGGCTGGGCCGAGGGCGGGCATATCCCGGCCTACCGTCCGGTGGCCGAATCGCCTGAAGCGCGCGCGCTGATGCCCAACGCCCTGTATGCGGACGTGCCGCGCCACGTGGTGTACGACCCGGATGCCTGGTACATGGGCGCGGCCGGCCCGCTGGAGGCGATGGCGTCCAGGTTCATGCCGGCGGCGCTGTCCTCGCAGCTCACTCCCGCGCAGGCGCTGCGCATGTTCGAGACCGAGGCGGCGCGCCTGTTGCGCAAGCGCCCGCCACGCTACTAGAGGATCCAGGATGCGCTTCGACGTCGTTTCTCCCTCCGCTGTTCCTGCCGCTGGCCGGCGCGGCGAGGCGCTGCCCGCCGCGCTGCTGCTGGCGCCGTTCGCGCTGGTGTTCGTCCTGTTCTTCCTGCTGCCCGCGCTCCAGACCTTCTACCTGAGCCTGACCGAGAGCAGCCTGACCCGCACCAATGCCTTTGTCGGCCTGGCCAATTATGCGACGCTGGTCCGGGACCCCTCGTTCTGGGCGGCGCTCGGCCACACCTTCTATTTCGCGCTGCTGACGGTGGTGCCGCTGACCGCGCTGGGCCTGGTGATGGCGCTGCTGGTCGACCGCTACGCGCGCACCCGCTCCTGGCTGCAGGGCGCCTTCTTCCTGCCCTATGTGCTGCCGATCTCGGTGATGACCCTGATCGCGGACTGGATGATGCAGCCCTCGTCGGGCGTGGTGAACCATGTGCTGGGCCTGCAGCGCGCCTGGTTCGCCGACCTGGCCTGGGCCATGCCGATGGTGGCCATCTTCACCATCTGGTGGACCGTGGGCTTCAACATGCTGATGTTCCTGGCCGGCCTGCGCAACATCCCGGCCGACCTGTACGAGGCGGCGGCGCTGGACGGCGCGCGCGGCTTCACCCTGTTCCGCCACATCACCTGGCCGGCCTTGCGGCCCGTGGCCGCGATGGCGATGATCCTGCAGCTGATCGCCTCGATGAAGATCTTCGGCCAGACCTATCTCCTGACCACCGGCGGACCCTTCAACACCACCCGCGTGACCCTGCACTACATGTACGAGACCGCCTTCACCCAGAGCGACGCCGGCTACGCCGCCGCGATCGCGATGGCCTTCGTCCTGATCGTGATCCTGCTGTCGCTGTCGCAGGCGGGCCTGCTGCGCTGGCTGGCGCGGAGGGATGCATGAAGCCGCGCGCGAACCTGGCCTGGAGCCTGCTTGGTGCGCTGCTGGCCGTGCTGCTGGCCGCCATCTGGGTGGCGCCGCTGCTGTGGGCGCTCAGCACCGCGCTGCGCCCCGAGCACGAGACCGTGTCGGCGGTGTTCCGCTGGCTGCCGCAGGACTGGACCGTGGAAGCCTTCGCCAGGGTGCTGGCCGCCGGCAATGTCGGGCGCTGGCTGTTCAACAGCGCCCTGGTCGCGCTGCTGGTCACGGTGGCGACGATCGCGCTTTCCGTGATGGCGGCCTATGCGTTCTCGCAGCTGCGCTTCCGCGGGCGCCAGCTGCTGTTCGGGCTGGCGATGCTGGCCTTCCTGGTGCCCTTCGAGGCGCTGCTGGTGCCGCTGTTCCGGATGATGAACCAGCTGCGCCTGATCGACAGCTACGCCGGCATCGTGCTGCCCCAGGTGGTGGCGCCGGTGGTGATCTACGTATTCAAGGGCTTCTTCGATGCGATCCCGGCCGAGTTCCGCGAAGCCGCGGTGATGGACGGGGCGGGGCCGCTGCGCATCCTGTGGAACGTCTACCTGCCGCTCGCGGGGAACATCGTCTGGGCGATGGCGATCGTCACCTTCATCGCGGCCTGGAACAACTTCCTGTGGCCCTTCATCATCGTGACCTCGAGCGACATGATGACGATCCCGCTCGGACTGACCCAGACCTACGACGCGTTCGGCGTGCGCTATGCGCAGCTGATGGCGGCGGCCCTGATCGGCGCGCTGCCGGTCGCATTGGCGTATGTGCTGTTCCAGCGCCGCGTCACCCACGGCTTCCTGGCCGCCACCGGCCTGAAGGGCTGAACCGAAGAAGCAAGGAGGAGCGCTTATGGCGAATGTGCGCCTGTACGGCATCACCAAGGAGTTCGAGGACAACAGCGTCATCAAGGGCATCGACCTGGACATCGCGGACGGCGAGTTCGTGGTGCTGGTCGGCCCCTCCGGCTGCGGCAAGTCGACCCTGCTGCGCATCATCGCCGGCCTGGAGGAGGTCAGTTCCGGAGTCGTGGAGATCGGCGGCGTGGTCTGCAACGACGTCGAGCCTTCGCGGCGCGGCATCGCCATGGTGTTCCAGAGCTATGCGCTGTACCCGCACATGACGGTGGCCGAGAACATGGGCTTCGCCCTGAAGCTGGCCGGCACCCCGCGCGACGAGATCGGGGAGCGGGTGGGGCGCGCGGCCGAGATCCTGCAGATCGGCCACCTGCTGGACCGGCGGCCGAAGGCGCTCTCCGGCGGCCAGCGCCAGCGGGTGGCGATCGGGCGCGCGATCGTGCGCAAGCCCGGAGTGTTCCTGTTCGACGAGCCGCTGTCGAACCTGGACGCCGCCCTGCGCGGCCAGACCCGGGTCGAGCTGGCGCGCCTGCACCGCGAGCTGGGCGCCACCATGATCTACGTCACCCACGACCAGGTCGAGGCCATGACCCTGGGCCAGAAGATCGTGGTCTTCAACGGCGGCGTCATCGAGCAGGCCGGCACCCCCCTGGAGCTGTACGAGCGGCCGGCCAACCGATTCGTGGCCGGCTTCCTCGGTTCGCCGCGCATGAATTTCCTGCCCGGGAACCTGGCGGGCGAGGAGGACGAGACCGTGCTGGTGCGCCTGGCCTGCGGCGCCATCGCCCGCGTCGAGGCCGACGCCTCGAACGCGCCGCCCGGCGCCCGGGTCGAGCTGGGTGTGCGCCCCGAGCACCTGCGCATCGCCGCCGACGGCGAGGAGCATGCGTTTCCCGCCGAGGTGGCGCTGGTCGAGTACCTGGGCGACGCCGCCATCGTGCACGCGGCGGTGCCGGGCGTGCCCGACATGGTGGCGCTCAAGTGCCGCGGCGATTGCCCGGCGCCCTTGCGCGGCGATCGCATCCGCCTGGTCGTCGACGCCGCGCGCGCCCACCTGTTCGACGAGCACGGCGCCGCGTTCGCCCGCGCGCCGGCGCGGCCGTGAGCGCGGACGCCCGCGGCGGCGCCGTTGCCTGAAGTGCAGCACGAAGGCGCGAAGTGCGTTATCGTTGTTCCACCATGCAGGCGACCTATACCAACCCGGTGTATCCGGAAATCATGGCCGATCCCTTCGTGCTGCGCCACGATGGACGCTACTACGCCTACGGCACCGCGCCCGGGGACGGCGACGGCTGGCGCTTCCCGGTGCTGGTGTCGAACGACCTGGTGAACTGGGAGCGGGCCGGCTACGCGCTGCACCTCGAGGGCGAGGACCATTTCTGGGCGCCGGAAGTCGCGCTGGCGGACGGGAAGTTCTACATGTACTACTCGTCGGGCGACGTCGAGGGCAAGCACCAGCGCCTGCGGGTGGCGGTCGGCGATCGTCCCGGGGGGCCGTTCGCCGATTGCGGCGTGCTGCTGGTGCCGGACCAGCCGTTCTCGATCGACGCCCATCCGTTCCGGGATGCCGACGGCCAGTGGTACCTGTTCTACTGCGTCGACTTCCTGGAGCAGGACGGCGACCACCGGATCGGGACCGGCATCGTGGTCGACCGCATGCTGTCGATGACCGAACTGGAAGGCAAGCCCAGGCTGGTGGCGCGTCCGCACGCCGACTGGCACCTGTTCCTGCTGCAGCGCTCGATGTACGACGCGGTCTACGACTGGCACACGGTCGAAGGGGCCTCGCTGCTGCGCCATGAGGGCAGGTATTACTGTTTCTACAGCGGCGGCGCCTGGGAGCGCGAGAACTACGGGATCAGCTACGTGATCGCGGATCACCCGCTCGGGCCCTACCGGCGGCCAGGCGGGACCGAAGCGGCGCTGCTGATGCATTCCCTGCCGGGCCAGGTGGTCGGCCCGGGACACAACTCCTTCACCGCCTCGCCGGACGGCAGCCAGACCTGGATCGTGTACCACGCCTGGGATGCGGGCATGACCGGGCGGCGCATGTGCATCGACCGGCTCGACTGGATCGGCGGCCAGCCGCGCACCGCGGGTCCGACCTGCACGCCGCAGCCGGCGCCGTCCGGCGCCTGAGCGCTCAGCCGGGCGGCAGGGCCGGGGCGCCGGCGGCGATCAGTGCGCGCAGCGCGCCCAGGGGCATCGGCCGCGCCAGGTAGTAGCCCTGGGCCTGATCGCAGTCGGCCGCGCGCAGGAAGGCCAGCACCTCGGCCGTCTCCACGCCTTCGGCCACCACCGACAGGCCGAGGGCGTGCGCCATGTCGACGAAGGCCTTGACGAAATCGAAGGTGGTGATGGTGTCGTCCTGCTGCAGCACGAACGAGCGGTCGAGCTTGAGCACGTCCATCGGGAAGCTGCGCAGGTAGGCCAGGCCCGAGTAGCCGGTGCCGAAGTCGTCCACCGCCAGCAGCAGCCCGAGGCGCTTGAGTTCGCGCAGCACCGAGGCGGTCTGCTCGAGGTCCTCGATCAGCGCGCTTTCGGTCAGCTCCAGCTCCAGGCAGGCCGGATCGAGTCCGGTGCGCGCCAGCACCTCGCGCACTTCGTCCACGAAACCCGGCTGGGCCAGCTGGCGCGCCGAGACGTTGACCGAGACCCGCACCGGGCGGCCGAACTCCGCGACCAGGGCGCAGGTCGCGGCGCAGGCCTCGGCCAGCACCCAGCGCCCGATCTCGACGATCATGCCGGTCTCCTCGGCGATCCCGATGAACTGCTGCGGCGGGACGCGGCCACGTTCCGGATGGTTCCAGCGGATCAGTGCTTCGACGCCGTACAGTTCCATGCTGCGCAGGTCGACGCGCGGCTGGTAATGCAGCTCGAACTCGCCGCGCGCCAGCGCCGGGCGCAGCGAGGTCTCGAGCGCCATGCGCACCTGGGCCGCCGCCGTCATCTCGGGCTCGAAGAAGCGGTAGCCGTTGCGGCCGGCCGCCTTGGCGCGGTACATCGCGGTGTCGGCGCTCTGGAACAGCAGCTCGCGGGTGGCGGCGTCCTGCGGGTACATGCTGATCCCGATCGAGGCGCCGACGATTATGTCCTGGCCGCCGACCTTGATCGGCATGGTCAGGGCCGCCAGCAGGTTCTCGGCGATGCGGCTGGCCCCGGCCCGGCCGCTGGCGCACCAGGCGCTGACGACGAACTCGTCGCCGCCGAGGCGGGCGATGATGTCGTCCTGGCGCAGCGCCTGGCGCAGGCGCGCCGCCACTTCGCACAGCAGGGCGTCGCCGATCTCGTGCCCGAAGGAATCGTTGACTTCCTTGAAGCGGTCGAGGTCGAGGAACAGCACCGCGACCGCGGCGCCGGATGGGCAGCGCTCCAGCATCTGCCCGATGCGCTCGCCCAGCAGCGCGCGGTTCGGCAGGCCGGTCAGGGTGTCGTGGGTCGCCAGCTCGTGCAGGCGGCGCTCGGCCAGCTTGCGCCCGGTGATGTCGGACATCAGCCCGGTCAGCGAGTGCACGCGCCCCTCCGCATCGCGCTTGATGCTGCCGTTGAACAGCACGTGCAGGTGGTGGCCGTCGCGGTGGCGCAGGATCATTTCCATGCCATGCATGGCGCTGGCGCCGCCGTCCAGGCTGTGCATGGGGAAGGACAGGAACAGCTGGTCCAGGCGCAGGCCGAGCAGCTGCGCGCGCGCATGGCCCGACAGCGCGCACAGCGCCGGGTTGACGTCGCACAGCACGCCCTGTTCATCCGCGACCAGGTAGCCGGACGGGGTCATCTCGATGACTTCGCGGAAGCGCTGCTCGCTGGCGCGCAGCTGGCGCTCGGCTTCCTCGCGGTCGCTCAGGTCGCGGATCACGGCCAGGAAGAAAACCTCGCCGCCGTCCTCGAAGCACGAGACGTGCACCTCGGCGGGAAAAGTCGAGCCGTCCTTGCGGCGTTTCACCTGCCGCAGCAGCTGTGGGTGACCGGCGCGCAGGGCGATCGCCAGGTCGGCCGCGGGCGACTCCATGCTGATCTCCGGCACCTGCAGGCCGACGAACTCGTGCTCGGCATAGCCGAAGCAGGCGCAGGCCTGGCTGTTGACGGCGGCGATGCGCAAGCCGGAATCGACGATCATGATGCTGTCGGCCGCGTGCTGGAACAGGTTGCGGAAGCGCTGTTCGCTCTTGCGCAGCGCCGCCTCGGCCTCGCGCTTGGCGGTGATGTCGTGGAAGTAGACCGACATGCCGTCCTCGTTCGGATACATGCGCACCTCGAGCCAGAGCGAGCGCGGCTCCCACCACAGTTCGAAGGTCCCGGCCTGGCCGGTGGCCATCGCGTGCTGGTAGCGGACCAGCGCCTCGGAGGTCTTCAGGTCGGGCGCCAGGTCGAGCAGGTGGCGGCCGATGCTGGGGGCGATCTCGACCCCGACGAAGGCGCCCGCCTTGCTGTTGGCATAGGTGAGGCGCCATTCGCGGTCGATGGCGAAGAAGGCGTCGCCGATACTCTCGAGCATGGCGTCCAGCCGGTCCTTGGAGCGGCGCAGCTCCTCGCGGTCGCGCTGCTGCCCGGTGACGTCGCGCGCGGTAAAGAACATCCGCTGCATCTGGGCGCACCAGCGCGCCGAGACCGACATCAGGATGGTGGCGCCGTCCTTGCGCACGCAGCGCACGCGCAGGTCGTGCCGCTCGGGGCGTTCGCCGTGCAGGCTGGCCTCGTTGGACAGCGCGAGCGCGCGGTCGTCCGGATGGACGAATTCACTGTGGTGGCGGCCTATCATGTCGTCCGGGGCATAGCCGAGGATGTCGCGAACCGCGGCGTTGACGCGCAGGTAGCGGCCGTCCGGACCGAGCAGGGCGGTCAGGTCGAGCGTGTTGTCGATGAGTGCGGAGTTCTCTTCGGCGAGCTGGGCAAGGCGCGCCGAAGAGTCGAGGGTCATATCCAAGATCATGCCAAAGTGTCACGGCGCGGGCGCCGGGCCGGCCGCGGCCCCGGCGGGACCGTGCAGCTGAGTATGCTGCACCAGTATAGTGCATTTCCCACGGGCAATACTATCGCGGCGCGGCGAAAACGCGACACTTTTGGCGCCGACTATTCGTCCGGCTCTTCGCGATCATGCCTCATGGCGACGAAATCGCGCTCGAACATGGCGTGCAGTTCCTCGTGGGCGCGCTTGGCCAGCGACACGTACTGTTCGCGGTCCTTGTAATAGGGATACACGGCGTGCACGCTCCTGACGTTGTGCTCGCGGAAGCGCATCGAGGCCTGGCGCGCCAGGTAGGCGCCGAAGCCCAGCTGCTCCATGACGCGCCGTCCCATCATCAGCGCCGATTCGAAGGTCTCGCGTTCGATCACGGTCACGCCCAGGTCCATCAGCTGGTAGTAGTGGGTGATGTTCCTGGCCCGCGCCAGCACCGGCAGGTCCGGATACTCGCGGCGCACGGCCTCGGCCAGCTTCAGGCTGTCGGCGACGCCGTCGACCGCGATCACCAGGGCGCGCGCCCGGGCCGCCCCGGCGGCGTGCAGCAGCTCGATGCGCGAGGCGTCGCCGTAGAACACCTTGAAGCCGAACTCGCGCAGGATGTCGATGTGGTCCGGGTCGTGGTCGAGCATGGTCAGCGGCACCTGGTTGGCGTGCAGCAGGCGCCCGACGATCTGGCCGAAGCGCCCGAAGCCGGCGATGATCACGTGGCCCTCGTTGGCGTCGATCTCGTCGGCCTTGCGCTTCCTGCGGCCCTGCCAGCGCGGCTCCAGCACGCGGTCGTAAACGATCAGCAGCAGCGGCGTGACCATCATCGACAGCGCCACCACGACCACCAGCATGGACGCGGTCTCGGCCGAGAAGGCCTGGGCGGCGGCGGCGGCGCCGAACACCACGAAGGCGAACTCGCCGCCCTGCGCCAGCAGGAAGGCGAACAGCACCTGCTGGCGCCCCTTCAGGCCGAAGGTGCGCCCCAGGCCGTACAGCACCAGCAGCTTGATGGCGACGAAGGCGAAGGCCATGGCGACGATGCGCCAGGGCTGGCTGAAGAACACGCCGAAATCGACCGACATGCCGACCGCGATGAAGAACAGCCCGAGCAGCAGGCCCTTGAACGGCTCCAGGTCGGTCTCCAGCGCATGCCGGTACTCGGAATCGGCCAGCAGCACGCCGGCCAGGAAGGCGCCCAGCGCCATCGACATGCCGATCCACTGCATCAGCAGCGAGATCGAGATCACCAGCAGCAGGGCGAAGGCGGTGAAGATCTCGCGCATGCGGGTGCCCGCGATGATGCGCAGGATCGGGCGCACCAGGTAGTGGCCGCCGAGGATCAGGGCGGCGATCACGGCGGCGGCCTTGAGGGCGCCCTGCCAGCCGCCGTCCGGGTGGGCGTCGCCCGCGCCCAGCACCGGCACCAGGGCGATCATCGGGATCGCGGCGATGTCCTGGAACAGCAGGATCGAGAAGCCGGCCTGGCCGGCCGGGGTCGGCAGCAGGTTGCGTTCCTGCATGGTGGTCAGGGCGATCGCGGTGGACGACAGCGACAGGCCGAGCGCGGCGATCACCGCCACCTGCCAGGGAATCCCGGCCAGCAGGGCGGCGCCGGCCAGCGCCGCCGCCACCCCGAACACCTGGGCCGCGCCCCAGCCGAAGATCGAGCGGCGCAGCGACCACAGGCGCTGGGGCTCGAGCTCGAGGCCGATCACGAACAGCAGCAGCACCACGCCGAATTCGGAGAAGTGCAGGATGGTCTCGACTTCGCTGATCAGGCCCAGGCCCCAGGGACCGATGGCGATGCCGGCCAGCAGGTAGCCGAGCACGGCGCCCAGGCCGAGCTTGCGCGCCAGCGGCACCGCGACCACGGCGGCCAGCAGGTAGACCATGGCATTCGACAGGACGCTATGCTCCATGGGCCGCTCCTGGAACAGGGAGCCGTGCGAGGTGGCCGGCCAGCAGGTCGCGCAGTTTCAGCGCGTGGGCATCGGCGGCCCTGGCGTCGGCGCGGTCGGCGCTGTAGGAGATATGGGGCGCGATCCAGCGCATGCCGCAGGCGCGCGCGGTCTGCTCGAGCGGCAGCAGGTAGTCCGTCATCGGGTGGCCGTGGCGCTCGCCGGGCTGGTAGTCCTCGGGATTGCTGTTGCAGGCGACCGCCGCCCAGCAGGACTTGCCGTGCAGGCGCCCGCTGCCGTCGGCCACCGCCCATTCGGGCCGGAATACCGTATCGAACCATTCCTTCAGCAGCGCCGGCATGCCGTACCAGCCGATCGGAAAAACGAATACCAGCAACTGGGCTGCCTTGACCAGCTCGCGTTCGGCGCGGGCGTCGATAAAGAAATCGGGATACAGCTGGTACAGGTCCTGGACCTGGACGCCGGGCAGGCTGCGGGCAGCGTCGCCGATGCGGCGGCTGATGCGCGAGCGGTGCAGCGAGGCGTCGGCGAAGACGACGAGGGCTTGGGGAGGGGTCGGCATGCGCTTGCGTTACAAATAAATAATCATTGCTTGATTGTACATGGCTCTGTTCGCGTTAAATCTGGAAACCCATCGGCCAGCCGTTACCGAACTTGCTGTCGTGCCAGGCCAGTGTTGCGCACGATACATTTATGATGTTTCGGAAATAAGTCCGAAATATTACAATTGCGGCTTTAACAAAAACGGGCCTCCAGCATGGCGCATCCGGCACTGACTCCCTCCCGGTCCTTCGCCCAGGGCGGCGGCACGCTCGGCAAGATCATCGACGCGTTCGACTGGGGCGCCACCAGCCTCGGCCCGCTGGCCGGATGGACGCCGGTGCTGCGCACGACGGTCGACCTGATCCTGCGCTCGCCGGTGCCGATCGTCACCCTGTGGGGCGAGGACGGCGTCATGATCTACAACGACGCCTATTCCGGCTTCGCCGGCGGCCGCCATCCCCGGCTGCTCGGCTCGCGGGTGCGCGAAGGCTGGCCCGAGGTCGCCGACTTCAACGACAACGTGATGAAGGTGGGCCTGGCCGGCGGCACCCTGAGCTACACCGACCAGGAACTGACCCTGCACCGCAACGGCCAGCCGGAACCGGTCTGGATGAACCTCGACTATTCGCCCATCGTCGACGAGCACGGCGCGATCGTCGGCGTGATCGCGATCGTGGTCGAGACCAGCGCCAAGGTGCGCGCCGAGCGCTACCTGAGCGGGGAACGCGGACGCCTGCGCAACATGTTCGAGCAGGCGCCCGGCTTCATGGCCATGCTGGCGGGTCCGGACCACGTGTTCCAGCTCGCGAACGAAGCCTACCTCGGCCTGGTCGAGCGCCACAACGTGCTGGGCCGGCCGCTGCGCGAGGCGGTGCCGGAAGCGGCGGAGCAGGGCTTCATCGCGCTGCTCGACGAGGTCCACCGCACCGGCAAGCCGTATGCCGCCGGCGAGGCCGGGATCTGGCTGGCGGGCGCCGACGGCGTGCGGCGCCTGCACTTCGTCGACTTCGTGTTCCAGCCGCTGCGCGGCGAGGATGGCAAGGTGCTCGGCGTGTTCGTGCAGGGCAGCGACGTCACCGAACGGGTGCGGGCCGGGCGCGCCCTGCGCGAGAGCGAGGCGCGCTTCCGCACCTTCGCCCAGGCGATGCCGAACCAGGTCTGGGCCGCCGACGCCGAGGGGGTGCTGAGCTGGTGCAACCGGCAGGTCCACGAGTACACGGGGCTCGGCTTCGAACAGCTCCGCAGCGGAAGCTGGTCCGGCATCGTCCATCCGGTCGACCTGCCCGCGGTGGATGCGCGCTGGTCGATCGCGGTCGCATCGGGCAAGGCCTACGAGTGCGAGCTGCGGATGCGCCAGGCCGACGGCGGCTACCGCTGGCACCTGGCGCGCGCGGTGCCGCTGCGCGGCGACGACGGCGCGGCCACCGGCTGGATCGGCACCTGTACCGACATCGAGGACCAGAAGACCACCGCCGAGCATTACGCGGCGCTGTCGAACGACCTGGAAGGCAAGGTCGCGTTGCGCACCGCGGAGCGCGACCGCATGTGGCGCCTGTCCAAGGACATCCTGCTGGTGGCGCACTTCGACGGCACGGTGGAGGCGATCAGCCCGGCCGTCGGCGCATTGCTGGGATGGTCGGACGCCGACATCGTCGGCCGCAGCTTCCTCGACCTGGTGCACCCGGACGACCGGGCGGCGACCGTGGCGCAGATGGAGTCGCTGGGCCGGGGCGGCTATGTCTACAAGTTCGAGAACCGCTACCGCCGCAAGGACGGCAGTTACTGCCTGCTGTCGTGGACGGCGGCGCCTGACGAAGGCTACATCCATGCGATCGGGCGCGACATCACGCTCGATCGCGAGCAGGCGGAAACCATGCGCCGCACCGAGCTGGCCTTGCAGCAGTCGCAGAAGATGGAAACCATCGGCAAGCTGACCGGCGGCGTGGCGCACGACTTCAACAACCTGCTGCAGATCATCTCCGGCAACCTGCAGCTGCTGCAGATGGCCGGCAAGGACCGCGGCGACGGCGCGCGCTGGATCGAGAGCGCCCGCTCGGCGGTGGAGAAGGGCGCCAAGCTGGCCAGCTACCTGCTGGCCTTCGGGCGCCGCCAGCCGCTGGAGCCGAAGGTGGTCAGGATCGGCCGCCTGGTGTCGGGCATGGAAGACATGCTGCGCCGCGCGCTCGGCGAAGAAATCAAGATCGAGATGGTGATCTCGGGCGGGCTGTGGACGACCGCGGTGGACGTGGCCCAGGTCGAGAACGCGCTGCTGAACCTGGCGATCAATGCGCGCGATGCGATGGATGGCGCGGGCCGCATGACGATCGAGGCGACCAATGCGGTGCTCGACGATATGTATTGCCGCACCCACGTCGACGTGCTGCCGGGCCAGTACGTGCGGCTGGCGGTGAGCGACACCGGCCCCGGCATGCCGCCCGAGGTGCTGGGCCGCGCCTTCGAACCCTTCTTCTCGACCAAGGAAGAGGGCAAGGGGACGGGCCTGGGCCTGTCGATGGTGTACGGCTTCGTCAAGCAGTCCGGCGGCCACGTGAAGATCTACAGCGAGCCGGGACAGGGCACGACGGTCAAGATCTACCTGCCGCGCAGCACCGGCGCCGAGGAGCCGATCGGGCCGCTGGACGCGCAGCCGCTGGCCATCGGCGGCAGCGAGACCGTGCTGGTGGCCGAGGACGACGAGGCGGTGCGCGCCACCGTGGTCGAGATGCTGGGCCAGCTCGGCTACCGCGTGCTGAAGGCGGCCGACGCGGCCCAGGCGCTGGTGGTGATCGAGAGCGGCGTGCCGATCGACGTGCTGTTCACCGACGTGGTCATGCCTGGAACCCTGCGCAGCGTCGACCTGGCGCGCATGGCGCGCGAACGGCTGCCGAACCTGGCGGTGCTGTTCACTTCCGGCTATACCGAGAACGCGATCGTGCACGGCGGCCGGCTCGATCCGGGCGTCGAACTGCTCGGCAAGCCCTACACGCGCGAAAGCCTGGCGCGCCGCATCCGGCAGGTGATCGCCAGCCAGAAGAAGCCGGCGGGCGAGCGCGGCGCCGCACCGGAAGCGGCGGCCACGCCCGGCCAGGCGGGCCGCTACCGCATCGTGCTGGTCGAAGACGAGGAAGGCATCCGCATGAATACCCAGGTCCTGCTCGAGCATCTCGGGCACGAGGTGCGCCCGGCCGGGGACGCGGAGGCGGCGCTGGCGCTGATCGACGGCCGCACCGACATCCTGATCACCGACATGCAGTTGCCGGGCATGTCGGGCGATGCGCTCGCGGCCCGGGCGCGCTCGACGGCGCCGGCGATCCGGATCATCTTCGCCACCGGTAACGGCGAAGTGAACAACTGGCCGGATGCGGTGGTGCTGCGCAAGCCGTATGACCTGCAGAGCTTGATGCGGGTGCTGGCGGAGCGGCCCATGGCGGCCTAGCAGCCGGCCCCGGGATTCAGCCCAGCGACTCCCATGCGGGGAGTTGATGCTTCTTCCTGCCGTAGGCGTAATAACAGGCCATCGACAGGCCGAAGCACAGGCCGCAGAACATGGCCACGATCACGGCGACTGCCGGGTTCATGCCATCCGCGCGCCAACGAAAGAACCACATGAATAGTCCCCAGCAGGGAGCGAACCAGGCGGCGGTGATCAGTATCGTGCGCCAGAACGGTTCGAAATGCAGCGGTCGTATTTCAAGCCCGATCCAGCGGAACAGGCGGAGATAGACAGGCTCCGACACGCGCAGGGGAATACCCGCCCGGTGAAGTATGGCAATGGCGCGCTCGCGCCGTACTTTGAAATTCATGTCGTAAGCCGGTGAATGGGAAAGGTAATGGCAAAATCCGCTGCCGAGTAATTCCTTGAAAAGAAAGGGTGCTGAATCGGCGGCGGTACACGTAGTAAAATCAGTATGTATTTTGTCGATGGCAGTTTAACCCTTTTAGCGGATGACTTTAACATGGCACAGATAGACCTGTCGAACTACAATCTCGGCGAGCTCAAAGGCCTGCAATTCGAGATCGAGAAAGAAATCAAGATCCGTCAGCAGCAGGATGTGAAGAAAGCACGCGAGCAGATTCTCGCCATTGCCCAGGAAGTCGGCGTATCCGTCGAAGACCTGGTCCTTAAATCCAAGGCCAAGGCGAAAGAGGGCGAAGTCGTGAAAGTCCGTCCGCAATACAAGAATCCGGCCGATGACGCGCAGACCTGGACCGGCCGCGGCCGGAAGCCGAAATGGGTCGCCGAGGCGCTGGAAGGCGGCAAATCGCTGGATGATCTTAGAATCTAGGAGCCTGGATTATGTCCGGCGGCCGATCCGGAGCGTGAGTCCCGTTTTGAGGGAATCCGGATCCTGGTTCCGCGTCGCCGCATGTCTTTTCCAGTTTCGAATACGCCGGGCATGTCGTATGCGCCGATGAATTCCCGATGTGCCGCGGTTTCAAGCAATAAGCATGAGGCGCTTCAGGATCGTGGATGGGATTAGCAGGATAAACTTCCGTCGATACAGGTCACCGCGTTTCCGCCGACCCGGATCGCCCCTTCCGGGATCGACAGCCGCAGCACGCCGGCGCGCCCGAGCACCTGGCCCTGGCTTGCCAGGAACTCGCCGCCGAATTCCCCGGCCTGCCCGGTGTGCCGGATGTAGGCGGCGACGGCGCCGTTCCCGCTTCCGCATACCGGATCTTCATTGACGCCATGCGCCGGCGCGAAGGCGCGCACTTCGATCCTTGCCCGATTCTCCGGGCCGTGCTTGCCGAAGATGACGACACCCGTATGCCGGCCCGCGAGGTCCTGCAGTCTCATCCGCGGCAGATCGGGCGCGCAGTCGAGCACAGCCTGGGCGCTGGCCAGCTGGGCGATCACCCAGCGTGCGCCGACATCGACCAGGCAGGGCGCCGGGTCCTGCTCCAGCGCGCTGCCGAGTATCGCTTCCAGCTCCCCGGCCTGGCCCGCGTCCAGGGGCGTGATCGTCGGGGCAGGCAGGTCGAAGGAAATCCAGCGGGCGCCGTCCGCCGCGTGCCCGACCTCCAGCCTGACCAGTCCGGCCTTGCATTGCTGCACCAGCACACCGTCCTTCGGCGCGATCATGCCCGCTTCCAGCAATGCATGGGCGGTGCCGATCGTGGGGTGACCGGCGAAGGGCATCTCGGCGCCCGGGGTGAAGATCCTGACATGGTAGTCGGCGCCGTCCACCGTGCGCGGCACGACGAAGGTGGTTTCCGACAGGTTGGTCCAGTGTGCGATCTGCTGCATCTGCCGGGCCGAGAGCCCGCCGGCGTCGAGGACGACCGCGACCGGATTGCCCTTGAATGCCACGGTGGTGAATACGTCGACTGTCTTGAAGGGTAGATGCGCCATGCTGATCCCGCTGCTGTAAGGTGAAGGAAACCGTAGTCTACGTGCCGGGATCGTGCGCCCGACAGAGACAATCCGGCCATTTTCAACCGTACAGTACTGCCGGCATGGCGGCGAAGTGTACCGGTCCGTGGCGGCGCGCGGCCTTGCTCAGACCCCGGGGCTCGCAGACCCGCTGTCCGGTGGCAGCGGCGCGTCCGGCGGCAGCAGCCCTTCGGCCCGCAGCTCCTGCCAGAACTGCGCCGGGATAGGGGCGTCCATCAGGCTGGCGTTGCGGCGCAGGTGGTGCGCGCTGCTGGCGCCGGGAATCGTCGCCGCCACCACCGGATGCGCGGCCCCGAACTGCAGGGCCGCCGCAGGCAGGTCGACATGGTGGTGCGCCGCGATCTTGCGCAGGCGCTCGCGCCGCTGGCATTGTTCATGGGTGGCCGGCGCGTAGTCGTAGTGCTCGCCGCCGGCCAGGAAGCCCGAGTTGAACGGTCCGCCCAGCACCACCCGGGCGCCGCGTTCGGCGCACAGCGGGAACAGGGCCGCGAGCGGGGTGGTTTCCATCAGCGTGTAGCGCCCGGCCAGCAGGAAGATGTCGGGATCGGACTGGCGCAGCGCGCGCATGCAGGGCTCGACCGTGTTCACGCCCAGACCCCAGCCCTTGATCGTGCCTTCCTCGCGCAGCCGCACCAGGCCTTCGAACGCGCCGCCGCGCCCGGCGGCGATGCCGAAGTAATGGTCGTAGCGATCCCCCAGGCTGTCGGGCGAGAGGTCGTGCACGTAGACGATGTCGATGTGCCCGAGCGCCAGCCGTTGCAGGCTGTCCTCGATCGAACGGCGCGCGCCGTCGGCGCTATAGTCGAGCACGCGCCTGAACGGCAGCGCGGAGACGAAGGGGTGCTGGATCTCGCCGGCGGCGTCCGGCACCAGCAGGCGCCCGACCTTGGTCGACAGCGTGTACTCGCCGCGCGCGCGCCTGCGCAGGGCCTGGCCGAAGCGGTGTTCGGACAGGCCGGCGCCATAGTGCGGCGCGGTGTCGAAATAGCGGATGCCGGCCTCCCAGGCGGCGTCGACGGTCGCATGGACCGTGTCGTCGCCGGTCGCATGGTACATGTCGCCCAGCCCGGTGCCGCCGAGGCCCAGGCGCGTGATCGGTCGATAGCGCTGGTTCACCATGGATCCTTTCTCCCTCATCAGGTGCGATACGTCCCTGCTTGCTCCATTGCCCGGTCGAGCGGCGCCGCGCTAGGGCGGCAGGATCTGCGTGCGGGTGGCGATCAGGTCGCGCAACAACTGCGCGTGCTCCCTGACCTGCTCGGCCTTGGCCAGGTATTCGTTGCGGGGATCGTCCTTGTCCCAGGGCGTCTTCTGGTAGTGGCGCGATTTGTGGTGCAGTTCGCGCAGCAGCCGCTCCTGCTCGTGCAGCGCCCGCACCGCGCCCCACATCGCATCCTCGACCGCGCCGCCCTGCAAGGCCTCGAGCACCCGGGAAGTAAAAGCGTGGCCCGTGTGGCAGCGGTAGCGCAGTGGCGCGCCATCCCGGATCTCCCACAAGGCGCCGTTGCATTCGGGGCAGGTCAGGGGAACCCGTGAGCCGAGCTGGTCCAGGCCGGCCATCCCGTTGTCGCCGTCGAAGATCCGGTTCTCGACCTCGATCCATTCCTGCGCGGCAAGCGCGGAGGCGGCTTCGGCGGCGCCAGGCGCCGCCGGGGGCCGCACCAGATCGAGCAGGATGGGTACGATGTCGTCCACGCGGCGGACGTAATCGACGGCCGCATGCGCCGCCGCACTGGCCGGCATGTCCGGCACCTCGGCCTCGCCCGGATCCTGGACGATCGCAATGCCCCCACGGGCCTTGATGGCCTGCAGCCCGACGGTGCCATCGTCGAGGTAACCGGACAGGACGATCGCGATCGCATCGGCGCCGTAGGCCGTGGCGGCCGAACGGAACAGCGGGTCGATGGCGGGCCGGGAGTGGTTTTCCTTGGGGCCGCTCGAAAGCCGCGTGTACGCGCGCTCCCCGGCCCTGGCGACCGTCAGGTGCAGGTCGGGCGGCGCCACCAGGACCTGGCCGGCGACCAGGAGTTCGCCCTGGAGCGCATGGCGCACCGGGAGCGCCGAGCAGCGCTGGAGCATGCTCGGCAGGATGCTGGCGCCCGCCCCGATATGGGTGACGATCAGCACCGCCGCCGGGAAATCTGCCGGCAATGCCTTGAGGATCACTTGCAAGGGATCGGTGCTCCCGGACGATCCGCCGATGAGGATGATTTTTGGCATGAGAATAGCGTGGAGTCCTTGCCGAACAAGCCTACTCCACATCAACGAAAGATGCCGCGCCAATGCCGGCGCGTGCGTGCATCCGTGCGCGACGAGTCCTACAGGGGGCGCGCCTGCGGGCCTATTGCGCGCGCCCGGCCAGCCGCTATGATGAAGATTCGTCCAAAGACCACGAGGAGATCAGCCATGTCGATGCAAGGTTCGGACAAGGACAAGGGCGCCAAAGGGCGCCACTTCGACCAGCTCACCCGCAGCGGCACCAGCAGCGCGGGCAGTGTCGGACCCGGCGGCACCGGGGATGCGCAGCAGGCGGGGCGGCCGGGCGGCATGCAGCAGGCGGGGCGCACCGACGACCTGCTGTCCGGCGGCTGCGATGCCGACCAGGATAACGAGGGTTTCCGTGAAGGCAGCGCCAGCCGGGGTGGCGGCACCGGCAGGCAGGGTGCGGGCAGCAGCGGCAACCTGCAGTCCGGAGAACCGAACCAGCAGGGAATCCGCGGCCAGCGCACGACCGAGACCGATCGCGACGAGGACGAGTCCCGCCGCGAGCGCTAGGCCGCCTTTTCAATCTCCTGGCGCGGGGGCGGGGCGGCGGGCGTCATCGTCCGGTGGATTGCTTCAGGAGATTCCAGTAGTGGACGGGGCTGAGCCGTTCCAGCCAGGCCACGACGCGTGCGTCGGTTCCGACCAGCACGCGCGCCTTGCGCCGCTCGATGCCGCGCACGATGATCTCGCCGGCCCGGTCCGGCGCCAGCCGCAGCAGCCGTTCGGCCACGGCCTGGCCGTGTTCGAGCTCGTGCGCCGGGGCGTCCCGCGGCGCCCGCGCATTCCTGAAGATGGCGGTGGCCACGCTGCCCGGGTGGACGACGGTGACGCCGACGCTGCTGCCGTCGAGTTCGTGACGCAGGGCGTTCGAGAAGCCGCGCACGGCGAACTTGCTGGCCGAGTAGGCGCTCTGGCCCGGCGGCGACACGATGCCATAGGTGCCCGAGACGTTGACGATGCGCGCATCGTCGCTGTCGCGCAGCAGCGGCAGGAAGGCGCGCGTCATGCGCACCACCGCATGGAAGTTGACGTCCATGAGCCAGTCGAAGTCCTGCTCGCTGACCTGCTCGAAGCTGCCGCCGAGCGCGACCCCGGCATTGTTGACCACCAGGTCGACGCGGCCATGGATGATCCCGACCTCGGCCGGGAAGCCCCGCACCGCCGCCCGGTTGGCGACGTCGAGCTGGTGCACGCTGGTGCGCACGCCGAGCGCGCGCGCCTGGCGGGCGGTTTCGGAGGCGGCCTCGCCGTCGATGTCGGCCAGGGCCAGGTGGCAGTCGCGGCGCGCCAGCGAGAGGGCGGTGGCGCGGCCGATGCCGCCGCCGGCGCCGGTCACCACCGCGACGCGGTTGGCAAGCTTCATCGCAGCGCCCCCTTCGGTCCGCAGGAAAGGGTGGCGGCGATCAGCCCATCCAGCGGATCGGCGTCGGTGAAATGGTCAAACATGGCGTCCCGATCCTGTTCTAATCGTGACACTCTACATTGTCAGAAACGAGGTGGCAAGATTGTGTCAGAATAGAAGCATGACAGCCGAGCTTTCCACTACCACCAGGTCCTATCGGGGCCAGTCGCAAGAGCAGCGCCGCGCCGAGCGCCGCAGCAAGCTGATGGCGGCCGCCATCGCAGTCTACGGCGAACGGGGCTACCACCAGGCCACGGTCAAGGCCGTGTGCGAGGCGGCCGGCCTGACCGAGCGCTATTTCTACGAATCGTTCGCCAACAGCGAAGCGCTGCTGATCGATTCCTTCAATGCCATCACCTATTCGGTACTCGGCGAGATCCTGCGCGCCGGCGAAGCGGCCGGGCGCGGCAGGATCGCCCGCTCGCGCGCCATGCTGGAGGCGTATTTCTCCGCCCTGCAGCGCGAACCGAATTCGGCGCGCGTGTGCCTGGTCGAGATCCGCGGCGTCAGCCGCGCCGTCGACCAGGCCTTCGACTCCGCGCTGCGCGCCATCGGACGCGAAGTGGCGCGCATGATCGCGCCGGCGAGTTCCATCGACGACGAGCTGCTCCAGGTCGGCGTGGTGGGCGGCGTGATCCACATCGCGTTGCGCTGGATCGAGAACGGCTACCAGCCGCCCATCGACACCGCGGTCAACTCCGCGCTCAGGCTGGGCGAGGTGCTGGCGACCAACCCGCGCCGCCCGCGCGCCGCGCCGGCCGCCTGACTTCCCGCGCCGCCCGGCCGTCATGAACCGGGAAAAAAGGCCCGGACCCACCGGGCCTTGTCCCATGTGCCGCAGCCGTTTTAGAAGTTGAAGACGACGCCGGCGCTCACGTTGGTGGTGTCGCTGGTCGGTTTCTGCACTTCGACGCGACCCGAGATCTGCGGCGAGAAGGCGTAGCCCAGGCCGATGCCGTACAGGGCGCGCGATTCCGAGTCGCTGCCGCTGAAGCCGCGCGACTTGACGTCGACGTCGATGCGGTTGTAGCCGAGGCGGCCGTACAGGTCGAGGTTGGTGGCGATCGGCAGGCTGCCGACCAGGGACAGCGCGACCTGGTCGGCCTTGACATCGACGCCGAACGCGTCGGCCTCGCCCAGGCGGCGGAAGCCGCCTTCGAGCGCGACGTTCGGGAGGAAGTTGTAGCCGGCGAAGAAGCCGTAGCTGGTCTCGCGGTCCGACCAGTCCTTGAACTTGGTTTCGCCGGCATCGACGCCGGCGTAGAAGGTGCCCGGGGCGGCAGCGAATGCCGACGAGGAGATGACCAGGGCTGCTGCTACTGCGATGTGCTTGAACATTGTTGAACCTCTTGAGTTTTTCCGCTGCGGAACATCCGCAGGGCCGCGATCTTACACGACAATGTCACAATCGCCAGCCGCGCGTAACAAATGGATACACCAATATTATTTGCCGTGCGGCACATGTCTGCATATGAATGTTGGTTACAATCCGGGATTGCCAACGATTCGACGAACACATGGGGTGGGAGAACCGGGCTGACCGGGGGAGGAAAGAAGCGCCGCCCCGGCCGGGACGGCGCCGGGATCAGATGTGCAGGGCGTGGCCCAGGGCGCGCAGCGCCGCTTCCTGGACCGCCTCGCCCAGGGTCGGATGGGCGTGGATGGTGCGGGCGACGTCCTCGAGCTGGGCGCCCATCTCGATCGACTGGGCGAACCCGGCCGCCAGCTCGGACACGCCGGCGCCGACTGCCTGCCAGCCGAGGATCACATGGTTGTCCTTGCGGGCGACCACGCGCACGAATCCGTCCAGGCTTTCGATCGTCATCGCGCGGCCGTTCGCGCTGAACGGGAAATGTGCGCTGATGAACTCGACGCCGGCGTGGTCGGCCTCGAGCGGCGTCATGCCGGCCACGACGATCTCGGGATCGGTATAGCACACCGCCGGAATCGCGGCCGGCGCGAATTCGCGGTACTTGCCGGCGATGATCTCGGCCACCATCTCGCCCTGGGCCATGGCGCGGTGGGCCAGCATCGGCTCGCCCGCCAGGTCGCCGATCGCCCAGACGTTGCGCATCGAGGTCCGGCACAGCGCGTCGACCTTCAGCGCGCGCCCATCCATGTCGAGCATCAGGCTTTCCAGGCCCCAGCCGGTGGTGCGCGGCTTGCGTCCGACCGCCACCAGCACCCGGTCGGCTTCGAGGCGGGACTCGACCCCGGAGGCGTCGCGCACCCGCACCTGGCCATCCTCCATGCCGAGCACCGAGGTGCCGAGGCGCAGTTCGACGCCGAGCCGGGCCAGCGAGGCCGCGACCGGCTTGGCCAGGTCGGCGTCATAGGCCGGCAGGATGCGGTCGAAGGCCTCGACCACGGTGACCTTGCTGCCCAGCTTGCGGTAGGCCGTGCCCAGCTCCATGCCGATGTAGCCGGCGCCGACCACGACCAGGCGGCGCGGCATCGAATCCGGCGACAGCGCCTCGGTCGAGGAGACCACCGGCCCGCCGAAGGGCATGAAGGGCAGCTCGACCGGCTCGGAACCGGCCGCCAGCAGCAGGTGCTCGCAGCGGATGCGGAACACCGCCTGCTCGCTGCCCGCGGGCGGCTGCACCTCGACGGTCTTGCCGTCGATGACGCGCGCCCAGCCTTTGATCACGCGCACGCCGTGTTTCTTCAGCAGGGCGCCGACGCCGCCGGTCAGGCGCTTGACGATGCCGTCCTTCCAGGCCACCGTGCGGTCGAGGTCGATGCGCGGGTTGTCGAGCGTGATGCCGAGCGGCGACTCCTGCGCCGCATACGTCGTCGCCTTGCTGAATTCGTCGGCGGCGTGGATCAGGGCCTTGGACGGAATGCAGCCGATGGTCAGGCAGGTGCCGCCCGGCTGGGCGCCCTCGACCAGGATGGTCGGCACGTTCAGCTGGCCGGCGCGGATGCCGGCCACGTAGCCGCCCGGGCCGCCGCCGATGATGAGGAGGGTGGTGGTGAGCGTTTCCATCTTCACTCCACGAACAGGGTCGCCGGACATTCGAGGTAGCCGCGGATCGCCTGCACGAACTGGGCCGCCACCATGCCGTCGATCACGCGATGGTCGAAGGACGAGGACAGGTTCATCATCTTGCGTGCCACCATGGCGCCGTCGCGCACCACCGGACGGTCGACGATGCGGTTGACGCCCACGATCGCCACTTCGGGACGGTTGATCACCGGCGTGGTGACGATGCCGCCCAGCGGACCCAGGCTGGTGATGGTGATGGTGGAGCCCGACAGTTCCTCGCGGGTGGCCTTGGCGCTACGCGCCGCATCGGCCAGGCGCGCCAGCTCGGCGGCGCAGGACCACGGGTCGCGCGCTTCCGCATGGCGCACCACCGGCACCATCAGGCCGGTCTCGGTCTGGGTCGCAATCCCGATGTGGACCGGATTGTAGGTGGTCAGCAGGTTGGCCTCGTCGTCGAAGCGCGCATTCATCTGCGGGAAGCTGCGCAGCGCCAGCACCAGGGCGCGCATCAGCAGCGGCAGCAGGGTGAGCTTGCCGCGCCCGGCCCCGTAGCGGGCGTTGAGCTGGGCGCGCAGGACTTCCAGTTCGGTGACGTCGATTTCCTCGACATAGGTGAAGTGCGGGATGTGGCGCTTGGCCTCCTGCATCTTCTCGGCGATCTTGCGGCGCATGCCGATCAGCGGCGCCGCATGTTCGCCATGCATCTGGGCGTAGCGCCTGTCGCCGCGTCCGGCCGGCAGGCCCTCGCGGCGCCCGGACACATAGGCATCCAGGTCGCCATGGGTGATGCGGCCGGCGGGCCCGCTGCCGGAGATGAACTGGAGCTCGACGCCGAGATCCCAGGCGCGCTGGCGCACGGCCGGCGCGGCCAGCGGCTTGTCGCCCTCGGCGCGCAGCGCCGGCGACGGGGCCGGCGCGGAGCGTGGCGGTGCGGGAGGCGCGCTGCGCGTGGGCGCAGGGGCTGCCGCATGGGCGCTGGCGGCCAGCTCCGGTTCCGCCACCATCTCGGCCGGCGCGGCCGGGGCCGGGGCCTTGGCCGCCTCGGTGCGCGCCGTCGGAGCCGCGCCCGCCGCCACGTTGCCGGCGCCTTCGACCTCAAGGCGGATCAGCACCGCGCCGACCGCCATCGACACCCCGACCTCGCAGCCCAGCGACTCGACGGTGCCCTTGACCGGCGAGGGAATCTCGACCGTGGCCTTGTCGGTCATGACGTCGGCCAGCACCTGGTCTTCCTGCACCTGGTCGCCCGGCTTGACGTGCCAGGCGACGACTTCGACTTCGGCAATGCCTTCGCCCAGATCGGGCATCTTGATTGCGTGTATGCCCATCTCAACCCTCCATGGCACGTTTCAGGGCCGCGCCGACGCGGTCCGGTCCAGGGAAATACGCCCATTCCTGCGCATGCGGGTAGGGCGTGTCCCAGCCGGTGACACGTTCGATCGGGGCTTCCAGGCTGTAGAAGCAGTGCTCCTGCACCAGCGCCGTCAGCTCGGCGCCGAAGCTGCTGGTGCGGGTGGCCTCGTGCACGACCACGCAGCGGCCGGTCTTGTTCACCGAGCGCACGATGGTGTCCAGGTCGAGCGGCCAGATGCTGCGCAGGTCGATGATCTCGGTGTCGATGCCGCTCTCGCGCGCGGCGGCGTCCGCCACCCAGACCATGGTGCCGTAGGTCAGCACTGTCACGGCGGCGCCTGGCCGGAACACGGCGGCCGAGTCGAGCGGCACCGTGTAGTAGCCGGTCGGCACCTCGCCCAGCGTGTGGCCCGACCAGGGCGTGACCGGACGGTCGTGGTGGCCGTCGAAGGGGCCGTTGTACAGGCGCTTGGGCTCGAGGAAGATCACCGGGTCGTCGTTCTCGATCGAGGCGATCAGCAGACCCTTGGCGTCGTAGGGATTGGACGGCATCACGGTGCGCAGGCCGCACACCTGGGTGAACATCGCTTCCGGGCTCTGGCTGTGGGTCTGGCCGCCGTAGATGCCGCCGCCGCAAGGCATGCGGATCACCATCGAGGCCGTGAATTCGCTGGCCGAACGGTAGCGCAGGCGCGCCGCCTCCGACACGATCTGGTCGATCGCCGGGTAGACATAGTCGGCGAACTGGATCTCGACCACCGGCCGCAGGCCGTAGGCGGCCATCCCGACCGCGGTGCCGACGATGCCGCCTTCGGAAATCGGCGCGTCGAACACGCGCGAGGCGCCGTACTTGGCCTGCAGGCCGTCGGTGACGCGGAACACGCCGCCGAAATAGCCGACGTCCTGGCCGTACACCACCACGTTGTCGTCGCGCTCCATCATGACATCCATGGCCGAGCGCAGCGCCTGGATCATGGTCATCGGCATGGTGGCCGTGTCCCTGTGTTGATCATCACGTGCCATCATACCCCCAGTTGCTGGCGCTGCCGGCGCAGGTGCTCCGGCATGTCCTTGTAGACGTCGTCGAACATCGTCGCGGCGCTCGGCGCGCGGCCGTCGCCCAGCGTGCCGAACTGTTCGGCCTCCTTCTGCGCCGCGAGCACCTCGGCCTCGAGCTCGGCCTGCACCGCCTCGTGCTCGGCATCCGACCACCAGCCCTGGTTGCTCAGGTGCTGGCGCAGGCGCTGGATCGGGCAGCCCAGCGGGAAGCGGGTCCAGTCGTCGGCCGGGCGGTAGCGCGAGGGGTCGTCCGAGGTCGAGTGCGGACCGGCGCGGTAGGTGACCCATTCGATCAGGGTCGGCCCCAGGTTGCTGCGCGCGCGTTCGGCGGCCCAGCGCGAGGCCCCCAGGACCGCCAGGAAGTCGTTGCCGTCCACCCTGAGCGAGGCGATGCCGCTGCCGATGCCGCGCGTGGCGAAGGTGACCGACTCGCCGCCGGCGATCGCCTGGAAGGTCGAGATCGCCCACTGGTTGTTGACCACGTTGAGGATCACCGGGGCGCGGTAGACGTGGGCGAAGGTGAGCGCGGTCGAGAAGTCGCTTTCCGCGGTGGCGCCGTCGCCGATCCAGCCCGAGGCGATCCTGGTGTCGCCCTTGATCGCCGAGGCCATGGCCCAGCCGACCGCCTGCGGATACTGGGTGGCCAGGTTGCCGGAGATGGTGAAGAAGCCGGCGCGGCGCACCGAATACATCACCGGCAGCTGGCGGCCCTTGAGCGGGTCGCGCTCGTTCGACAGCAGCTGGCAGATCATCTCGACCAGCGGCACCTCGCGCGCCATCAGGAGGCTTTGCTGGCGGTAGGTCGGGAAATTCATGTCGCCATCCTGCAGCGCGAGGGCGTGCGCCGTGCCGATGGCTTCCTCGCCGAGCGAGGTCATGTAGAACGACATCTTCTTCTGGCGCTGGGCGATCACCATGCGCGCATCGAAGATGCGGGTCTTCATCATGGTGCGCAGGCCGAAGCGCAGCAGGTCGCGGTCGGGCTCGGGCGCCCAGGGACCGACGGCATTGCCCTGCTCGTCGAGCACGCGGATCAGCATCGATGCGATGTCGCCCGTGTCGAGCGGCGCGACATCGATGGGAGGACGCCGGACGCTGCCGGCGGGACTCACCTGCAAATACGAAAAATCGGTCTTGCACCCCGGGCGGCCGGTAGGCTCCGGGACATGCAGTGACAGAGGCTTACTCTGGCTCATTATCGCTTCCCCTTGGTAAGGTGACATGCGGCAATCATGATAGTCCGGGTGGCGCGGCGCGGCGCACACCGACCCGACTATTTTCATTTTGCCATGCACCATACGGCAGCCTTTGCGGGGCGCCCAAGGGCAGCGGCAGCGGCATCCCCGTACCGTGAACCCGTTGAACTGGAACAGGAAAATGGGCAAGGCGCGGGCCGCGCGGTCCACGCTGCGCTGCAGCAGCGGCAACCCGGCCATGGCCGCGGACTCGGCCGCGCAGCGTCCGATTGGGGCGTCCAAGCCGCATCCGTTTGCAGGCAGCGCGCGGTGTCTGTAGTATCGATCGGCCACGAATGCGGGCGCCCCGGGCCAGGACCATGAAAAAAACCGCCGTCGTTCTTGTTGCATTGCTGGTCGCGCTGACGGCGATCGGCCTGCCGATCTGGCTCGCGGTCCGCGAGGCGGGGCGCCAGGCCCTGGTCGTCGAGACGGCGCGCGCCATGGAATACGCGCGCACCGTGATGTACCGGTCCGAGGCGACCGCCAGCCAGGTCGCGACAGGGATTGCCAGGCTCCGGAAACTGCATGCGCGGGCGCCGTGTTCGAGCGCCAGCATCGACGAGATGCGCCAGATCGACCTCGGTTCCAGCTATATCCAGGCGATCGGCCATGTGCGCGACGGCCTCCTGGTCTGTTCCTCGATGGCGGGCGACGCCATGGACTTTCCCCTGGGCCAGGTCGATTACCGGTCCGCCGGCGGCGCCCTGTTCCGCACCAACGTGCATTTTCCGTTCGCGCCGCAGCGTTCGTTCATCGTCATCGAGATCACGGATTTCGCGGCGATCATCCACAAGGACTTGCCGATCGACGTGGCGGCGACCGAGCCGGACGTGTCGCTGGCGATCCTGTCGCTGGAGGACGACAGCGCGATCGCATCGCGCGGCCATGTCGAACGGCGCTGGCTGGAGCGACTCGGCACGCGGCGCGAAGTCGCGTTCGCCGACGGCGGCCATATCGTCGCCGTGGTCCGCTCGCCGCTCTACATGACCGCCGCCGTCGCGGCCGTGCCTGCCCGCTACCTGGAGCAGCGCTCGCGCGACCTGGCCATGCGCCTGCTGCCGATCGGCCTCATCGCGGGCGCAGCCCTGGTGGTGGCGATCCTGTTCCTGGCGCGCCAGCAGATGGCCATCCCGGCCGCCATCCGCTGGGGCCTCAAGCGCGACGAATTCTTCCTCGAATACCAGCCGGTCGTGGCGCTGCAAAGCGGGAAGGTGTGCGGCGCGGAAGCGCTGCTCAGGTGGCGCCGGGCGGAAGGCGAACTGGTCAGTCCTGAGATCTTCGTTCCCGTGGCCGAGCAGAACCACCTGATCGTCCGCCTCACCCGGCGCGTGCTGGAACTCGTCGTCAGGGATGCCGGCTCATTCCTTTCCAGAAATCCGGATTTTCACGTGGGGATCAACGTGTCGCCGGCCGATTTCCATGCCAGCGGGCTGCTCGACAGCCTGGAGGCGGCATTGCGCGCGATGAAGGCCGGTCCGGCGAATCTCATGCTCGAGATCACCGAACGTGGACTGCTCGATCCGATGGTTGCCAGGGAGACGACCGGCACCCTGCGGCGCAGCGGCTTCGCGATCGCGATCGACGATTTCGGTACCGGCTACTCCAGCCTGTCCTACCTCGAGTCGCTGGAGCTGGATTACCTGAAGATCGACCGCAGCTTCATCGAAGCGATCGGCACGGGGGCGCCGACCAGCCAGGTGGTCCAGCACATCATCCGCATGGCCGAGGACCTGGGCCTGCGCATGATCGCCGAAGGCGTGGAAAGCAGGGCGCAGGCGGAGTTCCTGCGCCAGCGCGGGGTCCAGTACGCCCAGGGATGGCTGTTCGGGAAGCCCATGTCCTTCCAGGAGCTGGTGCGCCACATCGAGCAGCACGGCCAGGCGGCGGCCACGCCGCTGCACGCGACCGGCGGACGCTGAGGCGCGCCGCCCGGTGCGGGTCAGGCCGACAGGGCGGCGGCGCGGGCGCGGCGCTGGCGGACCAGGTAGCCGGCCGCGAGCAGCAGCAGCCAGGCCGGGATCAGGAACACGGACAGGCGCAGTCCCGGCGTCAGGTACATCACCACCAGCAGGCCGGCGACGAAGGCCAGGCACAGGTAGTTCGACAGCGGGAACCAGGGGCTGCGGAACAGGGTCGCCTGCCCGGCCAGCTCCTTGTGGCGGCGGAAGCGCAGGTGGCTCCACGAGATCATGCCCCAGTTGATCACCAGGGCCGCGACGGCCAGGCCCATCATCATGCCGAAGGCTTCCTTCGGCAGGAAGTAATTGACGCTGATCGCCGCCAGGGTGGCCAGGGCCGAGACGCCGAGGGCGTTCAGGGGCACGCCGCGGCGCGAGGTCTTGAGCAGCAGCGCCGGGGCGTTGCCCTGGGTGGCCAGGCCGTACAGCATGCGGCTGTTGGCGTAGACGCAGCCGTTGTACACCGACAGCGCGGCGGTGAGCACCACCAGGTTCAGCACATTGGCGACCAGGGTGCTGTCCAGCGCCTGGAAGATCAGGACGAAGGGGCTGCCGCCCGTGACCACCTTCTGCCACGGGTACAGCGCCAGCAGCACGGCGAGCGCGCCGACGTAGAAGATCAGGATGCGGTAGATGGCGTTGTTGGTGGCGCGCGGGATGGTGCGGCTCGGATCGTCGGCCTCGGCGGCGGTGATGCCGATCAGTTCCAGGCCGCCGTACGAGAACATGATGACGGCCATCGCCATCGCCAGGCCCGACACGCCGTTGGGGAAGAAGCCGCCATGGCGCCACAGGTTCGACACCCCGGCCTCGGGGCCGGCGCCGCCGCTGGCGAGGAGATACAGGCCGAACACGATCATGCCGACCACGGCCGCCACTTTGATCACCGCGAACCAGAATTCCATCTCGCCGAAGGCCTTCACGTTGAGCAGGCTGATGGCGTTGACCAGCACGAAGAAGCCGAGCGCCGAGACCCAGGTCGGCACCTCGGGGAGCCAGTACTGCATGTAGATGCCCAGGGCCGAGAGCTCGGCCAGGCTGACGAGGATGTACATGACCCAGTAGTTCCAGCCGGAGACGAAGCCGGCCAGCTGGCCGCAGTACTTGTCGGCGAAATGGCTGAACGAACCGGCCACCGGCTCGTCGACGATCATCTCGCCCAGCTGGCGCATGATCAGGAAGGCGACCGCCCCGGCGATCGCATAGCCGAGCAGCACCGAGGGGCCGGCCATCTGGATGGTCTGGGCGATCCCGAGGAACAGGCCGGTGCCGATCGCGCCCCCGAGCGCGATCAGCTGGATGTGGCGGTTCTTCAGCCCGCGTTTGAGTTCGTTCTTCCCGTCGTGCATCGTCGGCCCCGATTGGATTGCCATAAAGCTAGGGATTCTACTGCAACTGGGCGCCGGATTGGCATGGAATGCCGGCCTGGGCTTGATATTCCGGCGGGCGAACCGGCATGGCGCCCCGGGGAAAAGAAGATGGCCGAGGCGACGTATTCATCGAGGGATGGAGATCGGGCGAAACCGGGTTTTTCGAAGCGTGTGGAGCCGTTTGGCCATCCGCTTGCAGCCCTTGCAGCGGACAGAAAACTGCTCGTTTAGTTCCGAAATACGCAGCCTGTTTCGCTCTCCCTTCTGCTCCTGTTGTTTATTCCTGCAAGCGCTTGAAACCCCTGTCGAATGAACTAAGCTTATAACTCTGATAATTATCAAAAACCGCGGTCTAGCTATCTGCCAAGGGGGACGCCATGCCTGCACCATTCAAGCAAATTACCAAGGAACAATTTGCTGAGCTGCTGTCCAAGTTTCCATTCGAGCGAAACATCAACGCGGTGCACATGCATCATACATGGCGCCCGAATCGCTCCCAGTACCGGGGCCACGAGACGATCGTGGGGATGTGGCGCTTCCACACGCAGACGAATCACTGGTCCGACATTGCCCAGCACATTTCCATTGCGCCCGACGGCAGCATCTGGCTCGGGCGCGACTGGAACCGGCCGCCGGCCAGCGCCGCCGGCCATAACGGCAATGCCAAAGCCGGCCCTTTCATGTTCGAGATCATCGGCGACTTCGACGAGGGCAAGGATCCGTTCAACGGCAGGCAGCGCGAGACGGTGCTGGAAGTCATCGCGCGGGTCCAGCTGCGTTTCGGCTTGCCTCCCGGGACCCTGCAGTTCCATAAAATGATGTCCACCAAGAGCTGTCCCGGCACCGGCATCGATTACCAGACCGTGCTGAAGGAAGTCGGGGGCCTGCACACCCAGCTGATGGCGGGTACGCGCGCCGCGCCGCAGTCGGAAGGTCCGTTCTCGCCGGAGCAGCTGATGTCGCGCCAGGTCGTGCGCGAGGCCATCGAGGACCTGCAGCGCGACACCGGCCGCGCGCTCGATCCGGCCGACGCGGAACCGTGCAGCCACGAACAGGCCTGGGAGGAACCGGCCGGCGCGCGCGATGGCGCCCGCGGCATCCAGTTCGACGCCGCCGACCTGCAGGCGATGCGGCCCCATATCGTCAACCTGCGCATGGGCCAGTTCTCGTCGAACGGCGACTGGACCACGTCGCACACCGACGTCGATGCGATCTTCGACCGCCACCTGCCGGCGGCGCTGGAAGCGGCCAAGGCGGAAGGCCGCCGGCTGAAACTGATGTTCTACGCGCATGGCGGACTGACCAGCGAAGGCGCCGCACTGCTCTCGGCCCGCGAACGGATCGGCTGGTGGAAGAGGAACGGCATCTACCCGATCCACTTCATCTGGGAGACCGGCCTGGCCGAGGTGCTGGTGCAGATGCTGGAGCGCTGGAGGCAGGGCCGCGGCGCGGCGCCGCGCAATTTCTTCTCGGACCGGTTCAGCGATCCGCTGGTGGAAGCCTTCGCGCACCGCGCGGGCGGCGTGCAGATCTGGAGCGCGATGAAGTGGAGCGCGCAGCAGTCGTCGGCGGCCAACCTGCTGGGTGGCGCCGGCGACGCGCCGGGCGCCAGGCCGGGGGCGGCGTTCTACGTGGCCAGGAAGCTGGCGGCGTTCTGCAAGGAGCGGCAGGACGAAGTCGAGGTGCATGCGGCCGGCCACAGCGCCGGCGCCATCTTCCATGCGCACTTCATTCCGTGCGCGCTGAAGGAAGGCGTGCCGCGCTTCCAGAGCCTGCACCTGCTGGCCCCCGCGGTGCGGGTTGACCTGTTCCGCCAGCAGCTGGAGTCGCGCGTCGGCAAGGGCAAGGGCATCGAGAAGCTGACGATGTACACGATGGAGGACGGCTTCGAGCGCGACGATGACTGCGGCGCCGTGTACCGCAAGTCGCTGCTGTACCTGATCTACCGGGGACTGGAGCCGGACCAGGACGAACCCATTCTCGGCCTGGAGCGCTGCGTGCGCGACGATGCCGGCCTGAAGAAGCTGTTCGGGATCGGCGCCGGCCAGGGCGGCGCCGACGTGGTCTGGGCCGATAACGGGCTCGATCGCGGCCTGGGCGCGAGCCGCTCGCGCACCCATGGCGGCTTCGACGACGATCCGGCCACGATGGGCAGCATCGTGCGCCGGGTGCTCGGCAAGGCCGATGCGGACCGCATCGAAGAGTTGCCGGCTTCGGGCTCGCGCGGCCGGGATCTCTGGAGTCCGTCGTTCGACTACTGGGCCGATGTGTGGGCCGAGCAGGGCGCCGATGCCTGGGCCCCTGCGCCCCCAATGCCGCCGCCGGGGCCGTTCATGCAGCCGCCAGCGTATCCGCAACCGGCCAGCGGACGGCGCTTCGCGCTGTGCGTCGGCATCGACGCCTATCCGACCGCACCGCTGGGAGGTTGCGTCAACGATGCCCGCGCCTGGTCCGGCGCGTTGATGCGCCTGGGCTTCGAGACGCCGCGCACGCTGCTCGACCACCAGGCGACGCGCGAGGCCATCCTGGGCCACCTGGCGGCGTTGGTCGACGAGAGCCGGGCGGGCGACGTGATCGTGTTCCAGTACTCGGGCCACGGCACCCAGGTGCCCGACCTGGGCGGGGACGAATACGGCGGCGACACCCCGGACGACGACGAGGCCCTGTGCCCGGTCGACTTCGATTCCGGCGAACTGCTGATCGACGACGACCAGCGCGAGATCTTCCGGCGCCTGCCGGACGGCGTCAACCTGACCTGCTTCTACGACTGCTGCCACTCGGGGACGATCACCCGGATGGCGGCCGGCGGCGGGCGGCGGTCCGTGAACCTGCTCGGCAAGCGGGTCCGCTTCATTCGCGCCAGCCGCGACCTGATCGACCGGTTCGTGGCGAAGCGCCGGGCGAAGCCGTCCCGGGGCGAGCCGCCGGCCACCGACGAGACCATGCGCGAAGTCGTGTTCTCGGCCTGCCAGTCCTACGAGGTGGCGCTGGAAAGCAACGGCCAGGGCGACTTCACGCGCTACGCCATGCAGGTGCTGGCCCAGGATGTCTCCGGCATGAGCAACGCCGACTTCGCGCGGCGCGTCACGCAGGCCTTCGGCCAGTCGCCGCAGCAGCACGCCGACCTGGATTGCAGCGACGCCAGCCGCTCGCTGGCATGGCTGCAGCCGTACGGCGTCGGCGGCCGTGGCCTGGGCCAGGCCGGGTCCGCGGGCCCGGTGACGGCCCGCGAGCTGAGCGAGCTGGCGGCCCAGCTGGCGCGCGCGAGCCAGCTGCTGGCGCACCATTGAGGAGGGAGCGGCGCCATGTCCGACGACAGTACGCAGATCGCGTCCACGACCGCCCCCGTGGCCGCCGCGGCGCAGAGCCGCGACGAGGCCGCACCCGCCGCGGCGCCGGCGGCCGGGCGCGCGGCGCCGCACGGCGAAGCGGGGCAGGGCTATGCGATCGGCCCGGACGTCACCCGGACGGTCGGGCGTTCCCAGCCGCCGCAGCGCGAGCTGCCGCTGTACCGGCCCTTGCGCATCTATACCTCCGATCCCAGCGCATCGCGGCTGGAAGGGGCGGTCACCTGCGTCAACGTGCGCTATGAACCCTTGAAACCGGGCCCGGTGGGCCGCCTGTTCCGGGTCGACAACCGCGACGCCTGCACCGGACAGGACTCGGTCAGGGCCGACCTGGACTCCACCTACGCGCTGCTGAGCAGCGGCTACGATCCGGCGCCCTCCGATCCGCGTTTCCACCAGCAGATGGTGTATGCGGTCTGCTGCAACGTGTATGCGGCCTTCCGCATCGCGCTGGGACGCGACGTGACCTGGGGCTTCGCCCGGACCGACGATCCCGGACGCTTGCTGCTGCGGCCGCACGCCTTTTGCGGCGTGAACGCGTATTACGACAAGGAGGAAGGCTCGCTCTGCTTCGGCTACGCGCAGGCGCCCGACCTGCGCGGCGCGATCCGCACCCTGCCGGGCGAGTATGTGTTCAGCTGCCTGTCGCACGACGTCATCGCGCACGAGCTGACCCATGCCATCCTCGACGGCTTGCGCAGCAACTTCAGTATCCCCAGCGGGCCCGATGCGGCCGCCTTTCACGAGGCGATCGCCGACCTGATCGCGATCTTCCAGCGCCTCAGCTACCGCGAACTGGTGCGCGGCGCGATCGGCCGCGCCCGGGGCCAGCTGGGGCAGGCGCTGTCGCTGTTCGAACTGGCGCGCCAGGTCGGCTATGCCTCGGGCTGCAACGCCGCGCTGCGCGAGGCGATCGAGGAGGCCGAACCGCGCAGGTACGACGAGGCGATGGAAGCGCACGCCCTGGGGAATGTGCTGGTGGCGGCCGTGTTCGACGCCTTCGTCGCGATCTACCAGCACAAGACGGCGCGCTACCTGCGCCTGGCGACGGACGGCAGCGGCGTGCTGCGCCCGGGCGAGCTGCCGCCCGACCTGACCGACCTGCTGGCCGACAAGATCAGCGCGCTGGCCAGCCAGTTCCAGGCGCTGGTCATCCGCGCCATCGACTACTGCCCAGCGGTCGATATCCGCTTCGGCGAATTCCTGCGCGCCCTGATCACGGCCGACCATGACCTGGTGCCGGACGATCCCTGGGGCTACCGGGAGGCGCTGATCGACGCCTTCCTGCGCCGCGACATCCTGCCGCGCGGCGTGTACAACCTGTCGGAGCACGCGCTGCTGTGGCGCCCGCCGCGCCTGGATCACCCGCGCCTGGAGATGCTGAGCTTCCGCGAACTGCGCTTCGAAGGCGATCCCGCCAGCCCGGCCAGCGACGTCGAGCTGCTGCGCCAGGCGCGCGAGTTGGGGAAATACGTGGCGCAGCCGGAGCTGGCGCTGGAGTTCGGCCTGGTCCCGCCCGGCGCCCCGGGTTTCGCACCCGGGGGCATCGGACTGCCGACCGTGATGTCGATCCGGACGGCGCGCCGCATCGGCCCGGACCGCCAGATCGTGTTCGACCTGGTGGCCGAAGTGGTGCAGCGCTGCCTGGTCGCGCCGAAGGACGGCGGCGCCGCGTTTCCGGTGTATGGGGGCAGCACGGTGATCCTCGCGCCGGATGGGGCCTTCCGCTACGTCATCTCGAAGTCGGCGCTGGGTGCGGGCAGGGTGGACAGGCGCGCGCGCTTCCTCGCATCTGCGCAGGGGCAGCGCTACTGGAAAGTGGAGAACGGCGAATACCGCGTGCGCAAGGAGTTCTTCGGCCTGCTCGACGCAGCCACCTGCGGCTGCGCATGGGCGCCAGGGGGCCAGGCGGTGTAGTGCCCGCACGGGCCCGTTGGCTGAACCACGCCGGGTGCGGCCAGGCCTCGCCCGGCCGCACGCCGGTCAGTAACGCCGCGGCGGGCGGACCGTGTAGGTTCGCTTCAGGAAGCGCTTCTGGATCTGCTTCCAGAGGAAGCCGGCGACGGCCATCATGATCATCTTGCGCATATTAAACCCCCAGGGAATGAAGTCATGCTGTGACTCAGCTTTCATAACGATACCCCGGAACGCGCAGCGGGGGCGCTTGGTAGTTCCGCGCGTTTCGCGCCTTGGAGCCCTGACAGGACCGTTCGACCTGCCGCCAGCTCATGCGCCAGGTATGCTCGAGGTATGCTCGAGGTATTCCGGTCTTGAGAGCAAAGAGGATACCTGTCAATGCTGCCCGGTAAAACACTCATTGGGAAACACCGGCACAACGATGTCACGCATGTTGCGTCGACAAGTTGAATGCGCAGCCGAAACCAGTTCGGCAAGACGAACATGGGTTTTCCTGACGATGGGATTGTCGCTTCCGGTGCTAGGGACGGCGTTGAACGCGCTGTCGGGAATATTTACAGCCCAATCCAGTATGCATGGGTAAAACGCGCACAATGCCCCGCAGGTAGGTACAGGCACGGCTTATGCAGCGTCTTGAGACACCTATCTTAGGGGGATTTGTCATGAAACGTCTTGCGCTCTGCTTGTCCACGTTCCTGCTGCTACTTGGCGCCATCCCGGCGCAGGCGGCGATACTTACTTACAGAACTTTATTGGAGGGCCTCAATGAGGAGCCTCCGAACGAGTCGCGGGGATCGGGCACCGCGACCGTGATCATCGACGATGTCGCCAACACGATGTCGATCGGGTTCAGCTGGGCCGGCTTGACCAGCAGCACGACGGCCGCGCATATCCACTGCTGCACCACGGAGCCGTTCACCGGCACGTCGATACCGGCGACCATGGTGCCGAGCTTTCCGGATTTTCCGACCGACAACAGGTTCTCGGGGCTCTACGAAGCGAGTTTCGACCTGCTCGATCCTGCCACCTACAATCCTGACTTCCTCACCGCCAGCGGAGGTTCGGTCGCCGAGGCCGAAGCGGCGTTCCTGGCAGGTATTGCATCGGGACGCAGCTATCTCAACATCCATACCGAACTGTTCCCTGCTGGAGAAATCCGTGGCTTCCTCAGGCCGCCACCGGATGGGGGCACAGTCCCGGAACCAGGCAGCATTGCGCTGTTCAGCCTTGGCGCGGCAGGCCTGGCGCTACTCCAGCGGCGGCGCCACGTGCCGGCCAAAGCCTGACACCCCGGCGCACAGCAATATGGGCCGCGCCAGTCGGGGTCAGATCTGTCATTCGGACACCGATCGAGCACCTTTGCTCTATCTCGACATGCTGGTCTGTTTATACCGAACTCGTCAATGTTCGGCTCCCATTTGTCACCGAAACCCGCACATCACGGACCATGTCGGAACGAGGAAAAAAGTCGCGACATACTTAAAACCGTTTTGAGATTTCGCAAGAGTTGTGCGTCCATGTCCGAATGACAGACCTGACCCTGAATGTCCGGGCTTTGCTGCTGGAGGCAAGTCCGGATGTACGGGTGCAATCATTATCTGTTGGCCCATCACAAAGCAGTGCATGGCAAACCGGGGCGTCCATGTGCGATCCAAAGGAGGCGTCATCGACGTAAAACGCATGGTCTAGTTCGCTGTTCATGACTACGACCGGACCTGGCCGGTCCATATCGGCAAGCCGGCTCGGGCCCAGCTGGAGTCGCTGCCACGATACTGCGACCCGTTACAATTGATGAGAATGCCGCTGTAAGCACAGGCCTATACTGCCCGGGTTAGTTTCAAATGGAATTGTATGGCACATCGTCTGCGGACCAATCACCTCATGGCACAGAGGGTGGAAGTCGGGATCGTTTTTTGCGAAATGCTGGGAGAGGCAGATGCCAGGGCATATCTCCAGCGTGAGGGCGTGCCGGCTCACGTCATCGACAGGGTCGTGCATAGGTCACACGAACGGCGCGAATACGGTAAGCCACTCGTGGCGAACAGGTCGGCAGAGGATAGTTCCGGCGCACCGTTCGGAAGCTTGCCGCGTTGAGTTGGACCGGCATGTTTGTCCGAACCGTTGATCATGTCCAGCACGCCTTCGCTCCTGACCAGGTTCCCGGTCCAATGATCATGACTGCCAACTGGAAGAACGCTGCGACCAGCTTGAACAGCACACTCCCTTTACCGACGATCAGGAATTGGCGCGCACAATCCTGCCGCCTGCAGGTGCCGGCGGAACCGGCTGGACGGAGCCAGCCATGCTGGTCGTGACGAACATACGCGGAATGTCACGCGCCGCAACGAGGCGGCGTCAGAGGCTGCTTCCTGGCTTGAGCACGGCCCGGAAGGTGATCTCCACCAGCTGTTCGGGAAACGCCAGCCGCGCGACACCGATCAGGTTGCTGGCGCACTGCGGCCGATCCATGCCGTACATCAGCTTCCTCACCTTGCCGGCCGCGGCGAAGGCGGCGTCGACGTCGAGCACGTACAGCGTTTCCTCGACCACATCGTCCAGGCTGGCGCCGAATTGCCCGAGCAGCTCGATCGCGTTCAGGTAGGTCTGGTGCATCTGCTGCTCCATGGCCGAGAAGTCGACCGGCTTGCCCGCGGCGTCGAGCGCCGCGGGGGCGACCAGGTTGCCCAGCTTGTCATGGCTGAGTTGCCCGGACAGGTAGACGGTGTCCTTGACCTGGACGGCCTGGGCGTAGCCGTACTGGCTCTCCCAGGGCACGCCGAAGTTGGCGACCTTTTTCGGTACCGATGATGACACGGGATCCATGAGGCCCTCCCCATTGCTTGTCGAAGGAAACGCGGCGCGGCCGCTGGCCTAGCGCGCCGTACGGCTGCTGGAAATCTGCTCCAGCACGTGCTTCGGTACCGCCGAGTACTGCTTGAACTCCATCGTATAGGTCGCGCGGCCCTGGGTCAGCGAGCGCAGGGTGGTCGAATAGCCGAACATCTCGGCCAGCGGCACCAGCGCCTTGACCAGCTTGCCGCCGCCGCCCGGGATCTCGTCCATGCCCTGCACCATGCCGCGCCGGACCGACAGGTCGCCCATCACGTTGCCGGTGAATTCCTCCGGCGTCTCGACCTCGACCTGCATCATCGGCTCGAGCAGCTCGGGCGCGGCCTTGCGCATGCCGTCCTTGAAGGCCATCGAGGCCGCCACCCGGAACGCGTTCTCGTTCGAGTCGACGTCGTGGTAGGAGCCGAAGGTGAGCGTGGCGCGCACGTCGACCACCGGGTAGCCCGCCAGCACCCCGTTCTGCAGGGTCTCCTGGATGCCCTTGTCGACCGCCGGGATGTACTCGCGCGGCACCACGCCGCCCTTGATGGCGTCGACGAATTCATAGCCCTTGCCGGGCTCCATCGGCTCCAGCTTGAGGACCACGTGGCCGTACTGGCCCTTGCCGCCCGACTGCTTGATGAACTTGCCCTCGATGTCCTCGACCGTCTTCTGGATGGTCTCGCGGTAGGCCACCTGCGGCTTGCCGACCGTGGCCTCGACGCCGAATTCGCGCTTCATGCGGTCGACCAGGATCTCCAGGTGCAGCTCGCCCATGCCGGACATGATGGTCTGGCCCGATTCCTGGTCGGTATGGATGCGGAACGAGGGGTCTTCCTGGGCCAGGCGGTTCAGGGCGATGCCCATCTTTTCCTGGTCGGCCTTGGTCTTCGGCTCGACCGCCTGCGAGATCACCGGTTCGGGGAAGCTCATCTTCTCCAGCACGATCACGTGCTCGGGATGGCTGAGCGTGTCGCCGGTGGTCACGCCCTTCAGGCCGACCGCCGCCGCGATGTCGCCCGCGAATACCTCCTTGATCTCCTTGCGCTCGTTGGCGTGCATCTGCAGGATGCGGCCCAGGCGCTCCTTCTGGGCCTTGGTCGGGTTGTAGACCGTGTCGCCCGAATTCACCACGCCCGAATACACGCGGAAGAAGGTCAGCTGGCCGACGAAGGGGTCGGTCATGATCTTGAAGGCGAGCGCCGCGAACGGCTCTTCGTCGCACGGGTGGCGTTCGATCTCGTTGTCGTGCTCGTCGTGGCCGGCGATCGCGGGCACGTCGACCGGCGAGGGCAGGTACTCGACCACGGCGTCGAGCATCGCCTGCACCCCCTTGTTCTTGAACGCGCTGCCGGCCAGCATCGGCACGATCTCGTTGTGGATCGTGCGCAGGCGCAGGGCGTGCTTGATCTCGTCCTCGGTGAAGGGCTCGCCGTTCAGGTATTTCTCGGTCAGCTCGGGCGTGGCCTCGGCCGCCGCCTCGACCATGTTGTCGTGCCACTTCTGGGCCAGCTCCCTGAGCGAGTCCGGGATCTCCTCGTAGCTGAACTTCACGCCCTGGCTGGCGTCGTCCCACTTGATGGCGCACATCTTGACCAGGTCGATCACGCCCTCGAAATGGTCTTCGGCGCCGAGCGGGATCTGGATCGGCACCGCCACACCCTTCAGGCGGTCGCGGATCTGCTGGTGCACGCGGAAGAAATCGGCGCCGACGCGGTCCATCTTGTTGATGAAGGCGATGCGCGGGACCTTGTACTTGTTCGCCTGGCGCCACACGGTCTCGGACTGCGGCTGCACCCCGCCGACCGAGTCGTACACCATCACCGCGCCGTCCAGCACCCGCATCGAGCGCTCGACCTCGATGGTGAAGTCGACGTGGCCCGGGGTGTCGATGATGTTGATGCGGTGCTCGGGGAGGTTGCCGCCCATGCCTTTCCAGAACGCGGTGGTCGCGGCCGAGGTGATCGTGATGCCGCGCTCCTGTTCCTGCTCCATCCAGTCCATCGTGGCGGCGCCGTTGTGCACTTCGCCGATCTTGTGGTTGACACCGGTATAGAACAGGATGCGCTCGGTCGTGGTCGTCTTGCCTGCGTCGATGTGCGCACTGATGCCGATGTTGCGGTACCGCTCAATAGGGGTCTTACGGCTCATCACAATCTCCTGTGGATTCGACATGCGGAACCCGGATGGATTTACCTAACTTTACACCCCGGTGCCGGGAGCGCTCCTGCACACGGAAAATGGCAAATCGCTGGGGTCTGTTCATCAATGTAATCCAAGTGCGGCGTCCTTGCTGGAGGAAATGTGATGCCAGCGCGAATGGCCGCTGTGGACGAGTTTTTGTGGCTGAGTTGTTGCAGTTTGCAACATTTTCCGAAGGCATCATGTGCGACAATGCCGCCGGCTTCAGGCCCGTCATTGCACTGTTTTTCGGAGAATCGTCATCGTTACGCCACGCAACCGTCACAAGGTCCAACTCTTGCCGCTCCTGGCCGGCGCCGTCGTGGCGGCGGCCCCAGCCTGGGCCCAGGAGGCCCAGCAGCCGCAGCCGCCCCAGCAGGCCCAGCCGCCCCAACAGGCCCAGGCTTCTTCCCAGGAGCAGGGCGCCGCGCCGGCGACCGTCTCGGTGACGGCCGCCAAGCTGTCCAACCGCATCGACCGCCAGGTCTACGACGTCAAGGCCGACCCGGCCACCACCAACGACTCGGTGGCCGATACCCTGAACAAGGTGCCGTCGCTGGCGGTGGACCCGGACGGCACCGTGACCCTGCGCGGCAAGAGCAATGTCCAGATCCTGGTCGACGGCAAGCCCTCGGCCATGATGCAGGGCGATAACCGCGCCGCGGCGCTGAGCGCCTTGCCGGCCTCCGACCTGGAATCGGTCGAGGTGATCAATACCCCGGGCGCCCAGTTCGGCAACGAGGGCGGCGGCGGGCCGATCATCAACCTGGTGATGCGGCGCGAACGCAGCCCCGGCGGCTTCGGGGCCGTGAACGCCAACCTCGGCTCGTCCGGGCGTTTCAACACCTCGGCCTTCGGCGGCTACACGGCCGGGCGCATGAGCGTGCAGGGCAGCGTCTTCCGCCGCCACGACGGCCGCGACTCGACCGGGGAGACGGTGCGCGAGCGCATCGACCCGGCCACCGGCGCGGTGGCGCGCAGCACCCAGGTGTCAAGCAGCGAGAACGGCAACGATGCCGCCGGTTTCAACGGTTCGTTCAGCTACAACCTGGGCGAACGCGACGTGGTGGCCCTCACCGCCAACTACGTCCGGTCCGGCAACGACAGCGACTCGCTCGAGCGCTACCGCAGCGTCGATGCCGGCAGCGTGGTCGACAGCGAATACGCGCGCTCGACCGCCAGGGAAGGCGAGAACAGGAACTACACCCTGGGCGCCCGCCTCGACCACAAGGGCGAGCTGCCGGGCGAAGTCTTCAAGCTCGACCTGCGCCTGTCGGGCACGGATGCCGACAGCGATGCCCGCTTCGCCAGCCGCTACAGCGTGCGGCCGCCCGGCGCGCTTGATAGCCTGAGCCGCCAGGACAATACCACCGACACCCGGCTGGCCGACCTGACCGGCGACTACGAGCGGCCGCTGGGCAGCGGGCTGCTCAAGCTCGGCTACAAGCTGGCGCGCACCGAGAACAGCATCGGCACCATGTTCTTCGATACCGACCCGGGCAGCCTGCTCGAAACCCTGAACCGCTCGCGCACCAACCGCTTCGAGCTGGAAGACAGCACGGCGGCGCTGTACGGCTCCTACCAGTACCGGATCAACAGCGACTGGAGCGTGCTGGGCGGCCTGCGCGCCGAGTACAACGAACTGGACATGGAACAGGTCACCACCGGCCTGCATGCCACCAACCGCTCCACCGACCTGATCCCGAGCGCCTTCGTCAGCTACGGCCTGTCGGACGACACCACCCTGCGCCTCAGCTATGCGCACCGCATCCGCCGCCCCACCGCGGCCGAGCTGAACCCCTTCGTGATCTACCGCGACGAGCTGAACGTCTCGTCGGGCAATCCGAACCTGAAGCCGAGCGAATCGGACTCGCTCGAATTCGGCATCGAGACCAAGGTCGGCAAGGTCGACACCAACCTGCGCGTGTATGCGCGGCGCGATACCGACCTGATTTCGGAGCGGCGCTTCGTGCTGGAAGACGACGTGCTGCTCACGACCCGCGAGAACGCGGGCAGCAGCCGTTCGGGCGGCATCGAATTCACCCTGAGCGGCAAGGCGACCGAAAAGCTGAGCATCAACGCCAGCGGGAATGTCGGCTACAGCGAGCAGTCGGTGCTGGGCAGCGACAACCGGGACGGCGGCAAGCGCAGCGCGACCGCGATCTCGGGCCGCGCGCGCCTGAGCTACCAGATGGATGCGAAAAACCACTTCCAGCTGGTCCTGAACGCCCAGGGCAAGCAGCTGTTCGGCGAGGGCTACCGCCAGCCGACCCGCACGGCCGACTTCAACTACCGCTACAGCATCACCCCGGCGCTCAGCTTCGTCCTGAACGTGAACGACGTGTTCGATTCGCAGAAGATCGAGACCGTCACCGAAACCGACACCCTGCGCGAGACCAGCCTGCGGCGCTTCGACGGCCGGGTGGTGTTCGCGGGCTTCTCGTACCGCTTCGGCACGTTTGGACGCAACGGCCCGCGCGGTCCCGGCGGTCCGGGTGGGCCGGGCGGTCCGGGCGGCCCCGGATTCGGCGGCCCGGGCGGCCGCTGAGAGGCATTACACGCTGTGGGCCAGCCCGAGATTGCGGTTGGCCGGCACGGCGACGTCCATCAGCTTCGGCCGCGGCAGGTCGAGCGCGGCCATCAAGGCGATGAAGTCCTCGCGGCTGCGTCCGGCCAGGCGCGCGTTGCGGCGCTTTTCCCAGCCGATGGTGGAGACCGACTGGCCCTTGTAGTCGTGGCCGGGCCAGACCCGGGTGGCGTCGTCGAGGGCGAACAGCTTGCCGGTGACGCTGTCGTACAGGTCGCCCGCGCTGCCGCTCTGGAAGTCGGTGCGCCCGCAGCCGTCGATGAGCAGGGTGTCGCCGGTGAACAGGTTGCCGCGCCACAGGTAGCACATGCTGCCGGCCGTGTGGCCGGGCGTGTGCATGACGGCGATGTGCTCGCGTTCGCCGAAGCGGATCACGTCGCCGTCCACCAGCTGGACTTCGGCCGGCGGGATGTCGCAGCCGCTCGGCACGCAGGCGCGGGCGCCGGTGCGGGCGCGCAGCCTGCCGGCCGAGGTCACGTGGTCGGCGTGGGCATGGGTTTCCAGCACATGGGTCAGGGTCAGGCCGAGCCGCTCGATGTGGGCCATGTCGCGCGCGAAGTGGCGGTCGACCGGGTCGATGATGACCGCGTCGCGGTTGTCGGGCGAGACCAGGATATAGGTAAACGTGGACGACTCGGCGTCGAACAGCTGGAACGGATTCACTTGCATGCGCTTCTCCTCGGTGGCGGCCGATGTTGTACCACAAGTATGTGCACGAGGAAAGTATTCGCTAGCGCAGTCCTTCCAGCTTTTCCCTCAGCGACGCTTCCGACAGCTCGCCCACGTGGCGGTGGCGCAGCACGCCGCGCGCGTCGTAGAACAGCGTGGTCGGATAGCCGGTCGATCCGGTGCGCGCCGACAGGCTGCGCGCCGGGTCGGTGACGACGTTGTCCATGCGTAGCCCCTGGTCGGCCAGGAAGCGCGCCACGGTGGCCGCCGACTCGCCCTGGTTGACGTAGACGAAGCCGACCCCGGGATTGGCCTGCTGCGCGCGGCTCAGGGCCGGCATCTCGCGCCGGCATGGCGGGCACCAGGTGGCCCACAGGTTCACCACCAGCGGCCGTCCGCCGTAGCTGCGCAGCGGCACCTCGGCGCCGTCGAGGCGCCGCACCTGCACCTCGGGCATGGGGGCGAGCCGCGGCGCCAGCGCCTGGTTCACCAGGGTGCCGCCCAGCCACAGGCCGCAGCCGGCCAGGGTGGCCGCCAGCAAGGGGCGGCGCAGCGCGGCGTGGCGCCGGGTCAGTTCGGCGCCGATCACGCTGGCGACGATCAGGCCGGCGCCGGCGTCGAAGCCGCCGTCGCGGATGTTCAGCGCGGTCCACGGCGCCGCCGCATAGAGGTCGTGGTGGCGCAGCACGAAGGCGGCGCGCGCCGCCAGGAAGCCGGCGAAGATCATCTTCCACAGCAGCGGGCCGGCATCGACGCCGCGCTTGCGCTGGAACCAGGCCGCGACGCCGTTGGCGAGGAAGATCGCCAGCAGCACCAGGACCACCGGCATGGGCAGGACGAAGGGGCCGAGGTTCAGGGCGTCCAAGAGGGGGTCTCCACATAGTCAGGATGGTTCATGATAACGCGGAGAAATTAAAGGACTGTTAACACGGACCGTTAGCGGCCCTTGGCCCCTTCCGGCGCCGGCGCGCGGTGGCTCACCAGCAGGCGGTCGATCCGGTTGCCGTCCATGTCCACCACCTCGAAGCGGTAGTCGCCCCAGTCGAAGAATTCCGAGGTCTTCGGGATGTAGCCGAGCTGGTACAGCACGAAGCCGGCCAGCGTGTGGTAGGCGCCGCTGTCCTCGTCCGGAAAGTGGGCGGCGGTTTCCATCAGGTCGCGGAAGCGGTCGAGCGGCATGCCGCCATCGAGCAGCCAGCTGCCGTCCTGGCGCTGCACCGCGTCCGGATCGTGCTCTTCGCCGATCACGGTGACGTCGCCGACCAGGGCGCTCATCACGTCGCTGAGGGTGACCAGGCCCTGGATGTCGCCGTACTCGTCGACGATCAGGGCCAGTTCGGCGCGGTTCTTCTTGAACAGCTCCAGCAGGGCCATCGCGCTGACGGTCTCCGGCACGTACAGCAGCGGCTGGATCGCCGCCTCCAGGCTGACCGCTTCGAGCGAGCCATGCTGCACCGACTGCGCGAACAGGTCGCGCGCCATCACGTAGCCCAGGATGTGGGCGCGGTCGCCCCGGTACACCGGGAAGCGGCTGTAGGGGTTGGAGGCGATCAGCTCCAGGTTGGCCTTGCGGTCGGCGTCGAGGTCGATCACCACCAGGTCGACGCGCGGCGTCATGAGCGCTTTCAGGTGGCGGTCGTCCAGGCGCAGCGCGCGCGAGACGATGTCGTATTCGGTCTTCTCGAACAGGCCGGCGTCGGTGCCTTCCTTGAACATGCCGGTGATGTCTTCCTCGGTCGGGGTCTCGTCCTTGCGGTCGTGGATGCCGAGCATGCGCACGATCGCTTCCGTGGTGAGCGAGAGCACCTTGACGAAGGGCGCCATGATGGTGGACAGCGCGCTCAGCGGGGGCGCGATCAGGGTCGCGGTCGCTTCCGGGTACTGCATGGCGATCCGTTTCGGCACCAGTTCGCCCAGGATGATCGAGGCGAAGGTGATGCCCATCACGACGATGGCGAGCGCGATCTCGGTCGCATAGGGGGCGAGCAGGGGATAGCGTTCGATGTCGGGCGCCAGGCGCGACACCAGCGAGGCTTCGCCGAAGGCGCCGTTGAAGATGCCGATCAGGGTGATGCCCACCTGGACAGTGGAAAGGAAGTTGCTGGGATTGTCGGCCAGTTCGAGCGCGGCGCGCGCTCCGCGGCTGCCTTCGTCCGCGTGCCGTTCGAGGCGCATGCGTTTTGCTGAGACGAGCGCAAGTTCGCTCATCGCGAACACCCCGTTCATCAGGATGAGAACGAGAATGATCAATATGTCTGACATGTGGGGCAGAGGCCCTTTATGCGGTCGCTCCGGGCCGTTTCCGGGCGCGCCACGCTGGCGCACGGCGCATCATCGCACGCCCGGCAAAGGAAGGGAACACGAAAGCCCTACGCTGATGGTCGGAAATATTTACGGATTCCGGCCCAGCATTGCTGGTAGTCGGCCTGGCGCTGCGGTGACGCCAGCGCCTGTCCGGTCGGCACGATCACGTGGCGGGTCTCGAACATGAAGGCCATGGTGTCGCCGATCTTGTGCGGGGCCGTGGTGTCGCCGGCGCTCGCCTTGTCGAAGGTGGCGGCATCGGGGCCATGGCCGCTCATGCAGTTGTGCAGGCTGGCGCCGCCGGGTACGAAGCCTTCCGCCTTGGCGTCGTAGGCGCCGTGGATCAGGCCCATGAACTCGCTGGCCACGTTGCGGTGGAACCAGGGCGGACGGAAGGTATCCTCGCCGACCAGCCAGCGCGGCGGGAAGATCACGAAGTCCAGCGTGTCCACGCCCGGCGTGTCCGACGGCGCCTGCAGCACCAGGAAGATCGAGGGGTCCGGGTGGTCGTAGCTGATCGAGCCGATGGTGTTGAAGTGGCGCAGGTCGTATTTATAGGGGGCGTAGTTGCCGTGCCAGGCCACCACGTCGAGCGGCGAATGGTCGATCGCGGCGCGCCACAGGCGGCCGCCGAACTTGGCCACCAGCTCGAACTCGCCTTCCACGTCCTCGTAGCGCGCCACCGGCGTGAGGAAGTCGCGCGGGTTGGCCAGGCCGTTCGAGCCGATCGGCCCCATGTCGGGCAGTTGCAGCTGGGCGCCGAAGTTCTCGCAGATGTAGCCGCGCGCCTGGCCGTCCGGCAGCGCGACCCGGAAGCGGACGCCGCGCGGGATCACGGCGATTTCCTGCGGTTCCACCTCGACCAGCCCCAGCTCGGTGGCGATGGCCAGGCGGCCCTGCTGCGGCACGACCAGCAGCTCGCCGTCGGCGCAGTAGAAGTAGCGGCCTTCCATGTCGCGGTTGGCGGCGTAGACGTGGATCGCGCAGCCGCTCATGCTGTCGGGCGAGCCGTTGCCGGCCATCGTCACCCAGCCCTCGATGAAGTCGGTCGGCGCCGCGGGCATCGGCAGCGGGCTCCAGCGCAGCTGGTCGGGCGGGGCGGGGTTGTCGAAGCGGCTTACGATGCGGCCGCTGTCCATGGGCGCGAAGCTGCCGTGCACGGCGGCCGGGCGGATGCGGTACAGCCAGGAGCGGCGGTTGTGGCTGCGCGGCGCGGTGAAGGCGGTGCCGGACAGTTGTTCGGCGTACAGGCCGTAGGCCACGCGCTGCGGCGAGTTGCGGTGCAGCGGCAAGGCGCCGGGCAGGGCTTCGGTGGCGAATTCGTTGCCGAAACCGGACTGGTAGCCGGGGTGCTGGCTCATGCTGGATTCTCCTGACGTGGATGCATAGCCGCCAACTCTAGAAGAATTCGGCGGATTTTACGAGATGAATAGAAAAATGTAGACTATTCACTGGATAAATATTGCTGTTCCGCCGCGCGGGGGCGCACGACAATGCTCGTCGCACCAATGCCCGCCGGGCCGGCGCTCGCCCCCATCACCATGATCGAACCGCACACCATCGACCTGAACCTGCTGTCCGTGTTCCAGGAAGTCTACCGGGAGCGGCAGATCTCGTCCGCCGCGCGCAAGCTCGGGCTGAGCCAGTCGGCGGTCAGCAATGCGCTGGCGCGGCTGCGCCGCAGCTTCGGCGACGAGCTGTTCGTGCGCACCGCCACCGGCATGCAGCCGACCCCGCTGGCGGTGCAGATGGCCGAGCCGATCGGGGTGGCGATGGCCCAGGTGAGCCTGGCGCTGAACCAGCGCAGCCGCTTCGACCCGGCCACCAGCAGCCGCCGTTTCACGCTGGCGATGACCGATGTCGGCGAGATCTACTTCATGCCGCCCCTGGGCGAGCGTTGCCGCCAGCTGGCGCCCCAGGTGCAGCTCAGCTCGCGGCGCGCCGGCACGCTCAACCTGAAGGAAGAAATGGAAGGCGGGCATGTCGACCTGGCGATCGGCCCGTTCGAGGACGTGTCCGAGGCCCTGTACCACCGCCAGCTGTTCCGCCAGCCCTACGTCAGCATGTTCCGCAAGGGCCATCCGCTGGGACGCGGCGAACTGAGCCTGGAGCGCTTCGTGCGCGCCGAGCACCTGCTGGTGGATTCGTCGGACAGCCCGTACGACCGCATCAACCAGGTGCTGGCGCGCGCCGGCATCGGTCCCTCGGTACGCTTCCGGGTGCCGCACTTCACGGCGGTGCCCTATATCGTCAGCAGCTCCGACCTGGTCGTCACCGTGCCGCAGAAGCTGGCCGAGCGCGCCAGCGCGCCGTTCGGACTCGAGTGGGTGACGCCGCCGCTGGACCTGCCGCCGCTGCAGACGAACATCTTCTGGCACCGGCGCTTCAACCAGGATCCCGGCAACCAGTGGCTGCGCGGACTGCTGGCGGACGTGTTCGCGGAATGAAGAGAGTAAACCCCAACCCGGGACGCGCCACATGCGGCCCGCTACCCAAGCGCCGGCGCGGTTATCCCTGCGCACGGCTTTGACCAGAGCAACGTCACAACAAGGAAGAGAATATGGCAGACCTGTTTGAGAACCCCATGGGCCTGATGGGCTTCGAGTTCGTCGAATTCGCATCGCCCACGCCGGGCGTGCTGGAACCGGTGTTCGCAGCACTGGGCTTCACCAGGGTGGCGGTGCACCGCTCCAAGGACGTGACGCTGTACCGCCAGGGCGGCATCAACTTCATCATCAACAACGAGCCGAAGAGCTACGCCGCCTATTTCGCCGCCGAGCACGGCCCGTCGGCCTGCGGCATGGCCTTCCGCGTCAAGGATGCGCACAAGGCCTATGCGCGCGCGCTGGAACTGGGCGCCCAGGCGGTCGAGATCCCGACCGGCCCGATGGAACTGCGCCTGCCGGCCATCAAGGGCATCGGCGGCGCGCCGCTGTACCTGATCGACCGCTTCGAAGAGGGTAAATCGATCTACGACATCGACTTCGAATTCATCGAAGGCGTCGACCGCAATCCGGCCGGCCACGGCCTGCAGATCATCGACCACCTGACCCACAACGTCTACCGCGGCCGCATGACCTACTGGGCCGGCTTCTACGAGAAGCTGTTCAACTTCCGCGAGATCCGCTACTTCGACATCAAGGGCGAGTACACCGGCCTGACGTCGAAGGCGATGACGGCGCCGGACGGCAAGATCCGGATTCCGCTGAACGAAGAGGGCAAGGCGGGTGGCGGCCAGATCGAGGAATTCCTGATGCAGTTCAACGGCGAAGGCATCCAGCACATCGCGCTCCTGAGCGATGACCTGCTCGAGACCGTGGACAGCCTGCGCGCCGCCGGCGTGCCCCTGATGACGGCTCCGCCCGCGACCTACTACGAGATGCTGGACGAGCGCATTCCGGGCCACGGCGAGAACGTGGACGAACTGAAGGCGCGCGGCCTGCTGCTGGACGGATCGGCCAAGGACGGCAAGCCGCGCCTGCTGCTGCAGATCTTCTCGGAGACCCAGCTCGGTCCCGTGTTCTTCGAGTTCATCCAGCGCAAGGGCGACGATGGCTTCGGCGAAGGCAACTTCAAGGCCCTGTTCGAGTCGATCGAGCGCGACCAGCTGAAGCGCGGGGCGATCCCGGCGGCCGCCGCGGCCTGATTCCTTCGGCTCGACCACGCAGGCGCAGCGATTTTGTTATCCTGACGCTGATCGGCGGCCGTCCTCGGCCGCCTTTGTATTTACTCAGGAGGTTGCATGCTGGCTGCGTTCGCGGTCCTGTTGGTGTTCCAGTGCCTGGGAGAGGGCATCGTATTCATGCTGGGACTGCCGGTCCCGGGGCCGGTGGCCGGCATGCTGCTCCTGATGGCGGCGCTGCTGGCCTGGCCGAAGCTGCAGGCGCTGGTGGAGCAGGCCGCCAACACCCTGCTGTCGCACCTGTCGCTGCTGTTCGTGCCGGCCGGCGTCGGCATCGTGGCGGCCGCCGCCAGCGGCAGCGGGCACTGGATCGCGATCCTGGTCTCGCTGGTGGCGAGCGCCGTGCTGGCGCTGGCGGTCACCGGCCTGCTGCTGCGCTCGATGGGCAAGGAAGCGAAGGACGGCGATGCCTGACTTCGCCGAATTCAGCCATTTCTGGGTCTATCTCTCCGCGTCGCCCCTGCTGGGGCTGACGATGACCCTGTGCGCCTACCTGGCGGCGCAATGGATCTTCGCCCGCTGCAAGGGCTCGCCGCTGGCCAATCCGGTGGCGATCTCGATCGCCCTGCTCGCCGCCGTGCTGATCTTGTCGGGCATGTCCTACCAGCGCTATTTCGCCGGCGCCCAGTTCGTCCACTTCCTGCTCGGACCGGCCACCGTGGCGCTCGCCGTGCCGCTGGTGCGCCAGCTGCCGCGCCTGCGGCGCTCCTTCCTGCCGCTGGCCAGCGCGCTGCTGGCCGGCTGCGTCACCGCCATCGTGGCGGCGGTCGCGGTGGCGCTGCTGCTGGGGGCGACGCCGGAGCTGGCCTTCAGCCTGGGGCCGAAATCGGCGACCTCGCCGATCGCGATGGCGATCTCGGAGCGCCTGGGCGGGATTCCGGCGCTGACCGCGGCGATGGTGATCGGCACCGGCATCTTCGGCGCCGTCTTCGGCAAGTACGTGTTCGATTTCCTGCGCATCGAATCGCACGCCGCGCGCGGCTTCGCGCTGGGCCTGGCCTCGCACGGTGTCGGCACGGCGCGCGCATTCCAGATCAGCCCCGAGATGGGCGCCTTCGCCGGCCTGGCGATGGGCCTGAACGGCGCGCTCACGGCCCTGGTCGCGCCGTGGCTGGTGCCGATCGTGGTGCGCTGGATGGCCTAGCGCGGGCGCGGCCAATGCTGCGCCGCACCAGGCAGGTTCCCGATAGACTTCCAGTGACCAAGCTAACCACGGAGTCCATCTTGACCAACTATAGGAACATCAGCCTCGGGCTGCAGGGCGGCGGTACCTACGGCGCCTTCGGCTGGGGCGTGCTCGACCGTCTTTTACAGGAAGAGTGGCTGGTCATCGAGGCGGTCAGCGGCGTCAGCGCCGGCGCGATCAACGCGGTCGTGCTGGCGGACGGCTACGCGCGCGGCGGCGGACGCGCAGGGGCGCGCAAGGCGCTCGACCGCTTCTGGCGCACGCTGGGGCAGGCCGCGATCCTGAGTCCGTTGCAGCGCACCCCGCTCGACCGCCTGGCGGGCGGCTTCACGATGGAACATTCGCCCGCCTACCAGCTGCTCGAGATGGCGGGGGCGCTGGCCGGGCCGGTGTTCGACATCCCGGTCAGCCTCAACCCCTTGCGCAACCTGCTGGCGGCGACGATCGATTTCGCGCGCGTGCGCGATTGCGAGGAGCTCGAACTGTTCGTCATGGCCACCAATGTCCGCACCGGCACCGGCAAGGTATTCCGGCGCGCCGAACTGGACGTCCAGAAGGTGCTGGCCTCGGCCTGCCTGCCGACGGTCTTCGCGGCCGTCGAAGTCGATGGCGAAACCTACTGGGATGGCAGCTTCGTGGCCAATCCGCCGCTCGCCCCCCTGATCGACGGCGCGTCGGCGCGCGACCTCCTGATCGTGCAGAACAGCCCGATCGCGCGCGCCGAGGTGCCGCGCAACATGGCCGACATCAGCAACCGGGCCAACGAGATCGCCTTCAATATCAGTTTCGTGCGCGAGATCGGCGCCTTGCAGCACCTGCACGGCGTGCCGGACGAGGAGCGCAGCGCCACCGCCACGCGCGACCCGGTGCGCCTGCATCTGATCAGCGGCAACCACGTGATCGCCGACACCCGGATCTCGGCGAAATTCAATGCGGAGCTGGGATTCCTGCAGAAGCTGCACGACCTCGGCGTCGAGACGGCCGAGAACTGGCTGAGGGAACACGGCGACCAGATCGGGGTGCGCTCCACCCTCGATCCGATGCCGGTGTATTTCCCGGACAAGGTCTAGGGTGCGCGGGACCGGCGCCGCGACGCCGGACCCGCATCGGACACACCTCAGACCGGGGTCGACTTCCAGGTCTTCTTCGGTCCCAGGGCCTTGGCGGCGAACAGCGCGCTCGCCAGGCCGACCACCATGGCGGCGGTGCTGCCCGAGAAGCCGACGGCATGGCTCTTGGCCAGCTGGCCGGCCTTGGGCCCGACCAGCTGCATGCGGCGCCTGGTCATGCGGGCGCCCATCTCGGACAGGACCTGGTTGCTGAAGATCGCTTCCGCCTGCGGCAGCAGCGTGGTTTCCTCGTCGGCCACGTGGTGGATCACGTCGCGCATCAGCTCCATCACCAGGTCGTCATGGCGCGCATCGGCCCCGCTGGTGCGGCGCAGTTCGGCGATGAGGCGGCGCATCTCGTTGTGCTCGGGTTCGGCCTTGTGGATGAAGGGTTCCTTGGCGTCGCGCTCGCGCATGGCCGGATAGAAGATTTCCTCCTCGAGCGTGGCATGGATTTCCAGCGCGTCGCAGATGGTGTCGGCCAGCGCCTTCTTCACGCTCGGGCGCTTGTCCCGGGAATACTGGTGGAAAGTGACCATCACGTGGGAGTGGTCGAAGCGGATCATGTTGGTGATCGTCGGGCTCAGCTGTTTCAGGTTGAACATCGTCCTTCTCCTTCACGGTTGTCTGACCGGCACGCCGGCTGTTCAGACTGCATGCTAGGGTGTTTCCGGGATGGGGCGCGCACGATTTCCCCACCGCGAGCAGGGGATTGGGCGTGGCCGCACGTCCAGCCCCGTCACCGTATCGACCCGCCTTGGCAGCTTGTCGCACTAGTCCTACAACCAGACGGGCGCACACCTGATGACTCGCCGATGGGTGGCCTGCGAACATGAACGTGTCTGGTTGCCGGCCCCTGCGGCAACCGGTTCTCCCGCTGCGCGCGCAGCTCGCGTGGCAGCCGGGTTCAATCATCCATCGGAGGGAAACGTTCATGTTTGCACACAACAAGCGCCTGCAGTACACGGTCCGCGTCAGCGAGCCGAATCCTGCACTTGCGAACCTGATGCTGGAACAGTTCGGCGGCCCGCAGGGCGAACTGGCGGCGGCGATGCGCTACTTCACCCAGGCCGTCTCGGAAGACGATCCAGGCCGCAAGGACATGCTGTTCGATATCGCCACCGAAGAGCTGAGCCACCTGGAAATCATCGGCCACATCGTCGCCATGCTGAACAAGGGCGCCAAGGGCCGCCTGTCCGAGGCCGTCGACAGCGAGGCCGAGATGTACAGGAACATCACGGGGCCGGGCAACGACAGCCACATCACCCAGGTGCTGTATGGCGCCGGCACGCCGCTGGTCAACTCGGCGGGCGTGCCCTGGACCGCGGCCTACATCGATTCGATCACCGAGCCGACCGCCGACCTGCGCTCGAACATCGCGGCCGAGGCGCGCGCCAAGATCGTCTACGAGCGCCTGATCGGCCTGACCGACGACCCGGGCGTCAAGGAGGCCCTGGGCTTCCTGATGACGCGTGAAGTGGCGCACCAGAAATCCTTCGAGAAGGCGCTGTACGCCATCGAGCCGAACTTCCCTCCGGGCAAAATGGCCGCCGATCCCCGCTTTGCGAGTGTTTACTACAACATGTCGCAGGGGCCGGGCGAAATGCGCGGTTCGTGGAACCAGGGCGACGACTGGGACTTCGTCAGCGACCGCGAGAAGCAGGTGGCCGTGGATGGCGGCTCCGGCGAGGCCCAGGTGGCCCTGCCGGGCGAGGACATCGACGTGCTCAAGCAGATGGCGATGCGCACCCAGTCGAACCCGGCCGGAAACCCGCGCACCGGCGCCGAACTTGGCATGAGCCTGCAGTCCGCTGGCGGTGGTACCATGGCTGGACAAAGCGGCAGTGCAATGGGTGGCGCGACGGTCGCGTCGAGGGGCGGCAAGCTCGACGATACCGGTAAAGGCAACCCGAAGGGCAGCAGCAAGTCTCCGAAGAAGTAGAGCAAGGCCTCGCACCGCGCGGCAGGCGCCGCGCGGTGGTTTGAACAGGACACCGCATGGACGACATCCGCTCGGAAAAAGCCGGCAACACCCGTTCCCTCCTGCGCCTGCTGACGCTGCGGCGTGTGGTCGGCTTCGCGATCTGCACCGTCGGATGTCTGGTCCTGCTCGGCAGCCTGGTCGAGCAGCTCATGAACGCCAACCCCAAGATGCACGCGGCCCTGCTGGGCGGCGGCACGGCGGCGGCGGCCACCGCGCTCGGGACCCTGCCGGTCCTGCTGGCGCAGAATTTCACGAAAAGAACCTTCGACTGCTTCCTCGGCTTCGGCGCCGGGGTGATGCTGGGCGCCACCGCATTCTCGCTCGTGATCCCGGCCCTGAATGCGGCCAGGGCGGCGGGCGCGGGGAGCTGGGAAGCCAGCCTGATGGCCGGCGCCGGCATCATGGCGGGGGCCGGCATCATCATGCTGATGAGCCGCGCGGTGCGGCCCGAGGGGATCCTGCCCACCAGCCCCGAGGGCATCTCGCTGCGCCGCGCCTGGCTGTTCGTGTGGGCGGTCGCCCTGCACAACCTGCCCGAAGGCCTGGCGATCGGCGTCGCCTATGCCGGCATCGACCTCGAAAAAGCCCATTCGCTCACCACCGGGATCTCGATCCAGGACGTGCCGGAAGGGCTGGTGGTGGCGCTGGCCCTGCGCAGCGTCGGCTATGGCCGCCTGCTGGCCGTCGCCGGCGGCGTCGTCTCCGGCCTGATCGAGCCGCTGGCCGCGGCCTTCGGGGTGGCCCTGATCGGCATCTCGGCCGGCTTGCTGCCCTTTGCGCTGGCGGCCGCCGCCGGGGCGATGCTGCTGGTGATCGTGCACGACGTGATCCCGGAATCGCACCAGAGCGGCAACGGTACCGCGGCCAGCATCGCGCTGGTCGGCGGTTTCGTCCTGATGACGGTGCTCGACACGGCCTTGTCCTGAGATCACGCGCACGATTTCGCTTGACCGCCGAATATGATGGACATAATATGAGCTCCATCATATTTTGAGCGGGCATCATGGTTTCTCCCAGCAAACGCGAACAGACCCACGAGCGCATCGTCGACAGCGCCGCGCGCGCCCTGCGCCGCGAGGGCTTCGCCGGCGTCGGCGTGGCCGAGGTGATGAAGCAGGCCGGCCTGACGCACGGCGGCTTCTATGCGCACTTCGACTCGCGCGAGGCCTTGCTGCTGGAAGCGATCCAGCATGCCGACGCCCGCAGCGACGCCATGTTCCGCGGCCGCCTGGAGGCCGCGCTCGCGCGCGGCCTGTCGCCGCTGCAGGCCCTGCTCGAGACTTACCTGTGCGAGGAACACCTGCTGGCCACCGAGCATGGCTGCGTGGTCAGCGCGCTGGGCTCGGAGATGGGGCGCCAGAAGGATGCGCTGCGCGACATCTCGCGCCAGCGGGTCGAGCGCCTGGTCAGGCGGGTGGCGCAGGCCCTGCCGCCGGATGCGCCGCCCGGCCAGGCGCTGGCCATCGCGGGCGCCATGGTCGGCGTCCTGCAGCTGGCGCGGGTGCATGGCCGCGACGCGGAAGGGCTGGCGATGCTGGAACAGGCGCGCAATGCGCTGGTGGCGCAATACGCAGCTGATAAATAGGGAAGGGCCGCTCGCGGGCGGCCATTCTTTGGTTCTGAAATATGATGCTTGTCATATTCGATGGCGCCAGCGGGGCAATGGGCTGACCGGACGCCGACATCAACGAAAGGGAAAGTCATGAAACTCGAAAACGCAACCGTCCTTGTCACCGGCGCCAACCGCGGACTCGGCCTCGAATTCGCCCGCCAGGCGCTGGCCCGCGGCGCGAAGAAGGTCTACGCGGCGGCGCGCGATCCATCGACCGTGAAACTCGACGGTGTCGTGCCGGTGCGGCTCGACGTGACCGATGCCGCCCAGGCGGCCGCGCTGGCGCACGACCTGGGCGATGTCGACCTGGTGATCAACAATGCCGGCATCGCGGAGCTCAAGAAGATCCTCGATCCGGACGGCGGCGACGCGGCGCGCCGCATGCTGGAGACCAACGTGTTCGGCATCCTGAACGTGAGCCGGGCGTTCGCGCCGGTGCTGGCCCGCAACGGCGGCGGCGCCCTGCTGAACATCCTGTCGGTCGCCAGCTGGATCAGCTCGCCGGTGCTGGCGTCCTACGGCGTGTCGAAGGCGGCCGCCTGGAGCCTGACCAATGCCTTGCGCAACGAGCTGCGCGAACAGCAGACCCAGGTGCTGGCCCTGCACGTCGGCTTCATCGACACCGACCTGACCCGCGGCTTCGACGCGCCCAAGCTGAGCGTCGACTATGTGGTGGAGCATGGCTACGCGGCGCTGGAAGCGGGCGCCAGCGAAGTGATGATCGACGAGCTCACGAAACAGGTGAAGGGCGGCCTGTCGGCCGAACCCGGCATCTATACCGTGCCGCGCCAGGCATCATGAACGCCGCGCGACTGGCCGCGGCGGCCGACGCCGTGACCGCGGCCGGGCTGCTGCTGCAGCGGATGACGCGCCCGCGCCGCATGCCCCTGGGCGAAGCGCAGGCGGCGCTGCTCGCCCAGGCCGAGCGGCTCGCGTTCACCGTCGAGGGGGCGACGCTCGCGGGCCATGCCTGGGGCGGGACCGGGCCGGGCGAGGTCCGCCCGCGCGTGCTGCTGGCGCATGGCTGGGAGAGCAGGGCGGCCGCCTGGCATGCCTTCGTGCCGGTGCTGGCGGCGGCCGGGTGGCAGGTGGTCGCGCTCGATTTCCCGGCCCATGGCGATTCGCCCGGCGCCGCCACCGACGTGGTGGCGATGGGCAAGGCGCTGGTGACGGTCGGCTCCCGGCTGGGGCGGGTGGATGCGCTGGTGGCGCATTCGCTCGGTTCGCCCGCCAGCCTGTACGCCTTTGCGCACGGGCTGGACGTGGCGGCCAGCGTGCACCTGTCCGGACCGGCGTCGCTGGTGCGCGCGCTGGAGCGTGCCGAACGCCATGCGCGCCTGCCGCCGCCGGCCGCCGCCCTGTTCCGCGCCCGCTTCGAAGACCGGCTCGGCCACCCGGCGGCGACGATGGACCTCGAGCGCCTGGCGCACGGGCTGCGCCATCCGGCCCTGCTGCTGCACGACCCGGAGGATCCCGAAGTGCCCTATGCGGAATCGGAGGCGCTGGCCGCGGCCTGGCCGCAGGCGCTGCTGGAGCCGGCGCCGGGGGCGGGGCACCGCCGCATCATCGAGGATGCGGCGCTGGCGCGGCGGGCGGCGGCCTTCCTGGGCGCCCGCCTGGCGGCGCGCGCCTGACACCGGCTCCCGGTAACGACAACGGCCCCGAGCGGGGCCGTTGGCTTGTTGCTGATTACATACGGATCGTGCTCAGTCGCGGATCTCCAGCGCCCGGTTCAGGCTCAGCGCCGCCAGCGAGCCGACCGCGCCCGACAGCAGGTAGAGGCTGACATAGCCCAGGCCGAAGTGCGCCGACAGGCCCAGGGCGACCAGCGGGGCGAAGGCGGCGCCCACCAGCCAGGCCAGGTCCGAGGTCAGGGCCGCGCCGGTGTAGCGGAAGCGCTGCTGGAAGTTGGCGGTCACGGCGCCGGCGGCCTGGCCGTAGGACAGGCCGAGCAGGGTGAAGCCGACCAGGATGAAGGTGTTCTGGCCGGCCACGCCGCCGTCCAGCAGGGTCGGCACGAAGGCGGAGAACAGGGCGATCAGGGCCGCCAGGGTGCCCAGGGTGGTGCGGCGGCCGACCTTGTCGGCGATGATGCCCGAGGCCAGCAGCGCGACCAGGGCCAGGACCGCGCCCCACATCTGGACGTGCAGGAACTCGGCCACCGGGCGGGTGTCATACAGCTGGATCCAGGACAGCGGGAAGACCGTCACCAGGTGGAACAGGGCGTAGCTGGCCAGCGCGGCCAGCGCGCCGATCACGATATTGCTGCCCTGGGTGCGCACCAGTTCGCCGACCGGGGCCGGGTCCAGTTCGTGGGCGTCCAGCAGGCGCGAATATTCCGTGGTCGACACCAGGCGCAGGCGCGCGAACAGGGCCACCACGTTGATCGCGAAGGCGCAGAAGAACGGATAACGCCAGCCCCACACCAGGAAATCATCCGAGCTCAGGTTGGTCAATAAATAGGCAAACAGGCCGGCCGCGATCAGGAAGCCGATCGGTGCGCTCAGTTGTCCCAGCATCGCGTACCATCCGCGCTTGTTCTGGGGAGCGTTCAGGGCCAGCAGCGAAGGCAGTCCGTCCCACGAGCCGCCCTGGGCCACGCCCTGGCCGATCCGCATCAGGGACAGGACCACGATCGAGGCCGCGCCGATCTGCCCATAGGTGGGCAGGAAGGAAATGACCACGGTACTCGTGCCCATGATGAACAGGGCGATGGTCAGCTTGATCTCCCGGCTGAAGCGGGTCTGGATCCACATGAACACCACGGTCCCGAGCGGGCGCGCGATGAACGCGAAGGAAAAGACGATAAACGAGTACAGCGTTGCCTCGAGCCGGTCGGCCCATGGGAAAAAGACTGCCGGGAATACCAGCACCGAGGCGATTGCATAGACGAAGAAGTCGAAATATTCGGAGACGCGGCCAATGACCACGCCAACGGCAATTTCACCCGGGGATATGTGGGAATCCCGGGCATTGATGTTGCGAGCCCCGCTGTGCGGGTGGGAAATGGGAGCGGCGCCTGCGTCGCCGTACGTCGTCGAGCTTTGCATATTCTTCGTCTCCATAGGTCGCACGGCCGTCACACCAGGCTTGCCAACCACATGATGGCGAGGGGTGGGACAAAACGTCCAATGTCCATTAACGGCCGTTGGCATTACAGTAGCATGTTCTTATTCCCATGTAACGTTAGATACCTAGCATGATTCCTAAAATTGTCCGCCGCGGACTTCCATTACTTCTGATTGCAGTGCTGTCCGGCTGTAATACGGTCGTGATGAACCCTACCGGCGATATTGCGAAGCAGCAGGCCGACCTGATCACCGTGTCGGTCCTGCTGATGTTGATTATTATTGTCCCGGTGATGATCCTCACGGTCCTGTTCGCCTGGCGCTACCGCAAGGGCGCCAATGCGAAATACGAACCCGACTGGGACCATTCGACCAAGCTCGAACTCGTGATCTGGGGCGCGCCGCTCCTGATCATCATCGTGCTGGGCCTGATCACCTGGGTCTCGACCCACAAGCTGGACCCCTACCGTCCGCTGGACCGCATCGATGAAAACCGTCCGATCCCGGCCTCGACCAAGGCGCTCGAAGTGCAGGTCGTGGCGCTGGACTGGAAGTGGCTGTTCATCTATCCGGAGCAGGGCATCGCCTCGGTGAACGAACTGGTCACCCCGATCGACGTGCCGGTGCGCTTCAAGATCACCTCGTCGACCGTGATGAACACCTTCTACATCCCGACGCTGGCCGGCATGATCTACGCGATGCCGGGCATGGAGACCACCCTGAACGCCGTGCTGAACAAGACCGGCGACTACCAGGGCCTCTCGGCCAACTTCAGCGGCGAAGGCTTCTCGCACATGAAATTCGCCTACAAGGGCGTGACCGCCGCCGACTTCGACGGCTGGGTGCAGAAGATGAAGACCAATCCGGGCGTGCTGAACCGTACCGACTACCTGGAGCTGGAAAAGCCGTCCTCGCGTGAGCCGGTGCGCTACTACGGCCAGGTCGAACCGGCGCTGTACAACCGTGTCCTGAACCGCTGCGTGGCCGAAGGCACCATGTGCATGAACGAGCAGATGGCCGCGGACGCCAAGCGCAACCAGGTGGCCGCCGAGATCCGTCGCCTGCCGAAGGACGGCGCTTCCCAGCTGGCGCAAGCCCTGGAAATGTGCGTCACCCCTAATAATTCTGTGAAGAAGTAACCATGCAAGACTCTCTCGACTTGACGAAGCTTATCTTCGGTCGGCTCGGCTGGGATGCGATTCCCTTCCATGAGCCGATCCTGATCGCTACCTTCGCCGGCGTGATCGTGGGTGGCCTGGCCCTGGTGGGCCTGATCTCCTACTTCCGCCTGTGGGGCACCCTGTGGCGCGACTGGATCACCTCCATCGACCACAAGAAAATCGGGATCATGTACATGATCCTGGGCCTGGTGATGCTGCTGCGCGGCTTCGCCGATGCGCTGATGATGCGCGCCCAGCAGGCGCTCGCCTTCGGCTCCAACCACGGCTTCCTGCCGCCGGACCACTACGACCAGGTCTTCACCGCCCACGGCGTGATCATGATCTTCTTCGTGGCGATGCCGCTGGTGACCGGCCTGATGAACTATGTCGTGCCGCTGCAGATCGGCGCGCGCGACGTCGCGTTCCCGTTCCTGAACAACTTCTCGTTCTGGATGACCACCATGGGCGCCGTGCTCGTGATGGCCTCGCTGTTCGTGGGCGAGTTCGCACGCACCGGCTGGCTGGCCTATCCGCCGCTGTCGGGCATCCTCGCCAGCCCGGGCGTCGGCGTCGACTACTACATCTGGTCGCTGCAGATCGCGGGTGTCGGCACCTTGCTGTCCGGTGTCAACCTGATCGTCACCATCGTCAAGATGCGCGCTCCGGGCATGGGCCTGATGAAGATGCCGGTGTTCGTCTGGACCTCGCTGTGCACCAACATCCTGATCGTGATGAGCTTCCCGATCCTGACCGCCGTGCTGGCCATGCTGGGCATGGACCGCCTGTTCGACACCGCGTTCTTCACCAACGACCGTGGCGGCAACGCCATGATGTACGTGAACCTGATCTGGATCTGGGGCCACCCGGAGGTGTACATCCTGATCCTGCCGGCCTTCGGCATCTTCTCGGAAGTCGTCTCGACCTTCTGCGGCAAGCGCCTGTTCGGCTACACCTCGATGGTGTACGCGACCGTCGTGATCATGGTCCTGTCCTACCTGGTCTGGCTGCACCACTTCTTCACCATGGGTTCGGGCGCGAGCGTCAACTCGTTCTTCGGCATCACCACGATGATCATCTCGATCCCGACCGGCGCCAAGATCTTCAACTGGCTGTTCACGATGTACCGCGGCCGTATCCGCTTCGAGCTGCCGATGATGTGGACCGTGTCGTTCATGCTGACCTTCGTCATCGGCGGCATGACCGGCGTGATGCTGGCGATCCCGGCGGCCGACTTCGTGCTGCACAACTCGCTGTTCCTGATCGCCCACTTCCACAACGTGATCATCGGCGGTGTCGTGTTCGGCCTGTTCGCCGGCATCAACTACTGGTTCCCGAAAGCCTTCGGCTACAAGCTGAACCAGTTCTGGGGCAAGGTCTCGTTCTGGCTGTGGTCGATCGGTTTCTGGGTCGCCTTCACCCCGCCGTACATCCTGGGCTTCATGGGCTATACCCGTCGCGTGAGCCACTTCGAGGATCCGTCGGTCCAGTGGCTGTTCCAGATCTCGTTCGTGGGCACCCTGATGATCGCCGGCGGTATCGGCGCGCTGCTGATGCAGTTCTTCATGACCTGGCGCGACCGCAAGGCGCTGCGCGACGTCACCGGCGATCCGTGGGATGGCCGTACCCTGGAATGGTCGACCTCGTCGCCGCCGCCGGACTACAACTTCGCGTTCACCCCGGTCGTGCATGACAACGACACCTTCGCCGACATGAAGAAGAACGGCTACCAGCGCCCGCTGAAGGACTATGTCCCGATCCACATGCCCAAGAACACCTGGGCGGGCTTCGGCATCTCCGCGCTGGCGATGGTGCTGGGCTTTGCGATCATCTGGCACATGTGGCTGCTGACCGGCCTGTCCTTCGTCGCCATGATGGCCGCGGTCATCATCCACACCTTCAACTACAAGCGCGACTACTACATTTCGGCGGAAGAAGTGACCCGTACCGAAAACGCGCATACCCGTTTGCTGGAAAGCCATGTCTGAAATTAAAGCAACGATGAATGGCGGCGCTGCCGTCGACATGAGCTCGCGCTACCTGGTGCGCGAGCACCATCCGGAAAACGGCACCCTGCTTGGTTTCTGGATCTACCTGATGAGCGACTGCCTCATCTTCGCGTCCCTGTTCGCCACCTATGCGGTGCTGGGCCGTAACTACGCCGGCGGTCCGACCGGCGCCGAGCTGTTCGACCTCAGCCTGATCGCCCTGAACACGGGCTTCCTGCTGCTGTCGTCGATCACCTTCGGCTTCGCCATGATCTCGGCCCAGGCGAAACACCTGGGCAAGACCATCTTCTGGATGGCGGTCACCGGCGCGCTGGGCCTGGCCTTCCTGTCGCTGGAAATCTACGAGTTCCTGCACCTGATCCACCAGGGCGCCGGTCCGAACCGCAGCGGCTTCCTGACCGCGTTCTTCTCGCTGGTCGGCACCCACGGCCTGCACGTGCTGTTCGGCTTCGTGTGGCTGGTGACCCTGGCGGTCCAGCTGAAGAAGCATGGCCTGACCGGTGAAAACTTCCGTCGCCTGCAATGCCTGTCGCTGTTCTGGCACTTCCTGGACGTGGTCTGGATCTTCGTGTTTACCTTTGTCTACCTGATGGGAGTGCTGCCATGAGCGACCACCACGACAACCACGGCCACCATGGCCACGACGTCTACGTGACGCACTACAGCCCCAAGGATTACGCGATCGGCTTCGTGCTGTCGCTGATCCTGACCGCGATCCCGTTCTGGCTGGTGATGGGCAACGTGCTGCCGCCGGAAACGACCCGCTTCGTCATCCTCGGCTTCGCGGGCGTGCAGATGGTGGTCCAGATGATCTACTTCCTCCACCTGAACGCGAAGTCGGAGGAAGGCTGGAACATGATGGCGCTGATCCTGACCGTGATCCTGCTGGTGATCGTGCTGTCCGGCTCCATCTGGGTCATGTACCACATGAACGCCAACATGATGCCTGGCATGGGCGCGGGTGCCACCACCCACGGCACCCACGACATGCCGTAATGGAGGCGATGCACGATCGGCCGGCAGGTCCGGCCTCCGCCCAGCCGCGCGGCGCGTTCGCGCGCCGCATGCTGGTGGCGCTGGCCCTGCTGCTGATCGTGCTGTTCGCGGGTCTGGGGACCTGGCAGGTGGTTCGCCTGCAATGGAAACTGGACCTGATCGCACGCGTGAACGCACGCGTGCATGCGGAACCCGCCGCGCCGCCGCCGGCGGCGCGCTGGCCGCAGGTGTCAAAGCAGTCCGACGAATACCGGCGCGTGCGCCTGTCGGGCCGCTATCTCTACGAATTCACCACGCCCGTCCAGGCGGTTTCCGAACTGGGCGCAGGCTTCTGGCTGCTCACGCCGTTGTGCACGGCGGAGGGCCACATCGTCTTCATCAACCGCGGTTTCATCCCCGCCGCCGCCAACAAGGCCGGCCGCTATCCGGCGCGCCGCGCCGATGCGGGCGCCTGCGCCACCGCGCAAGAAGCGCCGGTCACAGTCACCGGTTTGCTGCGCATCGCCGAGCCGGGCGGCGGCTTCCTGCGCGAGAACGATCCGGTCAACAACCGCTGGTACTCGCGCGATGTCGCCGGCATGGCCGCGGCGCGCGGCCTGTCCCGGGTCGCCCCGTACTTCGTCGACGCCGGCAAGGACCAGGACCCGCCTGCTGCGCCGGAACGCGCCGTGGGCGGCCTGACCGTCATCGCTTTCCAGAATAACCACCTCGTCTACGCTCTCACTTGGTATGCTCTGGCCCTGATGGTGGCCGGCGCCTGGTGGTGGGTCGGCCGCCATGGCGCCAATAGCGCCGACGACTGACCCCAACGAGACAGGTTTCGATGCAATCACCCCTGGATTTCTTCGCCAAGGCGGCGCGCAGTTCGCCGTCCGCGGCCGCCGCGAATGTCGAATTCGCGGCCGGCCACAAGAACATGCTGCAGCTGATCGAGCTGCGCTGGATCGCCGTGATCGGCCAGGTCACCACCATCGCCGCCGCGATCCTGATCTTCCGGATCGAACTGCCGCTGCTGCACATGCTGCAGGTGCTGGCCTGCCTGATCGCCTTCAACATCGCCAGCCACCTGCGCTGGCACGAGCGCCGGCCGGTCTCGAACGGCGAGATGTTCATGGCCCTGCTGGTCGACGTGGCCAGCCTGACGGTGCTGCTCTACCTCTCGGGCGGCACCACCAATCCCTTCGCCTTCCTCTACCTGCTGCAGGTGATCATCTCGGTGGTGCTGCTGGACGTGCTCTGGACCTGGTCCATCGTCCTGATCACGATCGTCTGCATGGCGGGCCTGGCCATGTACGCCGAGCCGCTGGCGCTGCCGTTCGACCATGCGCGCGGCATCGCCAGCCTGTACGTGCAGGGGCTGCTGGTGTGCTTCGCCCTGAATGCGGCGCTGCTGGTGATGTTCATCTCGCGCATCTCCGACACCCTGCGCGAAAAGGCGGCCCAGCTGGCCGCATTGCGCCAGCGCGCCGCCGAGGAGGAGCACATCGTCCGCATGGGCCTGCTGGCCACCGGCGCGGCCCACGAACTCGGCACGCCGCTGGCGACGGTCTCGGTGATCCTGGGCGACTGGAAGCGCATGCCCGAATTCCGCAATCATCCCGAGCTGCTGGAAGAAATCACCGAGATGCAGACCCAGCTCAAGCGCTGCAAGTCGATCGTCAGCGGCATCCTGCTCTCGGCCGGCGAGGCGCGCGGCGAATCGGCGGTGCGCACCACGATCCGGAGCTTCCTCGACGGCCTGGTCGAACAATGGCAGCAAAGCCGCCCGGTGCGCGGCTTCAACTACAATAACCGGATTGCCGACGACCTGCCGGTGGCGTCCGACTCCGCGCTCAAGCAGACCATCGACAACCTGCTCGACAACGCGCTCGAAGCCTCTCCCGACTGGGTCGGCCTGAACGCCTACATCGAGGACGGCGTCCTGAGCGTGATGGTGGCCGACCAGGGGCCCGGCTTCGCCCCCGGCATGCTGGCCCAGCTGGGCAAGCCCTACCAGTCGACCAAGGGCAAGCCCGGCAGCGGCCTGGGCCTGTTCCTGGTGGTGAACGTCGTGCGCAAGCTCGGCGGCACGGTCACGGCGCGCAACCGTCCCGAGGGCGGGGCGGAAGTCACGCTCACCCTGCCGCTGTCGGCGATTGAACTGGAAGAGGAAATGCACCATGACCAACACTGAGCGCCTGCTGCTCGTCATCGAAGACGATGAGGCCTTCGCCCGCACCCTGAGCCGCTCCTTCGAGCGGCGCGGCTACCAGGTGCTGGGCGCTTCCGGCTACGAGGAAGCGGCGGCGCTGCTGGAACAGCACACGCCGGGCTACGCCGTGGTCGACCTCAAGCTCAAGGGGAATACCTCGGGGCTGGCCTGTGTCCAGCTGCTGCACGAGCACGAGCCGGACATGCTGATCGTGGTGCTGACCGGCTTCGCCAGCATCGCCACCGCGGTCGAGGCGATCAAGCTGGGCGCGGTGCAATACCTGGCCAAGCCCTCCGACGCCGACGACATCGAGGCCGCGTTCGGCCACGTGGCCGGCAGCACCGAGATCGAGGTCACCAACCGCTCGACCTCGATCAAGACCCTGGAGTGGGAGCGTATCCACGCGGTGCTGGCCGAGACCGACTTCAATATCTCGGAAGCGGCGCGCCGCCTCGGCATGCACCGCCGCACCCTGGCGCGCAAGCTGGAAAAGCAGCGCGTGAAATAGGGTGGACATGCGCCGCCTCGCCATGTTGCCGCTGCTGTTGGCCGCCGCCGGCGCGGCCCACGGCGCCGACCCGCTGGAAGCCGGCAGGCGCGTCTTCAACCGCTGCGCCAACTGCCACCAGGTCGGCCCGAACGCGCACAGCGCCTTCGGCCCCCAGCTCAACGGCATCATCGGCCGGCGCGCCGGCGCGGCGGGCGACTATGCGTATTCGCCGGCGATGAAGAACTCCCGCATCGTGTGGGACGAGAAGTCGCTCGCCGCCTTCCTGCGCGATCCCGACCGGGTGGTGCCCGGCAACAAGATGCGTTTCTGGGGCCTCAACAACGAGCGCCAGATCGCCGACCTGCTGGCCTACCTGCGCTCCCACGCGGCCCCGGCGACGGCGCCGCGCGCGGCGCGCTAGCGTCCTTCGGCCGCCTTGCTCAGCGCGAAGGCGGCGAGGAAGCCGAGCACCGTGATCAGGCCGGCGAAGTCGTGGGTCTGCTCGAAGGCTTCCGGGATCATCGTGTCCACCAGCATGGCCAGCACGGCGCCGGCGGCGATCGCCATGGTCGCGGCCACCACCTCGGGCGAGGAGTGCTGGAACACGCTGTAGCCGACCAGGGCCGCGATGCCCGAGGCCAGCGCGATGCCGCCCCAGATCCCGAAGATGTAATGGGCGCTGCGCCCGGCCCGTTTCATGCCGGCGGCGCTCGACAAGCCCTCGGGAAAATTCGACATGAAGATCGCGGCCACCGCGACCAGGCTCACGCCGTGGCCGCCGAGCATGGACAGGCCGATCACGATCGATTCCGGAATCCCGTCGAGCAGGGCGCCGATGGCGATCGCCAGCCCGCTGCCGCCGTCCTGCTGCGCGGTCGGCTGGTGCGGGCCGGAACGCTTGCGGTGGCGCGCACCCTGGCGGCACAGCAGCCAGTTGGCGAGGGTGAAGGCGGCCGCGCCGGCAAGGAAGCCGGTCGCGGTCGACGCCAGTCCGTCGGTGGCATAGGCTTCGTCCATCAGTTCGAAGGACAGCGCGGAGATCAGGACGCCGCTGCCGAATGCCATGACGGCGGCGGTGAGGCGCTGCGGCACGCTGAGGCGGTAGCCGATCCAGGCGCCGAGCAGCAGGGCGGCGCCCGCCACCAGTCCCCAGAATCCCGCCTGCAGCCATGCCGGTATCGCCTCCATCCGCCGCCTCCTCGTCGCTGCATGATAACCACATGGCGCCAACCCGGCCGTACGAATGCACCTTTGGTCGATTCCCACGCTCGCGCAGGTCGGGCACAATGGACACATTGGCACTTATGGGACAAGCATGGCGACCATCCGCCTTTCCGGACCCGCCGACGTCGCGGCGCTGGCCGACATCTGGCGCCGCAGCGTGCGCGCCACCCACGGCTTCCTGTCCGAGCGCGACTTCGTGGCGATCGAGCGCATCGTGCAGCAGGATTACCTGCCGCAGGCGCCGCTGTGGGTGTTCCTGGCCGATGGCCGTCCGGCCGGCTTCATGGGCCTGAGCGGCTCGCACGTGGATGCGCTGTTCGTCGATCCCGCGCTGCGCGGGAAGGGCATCGGGCGCGCCATGCTGGCCCACGCGGCCGCCATCGCCGGCGCCCTGAGCGTGGACGTCAACGAGCAGAACGCCCCGGCGGTGGCCTTCTACGAGCGCATGGGCTTCCGCTGCGTCGGGCGCTCGCCCCTCGACGATGCGGGCCGTCCGTATCCGCTGCTGCACATGCGCCAGCAGTAAGACCTGCATTTCCCCGGCCGCAACACGGCTGTTGTCCTTGACCGAACATGATGTCACTTCGACCTATCCATGCCGCGGGCGCGCTTGCCCTCGGCCTCCTTGCGGCCGGCTGCGTCTCCACGCCCGGGGCGCCGGCTGACGAACCGGCCTTCGTGGTGCTGGGCGAACAGGGCCGGGCCAGCGCGCGCCTGCTGACCCGCGCCGCGGCCTGCCCCGAGATCGTGCTGGACGGACGCGCGACGCCGATGCGCGTGCGGGTGCCGTACGGCGCGATTCCGCTGCGCCCGGGTGCGCCGGCCGCCCTGGCGCAGGCGCCGGGCGGCGCCGTGCTGGCCTGCGAAGCGGACTTGCCGCCAGGCGCCGCCTCGGCCTCGGTGCGCGGCCAGCCGCTGCCGCTGCCGCGCCGGGAAGCGCGCCGCATCGTGGTCATCGGCGACACCGGCTGCCGCCTGAAGCAACCACATTTCCAGGACTGCGAGGACCCGGATGCCTATCCGTTCGCCCAGGTGGCAGCGGCGGCCGCCGCCTGGAAGCCGGACCTGGTGGTCCACGTCGGCGACTACCACTACCGCGAGGATCCGTGTCCCGCCGAACGGCCGGGTTGCGCCGGTTCGCCCTGGGGCTATGGCTGGGACGCCTGGCGCGCCGACCTGTTCGCCCCCGGCGCGGCGCTGCTGCGCGCGGCGCCCTGGGTGATGACGCGCGGGAACCATGAATCCTGCGCACGCGCAGGGCAGGGCTACTGGCGCTACCTCGACCCGCGCCCCTACGTACCGGGCCGCGACTGCGACCTGCCATCCCGGGACCGGACCGGCGACCATGGCGACCCGTACGCGGTGCCGCTGGGCGGAGACGCCCAGCTGATCGTGTTCGACACCGCCAACACCAGCTGGCGCGGCCTGCCGCCGCAGGATCCGCGGCGCGCCATCTACGGCGACGCCTGGCGCAGGATCGACCTCCTGAGCCGCGATGCGCGCTACAACATCGGCGTCGCCCACCATCCGCTGCTCGCGCTGGGCGCCAACCGCGATCCGCAGACCGGCGCCGTGACCCTGTTCGGCGGCGACCGCGGCCTGCTGGACGCCTTCGGCGACCACGATCCGCACTACCTGCCGTCCGGCCTGAGCATGCTGCTGTCGGGCCACGTCCACCTGTGGGAGCAGGTGAGCTTCTCGAGCCCGCATCCGACCCAGTTCGTCAGCGGCTTCTCTGGCACGGCCGAGGACACCGCGCCGCTGCCGGACGCGATCCCGCCGGGACCAGCCCGGCGCCCGGCGCGGTGGTCGAGCACTTCAGTTCCTGGGTCGACGGTTTCGGCTTCATGACCCTGGAACGCAGCGGCCCGGAGCGCTGGGAGGTGACGGTCCGGGATCGCTACGGCGAGCGCCGCAACCGCTGCTTCGTGGAGGGAAAACGCTCGCGCTGCGAGCTGGCAAAAGTGCATTGACAGTCAATACATTCGGACAAATGTGATTGCCACCGATGTATTTTTCGGGCAGTATAGCTGAGTTGCGCACATCCTGGCGCACGATCAGCGATGAGGCGGTTCAGCCGTTTCTTTTCATCCCCCCGCCTGTGTCGGGGGGATTTTTTCGGTGCCGCGGCCCTGCCTGCCGCGGCTGGCGCACTCCCTGCGCCTGCCGGCCCACCGCGCCTGTGCGGCTATCCGCCGCCCTCGAGCGCGCCCCCACCGGAGGATCCATGAGCGAATTACTTTCCCTGACTTATGCGCTGGCCTGGCCGCTTGCGCTTGCCCTGGCCTGGATGGCCGGCGAACTGCTGTACCGCTGGGCGAACCTGCCCCGGATCGCCGTCTACGGACTGTGTGGCTTCGTCTTCGGCAACCTGGCCGCCGGCTACCTGCCGCCGGCCCAGGCCGACAATTTCATGATGCTTGCCAACCTGGGCTTCGGCCTGATGCTGTTCGAACTGGGCTACCGCATCAACCTGCGCTGGCTGCGCGCCAACCCCTGGATGGTCGCCACCTCGGTGCTCGAGGCGGGCCTGACCTGGGGCGCCGTGTATGCCGTGGCCCGCGTCTGCAATACCGATCCGCTCTCGGCCTGCCTGCTGGCGGCGCTCGCGATGGCGACTTCTCCGGCCGGCCTGATCCGCGTGATCAACGAGCAGGGCGGCGGCGGCCAGGTCACCGAGCGCGCCATGCACCTGGCGGCGCTGAACTGCGTGCTGGCGGTATTCGTGTTCAACGTCACGGTCGGCATCGGCGTGTTCCAGACCTCGGGCGACATCGTCCACGCCGGCTGGACCAGCCTGGTCGTGCTGGTGGTGTCGGGCGGCCTGGGCGCCTTGCTGGGCGTGCTGGTGCCGCTGTGGCAACGCCGCATCGGCAGCACCAGCGGCGACGCCACGCTGACCTTCGCGGTGGCCGTGTTCTTCCTGGTGGCGGTCACCCACGTGCTGATGCTGTCGCCGGTGCTGGCCGCGCTCACCTTCGGCCTGGTGGCGCGCCACCGCCGCATCACGCTCAGCCCCGCGCAGCGCAATTTCGGCGCGCTGGGCGACCTGCTGGCGGTGCTGTTGTTCTTCTTTGTCGCGACCCGCATCGACTGGGCGCCGACCGCCGACGGGATCGCGCTCGGCCTGCTGCTGGTGCTGGTGCGCGCCCTGGTCAAGGTGGGCGTCTGCACCGCGACCGCGCGGGTCTCGGGCATCAGTGCGCGCAAGGGCGCCCTGACCGGGGTGGCGATGATGCCGATGGCCGTGTTCGCGATCCTGCTGCTGGAGCAGACCCGCCGCCTGGGCATCGACCTGTTCGACAGCCTGGCGCCGCTGGCGGCGATGACCCTGCTGCTGGAAGTGCTGGCGCCGATCCTGACCCAGCACGCCCTGAGCGGAGCGCGCGAATCGCACTTCAAGAAAGAAAAAGAAAAGGGGGTGAGCCATGTCGCTGCCTGAATTCACCAAATCGGAATCCCTGACCATGGGTGTGGAGCTCGAGCTCCAGCTGGTCAATCTGTCCGACTTCGACCTCGCGCCGGCCTCGCCGGACATGCTCGAGCTGCTCGGCCGTGCGCCTTTCCCGGGTAACGTCACGCCCGAGATCACCGAAAGCATGATCGAGATTAACAGCAGCATCCACCGCGAGCACGGCACCCTGGTGGACGAACTGCGCGTCATCCGCGACACCCTGCTGCGCGCCGGCGACCGCCTGAACGTCGGGCTGTGCGGCGGCGGCACCCACCCGTTCCAGCAATGGTCGCAGCGCCGCATCTATGAAAAGCCGCGCTTCCGCGAAGTGTCGGCGCTGTACGGCTACCTGGCCAAGCAGTTCACCGTGTTCGGCCAGCACGTGCACATCGGCTGCTCGTCCGGCGACCAGGCGCTGTTCCTGCTGCATGCGCTGAACCGCTACATTCCGCACTTCATCGCGCTGTCGGCGTCCTCTCCCTTCCTGCAGGGCAGCGACACCCAGTTCCAGTCGGCGCGCCTGAACTCCGTGTTCGCCTTCCCGCTGTCGGGCCGGGCGCCGTTCCTCCTCAGCTGGGACGCCTTCGAGCGCGACTACTTCGCGCGCATGGAAGATACCGGCATCGTGCGCAGCATGAAGGACTTCTACTGGGACCTGCGGCCGAAGCCGGAATACGGCACGATCGAGCTGCGCGTGTGCGACACGCCGCTGAGCGTCGAGCATGCGGCGGCGCTGGCCTGCTACCTGCAGGCCCTGTGCAGCTACCTGCTGGAGGGGAACGAGCCGGCGCCGAAGGAAGACGACTACCTGGTCTACAACTACAACCGCTTCCAGGCCTGCCGCTTCGGGCTGGATGGCTCGATCGTGCTGCCGCAGGAGCACGAGGCGGTGTCGCTGCGCGACGACATCCGCGGCACGCTCGGGCGCATCGAAGCGCATGCGGCGCGCCTGGGTTCGACGGAGGCGCTGGCCGGCCTGCGCGCCATGCTGGAGACCGGCGGCGACGCCGCACAGCTGCGCCGCACGCATGAAGAGCAGGGCAGCGTGGAGTCGATGGTGGACTTTGCGCTGGGCAGCTTCCGCAACGGCTACGAGCGCTAGGCTGTTGCTTTACAATGGCGCCTTCCTGCTGATCTCATCCAATCTACTCCATGCACATCTGGGTCGACGCCGACGCCTGTCCCGCCGTCATCAAGGACATCCTGTTCCGGGTGGCCGAACGCCTGCAGCTCCAGGTCACGCTGGTCGCCAACCAGCTGATGCGCGTGCCGGGCTCGCGCTTCATCCGCGCGCTCCAGGTCCCGGCGGGCGCTGACGCGGCCGACGCCGAGATCGTCGAGCGCGTCAGTCCCGGCGACATCGTCGTGACCGGCGACATTCCGCTGGCCGCCCTGGTGCTGGAAAAGGGCGGCTTGCCGCTCAATCCGCGCGGCGAGTGGTACACCAGGGACACCATTGCCCAGCAACTGACGATGCGGGCCTTCATGGAAGAGCTGCGCGGCAGCGGCGTCGACACCGGCGGCCCGCCCGCATTCAGCCAGGCCGACCGCCAGAACTTCGCCAACGCGCTCGACCGCGAACTCGCGCGGAGCCGGAACGGGGCAGGTTCGCGCTAGGCACGGCTTCTCGACAGCCATAGCAAAATCCCCTCACACCGCTCCAGTAAACAAATAGGGTCAGAGTCAAATTATCGGGAAATTCCCCAACATTTCCCTTAATTGAACTCTGACCCTATTTGTTTTTGACGGCTTTCTCCGAATCAAAATTAGGGTCAGAGTCAAATTGTTTGACAACTTTGCCTTGTTTCCCAATAAATCGACTCTGACCCTGATTATTTAGGGCGAGCAGAGCAGGCGATATGCTTGCATTGAGGAATTTTGACGGCCGTTTTACTACGGAAAGCCCTAAGTTATGTCCAAATGCGCAAGAAAATAATGAGGGTCAGAGTCGATTTAATGGGAAATATCGCAGAGTTGTCAAACAATTCGACTCTGACCCTAATTATCGGTGGGATTGGTGTAATGAAAAAAAATAGGGTCAGAGTCGCATTATTGGAAATTCTGGGGAATTTCCCGGCAATTCGACTCTGACCCTGTTTATTTAATGGCCCAGCAATCGAGGATGTGGGCTTTCATGGAAGCGTTGCGGCGGCGGATGTCATCCGGTCGCGCCACCCATTCGCGCGCGGAATCTTTCAGCTATCGAAGGTTCGGTTCGAGCATATTGTGCCTGCGCATAAGTCTTATTGGGAATCACAATTCCAGTGAGTAGGAGAAATACTGATCGTCGCGTACCCAACCAGCCGATGCATAGAGCGCCTGGGCCGTCGAGTTGATCCGGGCCGTGGACAAGGACAGACGGGGCACGCCCTGTTCGCGTCCGAATGCCGCTGCCGCCTCGAGCAAGTGGCGGCCGACCGATGCGCGTCGGGCGAAGGGCGCTACGAACAGATCGTTGAGGATATAGATCCGCCGCGCCGAGACGGACGAAAAGGATGGATACAGCTGCGTAAAGCCGGCGGCGTTTCCATCCGTATCGAGCGCCAGCAGAACCGTCGACTCGCCGTTCTGGAGACGTTCGCGCAGGAACTGCTCCGCCAACCGGAGATCGTCCGGCTTGCCGTAGAACTGGCGGTAGGCATTGAACAGCGGCGCGACGAGCGCGACATCGGCCACGCTGGCTTGACGAATCGTGATCACATTCATCCTTCAAGGTTGAGAGTAGGGAAGACGGTATTGTATGGAAAATTCTTCCAGGAACGCCGGAACTGGCTTGACCAGGTAGCCCTGTCGAAGCAAAAACTCCAACAGTTGCGAGGAGCACCGCCGAATGAGGTCGAAGCGGATTTCCGGAAAGCCGCCTGCCGATGCGCGGCCTCCATCGTGATGAACCACTGCACCGGGCTGATCTTGCAGTCCTGCGTGGGCCGGGGCGGAACGTTGTGTCCCATGCGAGTCGAATCAAGCGATGGTCATGCGCTCTACAGCTGCGCCAGCGGCACCTTCGCGTTCTCCTCGTCGGCCCCGAGTTCCCCGATCAGGCGCGCCAGGTCCTGTTCCATCCGCAGCAGGGTCGCGTCGTCCAGGCCGGCCAGCGCTTCCGGCAACACCCCGGCAAACGGCAGCGGGGCGCGCCGCAGCAGTTCCTGCCCCGGCGGCAGCACGCGCAGCGCGATGCTGCGCCGGTCCGCGCCGTCCCGGGCGCCGGCCACGAAGCCGCGCTCGCACAAGGTCCGCACCAGGTTGCTGGCGGTGGACTGGTGGATATCCAGCTCGCGCGCCAGGCCGGTTGCGCCTATGCCCGGCTGACGCTCGATCACCGACAGCGCCCATAGCTGGGCGCCGCCCAGTCCGGCTTCGCGCTCGACCTGGCGGAAATGGGATTTGACGGCATTGAAGACTACGCGGAACTGGCGCAGGACCCGGATCGAAGGTACATCGGCGGGCGAAAAAGAGGGGGCATCGGCTTGCATCGCGTGATCATAATGCATCGCGCTCCGGCGTGGTTGCTTTTCCGTAACGTCCCACCGAGCCGTACCGTTCTTTGCTAGCATCGGTTAATGCGAAGCCTGCCAGCCATCGGGTCTATCCAGAGGGCACGCGACCTGTCGCGCGCCGCGGTGGCGACTTGCCTGCTGTGTTTGGCCATTACCGTGGTGTTGTGTGCCGGCATGCGACACATCGAAACCCAGCGCATGAGCGCCGAATTCAACCAGCGCTCGGGCATGCGGGTGGCGGCGGTCACCCGCGCGTTCAACGACGCGACCGGCGCGGTGCGCGCGGTCAACCTGCTGTTCCAGGCCTCGACCGAGGTCAGCCATGAAGACTTCGACACCTTCACCCAGCCGCTGGTGCGCCAGCACGGCTACCTGCAGGCGCTGGTGTTCCAGCGCATGGTCACCGCGCCCGAGCGGGCCGCCTTCGAGGCCGACCGCGCGCGCACCTGGCCCGGCTTCGAGATCAAGCAGCGCGGCCCCGGCGGCCTGGTGCGGGCGGGAGACCGCCTGCGCTACCTGGTCAACGACTTCGTGGTGCCGATCGTCGGCAACGAAATCGCCTATGGCTACGACTCCCTGTCGAATCCCGACCAGCGGGCCTACATCCTGCGCGCCATCGACACCGGCGAGCCGACCTCCAGCCCCCTGATCGACCTGCTGCAGGGCGACGGCACGCGGCGCGGGGTGGTGATCGTGCAGCCCGTGTACCGCACGGGGGCCAGCCTGGTCGACGTCGCGGCGCGGCGCCGCTCCGTGATCGGCAGCACCGAGGTCGTGATCGACGTCGCCCTGCTGGTCGGCGGCAGCCTGCAGAACGTCCGCCTGCTGGACGACAAGTCCTTCGGGCTGACGCTCAGCGGCCAGCGCACCGACGGCGCCGTGGTGCCGGTCTACCAGGCCGGCAACTTCGCCGGCGAGCGCACCTGGCTGCACGAAACCGTCTTCGGCGCGCCGCTGCGCTATGTCGAGAGCTTCACCGTGGCCGGCAAGCAGTGGGAAGTCGAGGTACAGCAGGAAGCCTACGGCATCGTCCGCAGCCTGGCCGAGCTGGCGGTGTTCGCGCTCGGCGTGGTGCTCAGCTTCTCGATCGCGGGACTGGTCCAGCAGCGCAGCGTGCGCACCCGGCGCATCGAGGCCCTGGTCGAGCAGCGCACCGCCGCGCTCGAACAGGCCAGCAGCGCGCTGCGCCTGTTCGAACGCGCCATCGAGGCCAGCGCGAATCCCATCCTGATCATCAACGCCCTGCGCCCGCACTACCCGATCGAGTATGTGAATCCCGCCTGCGAGCGCACCTACGGCTACAAGGAAGAAGAGCTGGCCGGGCGTCCGCTCGAGACCTTCGCCGACGAGGAGGCCAACCAGCCGGCGCTGCAGGAACTGCGCGGCGCGCTGCGGGAGCGGCGCGAGGGCCATGCGATGCTGCGCCAGTTCACCCGCGAAGGCGCGGAACTGATGTGCGACATCTACATCGCCCCGGTGCGGCGCGCGGACGGCGTGACCGAGCACTTCGTGGTCTCGATCTACGACATCACCACCGCCAAGCACTACGAGGCGGAGCTCGAGCACCGCGCCCAGTACGACACCCTGACCGGGCTGGCCAACCGGGTGCTGCTGGCCGACCGCCTGGAGCGCGCGATCGCGATCGCGCGCGAGAATCCGGTGTGGGCGGTGTCGCTCGACCTCGACCACTTCAAGCTGATCAACGATACGCTGGGCCGCAGGGAAGGGGACCGGGCGCTGTGCGAGATCGCCAGCCGCATCGCCCGCACGATGCGCCAGACCGACACCGCGGCGCGCGTCGGCGGCGACAATTTCATGCTGGTGCTGTGCGGCTGCACCGACGAACGCCAGGCCGCCGCGCGCCTGCAGGAGGTGCGCGAGGCGGTGTCCGAGCCGCTCGCCCTCGACAAGCAGGTGCTGGTGATGACCTGCACCGCGGGCATCGCCGGCTATCCGGTCGACGGCGCCGACGCCGAGACCCTGGTCAAGCACTCCGAGATCGCCATGTACCGCGCCAAGGAGATCGGCCGCAACGGGCTCCAGTTCTACGCCCCCCACATGAATGCGCACGCGACCGATCGCCTGGCCCTCGAGGGCGCGCTGCGCCACGCGCTGCGCGACGACCAGTTCGAGCTGTATTTCCAGCCCCAGATCGACCTGGCCAGCGGCTTCGTGGTCGGCACCGAGGCCCTGATCCGCTGGCGCCATCCGCAGCTCGGCACCGTGCGGCCCGACCGCTTCATCGCGCTGGCCGAGGAAACCGGGCTGATCGTGCCGATCGGCGCCTGGGCGCTGCGCACCGCCTGCCGCCAGAACGAGCGCTGGCGGCATGACGGCGTGGGCCCGCTGCGGGTGGCGGTCAACCTGTCGGCGCGCCAGTTCGCCGAGCCCGACCTGGTCGAGACGGTCGCGCGGGCGCTGCACGACACCGGACTGCCGGCCGACATGCTGGAGATCGAACTTACCGAAAGCATGATGATGGCCGACGTCGAAGCCGCCATCGAGACCATGCGCTGCCTGAAGCGCATGGGCGTCAAGCTCTCGATCGACGATTTCGGGACCGGCTACTCCAGCCTCTCGTACCTGAAACGGCTGCCGGTCGACGTCCTGAAGATCGACCGCTCCTTCGTGCACGACATCGTCAGCAGCGCCGACAGCGCGGCCATGGTCGACGCCATCATCTCGCTGGCGCACGGACTGCGCATGCAGGTGATCGCCGAGGGCGTGGAAACGCTGGAGCAGCTCGATTACCTGCGCAACTGCGGCTGCGACGAAGTGCAGGGCCATATCTTCAGCCAGCCGCAGCCGGTGGCGATCGTCGAGGCCCTGCTGCGCGCCGGGCGCTTCCAGCCGGCCCCTGTCGACGTGTGAGCGGCCTGCCGTGCCCTTGGATCCTGCACGTGTCAGCTATACTTGCTGCATGACGTATCATCTTGCAGGCAAGGACATTCAGTGGAACAGGAAGAAAAGACAGACAACCCGGTAACCCGCCAGGGCAAGCGCCTGGTCCAGGGCGCGACACGCACCGCCCAGGCCGGATATGCGCGCGCCCGCGCCCGCCTTCGCGACCGGCCGCTGCCCGTGCAGCTCGCCCTGGTCGGGCTATGGTCGCTGGCCGCCTTCCTGATGGCCTTCCTGGTCTACCTGGTCGCGCTGATCCCGCTCACGCCCGGCATCTCCGACCTGCACCAGGCGCGCGCCGCGCGGCCGACCAAGATCCTGTCCGCCGACGGCAGGGAACTCGGCACCTTCGAACGGGGCCTGCAGGAGCGCGTCAAGCTGTCGCAGGTCTCGCCGCACGTGATCAAGGCCCTGATCTCGACCGAGGACCACCGCTTCTACGAGCACCACGGGGTCGACTTCACCCGCATCGCCGGCGCGCTGCTGGCCACGCTGAAGGGCGATTCGCAGGGCGGATCGACCATCACGCAGCAGCTCGCGCGCAACATGTTCCCCGAGGAGATCGGCCGCGCGCGCAGCATCAACCGCAAGATGAAGGAACTGATCACCGCCATCAAGATCGAGAACACCTACAGCAAGACCGAGATCCTCGAGGCCTACCTGAACACGGTGCCCTTCCTGTACAACGCCTACGGCATCGAGATGGCGGCGCGCACCTATTTCGGCAAGCCGGCCCTGCGCCTCGACGTGCTGGAAGCGGCCACCCTGGTCGGCATGCTGAAGGGGACCAACTACTACAACCCGGTCACCAATCCGGAACGCTCGCTCACGCGCCGCAACGTGGTGCTGTCCCAGATGCGCAAGCACGGCGCCTTCAGCGACGCGCGCTACCGCCAGCTGGCCAAGCGCCCGCTGCGGGTGCGCTTCGCGCGCCTGGCCGACCGCAGCGGCCGCGACAACCATTTCACCGCCCACGTGCGCAAGTGGCTGCTCGAGTGGGCCGACGAGAACGACTACGACCTCCAGCTCGACGGGCTGCAGGTCGAAACCACGCTCGACCTGGCGCTGCAGGAAGCGGCCGAGCGCGCCGTCGAGCGCCAGGCCAACGCCCTGCAGGCGATCGCCGACGTCGAATGGGGTTCGCCCAGCCTGATGCGCTCGACCTCGACCGGCATGTACATGCAGATGCGCGACGAGGTCAAGCCCTTCTCCTACTACTGGAGCTCGCACGGGCGCACCCTCGACGCCTTCGTGCGCGAGAGCGGGGAATACCGGCGCGCGGTCGAGGATGGCGAGGCGCCGGCCGCCGCGCTCAAGCGCCTGAAGGCCGACCGCGGCTTCATGAACACGCTCAAGACCGCCAAGTCGCGCCTGGAGGCGGGCTTCGTCGCCATCGATCCGGCCAGCGGCGAGGTCAAGGCCTGGGTCGGCAGCCGCGATTTCGAGCGCGACCAGTTCGACCACGTGGCCCAGGCCGCGCGCCAGCCCGGCTCCACCTTCAAGCCCATCGTCTACGCCGCCGCGCTGGAACGCGGCATCTCGCCCGACAAGACCTACCGCGACGCGGTGCAGGATATCCGCGCCGCCGACGGCAGCGTGTGGCGCCCGACTGACATGTCGGGCAACAGCGGGCGCTCGATGACCCTGAGCGACGGCCTGGTGTACTCGAAGAACACCATCACCGCCCAGGTGATGCAGGATGTCGGCCTGTCGCCGATCGTGCGCCTGGCCGAGGGCATGGGCATCCGCCAGAGCAAGCTGTCCGCGGTGCCCTCGCTGGCCCTCGGCACCAGCCCGGTCACGCTGCTGGAGATGGTCAGCACCTATTCCACCATCGCGGCCGAGGGCGAATACCGCAAGCCGGTGTTCGTGCGCCGCATCCTCGACCGCGACGGCGGGGTCGTGGCCGACTTCTCGACCGCCGTGCCCGAGCGCGCGCTGTCGCAGGAATCGGCGCTGGCCCTGATCGACATGATGCGCGGCGTGGTCAACCGCGGCACCGGCGGCGGGGTGCGCTACCGCTTCGGCATCCAGGGCGACGTGGCCGGCAAGACCGGCACCACCCAGAACAACACCGATGGCTGGTTCATCCTGATGCATCCCAACCTGGTGGCCGGCGCCTGGGTCGGCTTCAACGACAACCGCGTGACGATCCGCAGCTCCTACTGGGGCCAGGGCGGCCACAACGCCGCGCTGCTGGTGGGCGACTTCTTCCGCGCCGCGCTCGACAGCGGCCGGCTCGACGGCAGCGCGCTGCTGCCGGGCGGCCGCAGGCCGGAGCCGCGCCGCTACGAAGAACCGGAGCAGGAGATCGAGGAACTGCCGGGCGACCTGCCGGTCGAGGTGCAGACCATCGAGGAAGAGATCGAGCCCGCCGAGGTCGAAACCGAGACCGAGGTCGAGGTCGAGGAAGCGCCGGAACCCGAGCCGGTCGAAGCGATGCCGGCGCCATACCAGCAGCCCGAGGGCTCGCCGGTCTACTAGGACTGCACGTCAGGGAAGGGCGGCGCTGGCCGGTTCGGCGCGCAGCAGCGGGTAGGGATTGAGCGCGCCACCCGCCTCGTACACGCCATAGTGCAGGTGGGGCGGGGTGCCGGCCGCATTGCCCGTATTGCCGACATAGCCGAGCACCCGGCCCGTCTCGACCCGCATCCCGGCCGTCACGTCCGCATGGCGGTCGAGGTGGGCGTAGTAGTGCCGCTGCCCGGCGGGACCCAGCACCCAGACCACCTGGCCGCCCAGGCGGTTGGCGCCGACCCGCAGCACGATGCCTTCGGTGGCCGAGCGCACCGGCGTCCCGCGTCTGGCGAAGATATCGATTCCCTCGTGCTTGCGGCCCGCGCCGCGGGCCGCGTGCCAGGTGTCGCGCAGGGCCCCGGGACGCACGCCTTCCACCGGCATGGCCAGCGCCGTCGGCGCCGGCATCGAGGCCAGCCGCATCGCATACAGCATGTGCTTCAGCCAGGGCTCGATGAGCGCATACCCCGCGATCAGGATCACGGCGAGCAGCAAGCTTTTAAGGATACGCATGGCAGGTCCGACGGTGGCGATGCCTCCCACGTATGGGCGGCCGGGCGGATTTACCAGCCGTGCCGCGTCAGGCCGTGTTGGCCGGCGCATTACCGGCAATGGCGTCGGCGCCGGAATGCTCGTGCGGCTGCGGCGGGGCGGGCGCGGCGCGCAGCGGGAAGCTCACGGTGAAGGTGCTGCCGTGGCCGCGGCCTTCGCTGTGCACCTGGACCGTGCCGCCATGCAGGGCGGACAGCTGCTTGACGAGCGCCAGGCCGAGACCGAGGCCGCCCTGGGCGCGGTCGATGCTGGTCGGGCCCTGGACCAGCACGTCGAAGATCATCGGCTGCAGCTCGGGCTCGATGCCGATTCCCGAGTCGCTCACCTCGAGCACGGCGTGCCCGCCCAGCGGGCGCACCCGCACGCCGATGCGCCCGCCGGCCGGCGTGTACTTGATCGCGTTGTGCAGCATGTTGTCGATGATCTGCTCGAGCCGGGTGCGGTCGCCGTCGACCCAGGCGTCCTCGATCTCGACCTGCCAGCCATGGTTGCCGGCGTCGACCAGGGCCTTGGCGTCGCTGCAGGTGCGCAGCACCTCGGCCAGGTTGACCGGCGCGCGCTGCAGCACGATCTTGCCCGACAGGATGCGCTGGACGTCGAGCAGGTCGTCGACGATGCGGGTCAGGTGGCGCATCTGGCGCCGGCTGATCGCGCGCGCGTTGGACGCCATCTCCGGCTTCAGTCCCGGCATGTCCAGCACCGCCATGGCGCCCGCGATCGCCGCCAGCGGGTTGCGCAGTTCGTGGCCCAGCATGGCCAGGAAGTTGTCCTTGGCGCTGCTCTGGGCTTCGGCCATGCGGCGCGCATGTTGTTCGCTCAGCAGCAGCTGCTCGCGCTCTTCCTGCAGTCCCTGGCGCACCGCGCTTTCGCGGGCCAGCGCCTCGCTGGACTGGTGCAGGCTGGAGAGCAGGGCGTCGACTTCCTCGACCCGGGTCGGGGCCGGCGGCGGCATCGCCTGGTGGGTCAGCGCGCGGGCCGCGGCGGCGGCATGGCGCAGCGCCGTCTCGACCTTGTTGCCGAGGAAGACAGCGACGCCGATCGCCAGGCCCATCACGAGCATCAGCGCCATCGCGGCGTACAGGGTGGCGGTGCGGGCGGCCGCCTCGATCTCGTCGACCGGCACGCCGATCACCACGGTCCAGTTGCTGGTCTTCGAGCGCGTGAAGACGCCGTAGATCTCGGCGCCGTCATGGGTAGTGTGGCGGAACACACCACTGTTGCTGGCGCGGGTCGCGGCCAGGAAATCGGGCCGCATCGGCTTGCCGACCATGCTGTGGGCGTGGCGGTTGCGCGCCAGGGTGACCCCGGTGCTGTCGAAGATGCCGACCACCCAGTCGCGCCCGAGGGCGTCGTGGTTCAGGATGCGCTCGAAATAGCGCACGTCGAAGATCTGGCTGACGATGTAGTGCTTGCCCGCGCCGACGGCGGCCGGCACGTCGACCGAGACCGTCGGACGTCCGGACAGGCTGCCGATGAAGTAGCCCGAGACACGCGTGCCGCGCTCCGGCGACACCTGCGCGGCCCAGGCGCCGCGCTTGGCGGGCAGCGGGGTGCCGAAGGGGACCAGGGTATTGAACAGGCCTTCGCCTTCGCTGCTCGCCAGGATGGTCCACGACCAGGGGCTGCCGGCGTTGAGCGAACTGGCCCAGCGGTGCACGCGCGGGAAGTCGCCCTGGCGCAGGCCTTCCGAATGCGCGATGCTGCGCAGCGCGGACTCGGCCGACGCGATCTCGCGGTCGAGCTGGAAGGCGGTGGCGCGCGCCATCTCCTTGACGCTGTTGATACGCGACGCGCGCTCCCAGTCCAGCAGCATGGACAGCCCGATCCAGAAGGCGATCGCCACTGGCAGCAGGATGGCGGCGGCCATCAGGAACAGGTAGGTGCGGGTCTTCATCCGTCGTAATGCGCAATGTCGGTCCATGCCAATGTCTGGGTGCGCCGGGCTGAACCGCAAGCGGAGGAACCCATACGCAGTATCCGCATTGTAACGAGATAAACATTTTCTTGGCAGATATTTTGTGCGCAATTTAACACTTGGGCTGACCAGTGCCGGGTGGCGGATCCGGCAGGGCGGCGACGGGGACCAGGTGTCACGCGCGGCACGCCGGAGGTGGCTGGAGTGTTCGTCGTTAAGTAGTCTCCGAAAATTTTGAGTTAAACTCAGATCGGAGACTGCTGCAGGAGTCACTGCGATGAAACTGTTAATGTTGTCCGATGCCGAGCGTCGGACGCTGCGGGACATGGGGATTTTCCATCCTCATCCACGGGCTCGTATGCGCGCCCAAGGCATCTTGCGGTTGAGTCAGGGACTGACCCTGCAAGAGACTGCTGACGAGTTCTCGGTGCATTTGAACAGTGTCGAGCAATGGCGCCAGCGTTGGAACAAGCTTGGCCTGGCAGGGCTGTACGAGGGGC